>CAVGLS010000022.1:0-37000 GCA_963630225.1 bacterium
TGGACGAAGTAGACAATGGGAGGGGCCGGAGCGAACGAAGTGAGCGGAGTCCTCTCAGAGGCAGGCTGCTGCCGCTGAGGAGCTTCGCACCACATAAAAAAAGAGGATGACTCTTTTCAGTCACCCCCTTCGGTCGTAATCCCTTCAGGGATTCGGTAAAACTACTTCAGGTTGGAAGCTACCGGACGGATTTCGCCGTCGAACCACCTGTTCACTCCGCCGATTCCGTTTGTGCCGGCTGCCTCTCTGATCGTGAGCATTGTGGCCAGCTCATAGTCGATAGGGATATTGGCATAGATGTCAGCTGCCCAGTAGTCGCCCTGAGGGTTCTTGTCGGTGTACTTGGTGGCAGGGAGGAAGATGGAGTTGGAGTTGCCGCTCTTCTTGCTCTTCAGCTCGACACCATAGACGGTGCTGCCGTCCGAGGTGGTCTTGCTTGTCCACTCGTAGGTGGTGTTGTCGATGAGCTCCTTGAACTCTGATGCGAGCGGGGTGCGGCAAGGGAGCTTGAGAGCTGCGGTAGCCGCGTCGTCGTCTGCTTCAAGAGTTTGCTTGCCGTCTTTCTCGCTGTACTTGGTGAATTTGTCAGCGCTTGTGCCGTACTTGTAGTTCTCTTTGGTGCAGTTCGCTATGGTCTTGGCAGCGGTCTCGCCCCAGGCGAAGTGGCTGCCCTCTGCGGTCGCGGAGGAAGCGCCAAGGTTGCACTCGGCCCAAAGGAGGCCGCTAGGAAGTCCGAGGTCAACAAAACGAGAGCCGTTAACCTTGTAGATACCGCCGCCGAGATCCTCGATGGAGGCCTTGTCACCGGTGGTGCCGTTATCTTTCTTGCAGGAAGTCGCAGTCAGACCCAGGCACAGAGCAAGAGCTGCCAGAAGATAAATTGACTTTTTCATTGTTTTGTAAAATAAATAATTATAACACTCTAACCATAAACGGGCGCAAAGATACACAATAATTCCTTATTATCAACTCCCGAAGAAAGAAAAATTGTCATCTGTGTCGTATTGTCCTATTTGGCTTCTGGCCTCATCACCAGTTCGATGAAGTTGCCGGATGCGAGCAGCCGGGAAGCCGTCGCCTTGACGTCGTCGGGGGTCAGGGCGCCGACTGCGGCCTCGTATTCGGAGATGTAGTCGTATCCGTAATTCTCGTGGGACTGCAGCGCCGAACTCCAGGTGCTGTTGTGCAGCTTCTTCTCCGGGACGCTCTTCTCCAGATTCTTCTTGGCCTTGTCGAACTGCTCCGCGCCCGGGCCGTTCTCCGCTATGCCGCGCAGCCCCGCCACCGCGAGTTCGCGCAGCTTGTCGGCCTGCTCGTCGTTGGTCTGGAACGCGACCTGAAGCAGTTGGATCGGATTAGGCTGGTCGGTGAGCTGGCTCACCGCGCTCGCGCCGTAGGTGCCGCCTTCCTCCTCGCGCAGGGTCTCGGTGTAGATCATATTGAGGATGTAGCTGAGGGCCGTGAAGTTGACTTCGTCCCTGACGCTGTAAGGGGCGGTGACCTTGTAGAGCTGCACGACGGTGACGGTCGGAGTCTGCATGACGGTGCGGAAGTCGTTGACTATCCTGCCGTCGATGATGCCGTCGCCCCGGTAGCTCCACCCGGTGGCCTTCTTGCCCTTAGGCAGCGAGCCTATGTACTTCTCCACGAGCGGCCGTATGCTCTCGACGCTGAAGTCGCCGACAATCACTGCGGTAGCGCCTGCGGCGTCCTTGAAGAGATTGCGGTAGTTCTTCTCGATGGTGGCGAGATTGGCCTTCGCGAGCATGGCGGAGTCGAGCGTAAACACGCGCGGACTGTCGTAGATGGTCTTGAGCAGTTCCTTCTGCAGCTTCCAGTTAGGCTGGTTCTCGAGATTAGGGAGCAGGGTTTCGAGCTGCTTTATGCCCTGGGCATATTCGTCAGAGTCGAAGCGCGGAGCGGTGAAGTAGAGATAGAGCAGCTGGAACGCGGTCTCGAGGTCCTTCTTCGTGCTGGTGCCGCTGATGCCGTGCTGATAGTTGCCTATATACGGATGTATGCCCACCTGCTTGCCGGAGAGCATCTTGCTGACGGTCGTCGCAGGGAATCCGGCTACGCCCGTATTCTGCTGATACAGAGTCCAGATATTGCTCTCGAACGAATATATATCCTCGTCGGGGATGAGGCTTGCGCCGCCCTTCTTGAAGAGGTTGATGCTGATCTTGTCCTTCTCATAGTCAGTAGGGAGCAGGATGACCTTGACCCCGTTCTTCAGGGTGAGCACCTCGGAGCCGTAGAGGCCCTTGGAAGTCTTCTTGACCTTGCTGCCCTTGAGGGATGCCGGGTCGAGGAATTCGCTCGGGACGTCTTCTCCGAGATTCTGGCTGTACTCGGCGTTCTCCACCTTGTCTATGACCCCGAGGAGCTGCTCCTCGCTCGGGTGCTGCAAGCCGTCGCGCTCCGGGGCGATGTAGAGCACAACCATATTCTCGCGGGTGATGAGCTGCTGGGCCAGAGGGTTGATGACGGCCGAGTTGAGCTGAGGGACAAGTCCGCTCACGAGCTCGAATTCCGCCTTAGGATCCATAAATGCGTAGTTGTCGAAGAAATTCCGGATCATCGGCATCACGAACTCGGAATTCTTGCGGGTGTCGGCCTTGTTGGCGGCGGTCTCGTAGCGGGAGAGCACTTCGCTCTTGGCGCGTTCTATCTCAGCATCGCTGAATCCGAAGCGGTGCATCTTCTCTATCTCGGAGAGCATGGCTTCGAATCCCTCGAGGACTGCGCCGTCCTTGCAGCTGACCTCTCCGTAGGCTGCGTCCATAGTTTCGCAGACATTGCTGATCCCGAAGCCTGCGCTCAGGAAAGGAGCGTCGCTCTTGGCGCTGATGTCGTTGAACCTCTCGGACATGACGGCGGAGATGATGTCCTGGACCACTTCGACCGTAAGCCTGATATTGGTGTTGTTGTACTCCTCCGGCATAGCCTCGCTCTTCCAGTACACCTCCACCGAAGTCGAGCTGTTCTCCGGATCGGTGATGATGCCGACTATAGGCTTTTCGTTGTCCGGGATCTTGATGATGTCCTTCTGCTTCGGGTTCTCGGCTGCCGGGATGTCGGCGAAGGTGCTCTTGATCTTGGCTTCGACCTCATCCACGTCGATATCTCCCACCACGATAAGCGCCTGCATGTCAGGACGGTACCAGGTGTGATAGAAGGTGGTGAGGCTCTCCGGCCTGAAGGTCTTGAGGTTTTCCTCGCTGCCGATGATGTTGCAGCCGGCGTATTTGGTGTCCCCGTACAGATACGGCATCATGGCCTCGAAGTTGCGCCAGGAGGCCGTGTTGCGGGAGCGCTTCTCCTCCAGGATCACCCCGCGCTCCTTGTCGATTTCCTCGGGGTCGCAGGTGACGAAGTGGGAGTAGTCGTGCATGATCAGCAGGCAGGTGTCCACTACCGTTGGACGCACGAGCGGGATGTTGTTGAGCAGGTAGATGGTCTGCTCGACTCCGGTGGAGGCGTTGACATTGCCCCCGAAAGAGGCTCCGATGCTCTCCAGCCAGTTGAGTATGCCCTTGCCCGGGAAGTTCTTGGTGCCGTTGAAGCACATATGCTCGAGGAAATGGGCGAGACCGTCCTGGTCCGGGGTCTCCTGGATGGCTCCAACGTCCGTGGCAAGGTAGAACTCCGCCCTCTGTGCGGGCTTGTCGTTGTGGCGGATATAGTAAGTCAGTCCGTTGTCGAGCTTGCCGACTCTGGTCTCAGGGTCATTTGGAAGCTGCTGCTGTCCGAAACACATAGCAGCGGCACCAAGAAGTGTCGCTGCTACGAGAATGATTTTTTTACTCATCGTATAAATGCTAAGTGTAATACTTCATTAGTACACCGCAAATATAGAGTAAATTTGTTAAAAAACAATTACCGTTCCGTTACTTTCCTGCAAGCCTCCTGTAGGTCTCGAAGCGGATCTTCGCGAACTCTTCGGTCTTAGCAAGCAGTTCCGCCGCATTGTCCGGGAAGAGCTTGTAGAGGGAAGAGAAGCGCACCTCGCCCTTGAGGAAGTCCTGGAACTTGCTCCAGTCAGGCTCCTTGGAGTCGAGAGAGAACGGATTCTTGCCCTGCTCCTCGAGGGTAGGGTTGTAGCGGTAGAGCTGCCAGTAGCCGCACTCGACCGCAAGTTTCTCCTCCTTCTGGCTGAGGCCCATGCCGGCCTTGAGCCCGTGGTTGATGCAAGGAGCGTAGGCGATGACAAGAGACGGTCCGTCGTATGCCTCGGCCTCCTTTATCGCGTTCATATACTGAACCGGGCTCGAGCCCATGGCAACCTGTGCCACATATACATAGCCGTAGCTCATCGCCATCATCCCGAGGTCCTTCTTGCGGATCTTCTTGCCCGATGCGGCGAACTTGGCTATCGCGCCGGCAGGGGTGGACTTGGAAGACTGTCCGCCGGTGTTGGAGTAGACTTCGGTGTCGAGCACGAGGATATTGACGTTCTCGCCGGAAGCGAGGACGTGGTCGAGTCCGCCGTAGCCGATGTCGTAGCTTGCGCCGTCACCGCCGAAGATCCACTGGCTGCGGGCCGGGATATACTGCTTGATCTTGAGGAGGGACTTGCTGACATCGCAGCCGCACTGCTCCATCAGAGGCACGAGCCTGTCGGCGACCTCGCGGGTCTTGGCGTAGTCTCCCCGGTTGTCGAGCCACTGCCTGTAGAGGGCCTTCATCTCGTCGCTGCAGCGCTCGCACTCGAGGCCCTTGCGCATAAGTGCAGCCACGGTCTCGCGGATGCGCTCCGAGCCGAGCCGCATGCCGAGCCCGAACTCGCAGAAGTCCTCGAAGAGGGAGTTGGCCCAGGCCGGTCCGTGGCCGTGTGCGTCCGTGCAGTAAGGGGATGCAGGGAATGACGCGCCGTAGATCGAAGAGCATCCGGTGGCGTTGGCGATCATCATATGGTCGCCGAAGAGCTGGGTGATGTTCTTGATATAAGGGGTCTCGCCGCAGCCCGCGCAGGCTCCGGAGAACTCGAAGAGCGGCTGGGCGAACTGGGCGTTCTTGACATTGGCCTTAGGGTCGCCCGGGGTCTTGTAGCCGACCTTGGCGTTGAGGTAGTCGAAGTTGGCCTGCTCGGCGGTGTTGTCCATATAAGGGGCCATCACAAGGGCCTTGTCCTTGGCGAGGCAGACATCCACGCAGTTGCCGCAACCGGTGCAGTCGGCGACAGATACCGAGAGGGCGTACTTGTACTCCTTGAGGTTGGCCTTGCCGTCCGCCATCTTGATGCCCGCAGGGGCTGCGGCGGCTTCGTCGGCCGTGAGCAGGAACGGACGTATGGCGGCGTGCGGGCAGACGAAGGCGCAGCTGTTGCACTGGATACACTTCTCTGCATCCCATACCGGCACGTTGACCGCGACACCGCGCTTCTCGTATGCGGCAGTGCCTGCCGGCATCGTACCGTCCCTATACGGCAGGAACGCGCTGACAGGGAGGCTGTCGCCGCACTGGGCGTTGACCACATCGGCAATCTCCTTGACGAACGGAGTCGCGAGCCGGCCCGCGTTGTGGTTGACGAACTTGGCGTTGATCCTGGCCCACTCCTGCGGGACTTTGACCTCGACGTATTCGCCGCCGCGGTCGATGGCCGCGTAGTTCATATTGACGATGTTCTCACCCTTCTTGCCGTAGGACTTGAGGGCCGCGTCTTTCATATACTTGACGGCCTCGTCGACAGGGATGATGCCGGAGATGCGGAAGAATGCGCTCTGGAGGATGGTGTTGGTGCGTCCTCCGAGACCGATTTCGGCCGCGATCCTGGTCGCGTTGATGATGTAGAGCCTGATCTTCTTGCGTCCGATGACGGCCTTCACGAAGTCAGGGATGCGCTTGAGGGTCTCCTCCTCGTTCCAGAGGGAGTTGAGCAGCAGGCTTCCGCCCTCCTTTATGCCCTTGAGCACATCGTACTTCTCGAGGTATGAAGGCACGTGGCAGGCCACGAAGTCCGGGGTGTTGACCAGATACGGGGCCTTGATAGGCTCTTTGCCGAACCTGAGGTGAGAGCAGGTGTATCCGCCGGACTTCTTGGAGTCGTAGTCGAAGTACGCCTGGCTGTAGAGGTCGGTGTGCGTGCCTATGATCTTGATCGTGTTTTTGTTGGCGCCGACGGTGCCGTCTGAGCCGAGTCCGTAGAACTTGCACTCGGTGGTGCCCTTCTTGACAATGGAGATTTCGCCCTTGGTAGGGAGGCTCTTGAAGGTCACGTCGTCCACGATGCCGATGGTGAAGTCGGCCTTAGGCTCCTTGCGCTCGAGGTTGTCGTATACGGCGATGATCTGCGCCGGGGTGGTGTCCTTGGAGGAGAGGCCGTAGCGTCCGCCGATCACGAGCGGGGCGTTGTCCCTGCCCTGGAAGATGGACCTGATGTCGAGGTAGAGAGGCTCTCCGGGAGCTCCCGGCTCCTTGGTCCTGTCGAGCACGGCTATCTTGCGCACGCTCTTCGGCAGCACCTTGAGGAAGTATTTCTCGGAGAACGGACGGTAGAGGTGCACTGTGACGACGCCGTACTTGCGCCCGTGGGCCGCGAGGTAGTCGACAGTCTCCCTGATGGTCTCGGTGACGGAACCCATAGCCACGATGATGCACTCGGCATCCTTGGCCCCGTAGTACTCGAACGGGCGGTACTGCCTGCCGGTCACTTCCCCTATCTCTCCCATATAGCGGGCCACGATGTCCGGCACGGCCTCATAGACCTGGTTGCGGGACTCGACGGCCTGGAAATAGACGTCGCCGTTCTGGGCAGTGCCTCTGGTGACCGGAGCTTCAGGATTGAGCGCGCGGGCGCGGAAGCTGTCGAGCGCCTTTTCGCTGACCATCTTCCTGAGGTCGTCCTCGTCGATGGCCTCGATCTTCTGGATCTCGTGTGAGGTGCGGAAGCCGTCGAAGAAGTGCAGGAACGGCACTGATGCCTTGATGGCGGAGAGGTGGGCCACCGCCGCGAGGTCCTGGGCCTCCTGGACGGAACTGGAAGCGAGCATCGCAAATCCCGTCTGGCGGCAGGCCATCACGTCCTGATGGTCTCCGAAGATGGAGAGGGCGTGGGAGGCGAGGGCGCGGGCAGACACATGGAAGACCGCCGGGAGCATCTCGCCGGCAATCTTGTACATATTCGGAATCATCAGAAGAAGTCCCTGAGAAGCCGTGTAGGTGGTGGTCAGAGCACCGGCCTGGAGTGAACCGTGGACGGCTCCGGCAGCGCCCGCCTCGCTCTGCATCTCCGTGACCTTCACGGTCTCGCCCCAGAGGTTCTTCTTGCCGTGAGCGGCCCACTCGTCAACATTCTCAGCCATTGTTGAAGATGGTGTGATAGGGTATATGGCCGCGTGCTCGCTGAAGAGATAAGCGATGTTCGACGCGGCCTGATTACCATCACAGGTGATGAATTTCTTTTCTTTAGCCATATTATTATCGATAGTTTTAGTATGTCTTGACAAAAACGCACATTATTCCACAAAGGTACTGAATATTTCTGAAATAATCTACAGTTTTGCGACTTCACCGGCGGCAAGAAGATAGCATCCCGTGCCGAAATCCTCAAAGTCCGGGATCCGGTCGTAGCCGGCCGGCTGCGCCTCCTTCGGCTCCTTGCCCGAGCCCTGGGAGTAGCCTATGAAGCCGTTGTCGTGTATGCAGATGCGGTTGAGGGCGTTCCATGCCCGGGCGACCGCCGGGCGGAAGACCGCGGAGTCGAGCCTTCCCGTGCGCACGCCCCAGGCGAGCCCGTAGACGAAGAGCGAGGTCCCCGTCGCTTCCGGGCCGCCGAAGTCTTCCGGGTCGGCCAGGGAGCAGTTCCAGGTGCCGTCTTCGCGCTGAACCTTGACCAGCGCCTCGCACATGGCCTTGAAGTCAGCCTCATAGACGGCGCGGTGAGGATCGCTTGGCGGCAGCTCGTCGAGTACCCGGACATAGGCCGCCAGCACCCAGCCGTTGCCGCGGCTCCAGTAGCAGTTTTTGCCGCCCGGGGTCTTGTACGGAGGACAGAAGTCCTTATCTCTCCACCAGAGGCCCTCTTCGGCGTTGAAGAAGCGGTCGCGGGCCCATTTATACATCCTCCAGGCCTTCTCGAAGTACTCCGGCTTCCCGGTCGTGACTCCGTATTTGACCAGCACCGGCATCCCCATCTGGATGGCGTCGATCCATGTCCAGTCGGCGTCGGACCCTTCGGCGGAGAGGATGTTCTCCATACATCTGCCGATGTTTTCCAGCATCTGCGGCTCCCCGTAGATGCGGTACATATCGATATATGCCTGGCCGCAGCAGTAGTTGTCGGCGTTGCGGGTGAGTGTCTGACCCCCGCGCATATCCCAGCCGAAGCGCTCTCCCCACTCTCTGGTGTAGTCCAGATACTTCTGCTGCGGGTCCACCCCGTAGAGGGCGAGCAGCCCCTCGTAGTAGACTCCGCGCGTCCAGATGTTGGCCTCGTAGACCTTGTGGCGCGACGGGAACGGCATCACTCTGGCGGGGTCGCCGAATTTGCGCATAAAGTAGCCGTTGACCTTGCGGGCCTGCGAGATCACCTCCTCAGGGGCGGGGATGTCGTAGTGGACCGGGATCAGCTTCACCTCCGAGCATAGTCCGGACGGGTCGGTCTCCCAGGCGCTGAAGTCGTCGTATTTGCCGAGGGTGTTGATGTTGGTGTCCTTGAAGATCCTCCACTTCACCCCCCGCCGGTCAAAGTCCGCTATCCTGTTGGACTGCAGGTTGGTGACATAGACCTCGAGTAGGTTGATGCCCGGCTTGAGCCATTTCCCGACATTGATGCGGAACGGCACGCACCACACCGTGCCGACTTCTTCGCCGTTGATGACGACCCTCGCGCTCTCGCGCACGTCCCCCAGATCGAGCACCCACTCATCCGCCGCATCCGGGTCGTCCATAGGGATGGCCGAAGAGTAGAGCGCCGTGGCGAAGTTGACCTTGGCGTCCGGGCAGTTCTTGAGCTTCGTCCAGTCGAGAGGCTTGTCGGTGAAGAAGTTGCCCTTGATCTCAGGGTCGCTCTTCGGGAAGGAGATGCTCCAGGCGCGGTCGAGGGCCGTCGCTTCGCCTTCCGAGGCGACATAGTTCCAGGCCGGAGCTTCTATTTCATACGGGAAAGTCTTGACCAGCACCGACTCTCCCGGCCTGAGCCTGAGGCGGATTTCGGCGCAGCCGTCGGACGCGCTGCGGATCCGGGCTTTGCCGCTGATGCCGCTGACCGCATCGTAGAGCATAGCCGACACCGCCGGCGTGGCGAGCTTTACCCAGCCGTCTATCTCATTGGCGTTCAGTAGGGAAGCGAAGTAGTTCCAGCCTCCGCACTCGTTGCGGCGGCGTATCATCGCGCCTCCGTGGACGCTTCTGAATTCCTCCGGGCGGACGCTCCTCACCGCCTTCTCAAGCGTCACGGCTTTCCCGAAGCCCTTCGCAATCTTGCGGAACTCCTTGCGCCGGGCGGCGAGGTCGTGAAGTCCGGGCACATCTTTCGGCACGCTCCCGATGAAGTGGATCGGCACTCCTGATTTCTTGAGTTCAACCAGCCTGCGGGCCGTCTCCACCGGCATATGGCTGCACGGCGGCACGATTATAGGCTTGTCCGGCACGGCGCCCAGCAGCTGGGAGTCGGAGACATAGTCGACATCGTAGCCCGCAGCCGTGATTTCGTCCACAAGCGACTTGAACTCGGGGAGAAGCTGGCGTATGCGGTGGATGTCGAACATCATATAGGCCTTGCCTGTGTTCCGGCTCCACGCGTCATAGACCGGGAAGTAGAGCAGGAAGTCGGAGTCCGGGCTGCCCGCAGTGAGGAAGGCCTGGCACCGCTCTATATATTTGAAGAGTTCCGGTGCGTCCCTCCACATCCCGCCGGTAGGGGACATGTTGATGGAGGCGTAGAACAGCCATCCAGGGAACTCCGCCCCTTCAGGAGAATACGGAGCTCCGTGGAAATAGACATGGTTCACTCCGGCGGCGAAGGCCTGGTCGAGCTCCGGCTTGCACTGGCTCAGCGAGGTGCGGAAGTGCTCCGTCATCCAGGTCAGGGCTTCGCAGGAGACATATTTCAGGCCTGCAATGTGGGCTGCGGAAGAGGCGAACTTGAGTACCGCAGGGTCGCCGTCGTTGGGTCTGCGGACAGGGTCCTGGCGGAGTCCCGGGATATTGAAGTCGCTGCGTCCGTAGGTCTCGCACTCCGGGATGTCCACGCTCGCGTAGACGTCGAGGAGGTTGGCAGGCGACCCGTGCGACTGGTTGCGCGCGAGCGAGCCGTGCGAGTGGCACCACTCCACCCAGGGGGAGATGAAGTTCTCCATCAGGAGGTCTCCCAAGCACTCGCGGTAGTCCGCGACCGCCCTGTCGCGTCTGTCGGAGGCTTCGTCTCCCTTCTGCATCAGATAAGGCGTGATGTCGTAGCCGTAGCGCTCCCTGAATATCTCGGCAAATCCCGGAGTCCAGTCGGCCCCGTACACCTCGTATGAGTCGTTGAACCAGGTGTGCGGCCACTTCGCGCCGCTCTGTGCGAACGCCTTGTCGAACCTGTCCAGATAGGTCTTCAGGGCTTCGGGGTTGTAGTGGTCCATCACCCAGCCTTCTCCGCCGGGGGCGGCCCTCTTGACTTTCTGCCGGGTCTGGACGGAGCGTATGCCGTCTTCCCCGATCTCCATCTTCTGGGCCGCCAGTTCCGGAGTGATCTGAGGCCCCCCGAAAGGCCAGCCCGTGCCGTTGTTGAGGTCACACTGGAGTCCGAGCCTTTCGGATTCGGAGACGAGGAACTCGTACATCTCCATCCATTCCGGCGAGAGATAATCTATGTCATTGGCTTCATTGCCCTGCACGCCGTAGATCGGGGTCACCTCATATCCGCCTATGCCTGCGCGGGCGAACTCCTCGAGATTGTATGTGAGCCCCTCCTTGTCCACGGCGCTGCCGTGCCACCACCAGCGCACGAACGGTTTGTTCTCGACGGTCGGGGTGTACCAGTCCGTGCCCTGCGCGGACAGCGGAATCGTGGCTGCAAGAGCCGGAAACGTGATGATAAGTGTCTTGGTCAGTTTCATATTCGTTATTGTTGTCTGAAATCAAAGCGGACATCCAGCTTCAGCCCCTCGTCTCCGAGTTTGATGCGTATGTTGCCCGGCTGGCTTTTGGGCCCCTGTTGAGGGATGCTCTTGAAACTCTTGATGGCCTGTATGTCCAGCAGCAGGGCGATATCCCCTTCAGGCAGCACCGGGAAGAGTCTCACTCCGCCGTCTTGGGGCTCATCCGGATTATAGACCTTGAGATACAGCCCGTCAGTCTCGCTCAGGATGGTGAGCGGGTCCGTGTCCGAGAGGAACCTGGCCCAGTAGATGTTGCCGTGGTAGCCCTTGAACTCCGGATACTCCAGCGGTCCGAGGTCCGGCCTGCCGGTGACGGTGTTGTTCCGGGCTTTCTGCCAGAGGTCTATGTTGTGCCCCCTGGTGCGGTTCTTCCATACTCTGTACGGCCCGCGTCCCAGCCACTGCATCCCTTTGACGTTCTCCTCAGGGTAGCTGAAAGCGAAGCCGAGGTCCTTGACGTCAGTGTCCATAAATCCGTCGTCGAAGCCGCCCCGGACCCCGCCGTTGTCGCGGTTGAGCAGCACGGCCTGCATCCCGAGCCGTCCGTCGGAGTGCATCCTCCAGACGATGGAGTCCACGGCCCCGTGATATTTGGCGACATAGACTGCATCGCCGCCCTCCGTCCCGGAATACCCTTCGACGAAGCGCATCCTGATCCCGACAGGGGACATCTTCCCGAATGCGGAGCGGCGTCCGTTGACTTCGACGCTCAGCAGCTCTCCGCTTGAGAGGTCGAAGCTGGCGCTGACCCCGCCGGCACCGAGGGTACAGACCCCGTCCTTCTCTTCCGCCGTCGCCTCTCCCGGGCCGGACGCCTTGTGCCCGTGCATCCTGTGGTAGTCCGCGGCGTAGTGGACAGGCCAGGTCCATGTGCAGATGCTCTCCCCGTGCTCCCCGAATGCTTCGAGTTCCAGAATGTCACCCCCGAAGAAACCGTCCGGAAGCTCCATTCGCATGATGCCGGAGCAGTTCGGGGCGAGCGGCGGCAGGGCAATCCCGCCTTCGGCGATGACGCGCGAGGCCGCCCCCTCCCCCGGAGAGGACACCGTCTTGAGCCGGTATCTCATCGTACACTTGTCGAGAGAGGTGAAAAGGTATTTGTTGGTAATCAGGAATTCTCCGTTGAACGAAGGGGTTATATAGAGTTTTGCGAACTGGATCGGGGCCCAGATGTCGCGGATGGCGTAGAAGCTGCCCTCCTTCTCGCGGTACGGGCCCACGACGCCGTCGTCGCCCATATTGAAGTTGCAGTCGAGCAGACCGCCCTTGTCGCTGCGCTTCACTGACTCGTCCAGAAAAGCCCAGATGAAGCCTCCGGCGAACAGGGGGTGAGAGGTCCAGTTGGCCCAGAAGTCTTCAAGCCCGGCCCCGCCCCCCTCGTCGGAGTTGGCGTGCATAAACTCAGTGGGCATAAACACTTTGTAGCCGTTGGCCAGCCGCCCCACTCCGGTGAGGAAGGTAGGGTAGTGGTGCGTGTCGAGCCCGTCGAAATCGGCCCACGGGTGGATGACGTGCCTGCGCTGCGGGTCGTATTTTGCGAAGAGCGGGTCCAGATTGGGGTTCCATCCCCCCTCGTTGCCGTTGTCCCACAGTATGATGCACGGATGGTTGACGTCACGCCGCAGCATTTCCTCCACGAGCAGCGGGCCGACCTCGTCGTCATAGCGTCCGTGCCACCCCGCGAGCTCGTCGAGGCAGAAGAGGCCGAGGGAGTCGCAGATGTCGAGGAAATGCGCATCGGGCGGGTAGTGCGAGCGCACGGCGTTCATATTCATCTCCTTGATGAGCTTCGCGTCCATAAGGCTGATCTGCCTGTCGGTGCAGCGTCCCCCTTCCGGATGGAACGAGTGGCGGTTTATGCCCTTGAGCACGAGCTTTGACCCGTTGAGGTAGAGACCGTCCTTGGGCCTGAACTCCACGGTCCGGAAGCCGACTCTCTGCTCCACTTCGTGCAGGGTCTTCCCCTGCGGGGAGAGCAGCTCCATCTTCAGGATATACAGATTGGGGTGTTCGCAGTCCCAGGTGCGCACGCGGCCCCAGGCGAGAGTGTCGGTCTGCGTAGGGGAGCTCAGCGGCACCGTGTGCGAATCCACGACCCGCTGAGGCGCGTCCGCAGGGGAGAGCGCGTACCGTATTGAGGAGCCGTCAGGCGCGTTGCGCACGTCCAGCCGGACGCTCATCACCCCGTCCGCACGCGCGTCGACCGCGCAGTTCTCTATGTGCTCCGGTGCGGTGCAGCTGAGATATACCGGGCGGTAGATGCCTCCGAAGTTCCACCAGTCGGCGCGGCGTTCGGCGTTGTTGACCGACGCGTTGTCCGACTCTTTCCTCACAGTCACCTCCAGCCTGTTGGCCGCTCCGTAGCGGAGGAGGCCTCCGATATTATATTCGAAGCGGTAAAATCCGCCCCGGTGCACTTCCCCGGCGCTTCTGCCGTTGATGCGCACCTCCGCGTCGGTCATCACGCCCTCGAACACTATCTTTACATCCTTGCCCTTCCAGGATGCCGGCACCCTGAAGCTGTGGCGGTACTCTCCGTATTCGTTGAGGGTCTTCGCCCTGTTGCGCCCGTAGTCGTACTCCCCGTAGCCCTGGAGCTCCCACTGGGAGGGGACTTCAATCTTGCTCCAGCGCCCGCTGTTCTCGCCTGCGGAGCAGCGGAAATCCCAGATCCTGGTGTCCCGCAGGCCCGTGCCGGAAAGATAGATGGTCTGTGTCTGCTGTGCGTTGAGTCCTGCGGAGAAGGTCAGGGCGAGCAATGTGGCGGTCAAAGCTTTCATCGTGCTGTCTGTGATCGTTCATCTTCAAAGTTAGGAAATAATATTGCCATTTCTAAAAAATATGCGTTATTTTTGCAACGACACCAATAATCAATACCAATTACCTATCTGATGAAAAGATTTTTTCTGACAATGCTTGCTCTTGCGCTGATTGTGCCCGCCGGAGCGAAGAAGGTTAAACCCCAGCCGCTGACATTCCCGGACGGGACGGTGGTGCCGGACTGGTTCAAGGACGCTTCCGTACCTGAGCCACAGAGCCTTGGCAGACAGTACAACATCGCTGACTTCGGCGCGATAAGTGATCCGAACAATGTGCAGACTGAGCTGATACAGAGCGTGATAGACAAGGCTGCGGAGGAAGGCGGCGGAGTCGTCGTCATCCCGGAGGGCATCTATAAGAGCGGTGCTCTCTTCTTCCGTCAGGGGACCCACCTCTATCTGTCCAGGGGAGCGGTGCTGCTCGGAAGCGAATTCATCCACGACTTCCCGGTGATCACCACCCGCATCGAGGGCGAGGTGTGCAAATACTTCGCCGCGCTTATCAATGCGGACGGGCTCGACGGCTTCAGCCTGAGCGGGCCGGGGACCGTGGACGGCAACGGCAGCCCGTACTGGAGAGCGTTCCGCCTCCGCAGGCAGTGGAATCCCAAGTGCACCAACAAGGACGAGCAGCGTCCCCGCCTGCTGCACATCTCCAACTGCCGAAACGTGACCGTCGCGGACGCCACGCTGCAGAACTCTCCGTTCTGGACCTGCCACGTCTATAAGACCGAGTGGATCAAGCTGGTCAACCTCAGGATTTTCTCCCCTGTCTCTCCGATACGCTCCGCCAGCGCCGACGGGATCGATCTCGACGTCTGCTCCAACGTGCTGGTGAAGGGCTGCCGCATCACCGTCAACGACGACGCGGTCTGCTTCAAGGGCGGCAAGGGCCCGTGGGCCGACAAGGACGGCAACAACGGCCCGAACTGCAATATACTCGTCGAGGACTGCTTCTTCGACCGCACCACCGGGAGCTGTCTCACCTGCGGCAGCGAATGCATCCGGACCCACAACATCCTCGTGCGCAACTGCAAGGTGGACCGCGGACAGTCCCTGCTCCAGCTCAAGATGCGCCCGGACACCCCTCAGCACTACGAGTTCATCACCCTCGACGGCATAGAGGGCAGCTGCCGCTGCGTGCTCAGCGTCGCTCCTTGGAGACAGTTCTTCGACCTCAAGGACAGGGAGGACATCCCGCGCTCCTACGGCGAGCATATCATCCTGCGCAATCTCAACCTGGAGTGCCGCAGTTTCGCCAACATCTCCCCGAAGCCGGACGAGTTCACCCTCGACGATGTTACCTTCGACAATGTGAGGGTCAGCACCCCGCAGCCGGAGTGGGAGAGCTCCGCCATCAGCAATCTCAAGCTCATCGACACCTATATCAACGGCGTGAAGCAGTAGAGCCGCCGCGCGGCTTGCGACGCGGCGTTTGCGTGTTTCGGGACATTTCCCCATATTTGCGCAGACCAAAATGTTGGCCTGTCAGTTCGGTCAACCAAAATTAATAACCTATTTATGCAGAAACCAATTTTATCGTTGGGTCAGAGGATGCGTATCGCGTTTCTGACCTGTGCGCTTTGCCTTTGCTGCGGCTCGGCCTTCGCCCAGTCCGTCAAAGGCAGGGTTGTGGATGTGAACGGAGAAGCGCTCATCGGAGTGTCCGTTCTTGAAAAGGGGACCTACAACGGCGTGATGACCGATGTGGACGGAAGTTTTGAAATCCGTGTCGCCGCCGGCAGGGACCTTGAGATCTCCTGCATCGGTTATGTCACCAGGACGGTCAAGGCCGCCCCGGGACTCAACATCGTCCTTGAGGAGGACAGCCAGATGCTGGAGGAGACCGTGGTCATCGGCTACGGCGTCCAGAAGAAGAGCGATGTCACCGGTGCAGTGGCCCGGGTGGGCTCGGAGGATCTCACCACCAAACCGGTGAACAACGCGTTCGAGGCCTTGCAGGGCAGGGCGGCCGGTGTGGACATCACTTCGAGCCAGCGTCCGGGCACTCTGGGCAGCGTCCGCGTCCGGGGCAGCCGCTCGATTTCCGCCAACAACGCCCCTCTGTATGTGGTGGACGGCGTTCCGCTCAGCGCGGGGGGCATCGAGAGCATCAACCCTCAGGACATTGAGTCCATCGATATCCTCAAGGATGCGTCTTCCACTGCGATCTACGGTTCGAGAGGAGCCAACGGCGTCATCATCCTATCCACCAAGCGCGGCAAGGAAGGCGTGCTGAACCTCAATTATGCCGGTTCCGTGACCCTTGAGAAGATCAAGGACCTGCAGCCGTCAATGAGTGCTTCCGACTACATCACCTGGAGGCGCTGGGCCTACTACAACTCCGACACGTCAAAGTATCCGAGGGGAGACAAGCCGAGCCGGGAGTTCGATGAGATATACTTCACCGCTTCCGGCGACGAGGCCGCATACAACAATGTGATGCGGGGCTGGTCGGGCGGCAGCTGGGATCCTTCAGCCGTGGTCGACACCGACTGGACGGACATCGTGACCCGTACGGGAGTCTCGCAGCAGCACAGCATAAGCGCTTCCGGCGGCACCAAGAATGTCCACGGATTCGCTTCAGCGGGCTATCTCAAGAACGAAGGCACCCAGAAGGGCCAGTCCTACGAGCGCTTCAATTTCGCCTCCACGGTGGATGTCAGCGCGAAGCCTTGGTTCAAGGCCGGAGCGTCGTTCAACGCTTCCTACAGCGTGCAGGAGTATGGTTTTTCCCGTACCGGGCAGTCTTCAAACACCGGTCCGTCAGACCTCTACAGCGCTGCCAAGGCCATCCCGCGTTTCGCCGTACCTTACGATAAGGACGGAGACATAGTGGTCAATCCGGGCGGATCCATCCTCAATGTGGCCACCGTCATCGACGAGTGGAACAAGTCCCGCGACAGCAGGGAGAACTACCGTATGCTCGGCAGTTTCTACGCCCAGCTGGACTTCGGCAAGATATGGAAGCCGCTGGAGGGCTTGAGCTGGAAGACCAACTTCGGCCCTGACTTCCGCTTCAACCGCAACGCATACTTCCTCAGCGCAGAGTCCGCCACGAGAAAGAATGCAGGAAGCCCTAACACCGCAAAGTACACCACTGACCGCTACTTCTCCTGGACTCTGGACAATATGCTCATCTACGACAAGAGCGTCGGCGACCATCATTTCAACCTCACCCTCGTGCAGTCAGCATCGAAGTACAGCAAGGAGAGCGCGTCTATGGGAGCCAATGCTATCCCTGACGACAACTACCTGTGGTACAATATGGGGTCCATCACCATCAAGGACTACGACACCTATGCTCCGTCGATGAGCACGAGCCTGCTCGAAACCCAGCTGGCCTCCTATCTCGGACGTTTCAACTGGTCCTTCAGGGACAGGTACCTGCTGACGGTATCAGGGCGCTACGACGGTTCTTCCGTGCTCGCTCCGGGCCACAAATGGGCCTTCTTCCCATCCGCCGCACTCGGCTGGAGGATTGACAAGGAGGACTTTATGGGGGCTGTCCCGGAGATTGACCTCCTGAAGCTGCGTCTCGGCATCGGTGTCTCCGGCAATGCCGCCGTCGCCGCATATTCTTCACTCGGAAGCATCAGGGGGTTCTATGTGCCGTTCTCCAACGGTTCGGCGGTGCAGGCATATGCGACCAACGAGCCGTACTATACCAGCACGATGATACCTCTCGCCAACAAGGAACTGGGCTGGGAGAAGACCGCCCAGTATAATCTCGGCCTCGACTTCAGCTTCCTCAGGGGGCGGATCAACGGTACCCTCGACCTCTATACGTCGAGAACCAGCGACCTGATCCTGGATATGAGCATACCTACCCTCACCGGCTACAGCTCCACTAAGGCCAATATCGGCAAGACCTCCAACAGGGGTGTGGAACTCTCGCTCGACGCGGTGCCGGTGCAGAGCGGCGACTTCTTCTGGCAGACGAACCTCACTTTCGCCTGGCAGAAGGACAGGATCGACGAGCTGTCCAACGGCAAGAATGACGATGTCAGCAACGGCTGGTTCATCGGGAAGTCCATCAGCGTACACTACGGCATAGCCAACGCCGGCATCTGGACCGACTCCGCCGAAGACAAGGCCGAGATGGAGAAGTTCAACGCCAACGGACACAAGTTCGAACCGGGTCTCACCCGCCCGGTGGACCAGAACGGCGACTACAAGATAGACGATGCGGACCGTGTGATCCTCGGCAACAAGGACCCTCGCGTCACCACCGGCTGGTACAATACGTTCAACTGGAAGGGGCTGGAACTCGGCATCGAAATCTTCGGGCGCATGGGATATATGATATCCACCGGCGGAGAAGGGCAGAACGGACGCGACAACCAGCGCCAGATCGACTACTGGACTCCGGACCATCAGAACGCCCAGTGGAACAAGCCTGTCGCGACAGGCACTGCGGGTTCGTACGGCGACGCCTACTATTCGCTTCTCGGCTTCAAGAAGGCTTCCTTCCTCAGGATCCGCAATGTCTCCCTCGGCTACAGTTTCCAGAGGGACGTCTGCAATATGCTCGGCATCAAGTCCCTCAAGGTTTACGCCCAGGCGCGCAACCTCGGCAACATCTTCTCTTCCGTGGACTTTTATGATCTCGACCTCGGAGCCACGTACTACAATCGCGGCGTTACTTTCGGCGTCAATATCGGGTTTTAATCAGTGAAGCAATGAAAAAAGCAATCAACATATTTCTGGCAGGCGCGCTGGCGCTTTCTGCCGTGCTTGCAGTATCTTCCTGCAGCAAGGACTTCCTCGATGAGAACTACCGTTCGGGACAGTCCACCCAGAGATTTGCCACAGAAGATGGTATCCAGGAGCTTGCCACCGCGCTCTATGGCAATATCCGCTGGCACTTCGCCTACGAGTGGGCCTATGGCATAACGCTCTACGGGACGGATGAGTTCAGCAACGGCGCCGACCTCACCTCCGAGCCGTGGAACGTGTACGACAACCGTCTCGGTCCGCTCGACTGCACGCTCGAGACAGGCGCCGCCAACAAGAACTGCCCTCCCGTATCCGGGCTGTGGGATGAGATGTATTTTGGCATCAATACTGCCAATACCATCATAGAGAGCGCAGAAAAGGTGTCGAACGAGGAAGTGCGCAACCAGTGTCTCGGCGAGGCCTATTTCTTGCGCGGCTACAACTTCTATCGACTCTTTGCCCAGTACGGGGGCTGTGTGCTTCAGACCAAGGTGGCCGGGGGAGTGGTGCGCAATTTCACCCGCGCCACCGAGGAGGAGATGATCAACCAGGTCATCAGCGACTTCCAGCAGGCGTATGACCTGCTTCCGACGGTCTCCTCCCGCAACACCATCGAAGGCTGGACCAAATATACCGCCGCGCACTTCCTCGCCAAGGCTCTGCTGTACCGTCAGTCGGAGCGCTGCGAGGCGTTCAACTCCGCCTATCCGGCCTCCGACGACCTCAACAAGGCCATCAAGCTCTGCGACGAGGTCATAACGGCCCGTCCTCTCGCTCCCGACTATAAGGCGCTCTATGCGCACTGGACCGGGACCGACTGCGCGGAGGAATGGAACGACGAGTTCCTGATGGTATGCCCGCACTCCGATGCCAACACCGGCAGGTACGGCAACCGCACCTTTTCGTATTTCACGCCTCAGTTCAATACCTTCTCAGGCGGTTGGGTGATGCGCGGACAGTTCCTCGGCGGCCAGGATTTCCAGCGCTGCCGTCCTACCGAATATGCCTACAAGGCATTCGACCCGGTGAATGACTCCCGTATGTGGAAGTCTTTCAAAACCGAGTACGGTATGAACAACTGGAAGACCCTCTCGGATGAGGTAAAGAGCGCTGTCGGCGAGGACGCCCAGCCGGAGCTCGGAGATATAGGTATCCTCTTTATATTCAACACCAAAGATGATCCGCGCTTCATCACCGGCAAGGATGGGGACTCGATGTTCGGCACTTTCGGCTCCGGTGTGAGCGAGAAGGACCACACATTCGTGAACCCGGAGACCGGCAAGTGGGTGCCTAATGTCGTGCCGCTCTACTCCAACGGCAAGTTCGTGATGCACAACTACGGCACGAGCGGCAAGACTTCCACCTCCAACTGCTGGGCCGGCCTCAACAAGACCGACGACGGCACCCGTGTCGGCGAGTCCAAGGATGCACACCGCGATGTCGTGATGGCCCGCACCGGCGAGACCTATCTGATCAAGGCGGAGTGTCAGGTGCGTCTCGGCAATTATGCCGATGCCGTCACCACCGTCAACATCCTCCGCAAGCGTGCGGAATTCAAGGCGGGCGAGGAGCGCGATCTCTACGAGGACGCCTCACAGGCGTTTGTCAACAACTCCACCAAGGACGCCAACACCCCGAAGGGCTGCAAGGACAAGACCGGCAGGAAGATCACCAACTGGGAGGCCCACCAGTTCAGTTACCTCACGACGAACTCCTACTATATCTCCACCGGACTTGACAAGGCGACCACCGACGCGAAGGCTTCCGACCTGCAGATCAAGTCGTTCAGCCAGCTCCCGGCAGAAGACGAGGCCATCCTCGCCGAGCTCGGGTGCAGCGGCGACAAGGACAGGATGATCAACTTCATCCTCAACGAGCGTACCCGCGAGCAGCTCGGAGAATGGATGCGCTGGGAGGAACTCAGCCGTACCAAGACTCTGGTAAAGCGCGCGAAGATGTACAACGCCGAGGCTGCGGCCAATGTGGCCGAGAAGCATCTCTATCGTCCGATCCCTCAGACCTTCATCGACGCTCTGCAGGACGAGAACGGTGCTCCGCTTTCCGATGAGGCGAAGGCGAAGTGGCAGAATGTCGGGTATTGACGGATGTTATCATTTCTTAGGGGGCCGGCCAAAAAGGACCAAGCGGTCCTTTTTGGCCGGCCCCTTTCGTTGCCTTAACCCCCGCAGACTGCCGTCTGCGACCCCTATGAGGGGTATTTCGCTCCTACGTCGCGGTCCCACAGGGACTTTTTAGTCACCCCTTTCTATTTCTAAGTCCTCAATTCTTAGCAGAGATATCTTGATATGAAGCAGATTGCACTATTCTTTCTTGCGGTGCTGATGACTGTCGGCGCATATGCGACCGGATGGCCGGCGGTGTACAGCTACGACACTGCCACACAGACCCCGTTCACCCTCGATGTCCCCGTGCCTGACGGCAACTATCTGGTGACGATGAAGATAGGAAGCCGGAAGCGGGCCGGCGCGACTTTCGTCAAGGTGGAGAGCCGCCGCCTCGCGGTCAACGACCTCCGCACCGCAAGGGGGGAGTCGCGGACGGTCCGCTTTGTCGTAAACAAGCGCGATGCGAAGATCCGCGAGAACGGTGTTGAGGTCGGAGAGGTCCGGCTCAAGCCGCGGGAAATCGGCAAGCTCAACTGGGACGGGTGGCTGAACATAGAAGTGGGCGGCGAGTCTCCCGCAGTGGAGTCGATAAGCATCGAACCGGCTCCCGGGGTCACTACGGTCTTTCTCTGCGGAGACTCCACCGTCGTGGACCAGGACAATGAGCCTTGGGCGAGCTGGGGGCAGATGTTCCCCTGGTTCTTCGATGCAAGCGTGGCAGTGGCAAACTATGCCGAGAGCGGGGAGCGGGCGGACAGTTTCGTGGCTGCCGGCAGGCTGCGCAAGATCCTCTCCCTGATGCAGCCGGGGGACTATGTGCTGGTGGAATTCGGACACAACGACCAGAAGATAGACGCCCAGCCGGGCAAGGGAGCGTACTATTTCTTCGCCACGCAGCTCAAGACCTTCATCGACGAGGTTCGCGCCAAGGGCGGAATCCCTGTGCTGGTGTCCCCTACGCACAGGCGCAATTTCGACAAGGAAGGCAGGATAGTCGAGACGCATCTTGACTACCCTGCGGCGATGAAATGGGTGGCCGGGCGCGAGTGCGTGACCTTCATCGACCTCCACGCGATGTCAGCCAAGTTCTATGAGGCCCTCGGGCCGGAAGCGTCCAAGGGGGCTTTCGTGCACTACAAGGCCGGTTCCTACCCGGGGATAACGGAAGATGTCGCGGACAATACCCACTTCAACCCTTACGGAGCTTTCGAACTTGCCAAATGTATGGTCGCGGCCATCATGGCCCAGGGCCTGCCGCTCTCGGAGCATATCGTCAACTTCGGCGGCTACAGCCCTGCGCAGCCTGATCCTGCCGAGAGTTTCCGCTGGTACGGCAGTCCGTTCCGGAATCTTGCCGTCCAGGTCCTCGAAAAGGACGACAAGGCCACGGAGGTCCCTGCAAAGCATCAGTGATCCCTGAAAAACAGCTTATCTCCTGCCTGGGCGAGCGCGAGTGCGAGGACTGCGGCTTTTGCCGGGCCGATCTTCATTGTGTCTACCTTGCCGGGGCGAAGCCCCCGATCCGGAAATCCGCGTCCGAGTTTTCGAAGCTCTCCCAGCTGATGTCGCGGGTCACCAGGTCGCGGACGTATTCGGCGTTGTTGATGAACTGCCTGACCTTGCCGACCCTGATGTCTTCGAGCAGTATGCCCTGCACCGGGTCGCGGCTGTCGCCCCGGATCTCATATATCGCATCGGTCTCTTCGCACTTCGCCCCGCGCAGGGTGATGTTGCGGATGCGTGTCACCTTCGTCTCGAAGGTCGGCACTATGGTCCTCCACTGATACATCACGTCGGTGTCGATCTCGAAGACCCGCTTCATCCTGGTGGCCGACACATTCTCCACCGTGACGTTCTCGATGAACCCTCCCCGGCGGTGGTTGGTCTTGATGTAGAAGAGCCGGTACACCGCATCGGACGAGTGGCAGTCGTGCATATATATGTCCCTGACGCCTCCGGACATCTCGCTTCCTATGCCGAGCAGGCAGTGCCCCTGTACCACGTTGCAGTTACGGACCACCACCTGCTCCGTCGGGGAGGCGAGCCTCCAGGCGTCCTGGTTGCGCCCCGCCTTGAGCACCACGGCGTCGTCGCCCTGGTCGAAGGTGCAGTCCTCCACGAGGACGTGCGAACTCATCTCTATGTCTATCCCGTCGTTGTTGTGGCCGTGCGCATAGACGTCCAGAGAGTGCACCCAGGCGTCGCGGCAGAGGTAGAGGTGGATGGTCCAGAACGGGCTCTCGCGTATGCTGAAGTCCTCAAGCCGTACATTGGTGCAGCGGTTGAACTGGATGAGGTGCGGACGCATGTCGGCCTCTCCCTCCTCCATCCGGCGGTGCTCCACGGGCACTCCCGTCGAACACATCGCATAGAGCTGGCGCGTCGCCCGGATATGGGCCTCCGGTCTGTCGAACCAGGTCTTCCAGAAATCCATCTTCGGGGCTATCGTCCCGGGGCCCGCAATGCCGATGTTCTCACAGCCGTAGGCGTAGATGAGAGGGGAGTAGTTCATGCACTCCGTACCCTCCCAGGAGGTCCTGACCGCCGGGAGATAGAGCTGCGGGTCGTCTTCAAACACCAGCCGCGCACCTTCGCTGAGGTAGAGAAGGCAGCCGCTGCTGAAATGCACCGGTCCCGTAAGCCATTCCCCCTCGGGGACCGTGACGCGGCCTCCGCCCGCCTTGGAGCAGGCCCTCATCGCCTTGGCGAAGGCTTCGGTGGTGGCTTTGACGTCGCCCCGCTTCGCTCCGTATCGGGTGATCGGGAAGTCCTTCTGAGGGAAGTCGTGCATCTGCAGCGGTTCGAATTCGAACGGGGCTTCCGGGGCCGTGACGAGGGTCTGTGCGGAGAGGCTCAGCGAGGCCGCGAAGGCGAGGCAGAGCATGGTAGCTGTGCGTGGTCTCATCTGCGGGGGCTATTCTATTATCTTCCAGTAGTTTTCCTTGCGCGGAAGAGCCTTGGGGAGAGCGGTCGCCGGATGTCCGAGCGAGAGCGCCCCTATGCCCATATATTCCTGCGGCACGCCGAGCTCCGCCTTGAGCTTCTCGCCCTCAGGGGTCGCGAACATCTCCATCTCCCGGTTGATCCAGCAGGAGGCGAGTCCCAGCGAGTGCGCGGCAAGCATCATATTGCCCAGCACCAGGGATCCGTCCTGGACGGAGTTGGGGTTGTCCTCCCGCTTCGGGACGAAGACGAGGACGATGGTCGGAGCTCCGTAGTAAGGGTCTCTGTCCGTGCCCATTATCTCCGCGTTCATCTTCCTCAGCCTGTCGTTGATCTCAGGGTTCTGCACCGCCACGATGAGCGGGTCCTGCCTGTTGTGTCCGGTGGGGGCGTAGGTGCCGGCTTCGAGCACGGCGCGCAGCTGCTCCCCGCTGACCTGTTCGGGGCCGTATTTGCGGATGCTGCGTCGCGTGCGGATTGTTTCAAGTACGATATTGTCCATAACGGTCGTTTGTTGAGAGTGTGTCACAAAAATAGAGATAAAAAAGGAGAAAAATGATTACCTTTGTGCAATTGACCAATACCATTCTGTAATGAACATAACACTTAAACAAGGGTGCAGATATGCCCTTCTCGTCCCTACCAGTATGGGACTCCGCATCACTCCGGAGAACGGACAGCCGGTACAGAGCAGCGATGTCTTTCATCTTCAGGCCACCAGCGCCGAGACCAATGTGGCGAGCGTGTCGTCCTATCTCGGACTGCCTGTCAAGGTGCTCACCGCATTCGTGAAGGACAGTCCGTTCGCCTCGTTCATCAAGGCCAATCTCCGCGCGAGGGGGATGGATTTCGAGGGGCCGGAAGTGCCTCAGGGCGGCCCGTGGGGATATAGGCACCAGATCAACATTGCAGACAGCGGCTACGGCTCCAGGGGCCCGCGCGTGTGGAACGACCGCGCCGGCGAGGTGGGCCGCACCCTCAGTGTCAAGGACTTCGACCTCGATCGCATCTTCGGGCAGGAGGGAGTGCAGATTGTGCACCTCTCCGGACTCATCGCCGCGCTCAGCCCCGACACCAGCAAGTTCTGCCTCGAGATAGCCCGCGCGGCCAAGAAATACGGCACGCGCATCAGCTTCGACCTCAACTACCGCGCATCATTCTGGAAAGGGCGCGAGAGCGAGCTCCACGACATCTTCGCCGAGATATGCAGCATCGCGGACATCCTCATCGGCAACGAGGAGGACTTCCAGCTGTGTCTGGGCATCGAGGGTCCCGAGGCCGGCGGCAAGGACATAGCGGCCAAGATTGACGGCTTCAAGGAGATGATACGCCGCGTCAGGAAGGAATACCCGGGCGCGCAGGTCTTCGCGACCACCCTGCGTCAGGTCAACGATACCAACAGCCACAACTGGGGCGCCATTATGCTCGAAGGCGACAATTGGCACGTGGTCGAGCCTCGGCAGATACATGTCCTCGACCGCATCGGCGGCGGAGACGGCTTCGTGGGGGGTCTCCTCTACGCGGTGCTCAGGGGCTGGGAGCCGGAGAAGTGGATTCAGTTCGGCTGGGCCAGCGGCGCTCTCGCCACGACTTTCCTCACCGATTACGGCCAGCCGGCGGATGAGGACCAGGTGTGGAGCATCTGGCAGGGCAACGCGAGAGTCAAGAGATAGACCATGCTTTACTACGCACGAGGTTCCAAGACCGACAATATCACCCCGGACGAGGTCCGCGCGATATTGAAGGAGGTCTTCGACGCTATGGGAGCGAAACGCAGAGTGCTTGCCATTCCGCCGGATTTCACCCGTCTCAACTCCTATGCCGGTCCGATCACGGAGATGGTCTATGACTACTACGGCGACGCGCTCACGGACGTGCTGCCGGCCCTGGGCACCCACTCCCCGATGACCCCGGAGCAGATAAAGACTATGTTCGGGCACATCCCGGCGGACCGCTTCCGCGTGCACGACTGGCGCAACGACGTCGTGACGGTAGGGCAGGTCCCTGCGGAATATGTCCACAAGGTCTCCGAGGGCAGGCTCAACTACAGCTGGCCGGCCCAGGTCAACAAGCTCCTGCTCGACCCGTCCTTCGACCTGATCCTCTCGATAGGTCAGGTCGTGCCGCACGAGGTGATCGGTATGGCCAACTACACCAAGAACATCTTCGTCGGAGTGGGCGGCTCGGAGGGCATCAACAAGAGCCACTTCATCGGCGCGACCTACGGCCTGGAGCGCATAATGGGCAGGGCCAAGTCTCCGGTGCGGGACGTGATGGAATATGCCAGGACGCATTTCATCAGCGAACTTCCTATAGTATATGTGCTTACGGTGCGTGCGAAGAACGAGGCCACAGGAGAGATGGAGCTGAAGGGCCTCTTTGTCGGCGACGACTTCGAGTGCTTCCGTAAGGCCTCGGACCTCTCGCTGGAGACCAATTTCATAATGGTGGACCACGAGATCAAGAAGTGTCTCGTATATCTCGACCCGGAGGAATTCAAGAGCACCTGGCTCGGCAACAAGAGCGTCTACCGCACCAGGATGGCGCTCGCCGACGGAGCGGAGCTGGTCGTCATCGCTCCGGCCCTCAAGGAGTTCGGCGAGGACAGGATAATCGACGGCCTGATACGCAAATACGGCTACAAAGGCACGCCTGCCACGCTTGAGGCCACAGAACGCAACAAGGACCTTCAGGACAACCTCGGAGCGTCGTCCCACCTCATCCACGGCTCTTCCGAAGGCCGCTTCACCATCACCTACTGCCCCGGCCCCGAGATGAGCCGGGAGGAGATAGAGGGAGTCGGATTTAAGTACGGCAATCTGGACGAGGTGCTGCGGCGCTATCATCCGGACACCCTCAAGGACGGCTGGAACACTATGCCGGACGGCGAGGAGATCTACTATATCTCCAACCCGGCGCTCGGACTCTGGGCCTACCAGGACAGATTTAAGGACTAGGCGATGAAGATAGTCTGCGACAACAAGATACCTTTCCTCCGCGGAGTGCTGGAACCTTACGCCGAGGTGGTCTATCTTCCCGGAAGGGAGACCACGCCGGAAGTTGTCAGGGATGCGGACGCTCTGATCACCCGCACCCGCACGGTCTGCAACGAAGCCCTGCTGAAGGGGTCCTCCGTCAAGGTCATCGCCACGGCGACGATAGGCTTCGACCATATCGACACCCGCTGGTGCGAGGCCCACGGCATAGTCTGGAGAAATGCTCCGGGCTGCAATTCCTGGTCGGTAAAGCAATATCTCGGCTCCGTCCTGGTGCGGCTTGCCCGGAAACATTCCCTCAATCTGGAGGGGATGACCCTGGGGGTCGTCGGAGTGGGCAACGTGGGTTCCAAGGTCGCGCAGGCGGCTTCGGCCCTCGGGATGAAGGTGCTGCTCAACGACCCTCCGCGCGAGCGCAGGGAAGGGCCTGAGGGCTTCGTCAGCCTCGATGAAATCATTGAGCGGAGCGACATCATCACCCTGCACGTGCCTCTGTCCCGCGAGGGGGAGGATGCCACCTGGCATCTCTTTGATGATGCGCGCATCTCTTCGATGCGCCCGTCCCAGATACTCATCAATTCGTCCAGGGGACCGGTGGTGGACAACGCCGCCCTGAAGCGGGCGCTGGAGTCCCGCTCCATACTCGCGGGAGTGCTCGACGTGTGGGAGGGGGAGCCGGAGCCGGACAGGGAGCTCATCGGCCTGCTGGACATCTCCACCCCGCATATCGCCGGCTACAGCGCCGACGGCAAGGCCAACGGCACGGCGGCGAGCGTGCGTACGGTGTCCGAGATCCTCGGTCTGCCTCTGACGGACTGGTCTCCGGAGGGGTTGCCCGCACCGGCGCAGAGTCTCGGCTTCACCCTCGACGCCGCAGGCAAGACCCGTCAGGAGGTCCTCTCGGAGGCCATACTGCACGCCTACGACGTGCTCTCCGACAGCGACGCGCTGCGCGGCGCACCGGAGCTCTTCGAGAAGCTGCGGGGCGACTACCCTGTCCGCAGGGAGCCGTCGGCGTTCACGCTGCAGCTCAGGGGCGCGGCGCAGGATGAAGCGGAGGCGCTTTCGGCGCTTGGATTCAAGGTGCGGACAGCTTCCAATTGACAGAACAACGATAAACACAGAACAATATGAAACCAATTTCTGACATCGGACTGATCGGACTCGCGGTAATGGGCGAGAATCTGGTCTTGAATATGGAAAGCAAAGGCTTCCATGTGAGTGTGTACAACCGCACGGTCGAGAAGGTTGACAAGTTTATGGAAGGCCGCGGCAAGGGCAAGAACATCTACGGGGCGCACAGCCTCGAGGATTTCGTGTCTTCGCTCAAGAGCCCGCGCAAGGTGTTCCTGATGGTCAAGGCCGGCCAGGCGGTGGACGATTTCATCGAGAAGCTGATCCCGGTGCTCGACAAGGGCGACATCATCATCGACGGCGGCAACACGCACTTCCCTGACACCGCGCGCCGCACGGCGTATGTGGAGAGCAAGGGCCTGCTCTATGTCGGCACCGGAGTGTCCGGCGGCGAGGAGGGAGCGCTCAAGGGCCCTTCTATGATGCCCGGCGGCTCTCCTGCGGCGTGGCCGTATGTGAAGCCTATCTTCCAGAGCATCTGCGCCAAGGTCAGCGACGGCACTCCGTGCTGCGACTGGGTCGGCGAAGGCGGTGCGGGGCATTTCGTGAAGATGGTCCACAACGGCATCGAATACGGTGACATCCAGCTCATCTGCGAGTGCTACCAGATAATGAAGGACATACTCGGGATGAGCAACGAGGAGATGCACGAGGTCTTCGCCGAGTGGAACAAGGGCGACCTCGACAGCTACCTCATCGAAATCACCCGCGACATCCTCGCCAAGAAGGACGAGGACGGCAAGTATGTGCTCGACTACATCCTCGATACCGCCGGGCAGAAGGGTACCGGCAAGTGGACGGCGGTGGCCGCCCTGGATGCCGGAGTGCCTCTCACCCTCATCGGCGAGGCCGTGTTTGCGCGCTGCCTCTCCGCTCAGAAAGAGGAGAGGGTGGCCGCTTCCGGGATCCTCAAGGGTCCGAAGGCCGTGAAGTTCACCGGCGACAGGAAGGCGTTCCTCGAGGATCTGCGCAAGGCTCTCTTCGCCGCCAAGGTCGTATCCTACGCCCAGGGCTACACCCTTATGCGTGCGGCGGCCAAGGAGTACGGATGGAATCTCAACTACGGCGGCATCGCCCTGATGTGGAGGGGCGGCTGCATCATCCGCAGCGTGTTCCTCGGCAAGATCAAGGAGGCCTTCGACAAGAACCCTGACATCGCCAACATCCTGCTCGACCCTTATTTCTGCGACAAGCTCGCCGAGGCGCAGCAGGGCTGGAGGAACGTGCTCTCGCAGGCCATCGTGAACGGCGTGCCTGCGCCGACCCTGAGCGCCGCCCTCGAATACTACGACGGATACCGCTGCGGACGGCTCCCGGCCAACCTGCTCCAGGCGCAGCGCGACTACTTCGGGGCTCACACCTACGAGCGCACCGACCGCCCTCGCGGAGAGTTCTTCCACACCAACTGGACGGGCCACGGCGGCGACACCGTAGCCGGTACCTATATAGCTTAGAAACAACTAATCAACCAATTATGAAAATAGGAAAATATTCTTTCGGAGTCGGTGACCGCTTCTCCCACGAGGGCGTGTCGCAGCTCAAGGCTCTTCTCAAGGCTGAGAAAGAGTTCGGCGTAAGTTTCGTCCCTGTGTGGAACAAGTCCAACCGCGAGCACCAGATCGTGCACACCGAGCCTGTTGAGACCCGCCGCGAAGCCGATGCCGCAGTCAAGGCCCTAGGCTACACCGGACAGTATTTCGTCGATGCGGACCATATCAACCTCAACAACGTGGACCGCTTCATCGAAGCTTCCGACTTCTTCACCATCGACGTGGCCGACTATATAGGCAAGGCGGCCGACCCCGGGGACGTGGAGGCTTTCGTCAAGGCCAACGCCCGCTTCATCGGCACGCTCACCGTTCCGGGCATCGCGGAGCCGTTTGAGGTGTCCGAGGCCCAGGTCCGCGCCATCGCCGACCGCTATCTCTATGCGGTGCAGGAGGCTGGCCGCATCTACCGCCACATCGCAGAGAAGAAGGGTGCGGACAATTTCGTGACCGAGGTGT
Source organism: bacterium (assembly GCA_963630225.1). Lineage (GTDB taxonomy): Bacteria > Bacteroidota > Bacteroidia > Bacteroidales > UBA932 > Cryptobacteroides. The sequence goes on from CAVGLS010000022.1 coordinate 29,831, forward strand.
CGATGGACGAGGTCGACAACCCTCAGACTCCGGTCGAGATCCTCTTCATTCTCAGCGCCATCGCGCACGAGAGGGTGCCTGCGCAGACCATAGCCCCGAAGTTCACCGGACGCTTCAACAAGGGCGTGGACTACCGCGGGGACATCAGGCAGTTTGAGAAGGAATTCGAGGAGGACCTGCTCGTCATCGACTACGCCGTCAAGGAGTTCGGTCTGATGGACAACCTCAAGCTCTCCATCCACTCCGGCTCGGACAAGTTCTCCATCTACCCTATTATGGGCCGTCTCATCCGCAAATATGACAAGGGCATACACATCAAGACCGCCGGCACCACCTGGCTTGAGGAGAACATCGGTCTCGCCGTAGCCGACCCCGAGGCCCTCAAGCTCGCCAAGAAGATCTATGTCAACGCCCTCGGGCGTATGGCCGAGCTCACCGTGCCTTATGCTACCGTCATCGACGTGGACGTCAACGCCCTGCCTTCGCCGGAAGAGGTGGAGAAGTGGGATGCCGACACCTATGCCCGCACCATGCGCCACAATCAGGCCGACCCTCTCTACAATCCTTCGTTCCGCCAGCTCATACACGTCAGCTACAAGATTGCCGCCGAGCTGGGAGACGAGTACTATCCGGCCCTCGAGAAGCACAGCGAGGTGATCGGGGAGCAGGTGATCGAAAACATTTGCGAGCGTCACATCAAGCGACTCTTCAGCAAATAGGAGGACCCGGCTATGGCAAAATGGTCATTTGACGATCTCAAAGGACGCAACTGCGTCATCACCGGAGGCTTCGGAATCCTCGGCATGGCCCTCACCAGGGGCCTTGCCGAAGCCGGAGTCAATCTCGCGGTCATCAGCCGCAGCGCCGACAACCCCGCCAAGGGGGAGGCCATCTCCAGGGAGTTCGGCGTCAAGTGCATAGGCATCTCCGCCAGCACCCTCGACAAGGAGGCCCTCATCGCCGCCCGCGAGCTCATCCACGAGAAGCTCGGCAAGATCGACATCCTCATCAACTGCGCCGGGGGCAACTCTCCGAAGGCCACCTGCAAGGTGGAGCAGATGAGCAAGGACGACGACCTCGCCGACACCTTCTACGGACTCGGGCTCGACGGATTCCAGCAGGTCTACGACCTCAACTTCAAGGGGACTCTGCTCGCCACGATGGTCTTCACCACCGATATGATAGAGGCGGGCAAGGGCAATGTGCTCAACATCTCTTCGATGAACGCCATCCGCCCTCTGACCAAGATTCCGGCGTATTCCGCCGCCAAGGGTTCGATCAACAACTTCACCCAGTGGTATGCGGTGCATGTGGCTCAGACAGGCATACGCTGCAACGCCATCGCTCCGGGATTCTTCCTCACCGACCAGAACCGCTTCCTGCTCACCGACGAGCAGACGGGTGAGCTCAAGCCGCGCGGGAAGAAGATCATAGCAAATACTCCGACCCACAAGTTCGGTGAGCCGGAGGATCTGGTAGGCACGATGCTCTATCTGCTGAGCGACATCTCTTCTTTCGTCACCGGTATAGTCGTCCCTGTGGACGGCGGATACAGCGCGTTCGGAGGAGTCTAGGCGATTTGCTTAGTAAGGAAAAGGTGGCCTTGTGTATTTTGCGCATTGTAAGATTATTTCTTACATTTGTGCAAAATGAAGTATGTTTATGCCAAGAACTGTAACTGTTACTTTAGGCTCGCATTTTGAGGAGTTTATTCGTGCGAACATTGCCGGCGGGCGTTATAATAACGCCAGTGAGGTGATACGTGCTGCTCTCAGACTGCTTGAAGCGGATGAGAGCCGTGTCGCCGCACTTCGTGCGGCTCTCAGAGAGGGCGAAGAAAGCGGCATTGTTGATGACTTTGATCCTGATGATTTTTTGAGGAAAATGAATGAGGGGAGGGGAAATGAAGTACAAGCTGTCTAAGCTCGCCGAGAGAGACCTCGAAGAGATTTGGCAATATACTGTGGACAAGTGGTCTTTCGAACAGGCAAACCGTTATTTGGAAGGTTTGATGTCTGCTTTCGGGACGATTGCAGAAGACCCGGTTCACGCAGGTCTGTCTTATGAACACATATGTCCGGGATACCGGAGATACCGTTATGTCCGACATATGATTTTCTATAGGGAGATGTCGGACGGTACGGTCTTGATAGTCCGGGTCCTTCACGAAAGGATGAATGTTGACGCTTCCGGAATTTAGCGCGTTCGGAGGAGTCTAGGCGATAGTGACTTCGACGCCCGCCGAAGATGCGATACGTTTGATAAGGCCTTGGAGCACCGCTCCGGGGCCTAATTCTTTGAAGCAGCCGGCTCCGTCGGCGAGCATATTCTCCACGCTCTGGGTCCACTTCACCGGAGAGGTGAGCTGCAGGAGCAGATTGGCCTTGATGCGGGAAGGGTCAGTCTCGGGCAGAGCGGTGACATTCTGATATATAGGACAGCGCGGGGCTCTGACCTCGGTGCGCTCTATGGCCTTGCCGAGCTCCACACGGGCCGGCTCCATAAGAGGGGAGTGGAACGCCCCGCCCACGCTCAGCGGCAGCGCACGCTTCGCTCCGGCCTCCTTGAGGGCTTCGCAGGCTTTTGCAACTGCCTGGCTGTCGCCGGAGATGACCACCTGACCGTTGCAGTTGTAGTTGGCCGGGATAACCGTCCCCTCCACCTCGGAGCAGACCCTCTCCACAGTGGCGTTGTCCAGGCCTATCACCGCCGCCATCCCGCCGGGATGGGCCTCGCAGCACTTCTGCATCTCGTTCGCGCGCACGGCGACAAGGCGCAGCGCATCTTCGAAGTCCACCGCCCCGCAGGCTACAAGGGCCGAAAACTCGCCGAGCGAATGCCCTCCCACCATATCCGGAGCCGGCAGGCCTTCGCTGCATAGCGCGAGGCAGACGGAGTGCAGGAAAATCGCGGGCTGGGTGACCCGCGTCGCCCGCAGGTCTTCGTCGCTTCCGCTGAACATTATGTCGGTGAGCCTGAATCCCAGGATTTCGTTGGCCCTTTCCATCATCTCGCGGGCCTTTGGACTGTTGTCGTAGAGTTCTTTGCCCATTCCGGAGAACTGGGCCCCCTGTCCGGGGAATACATAAGCAGTCTTCATATTAATTCAGTTACAGTTGATGTCTCAAGTTTCGCAAGCAATAAAACTGTTGCAAAATAAGCATTGTGCAGGTATTTGCAAAACTTAAATTGATGTTCTTCGCGGCAAATGTAGTGAATTTTCTTTTGCTGATTACGAAAGCGGCGCGAGTCCTTGGAATTCTCCGAAAAGTTTACTACACTTGCAAATGTTGGAAAAACAACGGGCAATTATCCTATGATAGACGGCATCACAGCAGAGTCGGCCTTGAGCCGGCGGACGCAAGGGCGGCAGTCCCGCCGCACCTCTTCCCCGCTGGGGGGGGGTAAGATACTCTAAATTAAATAGTTACATAACAGATAGCCGGCACGGGGAGAGTATCTCCGCGCCGCTCTTCGTCGTACCCGGCCCTTCCGGCCGGACCGGATCCAAGCAAGAAAGTATAACCATTTAAAAATAAAGAATTATGACAGAAAACAAACTCAACAGGACAATCTATGAGGGTCCTCTCGCGGATGTCATCGACATCCGTCCGGAGGGAGTGCTGTGCGGCAGCACGACCGGCAGCGGCGAGACCGGCACAGGAACGACTATCGACTGGTAGTCCTTAAGAAATCAGGGAATAAACGAAACTAATTTATCAATTATGAAGAGATCGATAATCATTGCGGCCGCCCTCGTGGCGGCGCTGACCTCATGCCAGAAAGAACAGCTGCGGGAGGCGCAGGGGTACGGGGACTTCTGTATTCGTGCGACAATGGAGGACTTCGTCGGCACCAAGTCCACCCTGAACGGCGTAACCTTCGGATGGACCAAGGGCGATGCCATCGGAGTCTATGACGGAAGCAAATTCCAACCGTACTACGCCAAGGAGTCGGCGGCCTCATCTGTTTTCACCGGAGAGGAGTCAACGAGCCTGCAGAAGGTGGCGGTGTATCCTGCCGCTCTCAGCCCGGTGTACTCCAGCGGATTGAGCAAGGTCACCCTGCCGAGCAGCTATGAATGGGAGGAGGGTCAGACCAACTGCCCTATGATAGCGGAGTTCGAGAACATCTCCGACGGTCTCACTTTCAAGTATCTCGGGGGTATCGTCAAGGTGACGCTGAAGAGCGTGCCTGCTGATGCCACCACGCTTGAATTCTCGACGGACAAGGCCATCACGGGAGAGTTCTCCATCGCCACCGATGGCAGCAACAAGGAGATTCAGTCATCGTCTGCCTCCTCCACCGGCAACACCGTGACCTTCTCCTTCGATGGGGTTGCGGCTGCGGAAAAGGTGTTCTACGTCCCTGTCCCTGTCGGAACATACACTATGAGCATAGCGGTCAAGAGGGTTGACGGGACCAAGATCCTCACGAAGACCGGCACCACGGCCAATACGATTGCCCGCAAGGACATCGCATCTCTTCCGGCCGTCACCATCGATGCTTCCATCTCCGGCGGTGGAGAGAGTGGAAGCATATCTGTCTCTGTGCCTTCTACCCACAAAGGCACATTCTATCTCCCGTCCACTTCCGGCACTGTCGATGTGACGATGAAGGCGGGGAATGTCAACAATGTGGAGTTCGTCTATGCCGTTGACGGCGAGCACCCTAAGAATGTCAACATCATCTGCGAGGGCAACATCGGAAGCACGGAGAGCGGCACAGGCCTCACCGTCACTCTCCCTGACAGCCACGTGGAGATAAGCCGCTCAAGCGCTGCGAGCGACGCGACAGTAGTCATCAGCGCCCTCGTCTCAAGCACCAGCGCAGCGACGCTTGTCATCAAAAAAGGAGTGGCGATAGCGGAGAAGCTTACGGTAGCCGCAGGAAGTGTAGAGATTGCGGGTACCGTGAAGGATGTGGAGGTTAAGGACACAGTAGACGATGCAGTTACCGTGAAGGTGGCCGAAGGCGCGACCGTAAGCGGCACGCTCAAAGTCGCCAAGGCCGCAAGCGTGACGGTGGAGGGTACGGTAGGGGCCATGGAAGTTGCCGCGTCCGTGTCTGACGTTACCGTCGCTGACGGCAGCGAAATCGCCAGCGTCAAGGCGGCCGACGGCACCGTCACCGCCTATGTCGCAAGCGAGTCCGCTCTCAGCGCCGCCCTCGCAGCTGCTGATAAGGTTATTGTCAAAGGCGACATCACCGGAGACTTCACCGTCGCAGCAGACAAGGAGGTGACCGTCAATCTCAACGGCAAGACTCTCACCAACTCCACGGGAGACAACTTCACCGTCGCTCTTGGCGGCAAGCTTACAATAGAAGGTGACGGTACTGTGGACAATGTTTCCCACGGCAAGGCCTGCATCTATAATAATGGCGAAGTGGTTCTCAACGGTGGCACCTACACCAGAAGCAAGGAGAATGGAGGAAGCAAGGAAAGCGCCGGCGGCAACAGCTACTACAATATCCTCAACCACGGTACTATGACCATCGCTGACGGCGTTACCGTAAGCCAAAGCGGAGGGTTCTCGTCCATGATTGCCAACGGTTATTATAACTATACGAGTACAAACCCTCGCTCCGGATATGTAGCTGGCACTAACGCTCAGGCTCCAAGTCTCACCATCACAGGCGGTTCATTTACAGGCGGCCTCAACACCATCAAGAACGATGACGGCGCCAATCTGATCATCAGCGGCGGTACATTCACGAACACCAAACAGGCCTGCGTGCAGAACAACAACACAGCCACCATCAGCGGCGGCACTTTCACTCCTACCGGAGAAAATGGCGAAGTCGTAGCCGTGCAGTCCATACATTACGATGGCGAAGTCAATGCCGGTACGACCGAGATTACCGGTGGTACATTCAACGGCGCTCTCGTTTCATATAACGGCGGAGTGTTCAAAATCTGCGGCGGAACATTCTCTGAGGATGTAAGCGAATGGATAGTGGTGGATTACTATGTTGTTGAAAATAGCGGGAAATACTCTGTCGAAAAATTTGTGATTTCCGAGAAAGCGACAACGAAAGTTTCACAGAATATCGCTGTTTCCTGTGTCAGTGCCGGTAAGAATGCAACGCTGGAACTTGTTGAAGGCGCGGTGATTACTGGAACAGGGCAGGAGTCCACTCAGGCAGATGTTCTTATGACAAGTAATGGTCTGACTCTTAAAGGAAACGGGAAGATAGTATCCAATGTTCCGAGTACAAGAAAGACAAGCGATGTCATCAGAGTCGGAGGCGGTACGCTTAATATCTATGATGGTATAACTCTGGAGGGCGGCAGCGGAAACGAGGCCAACTATGCCATCAGAATTGTCAAGGGAACCGTCAATATTTATGGAGGGTATTTCCATACCTCTAATGAAGGGCAGTGTGAACTTATTTATTTGGCATCAGGTTACGCGGCAAGCAATAAGTGTTATCTGAATATTTCCGGAGGGGTGTTCGACTGTGACGGCGATGCTTCGTATATGATAAACTGTTATGACAGCTATCGTTCTAAATGTACGGTTTCCATCACCGGCGGGATATTCGTAGGATTCAATCCGGCAGACAACATCGCCGAAGGTGAACATACCAACTTCTGTGCAGACGGTTATACTACGGAAGAGACCATTTATAATGGAAAGACGGCTTGGAAGGTGGTTGCGAAATCTGCCGAGTAACAGATGGATTTGTACATAACGCTTTCAGGCGTTGTATATTGACAAAGAGGGGATGGCCGTTCGGCCATCCCCTCTTGTTAAAGTAGTCTACTCTTCGCTCAACACCGACACTGTGAATAGGTAGCTTTTTAAAGAAGAAAAGGGGTGACTAAAAAGTCGAAAGACTGATTGGTCACCCTCTTCCGTCATTGCCGGCTCCGACCGGCAATCTCTTTCTTTCCGTCAGCATAAGATAAAATTTTTTATGTTTCTTATCTGAAGTTTTGCCGTTTCTTATGAGAATTGCTGTTTCCGTATAGCGAGCTAACGAAAAAGATGCTATGTTCGCGGGCAGTTAATATTACTCGAGTTTCGCAAGTAAAAAATATTGTTGTAAAATAAGCATTGTGCAGGTACTTGCAAAACTTTCCCCTCCCGCACAAGCTTCGCTTATTGTTATTGTATTACCCTTTCCCTAAATCCCTTTCCTCGGGAAAGGGACTTGCTTTCGGCC
>CAVGLS010000023.1:0-32216 GCA_963630225.1 bacterium
GCTGCCGCTGCGGAGCTCCGCACCACATAAAAAAGAGGATGACCCTTTTTAGTCACCCCCCTCTTTTTTTTGGCTCCGATCAGTATTTATCGGCGTTCTCTATGACCCAGTCCACCACCGGCTTCTGCCTGTACTGGCGGTCGAAGAGCAGCGGCGCTTCCTCGCGCCCCTCTATGCGGACAGGGAACTCGTTCTTCCAGCTGTCGCCGTCCTGCAGGCCCCACCAGTTGATGCGGCTGATCTTGTCGCTCTGGCGGAAGAATACTTCCCAAAGCCCCTTCGCCCTCTCGTTCCACTCGGTCATCCTCTCCTCAGGGATGCCGTCAGGATAAGGCACCATCATCGCGTCGAACTTCCTTGAGAGCTCCGGGTCCTTGCGGATCGCCTCCAGTGAGAGGCCGGCGAGGTCGGCGGTCCTTGTGACGGTAGGGAGGATGGTTATATCCACCTCGGTGAACATGACTTCCACCCCGGAAGCATAGACGTCCTCGATATTCTTCTCAAGCTGCGCATAGTCGGGGTAGTCCATCCCGTAGTGGCCCTGAAATCCCACGGCGTCGATGCGCAGCCCCCTGGACTTCAGCTCCTTGACCATCTTGATGACGGCTGCGGCCTTTTCCGGGCGATACATATTGTAGTCGTTGTAGTAGAGTTCCGCGTCAGGGTCGGCCTCGTGGGCATACTGGAACGCGAGCGGGATGAACTCCTCCCCGAGTATCCTGTAGAACGGGCTCTGTCTCCAGCTGCCGTCGTCGTTGATGGCCTCGTTGACCACGTCCCAACCCTTGATGCGGCCTTTGTACCGGCCCACCAGGGTGTAGATGTGGTCCTTCATCCGGGCCTTGAGTTCTTCCGGATCGACATCGCCTCCCTTCTCGTCGGTGCAGAACCACTTCGGGCACTGTGAGTGCCAGATGAGGCAGTGGCCGAAGACTTCCAGTCCGTTCCGGGTGCCATAGTCCACATACTTGTCGGCGAGCTCCCATCTGAAGACTCCTTTCTCCGGCTGTATCTCCTCACTCTTGAGGCAGTTCTCCGGCTCGATGGCATTGAAGTGCTTGAAAATCACCGAGTCGGCTTTCGGGACCTCGTGGCGGATCTGGCTTTCGTTGATGGCCACGCCGATGAGGAACTTGTCCGCGAGGGCGTCTTTCAGTGTCTGAGGTTTGCTTGTGCAGGCCGCCAATATCGCAAGCGGCAGTAAAAGAATCGCTTTTTTCATATTGTGTGATATATAGTGTCTCCTGACGGACAAAAATAGCCGAATCTCCCGCTTGTGACGATCCCGTCCGTTACATTTGTTTTCGGATTTGCAACATTTATGTGAAATAAAAAATGTATCTTTCGTAAAACTTATTGTATCGCTTTTTTTGCGCGACTTCGCCTCGGACACATATCTTTGCAGCCAGATGGTAAAATTGGTTAAATTATTTGTTGCTCTCGCCTTCCTGCTCCCTCGCGGACTGGAGGGCGAGAGTTTTATTGGACACACATATTAACACAAAACAAATATGAACCGCATTTTCAAGTCAATCGCCCTCGGACTTGCCGCGACCGCAGTTCTCTCCTGCGGAAATGCCGGCTCCGCCCTGCCTCCGCTTGTCTATGACAAGGAAAGCTCCCTGGCAAGCTTCAAAGCCCCCGAGATGGATCCTGACGGGCTGACAAGCCCTCAGATGAGCCTGCCTGACCCGCTCGCCTGGGCATCCGGCGAGGGTGAAGTCAAGAGTTTCAAGGACTGGCCGGAGCGCAGGGCCGAAATCTCCGCGATGATCCAGTACTATGAGACGGGGGTCAAGCCGGCGGTATCCCCTAAGGACGTCAGCGCCAGGATGAGCGGGGACTCGCTCTATGTCGACGTGCGCGTCGGAGACGAGACCCTGAGCCTCAGCTCTTATATAATCTATCCGGAGACCGGCGAAGGCCCGTTCCCGCTGATGATAGGCACCTCCGTGATGTCGCTGCCGCGCGAGATCTTCTCCGGCAGACCGATCGCGATGATGGTCTTCCACGAGAGGCAGGTGAACAACTACGGACAATGGGGTCCGCACGACTCCCGGGGAGAGTTTGCATTCGACAGGCTCTATCCCGAGCTGGTCGAGAACGGCGCCTATATCGAGTGGGCCTGGGGGCTGAGCCGCATCATCGACGGACTCTGCCGGCTCGGACCGGAGAAGACACGCATCGACACCCGCCATATCGGGGTCACGGGCTGCTCCTATGCCGGCAAGATGGCCCTTTTCTGCGGCGCGTTCGACGAGAGGGTGGCCCTCACCATAGCGCAGGAGCCGGGCGGCGGCGGGGCTGCGGCCTGGAGAGTGTCCCACACCCTCGAGGGGGTCGAGGATCTTGAGCACACCGACTACAACTGGTTTCTGGAGAGCTTCAAGGAGAAGTTCTCCGGCGAGAGGGTCTACAACATCCCTTATGACAGGCACGAACTCTGCGCGATGGTCTGCCCGAGAGCTCTGCTCATCCTGGGCAACACCGACTACAAGTGGCTCGCCGACGAGTCGGGCTATGTCTCGGCCAACGCCGCCCGCAAGGTCTGGGAGCGCTTCGGAATAGCGGACCGTATGGGCTGGTCCATCGAGGGTGGCCATCCTCACTGCATGCTGCCGGAGTCGCAGTACCCGGAGGTCGAAGCGTTCATCGACCGCTTCCTGCTCGGCAAGGATGTCGACACCGAGGTGATGAAAGCCCCGATGTTCGCCGACGTCGACCTCGACAGGTGGATCAAGTATTAGCGCCGCCTCCGGACTGTTGAGCCGCCGGGGTGACTGCGCAGCCGCGCGCTATGCCGTCGGACCCCTCTCCTTGCCGGGGGTCAGGCCGCTGTGCTTGCGGTAGAACTGCACGAAGGCGGAGGGGCTGGAGAAGTTGAGCTGTTCGGAAATCTGCTGGACAGTCATCCCGCTGGTCTTCAGGAGCATCTTGGCCTCGATCATCACCGACTCGTGCAGCCAGTCGAGTATGCCGCGGCCCGTGTTGTTGCGGACGATCTGCGAGAGATACTTCGGGGTGAGATTGAGACGGTCCGCATACCAGCTGACGCTGCGATGCTCCCTGAAGTTGGCGGCCAGCAGGCGGAAGAAGCTGTCGGAGAGGCTCTCGTCCCTGATCCTGTCCCGGCTGCCCGTGTCGTAGTGCTCCTCATACTCGGCCGTCAGCTCCAGCAGGAGCGCGTAGATGAGCGATTTGATTATGTGCGTCCGGTAGCGTCCCCGCTCCCTGCGCTCCTTGTCGATAAAGCGGAAGTGGCTCCCGAAGTCCTCCAGCTTCTCCCCGCTCACGTTGATCACCGGAGTGAAGCGCGAATAGACGAAGATATTGGTGTCGATGGGCGAGGGCATATCGAGGATGAAGTCGGTGGAGACGAAGAGCATCGAGCGGCACACATCCTCCGAGTGGCTGTCCAGGCTGATGATATGCTTCTCCGGCAGGATCGCCACGCTCCCCGCCGTCAGGCAGTGGCGCTTGCCGTCGATCCTGATCGTGGCCTCCCCGCGGTGGCAGAGGATGATCATAATCCCGTCGATACTGAACTCGCTCCCGGTAATCTCCCTCAGAGTTCCGCAGGAGGCGTAGCTGAGGAAGAACCCGTCTCCCTCTTCGCCTCGGAGCGCTGGGTCGAGGCTGTCGATGCCTAGCAGGGCGACACTGTGCTTTTCGTTCATAAATCCGACTTTTGATAAATTTTTTCGCCGATAAATGTAACGAATTGCTGCGTATTATCCTCGATATTTGCAGAAAATTTAGAATTTAAGTTTCGCAAGAGCGAAACACAGTTTTAGAGGCCCACAGGGCCGAAACTAAGTCCCTTTCCCGAGGAAAGGGATTTAGGAAAAGGGTAACATAATGATGAATTATTACGACAACTCGGCCAGGCAGACGGCGGAAGCCCTCCACACCGACCTCGAGGGCGGACTCAGTGCCGGAGAAGCGGCCTCGCGTCTGCTGGAGCACGGTCCCAACGAACTCTCGCAAACCCCTCACACAAGCTTGATAGTCAAGTTCTTCTACCAGTTCAAGAGCTTTATGATCATAGTGCTCATCCTCGCGGGAATAGTCTCCGGCGTAGTGGGCTACCTCAACGGCGAGGGATTTACCGACACCATAATAATCCTCGCGATCGTAGTGCTCAACGCCGTGATCGGGGTGGCGCAGGAAGCCAAGGCCGAGAAGTCGCTGGATGCCCTGAAGCGTATGTCCGCCCCGCACTGCAAGGTGGTGAGGGACGGCTGCCTGCAGGTCGTGGAGTCGAGGACTCTCGTACCGGGCGATATCGTGGAGATCGAGACAGGAGACTCCGTGCCGGCGGACATCAGACTCACCGAAGCCGTCAACCTCAAGATACAGGAGGCCGCTCTCACCGGGGAGTCGCTGCCCGTGGAGAAGCACACGCAGCCGCTCGTCGGGGAGGTGGCGCTTGGCGACCGGGTCAATATGGCGTTCCAGTCCTGCTCTGTGACCTACGGACGCGGCAGGGGAGTTGTGGTGGGCACCGGCGGCAATACCGAAGTGGGCAGGATAGCCTCGATGCTGCAGGCGGTGCCGGAGTTCAAGACCCCGCTCCAGATCCGTCTCGACAAGCTCGGCAAGGGCCTCGCCTGGGCTTCTCTGATAGCCTGTGCGGTGATATTCGTCGTGGGTCTCATCTACGGCCACGAACTGCTCTCGATGTTTATGACTGCCGTGAGCCTTGCCGCCGCCGCCATCCCGGAGGGACTGCCGGCAGTGTCCACCATCGTGCTGGCGGTCGGGGTGCAGAGGCTCGCCAAGCGCAACGCGATAGTCCGCAATATGCCGTCCGTGGAGACTCTCGGCAGCACCACCGTGATATGCTCCGACAAGACCGGCACGCTCACGCAGAACCGTATGACCGTGGTGCGGAGATTTCCTGAGGATTCGCCGGAGCTCCTGAGCATCGCGGTGCTGTGCAACGACGCGAGCATCAACTCCGACGGCCAGCCCATAGGCGACCCGACCGAGACGGCCCTCATCACCCTCGGCGAGCGGAACGCCGTGCAAAAGACCGAGATGGAGAAGAAATATCCGCGCGTCTCCGAGATCCCTTTCGACTCTGAGCGCAAGATTATGACCACCGTCCACTCCGACCCCGACGGCGGGCTCTTCCTTGCGGTCAAGGGCGGATTCGACGAGCTGCTGTCCCGATGCAACCGCATCCTCGACGGGGGCAAGGTCAGACCTCTGACCCGTGAGGACCTCGGCCGGCTCTCCGAAATCAACGCCTCCATGGCCTCCGATGCACTGAGGGTGCTGTGTATGGCATATAAGAACGCCGAACTGCTCAGCGCCGGCACCGATGTCGAGCAGGAGCTGGTGTTCGTGGGAATGGTGGGGATGATAGACCCGCCACGGGACGAGGTGCGCGACGCGGTGGCCAAGTGCGGCCAGGCCGGAATACGCCCGGTGATGATCACCGGCGACCATAAGCTCACCGCAGTGGCGATTGCCCGTCAGCTCGGGATAATGAAGGAGGGCGACAGCGCCTACACCGGAGCGGAGGTGGAGAAGATGACGGACGGGCAGCTGCGCGAAGCGGTGCGCACGGCGTCGGTCTTCGCAAGGGTGTCGCCGGAGCATAAACTGAGGATAGTCAAGGCGTTCAAGAGCAACGGCGAAGTCGTTGCGATGACCGGAGACGGGGTCAATGACGCGCCTGCGCTCAAGCTTGCCGACATAGGCGTCGCTATGGGGATCACCGGGACCGACGTGGCCAAGGAGGCGGCTGACGTGGTGCTGAGCGACGACAATTTCGCGACCATAGTCTCTTCAGTCGAGGAGGGCCGCCGCATCTATGACAATGTGCTCAAGGCCGTCCGCTTCCTGCTCTCCACCAATTTCGGAGAACTGATGCTGCTCTTTGTCGCGGTGGTGCTCAATATGCCCGCCCCGCTGCTGCCCATCCACATACTCTGGATCAATCTCGTCTCCGACAGCCTGCCGGCGCTCGCGCTGGGCTTCGACACTGCGGAGGAGGGGATAATGAGCCGTAAACCGATAGACCCGAAAGCCGGGATACTGACCCGGTCGTTCGTGCTCAACTCCATCTTCAGGGGACTGCTGATAGCGGCGCTCTCTTTTGCCGCCTGGTTCGTCGGGGCGCAGACTTCGGAGGATGCGGCCATGACCATGGCCTTCGCGGTGGTCGCCCTCTCCCAGCTCAGCATACTCTTCTGCGTCAGGGCCGGGCACAACGCCATAGTGCATCACCTCTTCACCAACAAATATCTCTGGGCTGCGGTCGTGTTCGTGCTGACGCTTATGCTTGGCGTGCTGCTCATCCCTGCGGCGCAGACGGTATTCCACGTGGTGCCTCTCAGCGGCGACCAGTGGTGGTGGATAGCCGGACTGTCAGTCGTCCCGGCCGTCATCATCGAATTCGGGAAGCTGCTGCATCGCCGCTCAGGTAGTGCGTCCTGACGAACGGTGTGGTGTAGCAGTAGGGGATGAATCCGAGCGAAGGGAGAGGCACGGTGAGGATGAGGTTGGCGAGCTTGCCGACTGTGATCGAGCCGCAGATGTCGCTCACCCCCATCGCGTAGGCCCCGTTGAGGGTGCAGGCGTTGAAAGCCTGGGAGGGAGTGAGGCGCATCTTGATGCAGCCCTGCGCGAGGACGAAGCGCATATCTCCGGACGGAGAAGACCCGGGGTTGTAGTCGCTCGCGAGGGCGAGTCCGAGACCGGAAGCGATGAAGTCGCGCGCCTTGCCGTAGGGGAGTCCGAGGAAGAAAGAAGAGCCCGGCAGCATTGTCGGCATAGTCTCCCGGCCCTTGAGGGCTTCGATGCCTTCCGATGAGGTCCTCTCAAGGTGGTCTACCGAGAGAGCGCCGTAGCGCAGCGCGACTCCGAGCCCGCCCGTGACGGCTATCTCGTCGACATGCACCTTGGGGCGGAGTCCGGCCCGCGTGCCGGCCTCGAGGATCCGGGCCGTATCTTCCGGAGTGAAGAACCCCTCGTCGCAGAAGACATCGACGAAGTCCGCGAGGCCTTCAGCGGCCACTCTCGGGATCATCTCGTCGCAGACCAGACGCACATACGCCTCCCGCCTGCCCGCGTAGGCTCTCCCGACCGCGTGCGCACCGAGGAAAGTGGCCCGGATGACTGCGGGGACGCTCCTGCGAAGCCTCCGGACCACCCGCAGCATCTTCAGCTCGTCTTCCGTAGTCAGGCCGTAGCCGCTCTTGATTTCAATCGCGCCGCTGCCCTGTGCGACCATCTCCCGCGCGCGGGCGAGGCTCTGCTCGTAGAGCGAGTCCTCGTCTGTTGCGTGCAACAGATCGGCGGAATTCAGAATTCCGCCGCCGCGCGCTGCGATCTCCTCGTAGGAGAGGCCGTTGATCTTGTCGATGAACTCCCCCTCGCGAGTGCCCGCATAGACGATGTGCGTGTGGGAGTCGCAGAACGAAGGCAGCACACTGCCTCCCTCCGCATCCACGACTTCGTCGAAGGCGGTCCTCTCCGGGCAGGAGTCCATCTGTCCGAAGCCGGAGATCAGAGCGCCGTCCGTGCTCAGCCAGGCATTGCGCAGGCTCGGAAACTCGGACATCTCCGCTCCCTGCCGCCGCAGCAGCCCCTCGGGCGCCAGGCCCGCGAGTTCCTTGATATTGACGAAGAGCCGTCTCATATCTTCTCTTCCCGCAGGAAGCGCACCGACTTCTCGATCAGCGGGTGCATATAGCTGTCCCTGTCGACGAACGGCACCTCGCGCCGGTAGTCGGCCACGATGCGCTCCAGCAGAGGGGAAGTCCTTGCGGGGCGGCGGAACTGGAGCGCCTGCGCCGCATTGAGCAGCTCTATGCCAAGCACTTCCTCCACATTGTCCACCACCCGCACGAGTTTGGTGGCCGAGTTGGCCCCCATGCTCACGTGGTCCTCCTGCCCCTGCGACGAGGGGATAGTGTCGCAGGAAGCCGGCCAGCAGAGACCCTTGTTCTGGCTCACGATGGATGCGGCGGTGTATTGCGGGATCATAAAGCCGCTGTTGAGCCCCGACTCCGCCACGAGGAACGACGGCAGACCCCGCTGCCCCGATATGAGTCTGAAGATTCTGCGCTCGGAGATGCTCGCAAGCTCGGACATCGCCACCGCGAGAGAGTCCATCGGCAGCGCGATGGGTTCGCCGTGGAAGTTGCCCGCCGAGATGATCATATCCTCGTCCGGGAAGACGTTGGGGTTGTCGGTGGTGCTGTTGATCTCCGTCTCCACAGCCTCTTCCACATAGCGTATGCAGTCCTTGACGGCCCCGTGGACCTGAGGTATGCAGCGGAATGAATACGGGTCCTGGACGTGCTTCTTAGGCCTCACGCTCAGTTCGCTGCCCTCCAGCAGACTGCGGAAGCGCTCCGCTGTCTCGATCTGCCCCCTGTGCGGACGCAGCTGGTGCGTGAGCGGGAGGAACGGCTCTATTCGCCCGTCGAAGGCGTCCAGCGAGACTGCCCCGATATAGTCGGCCCACTTCGAGAGCCGTCGGCTCTTGAGCAGACACCAGACCGCGTGCGCACTCATAAACTGAGTGCCGTTGAGCAGGGCGAGCCCCTCCTTGGACTGCAGCGTGATCGGCTCCCAGCCCATCTCGGCGCATACTTCCGCACTTGGCCTGACCTTCCCCCTGTAGAGCACCTCGCCCAGGCCCAGCAGCGGCAGGCTGAGGTGTGCGAGGGGCGCGAGGTCGCCGGAAGCCCCGAGCGAGCCGTGCTGATAGACCACCGGGAGTATGTCGAGGTTGTACATATCGGCGAGCCTCTGCACGGTGGCGGGCTGTGCCCCCGAGTGGCCGTAGGAGAGCGACTGGATCTTGAGCAGCAGCATCAGCTTCACTATCTCCGGGCGCACGGTCTCACCCGAGCCGCAGGCGTGCGAAACCACCAGATTGTACTGGAGCTGCGAGAGTCGGTCCGGGGCTATGCTCACGTTGCACAGCGAGCCGAAGCCGGTGGTGACCCCATAGACCGGGCGGCCTATGTCCTCCATCTTGGCGTCGAGGTAGCGACGGCACTTGACTATGGCCTGCACCGCCTCCTCGGACAGCGCTATATCTTCCTTGCCGTCGATGATCTCCTTTACTCTCCCCAGGGAGAGATGTGCGGATGAAATATAATGTGTCATAATATATTGAGAGCTTCGTTCACGATATCCTCGTCGGCAATCGCCGGCATTGTGACCCGGAGTCCGGGGCTGCGGCCCATTTCGCGCATCATTGCGCTCATCGCGCCTTCGTTGCGGGCCCAGCTGCGCCGCGCGATGCCGTTGTTGACGTCCCAGAAGAGCATCTCCTTTATGTGGCGGGCCGAGTCTTCGCCGCCGTCTATCACCATCCCGAAGCCGCCGTTGATGACCTCGCCCCAGCCGACTCCGCCGCCGTTGTGGAGCGAAACCCAGGTCGCTCCGCGGAACGAGTCGCCGATCACGTTCTGCACCGCCATATCAGCCGTGTAGCGCGAGCCGTCGTAGATGTTGGCGGTCTCACGGAACGGGGAGTCGGTGCCCGAGACGTCGTGGTGGTCGCGCCCCAGCACGATAGGCGCGGAAATCTCCCCGCTGCGTATCGCATCGTTGAACGCGAGGGCGATGCGGGTCCTGCCTATGCAGTCGGCGTAGAGGATCCGGGCCTGCGAGCCTACGACCAGCCTGTTTCTGCCGGCCTCCTCGATCCAGTGGATGTTGTCCTCCATCTGGTGGCGTATCTCCTCGGGAGCGTCGGCGGAGAGCCCGCGCAGCGCCTCGACGGCGAGAGCGTCGCTCTTCGCGAGGTCCGCCGGATCCTGGGACATGCATACCCAGCGGAACGGGCCGAAGCCGTAGTCGAAGTAGAGCGGCCCCATAATGTCCTCCACATATGAAGGGTAGCGGAAACTGCCGTCCGGCTTGAGTATGTCCGCTCCGGCGCGGGAGCTTTCGAGCAGGAACGCGTTGCCGTAGTCGAAGAAATACATCCCTCTTGCTGTCAGAGAGTTGATGGCCGCTACCTGGCGCCGCAGAGAGGAGTGTACCGCTTCTCTGAAGCGCTCCGGCTCGTCCGCCATCATACGCTGCGACTCCTCGAGGCTGAAGCCCGCCGGATAATAGCCTCCCGCATAAGGATTGTGGAGCGAAGTCTGGTCGGAGCCGAGATCGACCGCGACCCCCTCGTCGGAGAGTCGTTCCCAGAGGTCGACAATATTGCCGACATAGGCAAGGGAAACCGTCTCCCGCTCCCCGACGGCCCGCCGTATGCGCGGCAGCAGTTCGTCGAGACTGTCGTGGAGTTCGTCCACCCAGCCCTGCTCGTGGCGCTTGCGGGCCGCGAGCGGATTGATCTCCGCAGTCACGCTCACCACTCCTGCTATATTGCCGGCCTTAGGCTGCGCTCCCGACATCCCTCCGAGTCCCGCCGTGACGAAGAGCACGCCCTTCATCTGCTCGCGGGTGAGGGCCAGGCCGCGCTTGCGCAGCTGCATCCTCGCGGCGTTCATCACCGTGATGGTCGTGCCGTGGACTATGCCCTGCGGGCCTATGTACATATACGAGCCTGCGGTCATCTGTCCGTACTGCGACACTCCCAGCGCGTTGAACTTCTCGTATTCGTCCTTGCTCGAATAGTTGGGGATGACCATACCGTTGGTCACCACCACGCGCGGAGCGTCCCTGTGGCTCGGGAAGAGCCCCAGAGGCAGGCCGGAATACATCGACAGGGTCTGGCTGTCGCTCATCTCCGCGAGATACTTCATCGTCAGGCGGTACTGCGCCCAGTTCTGGAAGATGGCCCCATTGCCCCCGTAGACTATCAGCTCGTGCGGATGCTGCGCGACGCGCGGGTCGAGGTTGTTCTGTATCATCGCCATGATCGCCGCCGCCTGAGGGCTGCGTGCGGGATACTCTCCGATAGGGCGGGCGAAGATGTCGTTGGACGGGCGGTAGCGGTACATATATATGCGCCCGTAGTCGCGGAGCTCCCGCGCGAACTCGGGAGCGAGCGCGGCGTGCAGGTCCTTTGGGAAATACCTGAGCGCGTTGCGCAGCGCGAGGGCCTTTTCGCTGCGGCTCAGGATGTCCTTGCGGCGCGGGGCGTGGTTGATCTGCGGGTCGTACTGTCCGGCTTCCGGCAGGTAGCTCGGGATACCCTCGAGTATCTCCTCCTGCCAGCTGAGATGGCGGTGGTCCATAGGCTTCTACTTTATGTGACTGTTTACGCTTTCGAGCACTTCGTCCTGCAGCTTCATGGCCTCCTGCGCTATGCGCTCGGCTTCGGCGTTGAGCTCGCCGGCCTTCTCCCTGTCGCACAGGCCTGCGGAGTTGATGCGCACATTGAGCTGCGCGCCCCTCACCGCAGCGGTCGCCGCGAGAGCCCCCACGCCCGCGTCGGAGGCCGATGCCGGGTTGCCGGACCGGGCCATCGCGAGGCATACGGGCAGGGCTTTCAGGGATGCCTTCATCGTGCGGAGCGGCACCTGGGCGGCATAGAGTGTGGCCTCCTCAAGCGCCGCGGCGCGGGCGGCCTTCTCCTCTTCGCTGCCCTTAGGCATCTTGAACACTTCCATTATCCTGTCGAATGCGGCGGTGTCCTCGTCGACCAGTGCGACCAGCTCGCGCATCACCTCCTGACCCTTGTCGGCCCAGTCGGAGAACTCTTTCCACCTCTCGTCCCAGCCCCTCTTGTGGGCGGAGAGATTGGCCACCATAGTGCCGAGGGCGGCTCCGAGAGCGCCCATATACGCCGAGATGGATCCGCCGCCCGGGGCAGGGGATTCGGATGCCGTCTCGTCGGCGAAGGCCTTGAGGCTCATCCTCACCAGACGCTCCTTGAGGGCGAGTTCCGCCTCGTCGCGCATCAGGTATTCTATCACCTTTTCCTCCGGCTTGAACGGCTTGAGGTCGTCGAGCCCCATCGACTTGACGGCTATCTTCATTATCTCGCTCTCGCTGATGCCGGTGGAGCGCTGCTGCTTCTCCAGAAAATACTTCCCGGCCTCGATCAGGGTCTTCTTCGGCACTAGTCCGACGATTTCTGTCCCCGTCACCCTGAGGCCTCTCGTCTGTGCGGCGCGGCAGACTTCCTCGAACGCCTTGTGCAGCGGGGTGGCCTCGATGTCGGTAATGTTCATCGACACCTGTGCGATGCCGTATTCATCTATATACCAGCCGATGGCCTTGCAGCCCTTGAGCGTGCCCGGGATCCAGATGTCCTTCCCGTCGGCATCCTTGAGCACCTTGCCGGTGAGCGAACCGCCCTCGCGGGCCTTGCGTCCCTTCTCGCGCACGTCGAACGCCACGGCCATGGCCCTGCGGGTGGAGGTGGTGTTGAGGTTGAAGTTCACGGCGATCAGGAAGTTCCTCGCGCCCACATTGCTCGCCCCGGCCCTCGCCACGGTCTCGTCGTATGCTTCGGGACCGAAGTCCGGACGGCGCGCGGGGTCGGCGATCTTGTCGGGCAGGGCCTCGTATTCTCCCGCCCTGCATACCGCAAGGTTCTTGCGCTCAGGCCTGAAGGCCGCCGCCTCGTAGCAGTAGCACGGGATGCCGAGCTCGGTATAGATTCTCTTCGCGAGGGTTCTCGCCATCCCGGCGCACTCTTCCAGCGTGACTCCCGCGACCGGGATCAGCGGCAGCACGTCGGTCGCTCCGGAGCGCGGGTGAGCTCCGTGGTGCAGCCTCATGTCGATAAGCTCCGCGGCGGCTTTCTCGCCCCGGAACGCCGCTTCGCACACGGCCTCCGGCGAGCCTACGAACGTCACCACCGTGCGGTTGGTGGCCTCGCCCGGGTCGACGTCGAGCAGCTTCACCCGCTCTCCGCCCCCCGGAGTCCGGGCTTCGGTGATGGCGGCTACTATCTTATTGATTACTTCTTTGTTGCGGCCCTCGCTGTAGTTCGGGACACATTCGACGATACGTTCCATAAGCAATGAATATGTGTTAGCGGGTCAAACTTACATAAAATCTTCCGATTTTTCTTACTTTTGCCTCCGTAAACTTTGAACGGGAATGCAGGGGCACAACGAGACTGCGCAAGTCCTGGAAGTGGCGTCCGAGGCCGGGCACATATTGCTTGAGAACGGGGCCGAGATTACCAGGGTGGAGGACACGATGGAGCGTATCGCGTCCCATTTCGGAGTGGATTCCGGACACTTCTTCGTCATCAGCAACGGCATCTTCACCACCGGCCCGTCCGGCAGATACGCCAATGTGGAGTTTATCCCCATCCGGGGGATACAGCTCTCCAAAATAGCGGCGGTCAACCACCTGAGCTATGATATCGCTACCGGCCGCTGCGGTCTGGGCGAGGCCAGGCGGCGGCTCGACGCCATCAAGGCGGCCAAGGGCAAGCCGGCCCCGGAGCAGATCGCCGGAGCGGCCTTCGGGGCGGCCGGGTTCTGCGCCGTGTTCGGAGGCGGCCTGGAGGATTGCCTCGCGTCGTTCGCGGTGGGGGCGCTGCTCTATGTCTTCTGTCTGCGGGTCAGTTCCCGCCATCTCTCCAAGATCGTCGGAGACCTCGCCAACGCACTGGTGGCCACTCTTCTGTGTCTGGCCTTTTACAGGCTGGGATTCGGCGACAGCCTGAGCAACGTCATCATCGGCGCGATAATGCCGCTCATCCCGGGCGTGCCTTTCGTCAACGGAGTGAGGGATCTCGCCAACTCCGACTACATATCGGGCATCACGCGTCTGACCGACGCTATGCTTGGGTTTATCTGCATCGCGCTCGGGGTCAGCATCAGCTTCCTGCTCGACGGCGCGGTATTCGGAGGGCTGATAGTCCTCGGAGGGATGAGCGTCAACCCGCAGACCGCAGGGCTTCTCTCCCAGATGCTCGCCGCATTCGTCGGCACGCTCGCCTTCGCGATACTCTTCGGCGCACCGCGCAGGGAATATGTGCCCGCCGGGCTCATCGGCGCGGTCGGCTGGGGGATTTTCCTCGCCCTGACCCGCAGCGGCGCGATGGGGGCCACGTTTGCCATCGTGCTTTCCACCGCAGTCGTCTGCATACTCTCGCGCTTCGCGTCCGTTGTCAGGAAATGCCCCAGCACGGTATTCCTGCTCTGCGGCATCTTCCCTCTCGTGCCGGGAGCCGGCATATTCTGGTTTACCTACTATCTGGTCTCCAATCAGTTCCAGCTCGCCCTCGGGACAGGCTTCACGGCGGCCAAGGCGGCTGTGGCCATAGTGCTGGGCATCATCTTCGCCATGGAGCTCCCGCAGCGCCTCTTCTCCGGCAGGCGTTTCCGTCTCCCGGGCCGTCGCCGCACAGGCGGAAGATAGAGAATCTTTACTATATTTGTGCTTTGACTGATACTTACAACAACTGATACAACCAAAAAACAACTACTATGGCTTACCAGGTAACTACGAAAACATCTTACGGCCAGCGGGTGAAAAACTCGTTCGGCGGCATCGGTGCAGGCATCCTGCTCCTCATCATCGGCACGGGACTCCTCTGGTGGAACGAAGGCAGGGCGGTGAAGACCTCCAAAATGCTGGGAGAGGCGGAGAAGGTCGCGGTGCACGTCAGCGACGTCTCGTCGGTCGATCCGTCCTATGACGGCAAGCTCATCCACGCCAGCGCGGCGGCGGTGACTGCGGACTCGCTCTTCGACTCCACTTTCGGAGTGGGAGCCGTGGCTCTCCGCCTGAAGCGGGACGTGCAGTTCTATCAGTATGTAGAGCATAGCAGCACGCAGACCAAAGACAAGGTCGGCGGGGCGCAGGAGAGCGTCACCACCTACACCTACAGCAAGGAGTGGAGCAGCCGTCCGGTCGATTCGGGACAGTTCCAGGATCCTGACTACCGGAGCTCGAACTCCACCCTGATGGCCCCGTCGGCGCAGACCTGGCAGGCCTCAAATGTCAGCTTCGGGGCATATAGGCTGCCTGCCAACATGGTCTCCGGTCTCCCTTGCAGCAAGGCCGTGGAGCTGCATCCCGATGCGGCTCTGCTGGACGGGATCAATGCCGACATCCGTAATTATCTCAAGGATACCCTCGACACCCGCTTCGTGCATGTCAGCGGCAATGTGATCTATCTCGGACGCAACGCCTCCGCTCCGGAGATCGGCGACGTGCGCATCACTTTCACCGAAGCCGCCTGCGGCGACGTGTCCCTGCTCGCCCGGGTGGAGGGGGACAGTTTCACCTCATTCTCCGCCTCCAACGGCAAGAGTTTCTACTCCCTCACCCCGGGCGTGCGCTCGATGGAGGAGATGTTCCAGTCGGAGCACAGCGCCAACAGGATGTGGCTCTGGGTGCTGAGGATTGTCGGCCTGCTGCTCGTGATCGGCGCGTTCAGAAACATATTCGGCATCCTCGTCACCATCCTCAAAGTGCTTCCTCCTCTTGCGGGCGTGGCCAATCTTGGCGTGCGGCTCGTCTGCGGAGTGCTGGGGACGGTATGGACGCTGCTGGTAGTGACGATCGCCTGGATACGCTACAGGCCTGTGCTCGCCATAGTGCTGCTCGCCGCGGCGGTGGCGCTCATCGTATATCTCTGCCTCAGGTCGAAGAAGGCTAAGACTGCCGCCGCCGCATAAATACCTGCAGGCGGTATTGCCAGTAGCATAGGGCGGCGAGTGCAAGCACCGCGCCTGCCATCCCCACCCAGCGGAGCGACAGGCCGGTGCAGACAGCGCCCCCTATGAACGCTCCGCTGCCTATGCCGAGGTTGAAGATGCCGGAATATATCGACATGGCGACGGCGGACTCGTCTTCGCTGGAAGCGGCGATCACTTCCGACTGCATCGCTATGTTGAATCCGGTCACCGATATTCCCCAGACGGCGCAGAGCACTATCAGCAGGCCGTGGCTGAAGGCGAACGGCATCAGCAGAGCCAGGGCGAGTATGAGCCCGACGACGGAAAGCCGTATGAAGCGGAATCTGCAGCGGCTGTAGTACTTTGAGAACGCGAAACTCCCCAGAAGCCCGGCGCAGCCGAAGAGCATCAGCGTGCCGGTGATCAGCCCCTCCGGCATCCCGCCGATCTGCTTGAGGAACGGCTCGACGTAGCTGTAGGCGGTGTAGTATCCGGCGGCGAAGAGCAGGGTGAAGGCATAGATGCCTATGAGAACCCTGTTGTGCAGCATCTGCGGCAGGCTGTGCAGACTGACCCCCTTGCCTGCCGGTATTCTTGGCAGGGTCAGCGCCACTATGATGAATGTGGCGAGGGCGAAGACGCCGATGGAGAGGAAGGTCATCTTCCAGCCCAGATGCAGACCTATCGCGCGTCCGAGCGGCATCCCCATGATCGTGGCGATGGAAGTGCCGGTGACCACCACGCTGAGCGCGAGGTCGCCGTATCTGTGCGGTACCGTGCGGACGGCAATCGGCGGTATGATGGACCAGAAGAGGGCGTGGGTGCAGGCGACCCCGATGCGCGAACCCATCAGCATCCCGTACGACGCGGAGACCGAGGAGAGTCCCTGGAAGAGGGTGAAGAGCGCGATCACCGCGAGCAGCAGCCCCCGCATCTCCGTCCGGGAGAAGAGCATAGTGAGCGGCAGCGAGAGCAGCATCACCATCCAGGCATACACCGAGATGAGCATCCCGGTCTCGGCCTCGCTGCGCCCGAAATCGGCCCCGATGTCGCTCAGAAGCCCTATGGGGACAAACT
The DNA here is from genome assembly GCA_963630225.1 of bacterium. Lineage (GTDB taxonomy): Bacteria > Bacteroidota > Bacteroidia > Bacteroidales > UBA932 > Cryptobacteroides. Next base: position 16,602 of record CAVGLS010000023.1, read on the forward strand.
CGGAGGTGTTGAAGATAAAGGCGGCGCAGGCAAGCCCCGTCAGAGCCACCCAGTTCCTTGCCGTCATTTTCTGTGTTTCCATATACCCTTGGCGTTTCCCGTTTCAAAACGGCCTTCAAAAAAAACGGCGGCAAAGATATAAATAATTGTTTCGTTATTGACAACCGTGTTACAAGTTTTATTGGCGTTATAACATATCGCCGGCGGGGCTGCGCGGGCGGAGAAATTAATCCCTATCTTCGGAGTATGAAACATACCACATTCCCATCATCACTGGCGGCGCTGCTTGTTCTCGCATCTTGCGGCGGCTCCGACAAAGCTCTGGTCCTCAATGACCTGGAGTACTTCGAGAAGCAGGGCGTCAATGTCCTCGTATACAGCAACCTTTTCTCCGGAGGCTTCAACGACGAGAAGAACTCCGGCATAGAGATCATCCATCACGGCGTCCGCACGATCCAGGGCGGAGCGGTACGCCTGTCCAGCACCCCGGAGCAGTGGGACCTGGTGCCCGCCACGACTTCCCGCAGCGTCAATCCCGACTCGCAGACAGTCGAGGTGGCTCTCCGCTATGAGGACTATGACTTCGACTCGCGTCTCGTCGTGACCCCGGAGGGGGAGGGAGTGAGGATCGACGTCTACCTCGACAAACCCGTCCCGGAGGCGCTCGCGGGCGATGCCGGCTTCAATCTCGAGTTCCTGCCGAGCCAATACTGGAACAAGGCATATATCGTGGACGGCAGGCCGCAGAGATTTCCGCGCTACGCGGTGAGCGAGACCGTGACCCGTCCCAACAGCGAGAAACCCAAGCAGTTCAAGGGCTACAAGACCTACGACGACCGGGGCACGGACAGATTTGTAGATCCGCTTCCTATGTCAGTGGGGCATACTATGCTCTTCGCCCCGGACGATCCGGAGCGTATGGTCAGGATAAGCTCCGAGAGCGCCGAGCTCAAGCTCTATGACGGGCGTATGATAGCCCAGAACGGCTGGTTCGTGCTCCGCAGCGTGCTGCCGGAGGGCCGCACCGGCAAGGTGCTGAGCTGGCTGGTGGAGCCAAATGCCGTCAAGGGCTGGAAGAGGGAGCCCAACGTCGGCTTCTCCCAGGTAGGCTACATCCCGTCCCAGCCTAAAGTGGCGGTGATCGAGCTCGACGCCCTCGACAAGCCTCTCGCCTCGGCTTCCGTATGGCGCGTCAAGGATGACGGGAGCGTCGAGAAGGCGTTCGGCGGCAAGGTCGATGTCTGGGGGAAATACTACAAATACAACTACGCCAAGTTCGACTTCACCTCTCTCCGCGAGCCGGGCGTGTATTATATACGGTACGGCGACGTCAAGACGGGCAACTTCATCATCGACAGCTCGGTCTATGACAAGATCACCGATGCCACGAGCGACGTCTGGGTGCCTATCCATATGAACCACATCTTCGTCAACGAGGCGTACCGCGTATGGCACGGGGAGCCGTTCAAGGAGGGCTATCTCCAGGCCCCGCCTTCCACCGACCACTTCGACCTGCACTTCCAGGGCCCGACCACCGACACCAAGTACAAGGGGCTCGAACTCATCCCGGGCCTGAACGTGGGAGGATTTTTCGACGCCGGCGACTTCGACATCGAGACCGGGTCCAATATCTCCGTGGTGCAGAACTTCGTGTCGGCCTGGGAGAAGTTCCGTCCGCTGCGCGATATGACCTTCGTCAGCGAAAGCCAGCGCTATGTGGACCTCCACCGTCCGGACGGCGTTCCTGACGTGCTTCAGTACATCGAGCACGGCACTCTCAACCTCGTCGCGCAGGCCGAGAACATCGGCCATATGGCGCAGTGCCTCTCCAACTCCGTGCTGGACAACTACCACCACCTCGGCGACGCGGCTTCGCTCACCGACGGTCTGCACTACGATCCGAGCCTTGGTCCTTACGAGAAGTCCGCGGACGGCAAGCGCAGCGGAGTCAAGGACGATATGTGGGCGTTCACCTCGCGCAACCCGCAGCTCGACCTCCGCGCCGCAGCGATGTTCGCCGCAGCGAGCCGTGCGCTCAAGGGCTACAACGACGCTCTCTCCGAGCGCGCCCTCAAGCAGTCCCGCAGACTGCTCAGGGAAGCCGAGCAGCTGCTCGCTCGGACCCGGACCCCGGACGGACGCCGGGGAGGCTTCGGGGGAGACATAGCCACCAATCTCCAGCTCTACATCTCCACGGGCGAGGAGCGCTATCGGGACAAGTTCCTGACCGGCGTCTGGGCCATGCTCGAGCGCAACGTCAACTTCGGTATCGACACCGCCATCGAGGCCATACCTTATATGGACGAGGCCTACAGGGAGCAGCTCCGCCCTTATATAGTCAAATATGGGGAATACATCGAGTCTCTGGAGAAGGACAACCCTTACGGAGTGCCTCTCGGACTGGGCAACTGGGCCGGCAGCGGCGCGGTCGTGGGCCTCGGCACCACTGTCTGCCTCGCGAGCAGGTACTATCCCGACATCATCTCTCCGGATCACGCCTACAAGGTGACGAGCTTTATGTTCGGCTGCCACCCTTACCACAACTACTCTCTGGTGGCCGCAGTCGGAGCGGCGAGGCCGAAGGCGGTGTTCTACGGCAACAACCGTGCAGACTTCTCCTTCATCCCGGGCAACGTGGCCCCGGGCCTGCTCTTCAGGCATCCCGACCACTTCGAGAATTTCGACGACTGGCCTTTCCTCTGGGGACAGAACGAGGGGACCATCGCCGGCAACACGCAATACCTCATCTTCGGTCTGGCGTTCAAGGATATGGTCGCCGCCGCACAATAATCCGCAATTATGTCTCCGCTTTTATCATCCCTGCTCTTCCTCGGCCTTTTGAGCGGCGCTCCGGCCAGTCCCGATGCGCCGCAGCCCCTGCTCGACTCGGCGTATGTGTTTGCATATTCCACTGAAGCGGACAACTCCCGGGGCGGACTCCATATCGCCTGGTCGGCTGACTGCGTGACCTGGCACGAAATCGGCCCTCAATACTCTTTCGTCAGGTCGGACTACGGCGACTGGGGCAGCCAGAAGCGTATGCTCGACCCTTATCTCATACGCCGTGAGGACGGGGGCTGGACCGCTTTGTGGAGAGTCAACGAGAGCGAGGATGTGCTCGCCGTCACCCTCTCCGACGACCTCGTGCACTGGAAGCCTCAGGACTATTATCCGTCCTCCGCAGTGTCGGAGGCCCGCAATCTTCCGGAGCGGCTCGGAGTCGCGCTGCCTCTCTCCGGCGAGGTGAAGGGCACGCTCCACAAGGTGGGCTGGCGGACGGTCGGCACGCTTCTCGATGCGGTCAGTGCGGCCTCGGCGGAGAGCAGAGCCTCTGCGGAGAGGGCCATTGACGACCCGCAGCGCTTCGCCGGGCTTGCGCCGCAGAAGCTCACGGCCCGCATCAGCGAGAGCGGCTCAAAGCGGATAAGCGACAAACTCATAGGGATATTCTTCGAGGACATCAACTATGCCGCGGACGGCGGGCTCTACGCCGAACTCGTGCAGAACCGTGACTTCGAGTACAGCTCCGTCGACAGGTCAGACTGGACTCCGGAGTCTTTCTGGACTCTGAAGGGCGAGGGCTTGGAGTGGAGCGTGCAGACCGACGACCCTCTGCACTCCAACAATCCGCACTACGCCAGGTTGGAGGTTTCCGCCGCCGGCGGCGCGCTCTGCAACCGGGGCTATGACGGGATTGCGCTCAAGGCCGGCGAGAAGTACGACTTCAGCGTCTTCGCCCGCACCTCGGGCGCACTCTCCGGACGCTTCGAGGTGCGTCTGGTGGACCCTCGGGGGAGTGTGTTGGCAAAGGGGCGCTTCTCGGTCAAATCGCCGTCGTGGAAGAGGATCTCCCTGGTGCTCAAGGCCTCTTCCCTCTGCGACGACGCCAGCCTTGAGATAGTGCCGCTCTCCGCCGGCAGCTATGCGCTGGATATGATTTCGCTCTTCCCGCAGAACACCTTCAAGGGCAGGAAGAACGGCCTCCGCGCAGACCTGGCGCAGACTCTCGCGGACCTGAAGCCGAAGTTCGTCCGTTTCCCCGGCGGCTGCGTGGCGCACGGCAACGGCACGGACAACATCTACCGCTGGAAAAACACCATCGGCCCTCTTGAGTCCAGGGTTCCTGACCGTAACCTTTGGGGATATCACCAGAGCCTCGGGCTGGGCTTTTATGAGTACTTCCAGATGTGCGAGGACTTCGGCTCCGAGCCGCTTCCGGTGATTGCCGCCGGAGTGCCCTGCCAGAATTCCTGGACCGGAGGCTACGGCCAGCAGGGCGGCGTCCCTATGGAGGAGATGGATGCGTTCATCCAGGACATCGTGGACCTTGTGGAGTGGGCGAACGGCGACCCCAAGACCTCCCTCTGGGCGCGCAGGCGTGCCGAGGCGGGACATCCCGAGCCGTTCGGCCTCAAATACATAGGCATAGGCAACGAGGACCTGATAAGCAATGTGTTCAAGGAGCGTTTCAGGATGATTTACGAGGCTCTCCGCGAGCGCTGTCCGGAGATCACCGTGATCGGTACGGCCGGTCCGTTCTGGAGCGGCTCCGACTACGATGAGGGATGGCGCTTCGCCGCAGAGCTCGGTGTTCCAGTCGTGGACGAACACTATTATGTCAGCCCGGGCTGGTTCGTGCATCACGGCGATTTCTACGACCGCTACAGCCGCACGGGCGCGAGGGTCTATCTGGGCGAGTACGCCGCCCATATCCCTTCCCGTACCAACTGTCTGGAGACGGCGCTTGCGGAGGCTATGCATCTCTGCAATGTGGAGCGCAATGGCGATGTGGTCGAGATGACCTCCTACGCTCCGCTTCTTGCGCGGCGCGGCCACACTCAGTGGAATCCCGACCTCATCTACTTCACCGGCACGGGTGTCGAGCTCACCACCGGCTATCAGGTGCAGAAGCTCTTCGGCTGCAACGGCGGCGACCGCTATCTGCCCTCGTCCCTCAGTCTTGAGCGGCCCGACGCCGGAGTGATGCGGCGTATAGCGCTCTCCAGCGTCACTGACAGCGCGAGCGGCGACCTCATCGTCAAGGTGGTCAATATGCTGCCCGTCAGCACTTCGCTCAGTCTCGCCCTGCCGGAGAGCTTCGCTTCCGGAGAGCACGCTGTGGAGTGCAGCACGCTCAGCGGCGAACTCTCCGCCACGGACCTCGTCCCGGCAAGCTCCACCCTCACCGCCTCCTCCGGATGTCTGGAGGCCGAACTCCCGGCCTACAGCTTCTCGGTCTATCGGATCCGACGGTAGACCTGCGGCTGCCCGGCGGGGCGGCATATTGTGCCGTACTCTGAGCGGCAGGCACCTGCGAAATGCTTATTGTGCAATAATTTTATTGCCTGCGGGATTTGAGTGAAAAATTTTCCGTATATTTATGGGTGCTTTTAAAAAATATGAAAAATCGGGTCCTCATTGCGCTGGCGTTGATGCTTGCAGGCAGCCTGCTGCCGCGGGCATACGCCGGCCCGGCCCGACCGGGTGCGGTGACGCTCACCCAGAGCGACGGCAGCACCATTGAGGCCCGGATACACGGAGACGAATTCTACCACTACATCACCACCCGGGACGGCTACAGCATAGTCGGCGGCGAAGACGGAGACTGGTATTTCGCGGAGCTCGACTCCCGGGGCAGGCTCGTCTCCACCGGCATCAGGGCGGTGGCCGCATCGCGTCTCGGCTCTTCGCAGCGGGCCGCGCTTCAGAAGGATCTCCGTCCGGCGGCGGCTTCCCGCAGCAGGGCGGTCCTCGCGGAGACCGCTGCGGCGGCATCTTCCTCGCTCTGCCCGCCTCTGCTCGGCGGCACCGTGATCAGAGCCTCCGGCAAGCAGAAGATTCTCGTCATACTCGTGGAGTTCAAGGATGTCGCATTCCGCTCAGGCAGCGACCGGGCCGCTTTCGACGCCATGCTCAACTCCCGCAGCTACGCCCGCGACGGGGCGAGTGGCAGCGCGTGGCAGTACTACTACGACAACTCCCTCGGGCGCTTCGATCCCGAGTTTACGGTTGCAGGGCCTTACACCCTCGCCAACAAACGCTCCTACTACAGCGCCGACGACGATGCCAAGGCCGACGAGATGGCTTCCGAGGCCGTGAAGCTGGCGGATGCCGACATAGACTTCAGCGAGTACGCCACCGACGGGATCGGGCACGATGTCTTCGTCTTCTATGCCGGCGGACAGCGGGCCGACGGCTCTGCCGCAAACGGCATCTGGCCCCACAGATACAGTTTCCCGTCCGTCACGCTCGACGGCGTGATCCTCTCCGGCTACGCCTGCAGCTCCGAGCTCGACAAGAAGAGCAACGGCGGGGTAGGCTTCTCCTCCATAGGCTCGTTCTGCCACGAATTCGGACACTGCCTCGGCCTCCCGGACTACTACGATACCGACGGCACGGCAGATGCCGACAGCCCCAAGTTCTACTCCCTGATGGACGTGGGCTGCTACAGCAACGACGGCCGCACGCCTCCTGCCCTCGGGATAATGGAGCGCTGGATGCTCGGCTGGTCCGAGCCGGAGCTTTGCGAGAGCGCGGGGGAGCATAGCCTCGTGCCGGTCACGGAGGGCAAGGGATATATGATCCGCAGCGAAGCCTCCGGCGAATACTTCCTGCTCGAGTGCCGGGGCGCGGGGCGTACCGTCTGGGACAGCGCGTCCTATATGGATTACTACGGCCTCGGCGCATACTGGGGGCTTATGGTCTGGCACGCCGATGTCAGCAAGTCTTCCGCCTGGCGCAACAACTCCGTCAACTGCACTCCGGGCGGCGAGCGCTTCAGCCTCGTCTATTCCAACCCCGCAGGGCGCGGCGCCTACAGGCCGGTATTCATCCCCGGACACAGCTTCTTCCCGGGGAGCGACAAGGTGACGGCGCTCAAGAGCGGCACCACTGAGGGCTTCTCGGCCCGGGACGGCTCTCTGTCCTACGCCGACATATCGGACATACGCCTTGACGAAGGCGGGGGGACGGTCAGATTTACCCTTGTCCCGCACGCGCCGGCCATCGGCGGCATCGTCCCCGAGGTCTGGCAGCGCGACGCCCTGCTGGGCTGGGAGGACGAGGCTTCGTCTTCCTGGACCGTCAGCTGGACTCCGGTCGGGGGCGGGGAGACGGAGAGCGTCGGCGTAAGCGAGCCGAAGGCGCACCTCTCCGGGCTCAGGCCGGGAGAGAAGTACAGCGTCAGCATTGTCAGCGACCGCGGGGGCAACGCCTCCTTTACGCTCGAAGCCTCCGCAGAGGGCGGGGGCAATCCGCGCATCGCAGTCTCGTCGCCGTCGCCGGATTCGGAGAGCCCGGTGCTCTTCACTCTGCTCGACTGCGGTGAGTACGACGCCGTGCAGTGGACCGTGGACGGGGCGAAGTCCGACAACTGGCGCAGCCTCAAGAAGGGCGAGCGCCGCATACAGGCCACCGTCACCCTGCCCGACGGCGGCAAAGAGTATTATCTCAGATATGTAAATGTAGCGCAATGAGCAAGTTCCTCCTCCCCGCAGTCCTTGTAAGTTTCCTGCTCCCGCTCTGCTCCTGCGTGCGCGACGACGGCAGCGAGGCTCTCCGCGAGAGTTTCAAGGCCCGCGAGGAATATGTCCTCTGCGAGGGCGACAGGCTGCTTCAGACTTTCGACCGGGAGAGCTACCAGTACTGGTGCAGCCCGGACAAGGGGCTGTACAGGTTTTCCGATATGGACGGAGGGAAACATATGACCCTCACTCTCAACGGCCTGCCTTCCGAGAGCGGCAGAGTCAGCGGCAGCCTGTCCGGCAATCTCGGGCTCGCGGCGATGGAGCTCTCCGACCTCTACATCCTCAAGAAGACCGCCTACGCCGTGTGGCTCTGGTCCGACTCCTCCCGCTGCGGGATAGTGCTGCCCGCCTGGGGGATATTATATAGATAATATGAGTTTCGCAAATGCGAAACACGGTTTTAGAGGCCCATAGGGCCGAAACCAAGTCCCTTTCCCGAGGAAAGGGATTTAGGGAAAGGGTAACATAATGACAAGCGAAGCTTGTGCGGGAGGGAAAAAGTTTTGCAAGTACCTGCACAATGCTTATTTTTCAACAAATTTTATTACTTGCGAAACTTGAGTATAGATAACTGATCAACTGTAATCAATATGCGACTGAAACTGTTTTTATTTCCGTTCCTGCTGCTGAGCTCAGTCCTCGGACTGTCGGCGCAGAGCGTGAGTGTGAATGGTCTTGTCATCGATGAGAACGGAGATCCGGCCATCGGCGCCTATGTGCTCCTCAAAGGCACGCAGAAGGGCGTGATAGCCGACATCGACGGACGCTTCACGATGACGGGGCTGAAGAGCGGCGATGTGCTCCAGGTCTCCTGCACCGGGATGGTGACCCAGGAGGTGGCAGTGAAGCCGGAACTCACCATAGTCCTGCTCTTCGACCAGCAGATGCTCGACGAGACCATCGTGGTGGCCTACGGCCAGCAGACCAGATCGTCGTTCACCGGCTCGGCTGCGGTGGTCAAGAAAGACGAGATCGAGAAGAAGCAGCTCACCAATGTACTCAGCGGTCTCCAGGGCCAGGTGGCGGGGCTTCAGATGGTCAACAACTCCGGCTCCCCGACCGCCACGCCTTCGATGGCGATCCGCGGCTTCAGCTCCATCAACGCCGGCACCTCTCCGCTCATCATCGTGGACGGAGCCCCGTATGACGGAGGCTGGAACAACCTCAATCCCAACGATGTGGAGAGCATCACCGTACTCAAGGACGCCGCCTCCAACGCCCTCTACGGCGCGAGAGGGGCCAACGGCGTGATCATGATCACCACCAAGAACGGCAAGAGCGAGGAGGCGGTCATCACCTTCGACAGCAAGTGGAGTATGAACAGCCGCGCCACCGTCGACTACGACTATGTCAGCGACCCGGCGCAGTACTACGAGCTCCAGTATGCCGCGCTCTACAACTACTATGTGCGCGACCGCGGGATGAGTTCCTACGACGCCCACAGCTCGGCCAACGCCAACTTGGGCGGGGCATCCGCCGACGGCGGTCTGGGCTATATCGCATATACCGTCCCGGACGGGGAATGGCTGGTCGGCACCAACGGCCGTCTCAACCCCAATGCCACCCTCGGCAAGCGCATCAGCTACAACGGCAAGACCTACACCGTGATGCCGGACAACTGGCTCAAGGAGGCGTTCAGGCGCAGTCTGCGTCAGGAGTACAACCTCAGCCTCACCGGCGGCAACGAGAAGCTCCGCTTCTACGGCTCCATGGGATTTCTCGACAACCAGGGCATAGTCTATAACTCCGATTTCGAGCGCTTTACGGCCCGCATCAAGGCGGACTACCAGGCCAAGGCCTGGCTCAAGGTCGGGGCCAACCTCAACTACTCCCACAGCACGTCCAATGACGTGGACGAGGGCTCCGGCACGTCCATTTTCGGCATCGCCAACACGATGGCGCCGATCTATCCCGTCTACCTCCGCGACGAGAACGGAGAGATAATGTACGACGAACACGGCAAGATGTACGACTACGGTTCGGGCGAGCTTGCAGGGCTCAACCGTCCGGTGCTCTCCCGCAACAACCCGCTCCAGGAGAACTCCCTCAACACCGACCGGACCGTCGGCAACACCACCACCCTCACCGGCTATGCCGACATCACTCCGCTGGAGGGGTTCAAGCTTACGGTCAACGGCACCGTCACACAGGGCGAGAGCCACTACACCGGCACGCAGCAGGGATTTTACGGCTACGGCCACACGGCCTACCCGGACGGCTACGTATATAAGTACAACAGCCTCAACTATTCCCTCAACTTCCAGCAGATACTCAACTACAGCGCCCAGTTCGGGCGGCACAACGTCTCCGCCATGGTCGGCCACGAGAACTACGACTACCGCTCCGAGTGGATAAGCGGCGACCGCGAGGGCCTCTTCGACTACTTCGGCTCGCAGGAGCTGAGCGGCGCCATCAAGATCAAGGAGAACGGAGGCTCGTCGAGCCGCTACAACACCGAGGGATACTTCTCCCGCGCCATGTACAACCTCGACGAGAAGTACTTCTTCTCCGCTTCCTACCGCCGCGACGCCTCCTCCCGCTTCCATCCCGACCACCGCTGGGGCGACTTCTTCTCATTCGGCGGGGCGTGGATCATCAGCAAGGAGGACTGGTACCGCAGCTCGTGGCTGGAGATGCTCAAGCTCAAGCTCTCCTGGGGGCAGCAGGGCAACGACTCCATAGGCGACTACCGCTACACCGACACCTACTCCATCTACTACTTCAACGGCAAGCCTTCCCTCGCGCTGAGCAGCGTCGGCAACAAGAGCATCACCTGGGAGACCAACAGCAATCTCAACGCGGGCTTTGAGTTCGAGATGCTGCGCGGCCGCATCACCGGAAGCGCCGAGTACTTCAACCGTCTGACCACGGATATGCTCAGCTTCGTATATGTGCCACAGTCGGGAGGTTACGGCGGCACTTACGAGAATGTCGGCAATATGCTCAACACCGGCGTGGAGTTCGACCTCAGTTTCGGCGTTGTCCGGAGCCGCGACTTCAACTGGGACATCCGCGTCAACGCCACCGCCTACAAAAACAAGATCACGATGCTCCACGAGAGCAACAAGAGTGCGGTGCTTGACGGGCACAACGGCTATATCAACGGCTCGTACTTCTACGGCGAGGGGCTGCCTCTGCATACCTTCTACATCAGGCGCTATGCCGGCGTGAACGACCGGGGCCAGTCCCAGTGGTATATAGATGACGGCAACGGAAATCTGAGCAAGACCACCGACTATACCAAGGCCTCGTACTTCAACTGCGGCGACGCCGATCCCGACATCTACGGCGGGGTCAGCTCCAGCATCACTTTCAGAGGCTTCGACCTCTCGGTCAACCTCAACTACAGCATCGGCGGCAAGGCCATCGACTACGGCTATTCCGCCCTGATGGGCAACCCTGATGTGCAGAACACCGGCATAAGCCTCCACAAGGACCTGCTCAACGCCTGGTCCGAGACCAACCGCGACTCCGACATCCCGCGCTTCCAGTTTGCGGTGCAGCCTGTCGACGACTATGCGGGAGGCACTTCCGACCGCTTCCTCACCGACGCCTCTACCCTCACCCTGCAGAATGTCAACCTCGGCTACACCCTGCCTGACAAGCTGGTCAAGCGTCTGGGACTCGGCAAGCTGAGGGTATACGCCGCAGGCGAGAACCTCTGCTACTGGAGCCGGCGCAAGGGATTCGACCCGCGCGGCAGCTTCTGGGGCACGACCACCACCACCAGTTATTCTCCGGTCCGTATGATCACGGGCGGCTTTACCGTAACATTCTAAGACATAGGAGGAATGAATATGAAAAGATTTATTGTCAGTCTCTGTTCGGCTATGGTGCTCCTCACCTGCGTCCCGGGATGCATCGAGGAGACTTTCCCTACCACCACGGCGACCCCGGAACAGATAGCCAAGTCCTCTTCTTCGCTCGAGTACCTGCTCAACGGCCTGTCGTCCTTCTTTATGGACTACGACACATGGGGGAGCTCGGCCAACACCAACGACTGGGGCTATACCTGCCAGATATATATGCGCGAGGTGATGGGGGAGGATTTCCCCGTCTATGACGCGCTCTACGACTACTGGAGCTACGAGGAGGCCGGGTCCTACCTCAACTACAACTCCTACTACACCTGGTACTACTACTACTCCTTCATCAAGAACGCCAACAATGTCATCGCCCTCGTCCCCGATCCGGACAGCGCCACCTCCGCCGCAGTGCACAGCCTCGGCCAGGCGCTCGGCATACGCGCGCTGATGTATATGGACCTTGAGGCTATGTTCGAGTTCCGCAAGACCGAAGTCTCGACCCTCAATGACGAGGCGGAGGCGAGCAAGATAATGGGGCTGACCGTGCCGATCGTCGACGAGCACACGACCAAGACTGAACTCCAGAACAATCCCCGGGCTCCGTTCTACACGATGTACCGCTTCATTATGACCGACCTCAACCGGGCCGAGAAGTACCTCGCCGACTATATGCAGACCACCGTGGCCAATGTGGACCTCGGAGTGGTCTACGGACTGAAGGCGAGGCTCTGGCTGGAGATGGCGAGCCGCTTCGACTCCTCGTCCACCGACCTCGCCGTCCAGAAGAGCGCCGAGGGCTCCGGTGACGGCTATGACGACCTCGGTGTGGAGAGCGCCGAGGACTGCTACGCTCTCGCCGCCGAATATGCGCAGAAGGCCATCTCGCGCGGCTACCAGCCTCTCACCGAAGACGAGTGGGTGGACGCCAAGACCGGATTCAACACTCCACGGTCGTCATGGATGCTCGGCACCTATGTCACTTCCAAGGAAGAGGTCAACACCTCCTATTACTACTGCTCTTATGTGGCCCAGACCTGCTCCGAGCCTACCTGGTCCATGGGCAGGTACGGCAAGGCATTCCGCTGCATCAGCAAGGCCCTCTACGACAAGATCTCCGATGACGACTGGCGCAAGAGCAGCTGGGTCGCACCCGAAGACGCCGGCAAGACGACCGTCCCGCCGGGCTACAGCACCGAACTCGACGGGGAGGCATGGTCGGAACTCCCGGCCTATGCCAATCTCAAGTTCCGCGCGGGCGGCGGCGCGGGCAGCTCCATCGAGAACGGGCTCATCGCTTCTTTCCCTCTGATGAGGGTGGAGGAGATGCATTTCATCCGCTTCGAGGCTATGGCCCACACCGACGGCGTGGCGGCCGCCGTCCGTGAGATGAGCTCATTCCTCAACGACTACCGCTACAGGGACGGGACATACAGCTGCTCCGCCTCCGATATGAAGTCTTTCATCACCGAGATGATGGTGCAGAGGCGTATCGAGTTCTGGGGCGAGGGCATCAACTTCTTCGCCTACAAGCGGCTCAGGCTGCCTGTCACACGGGCCTACACCGGCACCAACTTCATCTCCGCCCACCGTCTCAACACCAAGTCGGGCTATGTCGCTCCTTGGATGAACTACTTCATCCCTATCTACGAGAGGGACAACAACCAGGCCGTGGTGCTCAATCCGGACGCTTCAGGTTCCATCATTTCACAGTAAGCAAGCAGTATGAAAAAAGTTAATGCATACCTTTATCTCCCGGTCGCCCTGCTCGGACTCGCTCTGTCCGCCTGCCAGAAAGGCGGGGGCTACGAATGGGCGCCGAAGCCGGGTGCGGACAGCATCCAGGCCTACTTCCTGTCTTCCAATGCTTCCGAATATATCCTGGGCGAAGAAGCCAAGAGCATAACTCTCAGCGTCGGCAGAATGCAGTCCGACTTCGCCGCAAGCGTGCCTGTGGTCGTGGACTACAGCGACGAGGTCTTCCGGATACCCTCCGCGGTCGAGTTTGCGGCGGGGGAGGACACCGCGGAGCTGACCATCGAATTCCCTGACATCCCGAAGATGGAGGAGAAGAGCTTCATCATCCGGCTCGACGGAGATGCGGTCAACCCTTATGCCGTCCTTGACGGCTCCGACGTCTTCACCGGCAAGGTGCTGGTGTCAAAGTGGATAGAAATCGCCGACGACGTGCAGCTCTGGCTCTATGAGAAGCTGAACTGCATCTGCTTTTCCAAGCTCTACTGGCTGGAGGGCTTCAACCGCTTCCGTCTCGAGGATTTCCTGGAGACCGGATTCGACCTGAGTTTCAGTCTGATCAACGACGAGAAGTCCTTCGATCCCGAAGACCCTTCGACCTGGGAGGGAGAGTTCAGCCCGCTTGACCACTACTACGAAGAGCCCACCGACGACTCCTACAAGTACTGGAGTCTGCGCGACGATGCGGGAGAATACGCCACCTGGAAGCCGGAGGGCTCTCCTGCCACCATCAACGGCCTTTATGTCTACCGCACATCATACTACTCCTATGTCGCAATGCCCGGAGCCGGGACGGATACCTATCGCGGCTACCTCACTACCTGGCTCAGCACCGAGGAGGGCACTTACGACGGATATATGCACATCTACCTCTACTGGTCGCCGGTAAATGTGCGGCCTACATCCGAATGAAAATGTTCAACCATATAAAAGCAACGAGTATGAAAACAATGTCATTTCTTCGCGGAGCTGCAGGGACGCTTCTTCTTGCGGCTCTGGGCCTGTCGGCCCTATCTTCCTGCAACCGGAAGGTCCCTACCCCTCTGGATGCACCTCAGCCCACTTTGGCAGCCGCCACTGTAAGCTCCCTCACTTTCAGCTGGAAGGCTGTCGCAAATGCGGTCGAGTACACTTATGAGCTCTGCGACGCCTCCGACACCAAGGTCGAATCCGGCAGCACCAAAGCTCTTGCCGTCACTTTCACCGGGCTGGAGGAGAACACCACCTACACCTTCAAGCTCACCGCCAACTGCGATCAGAACGACGGCGACCACGAGATGTCCAAGACCGCTACCGTTACGGGGACCACTGCGCAGATCCAGCAGCTCAAGGCTCCGGCCCCGGCTGCAACGGTTGAGAACGGGGTCGTCACCCTCAGATGGGAAGCCGTTGAGAATGCTGATTCCTATTCCTACGCCTACGGTATCGTGGACAGCGAGAACCCTGTGACCGGCACCACCAATGAGACCACTCTCACCATCCCGGATCTGGCCGTCGGCGACTATGGCTTCGCCATCAAGGCCACCAGCGCCGACGAGGCCTGGTCTGACTCCGAGCCTGGCGGCTGCACTTTCACCATCGAGCTTTATGAGAAATGGAGCAAGGAGGGTTTTGTCTACGACGGCGCAGGCAACTACTGGAGGGCCAGGCTTGTCGCTATGTCCGACGGCAGCTACAGCCTCAAGAACTGGTACAATGTCGAGGGGTATGATCTCGACTTCACCGTAGATGCCGAGGGCGCGATGCAGATAACCAACACTGCTGAAGGCTCTGATGAGACGTATTCCTATGTCAATGCCGGACTTGAGAGTCCTGTCTGCCTCTATACGAGCGGAGGATACTCTGTTTTCGATGGGGATGCGGACGGAGGCGAGTTCTGGGTGTTTAGTTACCAGACATATGCTTATTTCGATTTCCAGTGGCCTTCTTTTGAGGGTTCTGCGGTGACCGCAGATGAGCTGGTGGGCACATATGCTCAGAACAGCATCTATCAGTTCTATTATGATGGTAGCTATGGGGAATATTCATATGACGCGGATGTGACCATTGCGAAGGTGGATGACAATACTGTCAGCATCTCCGGATTGATCTGGGATGAGTCAAAGGCCGTCAATGCGACTCTCGATGCAAGCACGGGGATAATAGCCATTACCCCTGATTATATTGATGATTATTATATCCTCGGAGGCGCATCCGAGACGGACGTCGTTCTCGGATACTACAAAGACGGAGTTATAACCATCGACAACTGGGTACTATACGCTCTATACGATGGGTATTATTATTCATATACTCAGGACACCAAGACCATTCTGACTAAGAAGTAGCAGTCTCGCGTGGACATAGTCTTTCGTAGTGGGGGTGACTAAACTCTGTTTAGTCATCCCTGTCTGGGTTTCTTAACCCCCGCAGACTGGCGTCTGCGACCCCTGTCAGGGGTATCTCGCTCCTACGTCGCGGTCCCGCAGGGACTTGTTAGGCAATCTCTTTCCGTTTTGGGCAATCTATTTCCGTTGCCTTAACCCCCGCCG
>CAVGLS010000024.1:0-30428 GCA_963630225.1 bacterium
ACCTGCACAATGCTTGTTTTACAACAATATTTTTTACTTGCGAAACTTGAGTTATGGAATTTAAATCTGTAAACAAACTGATAGAGAAGAGCGTCAAGGAGAATTGGGAGCGCGAGGCGCTGTCCAACTATCAGGGCGCGACCCTCAGGTATAAAGATGTGGCGGAGCGCATCCGCTACCTGCACATAGCCTTCGAGCTGTGCGGACTCAAGAAGGGGGACAAGGTGGCCCTGTGTTCGCGAAATCAGGCAAACTGGGGCGTGTGCTTCCTCGCGTCGATGACATACGGAGCCGTCCCGGTGCCGATCCTCCACGAGTTCAAGTCCGAGAACATCCACTACCTCGTCAACCATTCCGACGCGAAGGTGCTCTTCGTGGACGAGGTGATCTGGGAGGGGCTTTCCGAGGCGGAGATGCCCGGGCTCGAGGTCATCGTGCAGATGAACACCCTCAATTTCATCTACTCGCGCAACGCCAGCTGCGTGGAGGTCAGGGCGAACCTCGCCGACACCTTCAACAGACTGTACCCGGACGGATTCGGCCCCGGGGATGTCTGCTATGTGGAAGACCGGCCCGAAGAGCTGGCTCTCATCAACTACACCTCCGGCACCTCCGGATTCTCCAAGGGCGTGATGATCCCGTACAGGGCTCTCTGGACCAATATCTATTGCGCCCACGAGGTGGCCGAGCCGCAGATGAACTGCGAATCCGAGGTGGTCGCGATGCTGCCGTCGGCGCATATGTACGGGATGATGTTCGAGTTTCTCTACGAGATGACGATCGGAGCGCACGTGCATTTCCTGACCCGCACCCCGAGTCCGAAAGTGATAATGCAAGCCTTCGCCGAGATCCATCCGGACATCATCATCGCGGTGCCGCTGATCATCGAGAAGGTCTACAAAAATATGATCAAGCCCGCCGTGGACCGCAACAAGGCGTTTATGCGCATCCCGATAGTGGACCAGTTCGTGCTCAAGAAGATACGCAACGCGATGATCGAGGCGTTCGGCGGGCGTTTCGAGGAGATCATCCTCGGCGGCGCGGCGTTCAACCCGGAGGTGGAGAAGTTCCTGCGCAAGATACATTTTCCGTTCACCGTAGGCTACGGTATGACCGAATGCGCCCCGCTCATCTCCTATGTCAAATGGTGGAAGGCGCGCAAGGGCTCCTGCGGCGTCCCTATTCCGGGCTGCGAGGTGCGCATCGACTCCAAGAACCCGCACAAGGAGCCGGGCGAAGTCCAGGTCAAGGGTGGCAACGTGTTCCTCGGATACTATAAGAACAAAGAGGCGACCCGGGCCGCGTTCACCAACGACAACTGGTTCAAGACCGGCGACATAGGCGTGATGGACAACGACGGCTACATCTACCTGCGCGGACGCTCCAAGTGTATGGTGCTCGGCCCGTCGGGGCAGAACATCTACCCCGAGGAGCTGGAGGCAGTGATCAACAATGTCACCTATGTGGTCGAGTCTCTGGTAGTCGAGGACAAGGTGGGGCTTACCGCCCTGATATATCCGGACTATCATCAGGCCGAGATGGACGGGATGAGCGGCGAAGAGCTGGAGCAGCGCCTCACCGACGGCCTGCCGGAGATCAACAGGCTGCTGCCGGCATACGCCCAGATCCGCAAGATGGAGTTTATGCCGGAAGACTTCGAGCGCACCCCGAAGAGAAGCATCAAACGGTATCTATATCAACGAAACAAGTAAGAAGCTGTCTTGAAAAGGTCGCTTCCCGCATCCGACAATTGCGTCTGATGAATTCAAACTTTATTACTTGCAAAACTTAAGTGATGAACAAATTCGACGAGAAATATATTGCGATGGCCGCCATCTGGGCCGGCAACTCCTACTGCAAGCGCCGTCAGGTCGGCGCGCTGCTCGTGAAGGAGAGGATGATCATCTCCGACGGCTACAACGGAACTCCGTCGGGATTTGAGAACATCTGCGAAGACGAGAACGGGGTGACGAAGCCGTATGTGCTGCACGCCGAAGCGAATGCCATATCCAAGGTGGCGAAGTCGGGCAACAGTTCCGACGGAGCGACCCTCTATGTGACGGCGTCCCCGTGCATCGAATGCAGCAAGCTCATAATCCAGGCCGGCATCAAGCGCGTGGTTTACAGGGACGAGTACCGTCTGACGGACGGAGTGGATCTGCTGCGCCGGGCGGGGATTGAAGTCGAAAAAGTGGACTGACAATGAAGAGATTATCATCATCGGTAACGGTCGCCCTGCTGGGCGTGGCGATAGGCGTGCTCGGCGTGCTCGCGGTGCAGGCCGCGGGCGGCAGAGGGTCGCACCGTCTCGGCGCCCGCAGCGCCGACTGGCAGAAAGTCAACCTCATACTCAAGTGCATAGACGAGAACTATGTCGAGCCGGTGGACCATAAGAAAGTCACGGACGCAGTGGCCGAGGCCGCTCTCCAGGCCCTCGACCCGCACTCGATGTATATGCTCCCGCAGACCCTCGAATCCACCGAAGAGAGCCTTGCGGGCAACTTCGACGGCATCGGAATACAGTTCAACGTGCCCAACGACACGGCGGTGGTCATCGAAGTCATCCCCGGCGGCCCGTCCGAGAAGATAGGCCTGCGCCCGGGAGACCGCCTGCTCAAGGTGGATACCACTTCCATAGCCGGAGTCAAGTTCCCTCAGGACAGTATGGTGCGACGGATGAAGGGCAAGGCCGGGACCAAGGTCACGGTGACAGTGCTCCGGGGGCGGGAGGTGATCCCGTTCGAGATAACCCGCGGCAAGATTCCGACCTACTCGGTGGACGCATCGTTTATGGTGGACGACACCACCGGCTATCTGAGGCTCTCCAAGTTCTCCCGCACCACCGACAGGGAAGTCAGCGAAGCCTCCGCCAAGCTGCTCTCCTCCGGGATGAAGCGTATGATACTGGATCTCAGGGACAACACGGGCGGATTTCTCGATCAGGCGCTGAGCCTGTCCAATATGTTCCTGCCCAAGGACGCTCAGATAGTGTATATGGAGGGCGTGCACCGCAAGAGGGAGGACTTCAAGGCCGACGGACGCGGAAAGATGCAGGACATCGCCCTCTCCGTGCTCATCAACGAGGGGACTGCCTCGTCGAGCGAAATCCTCGCAGGAGCCCTGCAGGACAACGGCCGGGCGACGATAGTCGGGCGCCGCTCGTTCGGCAAGGGACTGGTGCAGGAGCCGTTCTACTTCACCGACGGGTCCGGGATGCGCATCACAGTGGCGAGGTTCTACACTCCGTCCGGACGCTGCATCCAGAAGCCTTACAGCGAGGACTACAACTACGAAATCTACCGCCGCTACGACGAGGGCGAGATGGTCACCGCCGACAGTATGAAGGTCGAGAACGGCGGGATACTCCCCGATGTCTTTGTGCCGGCGGACACTACCCGGGCCGGAGCATTCTACATCGCCTGCAGCCGCAAGGCCACCGCGATGAGGTTCGCCTCCGCATTCTTCGACGCGCACAGCTCCGAGCTCTCCTCCATAGACGAGTACGGCCGCCTGCTCGCCTATCTGGACCGCGCCGTGACGGAGAAGAGCTTTCTCGACTTCGCCCGAGCCAAGGACGGACTCGTCCCAAAGGGCTCGGAGTGGGAGGTGGAGCGGCAGTACCTGATGACTCAGGTCCGCGCTCTTGTGGGACGCTACTCCAAGCTTGGCGACAATGCCTACTACCATCTTTTCCTCCAGACGGATACGACCTTCAAGGAAGCGATGAGGCATTGATTGTGTGCGGATAATTGACTATATTTACCGGACTGTTAAAACAATAGAACCCTATGGCATTGCTTCTCTGCCTTATTGCGGTGGTCGTCATCTGCTGCGTGCTGCTCAACAACGCGTCCAACAAACTCGGGATGCCGGTCCTGCTTGCGTTCATCCTGCTCGGCATAGTGTTCGGCAACAACGGTCTCTTCCCGATCAAGTTCGAGGACTACTCCTTCGCCTCCGACTTCTGTACCGTCGCCCTCATATTCATTATGTTCTATGGCGGCTTCGGCACAAGGTGGGAGTCCGCCAAGTGCGTGGCGCTGCCGGCGGGCATTCTGGCGAGTCTCGGAGTCGTGCTGACGGCGGGGCTGACCGGCCTCTTCTGCCATTTCGTCCTGAAGTGGGGATGGATAGAGAGTTTCCTGATGGGTTCGGTGGTCAGCTCCACGGACGCGGCTTCGGTATTCTCCATCCTGCGTTCGCGCAAGCTCGGTCTCAAGAACAACTCCGCTCCGCTGCTGGAGATCGAGAGCGGCTCCAACGACCCGTTCTCCTATATGCTCACGATCATCATGCTCTCGATGATGAAGGGGGACTTCAGCGTGGGGAGCGTGTCATGGATGTTCTTCGCGCAGATTGTCTTCGGAGTGGGATTCGGCCTACTGATCGCGCAGATCAGCATCTTTGCGCTCAAGCGCATCAAGTTCGCCACCTCCGGGTTTGACTCGCTCTTCATGTTCGCGATAGCGATCTTCTCCTACGCCCTTCCCTCCGCCGTCGGCGGCAACGGCTACCTGAGCGCGTATCTGGTCGGCATCCTGCTCGGCAATGCGGAGTTCCCCGGCAAACGCAATCTGGTGGGCTTCTTCGACGGTCTGACCGGGCTGATGCAGGTGCTCATCTTCTTTATGCTCGGTCTGCTCGCCCGACCGGCGATGATGCACAAGGTGATACTTCCCTCCATCGGGATATTCCTCTTTATGCTGCTCGTCGCCCGTCCGCTCTCCGTAGGCGCGATACTGACCCCGTTCCGCAAATTCGGATTCAAGCAGCAGACTCTCATCTCGTTCGTAGGCTTGAGGGGGGCCGCGTCCATCGTGTTCGCGATTTTCGCCACGGTGGGCAACGATGCGCTGCAGAACGACATCCTCAACGTGGTCTTCTGCCTGGTGTTGCTGTCCATCTCGCTGCAGGGCTTCTTCCTGCCGCGTCTGGCGCGCAGGCTCGGCCAGATTGACGACGATGCCGACGTGATGAAGACATTCAACGACTTCTCCGACGAGACCGACTTGCACTTCAGCAAGATAGTGATCGGCGAGGACAATCCGTGGAAGAACAGGATGATCAAGAATATAGGTCTCCCGAAGAATATACTCTTCTGTATGCTGATGCAGCCGGACGGGACTTCCGTGGTGCCGAAGGGGGACACCGTGCTGCACGAGGGCGACAGCGTGATAATGTGCACCAAGGCGTTCCGCAGCGACACCTCGTTCCGGCTCGTGGAGCAGGAGGTGCCTAAAGGCAGCCGTCTTGCGGGGAAGACTATCCAGGAATACAGCGCCACGGAGAAGAATCAGGTCGTGCTGATCAAGCGGGGACAGTCAAGCATCATCCCCAACGGCAGCACCGTGCTCCGCGAGGGCGATGTGATGTTCCTCAATATGGGGAGGTAATCGAGCCTTGTCCCCTACCAGTCGTCCGAGCGGAACGGGGCGGCGGGGAGGTTGTAGATGCCGGTGAGGTTGCCGACCTGGAAGTCGCGGAAGCAGTACCTCACGGCGACGGGAGCCGGGACAGCCTCGCTTGTGACGATGACGCTGCCGCCGTCGCAGCGGGCCGATGCAGGATGGAAGACCCTGTCCGGGCCGGCGAGCTCGAAGCCCGTCAGGTCGCGCCAAGGACTGAGCCCGTAGTAGCGGGTGTTTTTGAAACGGACCCACACTTCGCCCCCGTCCACCTCGAAGCCGTCATATACAGGCCCCTCGCACGGCAGGGCGGTCATCCCGTAAGTCCTGTTGAGGGCCATAAGCGCGAGCCTCTGACCTATCTGCCGCTTCCGGCAAGGATGGATCTGGTCGTACTCGTAGGGATATGCCAGATCGTTGGTGCAGACTATGCCGCTGTTAGGGATGATGTCCGCAGCCGCCCTCTGCGCCTCGCGGATGCGTGCTCCCATAGTACCGTCGCCGCCATAGACATAAGGCGCGAGCTCGACTTCATAGAACGGGAGTTCGCCCTGTCCCCAGAGTTCCCTCCAGATGCCGACCATACGCGAAAGACGCTCGGGGTAGTACCGGTGCAGCCAGGCGTTGGTCTCGCCCTGATACCAGATGAACCCCTTGATGGTATAGTTGTGTACCGGATAGAGCATCCCGTTGTACATCACATAGTTGGAAGTGCAGTTATACCAGCCCCCCTCGTCCAGGAACGGCTCGTGCCTCAGGGACGGGATAGTGCTCTCCGGATAGGAGCGGACCACCTCCTCCGGCATCCAGCTCTCCACCGCGGAGCCGCCCCAGTTGCAGGCGAGTATGCCCACGGGCACATCCACGGCAGCATTGACGGCGGTGGCGAAATACCAGCCTACTGCGGTGAACTCGCGCGCCGTCTCCGGATTTGTCTCCACCCACCTGCCCTGCACATAGTCCTGAGGCTCCGTGGCTCCGGTCTTCGGAATCTTCACCTCGCGGACCTTGTCTCTCCACTGTCCGGCGGCGAGTATCGCCTCAAGCGAACCCTCGACCGGGCAGCAGTCGAACCCTCCCAGCGGCATCTCCATATTGGACTGCCCGCCTGCAAGCCATACTTCGCCTATGAGCACGTCGCTGAGGGTCACGCTCCCGTCGCGGTCGGAGACGGTGACGGTCTGAGGCTCATAGCTCCCCGCAGGGGTGTCGACGGCGATGAGCCACTTACCGTCGGGCCCCGCTACCGTAGAGTACCTGTCCCTGCTCCACGACACCTTCACGCTGACCTTGGACCCCGCAGCCGCCTCGCCCCAGAGATTGGCGCGGGTCTGCTGCTGGAGTATGCAATGGTCGCCGAGGAGTTCGGGAAGGGTGATTTTGGCTTCCGCCTCCGCTGCACACAGCAAGAGGGCCGCCGAGGCGGAAAGTGCAAAGATTGATTTCAGCGTCATATGTGCGTCAGATTTTACAAATATCGTCCCTTTCGCGCAAGTCCCTGATGCGCAGCTGGATGGAAGAGTTGCCCCGGTAGTAGTTCTCCACTATCGCGTAGCATACGTCGAACGGGTTGCCCTCCCGGATGTAGTCGAAACAGTCGGCCATATTGAAAGCTATGGATGGGATCTGGTGATACGGCTGAGACTCCTGGATGAGGTCGAGCTTCATATGCACCCCGCCCGCGCCCACCTTGCGCCCAGTGCCGGCGTCGTAGACATTCTCCGTCATGAAGACAGGGTTGCTGTTGCCCGGGCCGAAAGGCTGGAACTGCTTGAGTATGCGGAAGAACTTCGGGGTGATCTGGGCGAAGTCGAGCCTCGAGTCCACCTCCACCACCGGAGTCAGCATCTCCGCCGTCACGTGTCCCGCGATGAACGAGTCCATCCTTGCGGAGAACTCCTGCAGCTTCTCCTCTCTGAGGGTGAGGCCTGCGGCGTACATATGCCCGCCGAAGTTCTCGAGCAGGTCAGCGCAGCTCTCGATGGCCTCGTAGAGGTCGAAGCCCGCGATGCTGCGCGCCGAGCCGGTCACGAAACCGTTGGACTTGGTCAGCACCACGGTCGGCCTGTAGTACGCCTCCACGAGTCTTGAGGCCACGATGCCGACCACTCCCTTGTTCCACTTAGGGTTATAGACTATGGTGGCGTTGGAGCTGCACAGGCAGTTGCCCGACTGCACCATCTCCAATGCCTCCTGGGTTATCTCGCGGTCTATGTTCTTGCGTTCGTTGTTGCTCTCGTTGATCTTCTCCCCTATCGCCATCGCGGCTGCAGCGTCGGCGGAGGTCAGCAGCTCCACCGCCATCCTCCCGGACTCCATACGCCCGGCGGCGTTGATGCGCGGGCCGATTTTGAAGACGATATCGTCCACGGTGATATGCCCCGGCTCCAGATTGGAGAGCGTGATCATCGCCAGCAGCCCCTGGCACGGGTGCTCGTTGAGCTGCTTGAGCCCGAAATGGGCGAGTATGCGGTTTTCCCCCACCATAGTCACCAGGTCGGAGGCGATGCTCACGACGAGCAGGTCGAGCAGCGGAGTCAGGCTCTCGAAAGGGATGCCGTAGCGCTGCGAATACGCCTGCACCAGCTTGAACCCCACCCCGCAGCCGGAGAGGTCGTCGAACGGGTAGTGGCAGTCCTCCCGCTTGGGGTCGAGCACGGCCACCGCCTGCGGGAGTTCGTCCTCAGGGAGATGGTGGTCGCAGATGATCACATCCACCCCCTTGCCGGCGGCGTAGTCCACCTTGTCCCTGGCCTTGATGCCGCAGTCGAGGGTGATGAGCAGGCCGAAACCGTTGTCGGAGGCCCAGTCTATCCCCTTGAAAGACACCCCGTAGCCCTCGTCGTAGCGGTCGGGGATGTAGAAATCGACGGCTGAAGTGAAGCGGCGGATGAAAGAATAGACCAGAGCCACGGCGGTGGTGCCGTCCACATCGTAGTCACCGTAGACGAGAATCTTCTCCCCGGAGACTATGGCGCGGCGCAGCCTCTCCACGGCGGCGTCCATATCCTGCATCAGGAACGGGTCGTGCAGCTTGTCAAGGCTCGGTCTGAAGAACGAGCGGGCCTCCTCGAAAGTGCTGACTCCGCGCTGCACCAGCAGCTCGGCGAGCACCCGGTCGACGCCCACTTCGGCGGCAAGCCTCTCGACCGCCGCGCTATCCGCAGACTCCTTGATAATCCACTTGCAGTCCTTAGCCATATCTCAACAAAGATAGCGTTTATTTCGGAATATTTATAGTAATTTTGCGCTATGGAACATAGCGAACAGGAACTTTTACGCAGGGAGTCTCTCTCGAAGCTGAGGGAGCTGGGCATAGAGCCATATCCCGCAGCCGAATACCCCGTCAACGCCACTGCGGCGGAAATCTCAGCCGGATATGACCCGGAGCAGGGGAACTATCAGGAGGTGTGCATCGCGGGCAGACTGATGAGCCGGCGGATTATGGGCGCGGCCTCGTTCGGAGAGCTGCAGGACAGCACGGGGAGGATACAGATCTATGTCAAGCGCGACGAGATCTGCCCCGGCGAGGACAAGACGATGTACAACACGGTGTGGAAGAAACTCCTCGACATCGGGGACATCATAGGCGTCAAGGGATTCGCCTTCATCACCCAGACCGGCCAGCTCAGCGTACACGCCAAGGAGCTCACCCTGCTGAGCAAGTCGCTCAAGGTCCTCCCGATAGTCAAGGAACAGGACGGCCAGCTGTTCGACGCGGTCACCGACCCCGAACTCCGCTACCGCCAGAGATACGTGGACCTCATCGTCAACCCCCAGGTCAGGGAAGTGTTCGTCAAGAGGGCGAAGATCATCGCAACGATGCGCCGCTACTTCGACGAGGCCGGCTGCCTGGAGGTGGAGACCCCTATCCTGCAGAGCATCCCCGGAGGAGCGACCGCACGCCCGTTCGTCACCCACCACAACGCGCTGGACATCCCTCTCTATCTGAGGATAGCCAACGAACTGTATCTCAAGAGATTGATAGTGGGCGGATACAACGGGGTGTATGAGTTCGCCAAGGACTTCCGCAACGAGGGGATGGACAAGACCCACAACCCAGAGTTCACCTGTATGGAGATATACGTGGCCTACAAGGACTACAACTGGATGATGAAGTTCATCGAGAAGATGCTCGCCGAGGTGTCCCTGGCCGTCAACGGCACGACCCTCGTCCGGATCGGCGACAACGAGGTGGACTTCGGCGGAGAATACCGCCGCCTGCCCATACTCGACGCCATCAGGGAATACGCCGGGGTCGATGTCGGCGGGATGGACGAAGACGAGCTTCGCAAGACCTGCAACAGATTGGGGGTCAAGGTCGAACCGTCTATGGGCAAGGGGAAGCTCATCGACGCCATCTTCGGCGGATACTGCGAGGACAAGCTCGTCCAGCCGACCTTCGTCACCGACTACCCGGTGGAGATGTCCCCTCTGACCAAGCGCCACCGCGACAACCCGCAGCTGACCGAGCGCTTCGAGCTCTTCGTCTGCGGCAAGGAGCTCGCCAACGCATATTCCGAGCTCAACGACCCGATCGACCAGCTCCAGAGATTTGAGGAGCAGGCAAGACTCAAGAGCAAGGGCGACGACGAGGCGATGTATATCGATATGGACTTCGTGCGCGCGCTCGAATACGGTATGCCGCCGACCTCCGGACTCGGGATGGGGATTGACCGTCTCACTATGTTTATGACCGGCCAGACCACCATCCAGGACGTGCTCTTCTTCCCTCAGATGAAGCCCGAGAAGAAGCTCAAAAAAGAAGAGAAACAGTGACGGAGACGCTCACATCCGCATCCAATCCCAAGATACGGAAGCTTCTCGCGCTGCGGCAGAAATCGTCCGAACGGCGCGAAAGCGCTCTGTTCACGGTGGAGGGGCGGCGTGAGCTGGAGCGTTGTCTGGAAGCAGGATACGAGCCGGACACGGTGTTCATCTGTCCCGAGATTGCGGGCGAGGTGCAGCTTCCCGACTGCCGTGTCTGTCTGCTCGGCCGCGAGCTCTACGCCAAGGTCGCCTGCCGCGAGGGGACGGAGGGAGTAATAGCCGAAATCAAGGCGCGCGAGCACACTCTGGAGGGATTGAGACTCAAGGACAATCCGCTCGTCGCGGTGCTGGAGAGCGTGGAGAAGCCGGGCAATGTGGGCGCGGTGCTGAGGACCTGCGACGCGGCGGGAGCGGATGCGCTGATAGTCTGTGATCCGAAGGCCGACCTCTACAACCCTAACCTCATCAGGGCGTCGCTCGGCGCGGTGTTCACGGTACAGACCGCCGTCTGCAAGAGCGAAGAAGCTATCAAGTATCTGAAGGACAAAGGGATACATATCCTCACGGCGCAGCTTCAGGACTCCTCCCTCTACTACGACTGCGACATGCGGGCCGGGGTCGCCGTCGTGATGGGAGCCGAATCCACCGGCCTGAGCGGCATCTGGCGGGAGGCTGCGGACGCGCACATAATGATACCTATGCTGGGGCGGCTCGACTCGCTCAATGTTTCCGTCTCCGCAGCGATACTTCTCTACGAATCCGTAAGACAACGCAACAATGGATAGATTCGGACTGATCGGCTACCCTATAGCCCACTCGTTGAGCCCGAGGCTCTTCGAAGCCGCGTTCCACGGCAGATACGCCTACGACCTCATCGAAACCCCCGACTTCGAGTCGGCCTGGACCGCTTTTCTGAAGGGGTACAGGGCCATCAACGTGACCTCCCCGTTCAAGGAGACCGCGTTCGGACGCGCGGACTGGAAGAGTCCGGAGTGCGAGAGGGTCGGAGCGACCAACCTCTGCCTCAACACCGACGAGGGAGTGAAGGCCTGGAACTCGGACTATATCGGGGTACGCGCCCTGCTTGAGCCCCTCGACAGGGGCACTGCGGCGGTGATAGGCTTCGGCGGCGCGGGCAAAGCGGCCCTGGCCGCAGCCGAGGACCTCGGATTCCACACCGTCCTCTACCGCCACGACGGCATCGCCCGCGGGGTCAGGGCGGACATTATCATCTATACCCTGCCTTCCGCCGTGGAGGGGATAGACTCCCTCGACTGCGAGGTCCTGATCGAGGCGAACTACAAGAACCCCTGCCTCTCCTCCCACGCGGGCTATGTCCCGGGCACGGCCTGGCATCTGCAGCAGGCGGTCCTCGGCTATAAGATCATGAGCGGGGACGAGCCGGATGTGGAGGCTATGCGGCAAATCTATCTTTGATCATATCGGCTATCTCCCTCACCGTCAGGCCTTCGGTGTCGATGACAAAGTGCGCCTGGCAGTATAGGGGCTCACGCTCCGCGTAGAGCCTGTCCGCATCCCGGAACAGAGGCCGGGATGCGTCTTCCGCCCCGAGGCGCTCGCGTATGGTCTTCAGGGGAGTCCGCAGATAGACGCAGCCGGTGCGGGCAAGGATTTCCGCACGGGCCTCAGGATTGCAGAAGGTGCCGCCTCCGAGCGAGAGCACCGAAGGCTTCCAGATGGCCTCCGCACTGTCGAGAAAGCGCCTCAGAGCCTTGAGCTCCGCCTGACGGAAGGCGCGCTCCCCGCCCTCGAAAATCCTCGGGATGCTCCTGTGCTCGGCCCGGGCCACGAGGCAGTCAAGGTCGGCGTAGTGCGCGTCCATCAGGGCCGCAAGCTCCATCCCGACGCTGCTCTTGCCGCAGCCCATAAATCCTGTCAGTGTGATGATTGTCTTTTTCACATCATAAAGATAGCGAGTTTTTCATCGCTTTTAGCAAAATAATCTGTATCTTGCAGAGTAAAAATATATGTAGTTATGTCACTGAACAAAGTAATGCTTATCGGCAATGTGGGGAAGGACCCGGAGGTCCGCTACCTCGACGCCAACGCCCCGGGAGGGCAGGGAAGGAAGGTCGCCACTTTCACTCTGGCGACCACGGAGAGATACAGGGACCGCAGCGGGGAGTCCAAGGAAAGCACCGAATGGCACAATATAGTGGCCTGGGGTCAGCCCGCCGACATCGCCGAGAAATACATCAAAAAAGGCACGCAGCTCTATGTCGAGGGACGTCTGAGGACCAGGTCCTGGACCGACCAGAGCGGAGCCAAGCGATACACCACCGAGATCAATGTGGACAACCTGCAGCTCCTCGGGCGCAGGGAGGGAGCTCCTGCGGAGGGAGGATACGCCCCGCAGCAGCCGGCCTACCAGAGGCCTGTCCAGGCCGCGGCTCCGAAGCCGGCCCCTGCCGCAGCCCCCGTCGCAGCCCCTGTCGCCGACCTGGACGACGCGCCAGCCGACGACCTTCCGTTCTAAAGACTAAAACCAACCCTTATGGCAGAAAAGACCAGAAAGCTGCTCAACGACTATCCGGCAGCAAGATGGGGCGTGCTCGTGCTCATCGCCCTGATGATGTTCTTCGCATATATGTTCGTGGACGTGATGTCCCCGCTCAAGTCTCTCGTAGAGAGCAATCTGGGTTGGGACAGCGGGGTCTTCGGCAAATATGCGGCATCTGAATATATCCTCAACGTCTGCGGCTTCCTCATCATCGCGGGCGTAATCCTCGACAAGCTCGGGGTGCGCTTCTCCGGCGTGCTCGCGGCGGGACTTATGGTCGCCGGCGCGGCCATCAAGTTCATCGGCATCAGCGACTGGTTCCAGACCACCGGGTTTGCGCGGTGGCTCGGCAGCTGGTGGGTCGAGATGCCGGCAAGCGCCAAGATGGCTTCCCTCGGATTTATGATCTTCGGCTGCGGCTGCGAGATGGAGGGGACCAATGTTTCCAAGATTATAGCCAAGTGGTTCAAGGGTAAGGAAATGGCCCTCGCGATGGGACTTGAGATGGCCATCGCCCGCCTCGGCGTATTCGGGGTGATGTGGATCGCCCCGCTCATCTCCGAGAAGTTCGGAGGCTCCGTCCTCGCTCCGCTCGGATTCTGCGGTGCGCTGCTGGTCATCGGCCTGATCAACTTCATCATCTTCGGAGTGATAGACCGCAAGTTCGACAGCCAGCTCGTGGAGGAGGGGCTCGCCACGGAGGAGAAATCCCCGGAGGACGAGTTCCATGTCAGCGACCTCGGCGCGATCTTCAAGAGCAAGATGTTCTGGATCGTGGCCCTGCTCTGCGTGCTCTACTACAGCGCGATTTTCCCGTTCCAGAGATATGCGACCAACTTCCTGGAGGAGACTCTCCACACCGATGCGGCTTCCGCCGCGCAGCTGTTCAGCTGCTTCCCTATTCTGGCGATGATCCTCACCCCGTTCCTCGGCATCTTCCTCGACCGGCTCGGCAAGGGGGCGTCGATGCTTATGGCGGGGTCGGTGATCATGGTCGCCTGCCACCTCAGCTTCGCGTTCCTGCTCCCGATCTTCCCGAGCAAGGCATTCGCCCTGGCTCTGATCGTGGTGCTGGGCGTCAGCTTCTCGCTCGTGCCTGCGGCCCTCTGGCCGTCGGTGCCCAAGATCATCGACGAGAAGATACTCGGCAGCGCGTACTGCCTCATCTTCTGGGTGCAGAACATCGGACTCTGCCTCGTGCCTATGCTCATCGGCTCGCTCCGCCAGTCGACCGGCGGCTACACCGTACCGATGATAGTCTTCGCCAGCTTCGGAGTGCTCGCATTCATCCTCAGCATCTACCTCAAGGCCGAGGACAGGCGCAAGGGCTACGGACTGGAGCTCCCTAACATCAAGAAATGATGCGCCCGCCCGGGGCGGACTCTCCGGGCGGAGCATTTTGAATATATGGCAATGATGAACGGAAAAAGTGGCGGTAGCGCCGCGTGCCGGATTGCTCTCATCTGCCTGATGGCGCCGATGTTCGCGTCGTACTTCTTCGACGATATGTTCTCGACGCTTTCGCAGATATTCCAGCACCCGGAGTGTCTCGAACTCGGCTGGGACAGTGCCGGCTACGGCTTCTACGCAGGCGGATACAGCTTTCTCTGCGTCTGCGGAGGGCTCGTCGTGTGCGGAGTGCTGCTGGACCTGTTCGGGGTGAGGGTGATAGGGTCGGTATTCGTCGGACTTATGGCCCTCGGGGCCGCGACCGTATTCTTCGCCATCCGCTCCGGGCTGCCGGCGGGGACGTCGCTCGCCATCGCCTACGGAGGCTGCATGGTCTTCGGGCTCGGCAGCGAGATTGCCGGAGTGGCCGTGACCCGCTCGATTGCCAAATGGTTCAAGGGACGCAACGTGGCGTTCGCGATGGGGGCGCAGGTCGCGGTGGCCAGACTCGGCACTGCGGCCGCATTCATCATATCCCCGGTTCTTGTCGCGCAGAAGCCTGAAGGTGAGATATATACTCTGGCGGAGACCTCCCGCCCGGCGGCATTGGGGCTCGCCCTGATACTGCTTGGGGTGCTGCTGTGGGGCGTATTCGTCGCGATGGACGCGCGCTTCGACCGGGACAGAGGGATCAAGAGCGGCAGAGCCGAGGTCAGGGAGGAGGACAGGTTCAAGTTCTCCGACATCGTCCGGCTCGTCACCAACCCGAGATTCGTGATGATCTCCCTGCTCTGCGTATTCTTCTACTGCTGCATCATCTCGTTCAAGAAATTCGGCACCTCGATCGTGATCCCGCGCTTCGGGATGGATGTGGACAGCGCCAAGTGGGTGATTTCGATGATACCGTTCTTCACGGTGGTGTTCACCCCGCTCTTCGGGGCGCTGGTGGACAAGGCCGGCAAGGCGACCCTCTGGATGACAATCGGTTCGGCGATGGTGCTTGCGGCGCATCTGCTGCTGCGCTTCGCCCCGCAGGGCGTACCGTTCTGGGGCTATTTCTCGATTGCCGTGCTCGGCGTGGGCTACTCGCTCGTGCCGTCGGCGATGTGGCCCTCCGTGCCGAAGATAGTGCCGGAGCGCAACCTCGGCACGGCCTATTCGATGATCTACTGGATCCAGAATATGGGGATGCTGCTCGTGCCGGTCTTCGTGGGGCGCATCTTCAAAAGCTTCTCCGGAGTCGAAGCGGCGGCAAGGGCCGAGTATATATTCATAGCGCTGGGAGTTCTGGCGGGGGTCGTGGCGGCGGCGCTGCTGCGCTCGTCCCGCAGGCATCCGGAGCTCGCGCTCGACAAGCCAAGCGGAGGGAAGTGATGTACGGACTGCTGGACGGCATAAACTCCCCTTCCGACATCAAGGGCTTCAGCATCCCCGAGCTCCGGCAGCTCTGCTCCGAACTCAGGGACTGCATCATACGGACCTGCGCCGAGAGTCCGGGACATCTCGCGTCGAGCCTCGGCGCGGTGGAGCTCATCGTGGGGCTGCACTATGTCTTCGACACTCCCGACGACAAGATAGTCTTCGACGTGGGGCATCAGGCCTATGCCCACAAGCTGCTGACAGGACGCAGGGGGCGATTCGGCTCGCTGCGCACAGGCGGGGGGCTGAGCGGCTTCCCCAACCGCGACGAGAGCGAATACGACTGCTTCGGGACCGGACATTCGTCCACTTCCATCTCCGCCGCGCTGGGATTTGCGGAAGCGGCGAGGTTGCAGGGCTTGAAACGCAAGGCGATAGCCCTGATCGGGGACGGCGCGATGACCGGAGGCCTCGCTTTCGAGGGGCTCAACAATGCCGGGGCGAGCGGGACGGACCTGCTCGTGATACTCAACGACAACAACCAGTCCATCGACAACAACACAGGCGCGATGCACGAGTACCTGCTGAAGATCTCCACGAGCTCGTCCTACAACCGCTTCAAGGCGCACATCTGGGATCTGCTCGGAGACGGCAGGTTCAGAAGGTTTATCCAGCGCTGGGTTCGCAGCCTCAAGTCGTGGTTTGTCAAGAGCACCGGCGGCGACCTCTTCGAAGCGCTGGGATTCAGATACTTCGGGCCGATTGACGGCAACGACATAGAAGATGTCGTGAAGGCGCTGTCCAGACTCAAGGACATAGGCGGGCCGAGGATTCTGCACTGCATCACGGTCAAGGGCAAGGGCTACGCTCCGGCCGAGGCGGACCCCGTCACCTGGCACGCTCCGGGCCGCTTCGACCCGCAGTCCGGCGGGAGGCTCTCCTCCCCGCACACCCGCGACCGCTATCAGGACGTGTTCGGGCAGGTGCTTCTGGAGCTTGCGGAGAAGGACCCTAAAGTCGTCGGGATCACCCCCGCGATGGCCCGGGGCTGCGGGATGAATCTCCTTGCGGCCGAGAGGCCGGGGCAGTTCTTCGATGTAGGCATCGAGGAGGAGCACGCGGTCACTTTCGCCGCCGGACTTGCAGCGGGAGGGATGAGGCCGTTCTGCAACATATATTCTTCCTTCTCCCAGAGGGCTTACGACCAGATAGTGCACGACGTGGCGCTCCAGAGGCTGCCTGTGGTGCTCTGCTTTGACCGGGCGGGGCTCGTGGGGGAGGACGGCGCGACGCATCACGGAGTGCTGGACATCGCCGCGCTGCGCTGCGTGCCTGACGTCATCATCTCCTCCCCCCGCGACGAAGAGGATCTCAAGGCTCTGATGTACTCCGCACTGGCCCACGAAAGCGGCCCATATATAATAAGGTATCCGCGCGGGACCGGAGAGGGCGTGGCATGGAGGGACGTGGCGCCGAGAGCGATTGAGGTCGGGAAGGCCGAAGTCCTCGCAGAGGGGGACGAAGTGGCTCTCGTCTGCACCGGCCCGGTGACCCACAGGGCTCTGGAAGCCGCCTCAAGCTATCCGGGACGGGTGGGGGTCTACAACTTCCGCTTCGTGAAGCCGCTCGACACCGGGATGCTCGCGGAGATTGCCGTCAGGTACCGCCGCATCATCACCCTGGAGGACGCTTCGCTCAAGGGCGGACTATACGGCGCAGTGTGCGAATTCCTTATGTCCGGAGGCTACGGCATCCGCGCCGAGGGGATCGGAGTGCCCGACAGATTCATCCCTCAGGACAGGCAGAGCGGCCAGCTCGCCTCCTGCGGCCTTGACAGGGAAGGCATCGAAAAAAGATTGAAAAAAGTTTTTGAGGATAAAAAATAATTCATATCTTTGCAATCCCTTACAGGAAAGGGGTCTTTGAAATAGGCATTGCCGATGTAGCTCAGGTGGCCAGAGCACGTGATTTGTAATCTCGGGGTCGTGGGTTCGACTCCCTCCATCGGCTCATCAGCAATATAAGGGCAAGTACCAGAGTGGCCAAATGGGGCAGACTGTAAATCTGCTGGTTATACCTTCGGTGGTTCGAATCCATCCTTGCCCACCACTCACGGAAGAGGAGGACACTCTCATAAGCGGGGTTCGTATAATGGCTATTATGCCAGCCTTCCAAGCTGGAAATGGGAGTTCGATTCTCCTACCCCGCTCAAATGCCGATGTAGCTCAGGGGTAGAGCGCATCCTTGGTAAGGATGAGGTCATGAGTTCAATTCCCATCATCGGCTCCAACGCCGGTCTAAAAAGCCGGCTTGTTTTTGCAACAACTTTTATACGTAATATTATGGCAAAAGAAGTTTTCAAAAGGGACAAACCCCACGTCAACATCGGCACCATCGGCCACGTTGACCACGGCAAGACCACCCTTACTGCGGCCATCACCAAGGTGCTCGCAGCAAAAGGTCTGAGTGAGGTCAAGTCTTTCGACCAGATCGACAATGCTCCGGAAGAGAAGGAGCGCGGTATCACCATCAACACTGCTCACGTTGAGTACCAGACCCAGAATCGTCACTATGCGCACGTCGACTGCCCGGGTCACGCTGACTACGTGAAGAACATGGTTACCGGCGCCGCTCAGATGGACGGTGCAATCCTCGTGGTTGCCGCCACCGACGGTCCGATGCCTCAGACCAACGAGCACGTGCTCCTCGCAAAGCAGGTGAACGTGCCTAAGATGGTCGTATTCCTCAACAAGGTTGACCTCGTTGATGACGAAGAAATGCTTGATCTCGTGGAGATGGAGGTTCGCGACCTTCTCAACAAGTATGACTTCGACGGTGACAACGCCCCTATCATCCGCGGCTCAGCCCTCGGCGCGCTCAACGGAGAGCCGAAGTGGGAGGAGAAGGTCATCGAGCTCATGGACGCAGTGGATTCTTACATTCCGCTCCCTGTACGTGAGAACGAGAAGCCGTTCCTTATGCCTATCGAGGACATCTTCTCCATCACCGGACGCGGCACCGTAGTGACCGGACGTATCGAGACCGGTACGATCCACGTCAACGACCCTGCCGAGATCGTAGGTTTCAGCGACAAGCCTAAGAACACCGTTGTGACGGGTGTCGAGATGTTCCGCAAGCTCCTCGACCAGGGCGAGGCCGGAGACAACGTAGGTCTCCTCCTCCGCGGTATCGACAAGAAGGAAGTAAAGCGCGGCGAGGTTATCGCCAAGCCGGGTTCCATCACCCCTCACAAGCACTTCCTCGGACAGATCTATGTCCTCAAGAAGGAAGAGGGCGGACGTCACACCCCGTTCCACAACAAGTATCGTCCTCAGTTCTTCATCCGTACGCTTGACGTTACCGGCGAGATCACTCTCCCTGCAGGTGTAGAGATGGTTATGCCTGGCGACAATGTCGAGATCGATGTCAACCTCATCACTCCTGTGGCTCTCAACGAGAACCTCCGCTTCGCGATCCGCGAGGGCGGACGTACCGTCGGCGCAGGTCAGGTGACCAAGATCCTTGACTAATATAGTCTGAAGACGGATGCCCCGACCGGGGGCGTCCGTCCATTCAGGGGAATAGAACAATGGTAGTTCAGCGGTCTCCAAAACCGTAGATGTGGGTTCGATTCCTGCTTCCCCTGCAAATATCAAAGGTTACGATTTGGTAATTGTTTAACAGATGCCGCTAAACTGCTTCCGACAACGGCATCCATTAAATGTAAAGATGAGAAAGATTATCAATTACTTCAAAGAGTCTTTCGTAGAGTTGACCAAGAAGACGACTTGGCCTAACTGGGCAAAGCTTCAGAGCTCCGCCCTGCTGGTCATTGTCACCACAGTCATATTGGCCGCTCTGCTCTGGATTATCGACTTTGCTTTCCAATCTCTGATGACAGGAATCTACACTCTGTAACTTTTATCAGCGGACTCGATGGGAGAAATGAAATGGTATGTCCTGCGCACAGCAGGCAGCAAGGAGAAGAGAGCCAAGGAATACCTTGAGAAAGAGATAGAAAGGGCAGGGCTTCAGGACGAAGTCGCTCAGGTGCTTGTGCCGGTGAAGAAGGAAATCGTCACCCAAAACGGCAAGCGCAAGGCAGTTGACAAGCTGCTCTATCCGGGTTATGTGCTCATCCAGGCCGAGCTCAGCGCGAGGCTCGAGAACATAATCCGCAATCTCGTGCCCGGTATGTCGGGCTTCCTTACCGAGAAAAAAGCCACCTCCGGCTCCCAGTTCGAAAGGGTCCCGGTGCCTCTTCGTGAAGAGGAGGCGCAGAGGATTCTGGGCAATCAGGACGAGAATATCGACAATGCCGCAGAGACATTTGTCGACTATTCCATCGGAGAGTCCGTGCGTATCACAGACGGCCCTTTCAGCGGCTTCAGCGGTACGGTTGACGAGATAGTGGAGGACAGAAGCAAGATCAAGGTCATAGTCGAAATCTTCGGGCGCAAGACTCAGGTTGAGCTCAACTTTACACAAGTGACTAAAGAATAACAAAGTATTATGGCAAAAGAAGTTACCGGATACATCAAGCTCCAGATCAAGGGCGGCGCCGCCAACCCGGCTCCTCCGGTAGGACCGGCACTCGGTTCCAAAGGCTTGAACATAATGGATTTCTGCAAGGCTTTCAATGCAGCCACGCAGGGACAGGCGGGCAAGATCCTCCCAGTGGTGATCACCGTCTACTCCGACAAATCCTACACATTCGAGGTGAAGCAGCCGCCGGTTGCAATATCCCTCAAGGAAGCCGCGAAGATCACCAAGGCTTCAGGCGAACCTAACAGAAAGAAAGTGGCATCCGTCACCTGGGATCAGGTCAAGACCATCGCGGAGGGCAAGATGCCGGATTTCAACTGCTTCACCCTCGGCGCAGCCATGAAGATGGTTGCGGGGACGGCGAGAAGCATGGGCATCACCGTCAGCGGCGAATTCCCTGAGGACATTAAATAGACACGCGAATTATGAGTAAGATTACCAAAAATCAGAAGGCTGCCGCGGAGAAGTATGACTCCCACAAGCTCTACCCGCTCAACGAAGCGTGCCAAGTCGTAAAGGACATCACTTTCACCAAGTTCGACTCCAGCGTGGAGATACACGTCAACCTCGGCGTGGACCCGCGCAAGGCCAACCAGATGATCCGCGGCGTCGTCACCCTGCCGCACGGGACCGGAAAGGTCGTGAGAGTGCTCGCGCTCTGCACCCCTGACAAGGAGAACGAAGCCAAGGAAGCCGGCGCGGACTATGTGGGACTTGACGAATATATCGAGAAGATCAAGGGCGGCTGGACCGATGTGGACGTCATCGTCTGCACCCCGTCAGTGATGGCCAAGGTCGGTGCGCTCGGTAAGATCCTCGGACCTCGCGGACTTATGCCGAACCCTAAGACCGGCACCGTGACTATGGAGATAGGCGCTGCCGTCAAGGCGTCAAAGGGCGGCAAGATCGACTTCAAGGTCGACAAGACCGGCATCGTGCACACCGCCGTCGGCAAGGCCTCGTTCACCGCACAGCAGATCTACGAGAACGCCGCCGAGGTGCTCAACGCCATCTCGAAGCTTAAGCCGCAGACCCTCAAGGGTACATATATGAAGTGCGCCGCACTGTGCTCAACTATGAGCCCGGGCGTCAAAGTTGATCTCAAGGCATTCCTCAACAGTGCTGAGTAAAAATTCAATATTATGAAAAAGGAACTTAAAGGTCAGATTATTGAAAGCATCTCAGCGCAGATCAAGCAGTATCCAAACTTCTACATCACGGATATAGCCGGCCTGAATGCAGGACAGACTAGCAGACTCCGCCGCGAGTGCTACAACGAGAAGATCGTGCTCAATGTCGTAAAGAACACCCTCTTCGCGCATGTGCTCAACCTCATCGAGGACGAGGAGGTCAAGACCCTTGCGCAGACCCTCACGGGCAACACCGCGATCATGTACACCGAGGCTCCGGCAGCGCCTGGCAAGCTCATCAAGAAGCTCCAGCGCGAAGGCTTCACCAAGCCTGTTGTCAAGGGCGCCTATGTGCAGGACTGCGTATTCATCGGTGAGGACAAACTCGACCAGCTCGCAGCCATCAAGACCCGCGAAGAGCTCATCGGAGACATCATCGGTCTCCTCCAGAGCCCTGTCCGCAACCTCGTTTCCGCTCTCGAGAACGCTTCCGAGGGCAAGGGCGAGGATGAGAAGATCGGCTCCGCAAAGCCGGCGGAAGCTCCGGCAGCGGAGGCTCCGGTAGCGGAAGCGGCTCCGGCAGAGGAAGCGGCTCCGGCAGCAGAGGCTGCCCCGGCCGAGTAGACAAGCAAATATTAACAATTTAAAATAAAACAAACAATTATGGCAGATGTAAAAGCCCTCGCAGAAGAGCTGGTAAACCTCTCTGTGAAAGATGTTCAGGAACTTGCAAAGATCCTCAAGGATGAATATGGAATCGAGCCTGCAGCTGCGGCTGTAGTGGTTGCCGGTGACGGCAACAATGGTGGTGCGGTCGAGGCCGAGCAGACCGAGTTCGACGTGATCCTCAAGTCAGCGGGTCAGGGCAAACTCAACGTCATCAAGGTTGTCAAGAGCGAGCTCGGTCTCGGTCTGAAGGAAGCCAAGGATCTCGTTGACGGCGCTCCTGCAACAGTAAAAGAGAAAATTTCCAAGGCAGAGGCCGAAGCCCTCAAGGCAGCTCTTGAGGAGGCCGGTGCAGAAGTTGAGGTTAAGTAACTTCACCTCTCCCTGCTTTAGGGGACAAACAGGTTTAGAGCCGGGGATAATAGGCTCTAAACCTTTTTTCCGTATTTAAGTTTTTCTCTATTTCCAAAGGCAGAATATGTCAAAAAAGACCACCAACAAGCGTATAAACTTTGCTACATCCAAGATCCTGGAGTATCCGGATCTCCTGGAGGTCCAGCTGAAGTCGTTCAAGGACTTCTTCCAGCTGGAGACCACCCCGGAGAACAGGAAGAACGAAGGCCTGTATCAGGTGTTCCAGGAGATTTTCCCGATCGAGGACACGCGCAACAGCTACAAGCTCGAGTTTATCGACTACTTCATCGATCCGCCGCAGTACTCGATTGAGGAGTGTCTTGACAGAGGCCTGACCTACAATGTCCCTCTGAAGGCGAAACTCCGGCTTTCCTGCACGGACTCCGAGCACGAGGACTTCGACACCAGGGTCCAGGACGTGTATCTCGGGAACATCCCGTATATGACTCCTGCCGGCACCTTCGTGATCAACGGCTCCGAACGCATCATCGTCTCCCAGCTGCACAGGTCACCTGGCGTGTTCTTCGACCAGAGCATGCACGCCAACGGCACGAAGCTCTATTCGGCCCGCATCATCCCGTTCAAGGGTTCCTGGATAGAGTTCGCCACCGACATCAACAATGTGATGTACGCCTACATCGACCGCAAGAAGAAGCTGCCTGTCACTACGCTTCTGCGTGCCATAGGCTTCAATTCGGACAAGGACATCATTGACATCTTCGACCTTGCGGACGAGGTCACCGTGAGCGAGGCCGAGCTCGAGGCCAACAAGGGCCGCAAGCTTGCCAACAATGTGCTCAAGACCAAGTTCGAAGACTTCA
Source organism: bacterium (assembly GCA_963630225.1). Classification (GTDB taxonomy): domain Bacteria; phylum Bacteroidota; class Bacteroidia; order Bacteroidales; family UBA932; genus Cryptobacteroides. Next base: position 23,021 of record CAVGLS010000024.1, read on the forward strand.
TCGACGAGGACACCGGAGAGGTGACCCCGGTGGAGAGAATCGAAATCATCGTCAAGAGAGGCGAAGTCCTCGACGACGACACCATCAGCGCCATCCTGCAGGCCGACGAGAAGACCATCCTTCTCCAGAAGGACGAGGCCAACTCCAACGAATATGCCATCATATTCAACACCCTGCAGAAAGACCCGACCAACACGGAGATAGAGGCCGTCAACTACATCTACAAGCAGCTCCGCAACTCGGAACCGCCTGATGAGAGCACGGCAAGAGACGTGATAGACAAGCTCTTCTTCTCCGAAAAGAGATACGACCTCGGCAATGTCGGCCGCTACAGGCTCAACAAGAAGCTTGGTCTCACGACCGACCCTGACGTGCGCGTGCTGACCAACACCGACATCATCGAGATCATCAAGTACCTCATCCAGCTCATCAATTCCAAGGCCACGGTCGACGATATCGACCACCTCTCCAACCGTCGCGTGCGCACCGTCGGCGAGCAGCTCGCCAACCAGTTCAGCGTCGGTCTGAGCCGTATGGCCCGTACCATCAGGGAGAGGATGAACGTCCGCGACAGCGAACAGTTCAACCCGATCGACCTCATCAACGCCAAGACGCTCTCGTCGGTGATCAACTCGTTCTTCGGGACCAGCCAGCTGTCGCAGTTTATGGACCAGACCAACCCTCTCGCGGAGATCACCCACAAGAGGCGTCTGTCCGCCCTCGGCCCGGGAGGTCTCAGCCGGGACAGAGCCGGATTTGAGGTCCGCGACGTGCACTACACCCACTACGGGCGTCTCTGCCCTATCGAGTCGCCTGAAGGCCCGAACATCGGACTTATCTCGTCCCTGTGCGTATATGCGCGCATCGACGACCTCGGGTTCATCGAGACCCCGTACCGTGACGTCAAGGACGGCAAGGTGGACCTCAGCGCCGCCGGCTGCCACTATATGAGCGCCGAGGAGGAGGAAGACAAGCTCGTCTCCCTCGCCAACGTGCATATGGACGACGAGGGCAACATCCTCGACGAGCGCATCCAGTGCCGTCTTGAGGCCGACTTCCCTGTCGTCACCAAGGACAGGGTCGACTATATGGACGTCGCCCCTAACCAGATGGCTTCCGTGGCGGCTTCCCTGATCCCGTTCCTCGAGCACGACGATGCTCACCGCGCATTGATGGGCGCAAACATGATGCGTCAGGCAGTTCCGCTCCTCAAGCCGGAGTCCCCTATCGTGGGCACCGGACTGGAAGAGAGGGCCTGCATCGACTCCCGCACCCAGGTCATCGCGGAGCGCAAGGGCGAAGTCACCTATGTCGACGCCAACGAAATCCGCGTCCGCTATGAGCGCACCGAAGGCGAGAGCTTCGTCAGCTTCTCTCCCGAGGAGACCACCTACAAGATGCCTATCTACCGCAGGACCAACCAGAGCACGACCGTGACCCTCAAGCCTATCGTCAGGAAGGGCGACAAGGTCGAGAAGGGGCAGGTCCTCACCGAAGGCTATGCCACGCAGGACGGCGAGCTCGCGCTCGGACGCAACCTCAAGGTGGCGTTTATGCCGTGGAAGGGCTACAACTACGAGGATGCCATCGTGCTCTCCGAGGAGATGGTGAAGTGGGACGTGCTCACTTCCGTCCACGTGGACGAATTCATCACCGAAGTGCGCGACACCAAGCGCGGAATGGAGGAGCTCACCTCCGACATCCCTAATGTCAGCGAGGACGCCACCCGCAACCTCGGCGAAGACGGTATCGTGCGCATCGGCGCACATATCGAGCCGGGCGACATCATGGTCGGCAAGATCACCCCTAAGGGCGAGAGCGACCCTTCACCGGAGGAGAAGCTCCTCAAGGCCATCTTCGGCGACAAGGCCGGCGACGTCAAGGACGCTTCGCTCAAGGCCAACCCGTCGCTGAGCGGCACCGTGATCAAGACTGCGCTCTACACCAAGCTCTCCAAGGAGGGCAACCGCAAGAGCTCGGTCAAGAACGACCAGAAAGCGCGTCTGGAGATGCGTCAGGCGGAGTATGACCGCAAGGCCGAGAAGCTCTTCTCCGACTTCCTCCAGAAGCTGGTGGCTCTGACCAAAAACAAGAAGAGCGCCGGCATCACCGACCTCTACGGGGTGGAGATCCTCGCCAAGGACAAGAAGATCACCACCGAAGTGCTCAAGAGCATCGACTACAACAATATCAACTCCAACAAGTGGACTTCCGAGAAGGAGACCAACGCGCTGATCCGCGACCTCATCAACAACTACTGCATAGCCCTCAAGACCGAGCAGGCTGTGTGCAAGCGTGAGATGGACAAGATCAAGATCGGCGACGAGCTCCCTAACGGCGTGATGCAAATCGCCAAGGTCTATATCGCCAAGAAGCGCAAAATCACCGTCGGTGACAAGATGGCGGGCCGCCACGGCAACAAGGGTATCGTTGCCAAGATAGTCCGTCAGGAGGATATGCCGTTCCTCGAGGACGGGACTCCTGTGGATATCGTGCTCAACCCTCTCGGCGTACCTTCCCGAATGAACCTCGGACAGATCTACGAGACCGTCCTCGGGTGGGCCGGCTACAGGCTCGGGCTGAAGTTCAGCACCCCTATCTTCGACGGCGCGAGCATCGAGGAGATCTGCAGCTACACTGACAAGGCCGGAGTGCCTAGATTCGGCAAGACACACCTGCGCGACGGCGGCACCGGAGACTTCTTCGACCAGCCTGCGACCGTAGGCGTGATCTATATGATCAAGCTCGGCCATATGGTTGACGACAAGATGCACGCCCGTTCCATCGGACCGTACTCGCTCATCACCCAGCAGCCGCTCGGAGGCAAGTCCCAGTTCGGCGGACAGAGGTTCGGAGAGATGGAGGTGTGGGCTCTCGAAGCGTTCGGCGCGGCCAACGCCCTCCAGGAGATCCTGACCGTCAAGTCGGACGACGTGGTCGGGAGGGCCAAGACCTACGAAGCCATCGTCAAGGGAGACCCTATCCCGCCGGCAGGTATTCCGGAATCACTCAACGTGCTCCTCCACGAACTCCGCGGCCTCGGCCTTAAGGTAACATTGGACTAATTTGTTTGAACGAATAGTAATATGCCCGCTTTCAATAACAAAGACAATAAGATCAAGAGCAACTTCCAGACGATAAGCATCTCGCTTGCGTCGCCCGAGGACATCACCGCGCGTTCCTGCGGCGAGGTCCTCAAGCCGGAGACCGTCAACTACAGGACCTACAAGCCTGAGAGGGACGGACTCTTCTGCGAGAAGATCTTCGGTCCGACCAAGGACTACGAGTGCTACTGCGGCAAGTACAAGCGGATCCGCTACCGCGGGATTGTCTGCGACAGATGCAATGTGGAGGTTACCGAGAAGAAGGTGCGCCGCGAGAGGATGGGCCACATCAGCCTGACCGTGCCGGTTGCGCACATCTGGTACTTCAAGTCTGCGCCGAACAAGATCTCCGCACTGCTCGGACTTCCGGCCAAGAAGCTCGAATCCGTCATCTACTACGAGAAATACATAGTGGTGAAGCCGGGTGCCGCCGAGGTCGAAAAGATGGCTCTCCTATCCGAGGACGAGTATCTCGACGTGCTCGCCCGCATCCCCGGCAACGGCAATCTTCCGGATAGCGACCCTGACAAGTTCATCGCCAAGATGGGCGCCGAAGGCATCTATGACCTGCTCAAGGAGATTGATGTCGAAGAGCTCGGCAAGGAGCTCCGCAGCAGGATGCTCGTGGAGACTTCGCAACAGCGCAAGGCCGAGATACTCAAGAGGCTTCAGGTAGTGAAGTGGTTCCAGGAGTCGAAGGGGATCAACCGTCCGGAGTGGATGATAATGAAGGTGATACCGGTGATCCCGCCGGACCTCCGCCCGCTCGTTCCGCTCGACGGCGGAAGATTCGCGACGACCGACCTCAACGACCTCTACCGCCGCGTCATCATCCGCAACAACCGTCTGAAGAGACTTATCGAGATCAAGGCTCCGGAGGTCATCCTCCGCAACGAGAAGCGTATGCTTCAGGAGGCCGTGGACTCCCTCTTCGACAACTCCAAGAAGTCGTCCGCCGTCAAGAGCGAGTCCAACAGGGCGCTCAAGTCCCTCTCCGACTCCCTCAAGGGCAAGCAGGGACGCTTCCGCCAGAACCTCCTCGGCAAGCGTGTGGACTACTCCGCACGTTCGGTCATCGTGGTGGGTCCGGAACTCAATATGCACGAGTGCGGTCTGCCTAAGTTTATGGCCGCTGAACTATATAAGCCGTTCATCATCCGCAAGCTCATCGAGCGCGGAATAGTGAAGACCGTGAAGTCCGCCAAGAAGATCGTGGACCGCAAGGACCCGGTCATCTGGGACATCCTCGAGAATGTGATGAAGGGACATCCGGTGCTCCTCAACCGTGCGCCTACCCTCCACAGGCTCGGCATCCAGGCCTTCCAGCCGCGGATGATCGAAGGCAAGGCCATCCAGCTGCACCCGCTCGCCTGCACCGCGTTCAACGCGGACTTCGACGGTGACCAGATGGCCGTGCACCTCCCTCTCGGCAACGCCGCGATCATGGAAGCACAGCTGCTGATGCTCGGCTCGCAGAACATTCTCAACCCTGCCAACGGTGCGCCTATCACCGTGCCTTCCCAGGATATGGTGCTCGGTCTGTACTACATCACCAAGCTCCGCCCGGGCGCCAAGGGGGAGAACAAGAGGTTCTACTCTCCTGAAGAGGTGATTGTGGCCTACAGCGAGAAGGCCATCGATATGCACGCGAAGATCTATGTCCGCATCCCTGCCGACAAGCAGGACCCTTCCAAGGGGACACAGATGGTGGAGACCTCCGCAGGCCGCATCATCGTCAACCAGTATGTGCCGGACGAGGTGCCGTATGTGAATGAGCTGCTCGGCAAGAAGGCCCTCAGGAAGATCATCACCGACGTCATCAAGCACACCGGTGTGACCCGTACCGCAAAGTTCCTCGACGACATCAAGAACCTCGGATACGACCAGTCGTTCCGTGCCGGCATCTCGTTCAACCTCGGCGACGTGCTCGTCCCTGCGGAGAAGACTTCGCTCGTGGAGGACGCGTACAGGCAGGTTGCGAGCATCCGCGACGACTACGACAACGGTTTCATCACCAACAACGAGCGTTACAACAAGGTCATCGACCTCTGGTCGGCGGTGGACAACAAGCTCACCAAGATCGTGACCAATCAGATCTCGGCGGACCAGCAGGGCTTCAACCCTGTCTATATGATGCTGGACTCCGGAGCCCGCGGCTCCACCACCCAGATCAAGCAGCTCTGCGGTATGCGCGGACTTATGGCCAAGCCTCAGAAGGCCGGAGCATCGGGGGCGGACATCATCGAGAACCCTATCGTCTCCAACCTTAAGGAGGGGATGACGGTGCTCGAGTACTTCATCTCCACCCACGGCGCGCGCAAGGGGCTCGCGGACACCGCCCTCAAGACGGCGGATGCGGGCTACCTGACCAGACGTCTCGTCGATGTGTCACACGACGTGATCATCAACGAGAGCGACTGCGGCACGCTCCGCGGACTTATCGCCTCCGCCATCAAGAACAAGGACGAGGTCGTGGAGTCTCTCGGCGAGAGAATCCTCGGACGCACCTCCGTGCACGATATCTTCAATCCGCTCACCGGAGAGCTCATCATCAGCGCCGGCGAGGAGATCAGGGAGAAGGAAGCCGACCTCATCGACTCTCTGCCTATCGAGCAGGTCGAGATCCGTTCGGTGCTCACCTGCGAGAGCCGTAAGGGCGTCTGCGCAAAGTGCTACGGGCGCAACCTCGCCACCAGCCGTATGGTCGAGAAGGGTGAAGTCGTCGGAGTCATCGCGGCGCAGTCCATCGGCGAGCCGGGCACCCAGCTCACCCTGCGTACCTTCCACGTCGGCGGCACCGCATCATCTTCAGCGGCAGACTCCTCCATCGAGTCCAAGTACAACGGCGTCCTCAAGTTTGAGGAGCTCCGCACTATCGACAGGATCACCGACGACGGCAGGACCGAGACCGTGGTGGTCAGCCGTATGACGGAACTCCGCATCATCGACGAGAATACCGGCATCACATTCTCGCAGTACGACGTTCCTTACGGAGCGGTGCTCTACAAGGGCGAGGGCGACAAGGTCAAAAAGGGCGACCTGATCTGCGACTGGGACGCATACAACGCCACCACCATCGCGGAGACCGCCGGTACCATCCGCTTCGAGAATATGATCGAGGGCGTGACCTTCCAGAAGGAGAGCGCCGACGAATACTCGACCAGCACCGACAAGGTCATCATCGAGTCCAAGGACAAGACGAAGAGCCCGACGCTACTCATCGTGAACGACAAGGGCGAGAGCGTCAAGCAGCTCAACCTGCCTGTGGGCGCTCACCTTATGGCTGAGAACGGCGACAAGGTGAAGGTCGGCGATGTCGTCATGAAGATTCCTCGCGCGGTCGGCAAGGCCAGCGATATCACCGGCGGTCTGCCGCGCGTGACCGAACTCTTCGAGGCGCGCAACCCGTCAAGCCCGGCAATCCTTTCCGAGATCAACGGCGAAGTCATTATGGGCAGGGTCAAGAGGGGCAACCGCGAGATCATCGTGCACAACAGCAACGGTGTCGAGAAGCACTACCTTGTGCCTCTGAGCAAGCAGATCCTCGTGCAGGAGAACGACTATGTCAAGGCGGGCTCCCCGCTCTCCGACGGAGGCGTCTCCCCGAGCGACATCCTCAACATCCTCGGACCGGTCAAGGCTCAGGAGTATATAGTCAATGAAGTCCAGGCCGTATACCGTCTGCAGGGCGTAAAGATCAACGATAAGCACTTCGAGATCATAGTGCGCCAGATGATGCGCAAGGTAGAGATAACCAACCCTGGCGACACCGAGTTCCTCAGCGAGGAGATGGTGGACAGGTGGAGGTTTATGGAAGTCAATGACGGCATCTACGGCAAGTACTATGTGCTCGACGCCGGCGCCTCGCAGCGCTTCGAGGCGGGGCAGATCATCTCCGCCCGCGACCTGCGCAGCGAGAACGCCTCGCTTGAGCGTCAGGGACTCAATCCTGTCGCCGCACGCCCTACACGTCCTGCCACCGCACGTCTCGTGCTCCAGGGCATCACGAGGGCCGCTCTGAAGACCGACAGCTTCATCTCCGCCGCCTCATTCCAGGAGACCACCAAGGTGCTCAGCGAAGCCGCCATCCGCGGTCGCGTCGACCACCTCGAAGGCCTCAAGGAGAATGTCATCTGCGGCCACCTGATCCCTGCCGGCACCGGTCTGAAGGACTACCAGGACATCATCGTCGGACGCAAGGACGACCTCGCGCAGGAACTGAACGAGCTCTAGTCTCCGACATATCTCAGAAGAGGGTGACTAAAAAGGGTCATCCTCTTTTTTATGTGGTGCGGAGCTCCGCA
>CAVGLS010000025.1:0-29585 GCA_963630225.1 bacterium
CCTGTAGCCTTCAGGACAGTAGGGGTTGTCGTTTCCTGCATTGATGGCGGTGGTCACGGCGGTGTTCACTTCCTGGAACTTAGGGGAGCCGCTTGCGGTCGTGGCCTTGCTCTTAGGCAGGACCTCGAATCTTTTATATAGCCGGTTGATATCGGAGGTGTTCGAGTGGTAGTCGAGCTCGCGGGATGTGTAGTAGCGAAGCGCGGCGTCATTGAGATGCGTAGCGTTGAATGTCACTACCGCATCGCTGCCCGAACCTTCGGTACTTGTCTCTATATAGTCGTCAGGTTTGAAAGAGGTGTCGCTCAAATCAGATGAGCCCGGATTCGATATTCCGAGATTTCTTACGCAGCGGACGCTGAATTTGTTCGGGCCGCCGTACGCGTAAGAACCGGAGATGTCGCCGGTAGAAATACCCTCTTCTCCCCAGACGACGGTCGGTTGGGTATTACCACCGTATTTTGTACTGGAGATCACGTGCTGCCTCCATACATTGACATCATCGGATGCTATCTCGGCGGCGCTGCGGTAGTAGACACGTGAATGGTGGTCGATCACGCCGCCGCCGACATAAAGCCCGATAAGCTGACGGATGGAAGCGGTGTACCAGCGTATCTCCTCGGGGTCAATCTTACCGTCGCCGTCGTTGTCGCGGTTACGCGCCATACAGATGTACCGCAGAGCCTTGTAATTTGACTGCATCTGAGGGACATCATTAGGAGTCTCGAAGTCCAGGTATGTTCCCCAGCTGCTCGTTCCGGTAGTGTTTATTCCCCATTCCTTCACGGAATTATACAGCCCGTTGAAAGAGTCGGTATTCTGGCCGGAGCCGGTATAGGTAGTGGAGCTGGTATTGTATGTGGTGACAATATCGGTGAACTCATCCACATACTCCAGTCCCCAGGCGGTCTGGAGCGACGTGTGGTCAAGATCCGTGTTATAGATGGTCTGGATGGCGTGCTGCTGGATGGTGATGACCGAGCCGGTGGCGCGAGACTCGAGGTCGGTGCTGACATTGGAGTCGCAGAGGATGTGCATCGAACGGTCCGGCTGGTTGACAAAGCTTTTCCAGAGCGTAGGAGAAGTGACGCCTGTCACCGGATTCTTGTCATAGTAGAACTCATCGACGAATGCGGTGACGCGGATCTTGGCGTTCTCCCTGTAGTCCGGGGTTTCGAAGTCGCCCGTGTAAATCGAACCTGGGTTCTTCCAGTAGGTCTCCAGCAGAGCGGCCTGCTCCTTGATGTATTTCACGAGGCCGACGATGTTCATCAGACCGTCGTTATGGTAGCCTGCCAGACCGTCCGTCCCGTCACTTTCCGCATTGGTGGTAGCATCACGCCATGTGGACGAGTACTCGAAAGTCCTTGTCGGGTCCACGAACTTGCGCCGCTCCTCTTTGTAGCTGCCATCGTCATTGCGCTTGTTGAGACGGAAGTGCACCCAGTCATAGTCGAGAGTGCCCGGGACGAGCGGATCGTCCGGGGCGGCGTCGCTGAATGGGGTCTTGACGCGCCAGGTAAGCTTGTCCGCAGTGCTGGTCAGACCCTCGAAGAAGTTCTTCGCGTGGAAAGTCATCGTCTTCGAGTAGTAGTGCGCATCGCAGATGGCAATCTCCTCCTTGGCTATGGTCACTTCGCCGGTGGCTCCCGGCTGGTTCTCCGTATCGCTTCCGCCTGCGGTCTCCACCTCGATGCGGATGTTGTTCACGGAGTTCACCGTCACGGTGTAGGTGTAGGTGGTGTTGCGCTGCGTGTTGAAATTGCTCAAGGATGAGCCGTAATCGTCAGTTCCCCAAGACGTGCCTTCGGTGAACTCCCAGTCGCCCAGATGTATGAGATACTGCACATCGCCTCCCAGAGTCTGTCCCGCGGCGTCATTCTCGAGCGTCATATCCACCCTGCCGGTGACGAGGACATAGGTGGAGAAGTCATTGGCGTTTGTGAAGACGCGCATATCCCTGGTCACTTCCACGCCTCGGGAGTTGACATAAGTGACGGTGACGGACTCGTTCTCACCGATATGGTATCCGGAGGTCTGCTTCACCTGCCGGCTGCGGTCCTGGTAGGAGGCGATCTCCGTGTTTTTCGGAGTCAGGCGGTTCTCGAGCATATAGAACGAGAACCTTTTGGTGGTGTCCAGAGGGAACTCTTCGAAATTGACCCAGTCGGTGTCGAAATACTTGGGCGCGTAGCTGACATACTCGCCGGTCGAAGCGGTCGGAGGCACGTCACCGGAGTCGCTGTCGCGCTCAATGAGATAAGCGGTAGCCGGGACGTTCATAACCCTCCACTGCTTGGCGGTGAAGCTCGTGATCTTCTGCCCCCTCTCGTCCACCCGCTTGCCTGCCTTGAAGATGAACTTTATCTTGGCGTCGAGCCTGCGGAGCATAAGGGGTCCGGGGGCGGTGCCGTCCTCCTTTGTGATCTTGCCGGAGGTGTCGATCTTGAGGCCGTCCAGCATCCCGGTCATAGGGAAATAGCCGTTACGGTAGATAATCTCCTGGTTGAGATAGACGGAGAAGTCCTTGAGCTCCTGCTCGTTGTTGATATTGTGGCTGAGCAGGTCGGATGAGACGCGCACCATATCCGCGTCGAGATTGGCCATAACGTAGATCTTGTGGTCGCTGCCCGAAGTGCCTTTGATGCAGACTCCGCCCTGGGTGAGGGTCTCGCTGTTGCTGACCCACCAGCCTTCGCCGGAGAGAGAGGCGCTGGAGGTGACGCTCTGCAGGTCGTCGGTATCGAAGTAACGGCTGTAGAGCTTGTTGCCGTGCGAGTCGAAAAGGAATACGAAGAGGTTAAGCACGCGGTTCTCCGAAAGGCCGTCCAGAGTGGACCTGGTCGTGACCTCGACATTGGCCTGGGGCGCGAAGTCGAGCCGGGCCATCACTTCCACTCCCTCCGGGATGTCTCCGCCCGGAAGCGGGTCGCGCACACAGCAGGAGAGGGTGCAGAGGGTGAGAAGTGTCGTTATGCTGATGTAGAGTATCCTTTTCTTCATAATAATAATATGCATCGTGGAGTATCAGTCGAAAGTGGTCCGGTTGTCCTTGGTCCTCCAGGACTCGACCTGGAAGTCGAAGGTGCCGGTGACAGGGTTGTAGAAGACGTTGACCACCACCTCCAGTCTGTCGTTACGGCAGATGGATTTGAGCGGCTGCGCTATTCCGTAACTGTCTGTGTAGGTAAGAGAGGCTGTGTTGATAAAGTCTTTCTCAGGGTCCGGGGAGAGTACCTGGTATGTGTATTCCGTGGCCTCGCGAAGATACCAGCCTGTGTTTGCAGCAGAGCTCGTGGAGGTGGAAGGGCTGGTGGCTCCGATAACTCCGGAGTTATTGTAGAGGTAGGAGTAGTAAGTGTTCCTGGTTCCTGAATATGTCGCGTAGAACTGCCTTCCCGTAGAGGCGCTCGTTTTGAGAATCTGAGAAGAAGTCGAAAGGCTGTAACTTGAACTATTCCTGCTTACGCTGATATTCAGGTAATTCCCCGTCTCCACATTCTTCACCGTCGTGCTGCCGGTCGCAGAACTGAACTGCCAGAGATAAGAGGTGACATCACTCTTGACGAAAAGTTCCGCATCGGACCCGACATCTTTGAGTGCAAGAGAGCTCCTGTCCGCATAGAGAAATTGTCTCTGTGAATAGGCTGAGGCGAGAAAATAAACGCTCGAAGTGTTAAAGGTCGTTGTCGCGTCGCCGGTGGCGTGGTAGCCCGTTTTATCTACAGTAGAAACGGTGATGTCCTTATCGTAAAGGGCACCATTGAGCGAAAGCGAGATGGCGTCCGCCGCGTTGCAGCTTTCGAAAAGGTAGAAACTGAGGACTTTGGATTCGTCGGATGGTGCAATTCTAGTCATAGAGCTTGTGGAAGGAAACGCTCCATAAGTGGTGCCGGAAGGAGAGGAGTGGTCGTCTTGAGCAAAAATATAGCCGCTGCTCGGATTACGGTCGCTAAGGCCCACCGAGGTGATATAGAGCGCCTTGTCGGCCGAGCGGTTCTTGACGGTGATGTTGACAAGGGCGCAGGCCCTTACAATCTCCGCGCTTATACGGTTGACTCCCGGTCCTATGCTGCACTCTTTTTTAAGAGAAAGCGGCATCCCCTCGCTGTCGGCGTATTCGGGAGAAAGTGATCCTCCGCTCAGGGACAGGGTGGATTTCAGGAATGTATCATCTATCGGGCTGCCTCGGGTATATCCGCTCAGAGCGGTGCTGTTGGCCAGAAAATAAAGAGTGTAATCGCCTCTGGTCACGTCGCTGAATGTCACGGTGGCCTCCGGGGCATCAGGGGTGAGGGAGGCGTATTGGCGTACGGTGCCACCGCCATCCACCATCCATACGCGAAGGTTCAACATCTCATCTCCGTCTTTCGCACTTCTGGTGCCGGGAGCGGAGCTTATCTTTATCACCACATCTCCTTTCTGAAAGTCATCGCCACCCTGCGAAGAAGGCTGCTTCACGCAGGAGTAAAGCACGGTGAGAGCGCAGAAGAGCAGAAGAAACGGGAAGCGGATATGTTGAACGGTCACTTTCATAACTATATGTTGATATCGACAGTCGACTGTACTTCGTTCCAGTCTTTTATGCTTACGGTGATCTCCACGCTCGACCTTTCGATAAGAAGAGTGTAGGTGTAGATCTTTCCCGGCTGCCACTCTAAGCTGGGGAGGACGGCCGTATTGTCCACATTCCCTCCGCCTGTGGTCTTGAAATGCACAGATGTGCTGCCGTAGCGAGGGTCGCTGCAGGTCTGCGGGATGGCGAAGACCACATTGTCCGCGTCGGAGCTGCCGAATATGTCCACGGGCTCTACGGAAGTGGCTGCACCCGGATTATAGACTCCGAAGGGGCGGCTTGTGGTGCTGGTGTAGAATGAGTTGGACGCATCGAACGCATCGGCCGACCAGGTGATGAGCGGAGAGAGGTAATCGCCCGAGGAGTGGGTGTAGTTCAGAATGCCGGCCGCCTGGATGCCTGTGAGGTGGAACTCCGTGAGCACGTCCGTAGTGCCTTCGTCCACCGTATTGCGGAACGCCACCCGGAAACGGAGCGCCGACAGTGCGTGCTGGAAGTTCATAGGGACGCGGTTCGTGCCTTCCGGGTCGGTGGCTGGATGTCGCGTGGCAAAGGCGACAAGCAGATCGTACTGGTCTTCGATGATGCGGTAGTTGATTATGATTCCGTCAGCGCCGGAACCTCCCGTCTCCACTGAGGCCGTGTATGGGTGATAGGCTCTGAAGCGGTAGTACATATTCCGCTTCCAGTAGTATTTGGGATTTGTCCCCGTGCGGGTGTATTCCCAGAGGTTGGAAGTGGTGTTGTAGCTGACTTTCAGGGCAGATGAGTTGTCAAAGACGTTCGTGCCGGTGGCGGCACCTGGGGTGGCGGAATACAGCCCATAGACTCCGAACGGCGCGGAGGTGAGATTACTGCTCGTCGTCTTGGTGGCTTTGGTCTGCGGCACGTCAGTTCCCTCAGGTGCCGGCGAGTTGTCCTGAGCCGGGCGCTGGCCGGACTCCTCGGCCGCGCTCTTGGCTTCTGCCGCAAAAGCGATGGCCGTGCCATCCTCGACGGTCTGTTTCTGACAGGCGGCGAGCAGGACTGCGGCAAGCAGGGCGGCATATTTCGCTGTTACTCCTCTCTTCATATCATTCTCCTCCGATTTTTATTGTATACGAGCCTCCGTTTGACCAGTCGGCTACTCCGGCGTCAAACTCGATAGGCTCGTTCTCCTCGCCGATGACCAGACTGTAGGTATATTGATACCCGATGGCCCAGAGGTAGGATTCGACTCCCTCGAATGACTTCTCGGCACTGCTCGGAGTGCTTGGGTAGCCTCCTGTGGCGGTGTCGTAGTAGGCATACTCCACATATATCGCGGCGGGGGTGCTTCTGCTGTCCGTAGCGGCGGTATATGTGTTGAGTACCTGAGGTATCACGAGCAGGCCGGACGCTCCTGTGAAGTTGTGAGCCTTTGTGTCTACAGTCTGTCCGGCGGAGTCCTCGAATATCACAATCTCTTCCATATTGCCTTTTGAGCCCCAGGCCTCAGGTGTTGCCGTGCCTCCCGCAGCAGCTTCAGCAGCCGGGGTATATGTGCCTTTGGTGAAGATGTATTTCAGACTGATTTTGTATATCTTGGGTTCCTGTCCCGCCGTCGGGACGGGGCCGCTGCTGGCCTGGATCGTCAGTTTTGCGAGCTTGTGGCGGAAGAGGGTAGGGACTCCGAGATAGCCGTAGGTGTTGACATTGGCAGTGCGGTCGGAGGTCAAGTCGGCAACCATAAAGTCGGTGTCCTGGTTGGTGGTCTTGTTGAGAACCCAATTGGTGAGGGTTACGCCGTCCTTGTCGACGGAGATGCCGTCAGTGCTTGTCGCGCTGGCCACCGGGATGGATGCCGGAGAATAGGACCGGAAGCTCAGGCTTCCTTCCTTGGGCCAATAGTAATGCTGCTCCGTGTTCCTCCATACTCCGCTGTCGAAGCTGATGGTGGCGTCGGCGAAATACGCCGTGGCGTCGCTCTTGTCCCTTGCCCAGCTCTTGCCGGCCGGGAGATACCAGGCGTAAGACTTGAACGGCACATCCTCGCTGTAGGCGGTAGCCGCCTTGGTGCGCGGCTGCTCGAGGGCGACATTATATGCCAGGCCAATCCGGTTGTCCGCCTGCACGCTCTCAACCTTGGTGCAAGCCCCGGTGAGCGGCAGCAGTGCTGCCGCCGCGAGTAACGCTATGCCGAAATGCCTGAGTCTCATCTTTTACTCCTTTTCTTTGTACCCGGGAGAGATTTCACTCTCGCCCGGGCGGTCGCTCCTGTTTCGAGCCATTGCCGGAGCACGCAAAAGCGGTTAGATTGCTGCTTGTCGAGATCGACTATTTCGTAATCTCGTAGCCGAAATCCTTGGTTTCCCAATCCTCAACACTCGGTGCCCAGTAGATCAGGTCAAGACCGATGGTGATGGTGTAGGAGATCTTCTTGTTCATCTGCCAAGACTCGGCCTTGTCGTTGCCGGTGCCGGTGCCGGTGCCGTCACCCTTGCCGCCCTGAACTGCCCAGAGGGAGGCATAAACATCCTTGACTTCCTCCGTAGAGAATTTTGCCGCTGCGCCGGCAGCTGCAGCCGTTGTGCAGGTCTTGATGGTGTAGGTAATCTGGATGTTCTTGTCTCCTGTCACATCGTCAAGGTCTGCAGGCTTGTCGAATTTCTGCTGAGGAAGCACGAGGAGATAACCGTTTGTGATAGTAGGAGATGGTACTGCGGCTGCGGTGCCATATCCGAAAAGGGTTCCGGGTCCGGTGGTGTCCTCGTACCAGGTGTAACTCTTTGTGGCTACAGGAGAAGCTGCAGTCCACTCGCCGAGTACAGGAATAGTTGCTGCGCCGTCCACATCGTTGCCGCTCTTGTATGAGCCCTTGTATTCGATGTTGTTGATCTTTACAGAGTTGATATAGAAGAACTTGTCTCCAACTTGAGCGCCAGTCTCGGTGCGGCCGCCACAGTAGTCTTCTTTCGTAGCGAAGGTGAACTTCACGATCTGAGAGAGTTTGTGACGGAAGATGGTAGGGACTCCGGTATAGCCGCCGTTGGATCCGTTCTTTGTCTGGTTTGTTTTGTAATCTGCCACCATTACGTCTACGGTCTGGTTCGCATCAACATCCCAGTCGGTAATCTGGATACCATTAGCAGCATCGCAGTCAACGGAAGCGTTGATTGAGTATGGGCTGTATGAGAAGAAGGTAAGGGAGCCCTGTTTCGGCCAGTAGTATGCAGGAGTGGTCGTCCAAGCTGTACCGCTTGTGGCTGAGGTCGTGTTTTTAACCTCACTTTCAGGGATGTAATCTTCAGCGTGTGTAGGGAAGGTGGTACCTGCGGCGTTGAAATAGGCGAATGTGCCGAAGGTCTCGGTGATAGGGTAGACCGTGCCGTCAATCAGGGCCTTTGAGCTCTGACGGTTGACGAGGGCGAGGTAGGAAATCTGCTGAGGGTCAGTCTGTACGGGCTTCACCTCGGTCTTGGTGCAGGCGGCGAGCAATGCGAGCGCCGGGACTGCGATGAGTAGAATTCTTTTCATCATTATTTGATTTTTAGTTGTTTGTTGTTGCTATGATATGCCCCCGGCCCGAACTCGCGCTCTTGCGCGGTGGGACGGTGTGCTCTATATGTTGAATTCACCTGTGGTGCCGGCGGTCCAGTCCGTCACATCAGGATCCCAGAGGATCTCGTTGAGACCGAGGAGGATGGTAAGGGTGTAGCGTTTGCCCGGCTCCCAGCCTGCAGTATAAATCTTATCGAGCGACTGGATAGCGGTGACGGTCTCGGTGACAGGGCTGCCTGCAACATACTCGGTAGTAATGGTATAGACCACCTCAATCAACGGGGTGGAGGCAGGATCGATAGCTGAGACACTGGCGAAGGTCTGCGGAAGCACGATGTGGTAGTCGTTGGTGATAGGGGATACGGTCTGTGCGGTCGTGGTGCTGTGTGTCACCTCAATCTCCGCGCCGTTGTAGGCCGGAAGGTTAGCGGCCGTAGTCTGATTGCTCCAAGGAGTGGTGCTGGCTGTCGGAGAACCCTGCTCGTAGTCCCCCTTGGTGCTGACATTCTTGAGCGTGATGCTCTTGAGTTTGAAAGTCACTCTGGTGTAAGGGTCGTTGCTGGTCGCATAATCCGTATTGACCTTGAACACGAGGTCAGAGAGCACGTGCTTGAAGACTGTAGGCACGCCCTTTGCCCAGGTGGCGCCACCCGGGCCGGTATAGGACTCGGTATTTTCGGTCTGGTCCGCTTTCATCTCGGCCACGAGGAGGTCCTTGTTGAGGTTTTTGGTGATGTCGTAGCCGGCTACCGCGATGCCCGTGCCGACCCCACAAGATAATGTGCCGCCGTCCGTCGCAATCGCCGGGTCACCGGTGTTGTCGCTCCAGGCGAAGAAGGTCAGGCTTCCCTGCTTAGGCCAATAGTACTTGGTCGAGGCGTTCTTCCAGGCTTTATCCGTGGAGTTGTATTCAATCAGCGAGCCGGAGATATACGCCTGTCCGTCAGCGGAGTTAGCCGCCCAGGTCTTGCCTTTCTCGAGGAAATAGGCATAGGAGTAGAATTTGTTGGTCTCCTGGAATGAAGAGGCCGCTTTGGTCTCGACAGTCTGGAAAGTGATCTCCTGAGGAGCGCTCTCCGCCGGGATCACTTCGGTCTTGCTGCAGCCGGCGAGGAGCGCCGCTGCCGCAGGAAGTGCCGTGAGGAATAATTTTTTATTCATAATTTTACGGGTGTTTTGATTTCTTATTAGTATCTGTCTGCTTGGTATCTGTCTGTCGTTTATAAAACTATGTCGTGGTGCTCCTCGTCCCAGTCGTTCACCGACGGGTCGAATCCGCCTCCGCCGCCCGGCTCCGGAGGGTCGATATGGATGGTCTCGTCGAGCAGCAGCCAGTGGTGGTTGATGCAGTCCTCGCTGAGGAAGAGGTCGGATATGTTGAAGGTGCGCTGCACCTTCCCGCTTTTGGTCTGGAGGTCGAAAGTGACTTCAAGGTCATTGGCAGAACCGTCCGGACGGCCGAAGGTGTTGAAGATGGCACAGATGACAGGCTCGCCCTTGTCGTCGCTCTTCTGCAGGTCAAACCAGACCGTGGCCTGCGGGTCGTCGACCCTGTCGCCGAGGGCTATGAAGTTGGCGCTGGACAGCCCGGAGAGCACTGCGGAGGCGGAGTTGACATATTCCAATCCGTCCACCTTGATCTGGAGGTAGTAGCTCTCCACCACCGTCTTGGCCTCGGCCCTGACGGTGTATATTCCGGTGTGGTATGGGATGACCTCCTGAGGGCTGCGGGCCACCACGAGGTGGTCCGGGCTGTAGGTGACGCTCTCGCCCGCAGGCACCTTGGTGCTGTAGGCGCCGGAGATGCGCTCCGGGACGCCGAGCGCGTATGCCTTGACTCCCTCCCAGACATAGGTGTCGGCGATGAGGGTGGCCTCGGTGCCGAAGTTGTAGGAGTAGAGCCGGTATGTGCCCGGGGCTATGCTGAGGTCGCCGTTGAACTCGATGTTGCCGTCCTCGTCGACGCTCTTGCCGGTGAGGTAGGCCTCTGCGGCGAGCTTGCCGCTCGCGTCCTCGAAGAATACGGCGTGCATCACGTCGAGCTGCAGCTCAGGGAGAGGGATCTTCTCGTTGTAGATGTCGCAGGTGACGTTGTAGATGGCTTCGACGTTGATCTTGACCTTGATGCGGGTGTTGTAGTCGAGCTCCTCCAGCGGGCGGCGCTGGCAGCCCGCCAACACTGCGGCGAGCATGATCAGCAGCGGCGCGGCGGCCCTGGCGGTCCTGTATATGGTGTTACGTATCCTCATCGCGCGTATTTCCTGTGTTTGACCTGGATAGGCACGACCAGCGAGGCTTTGAGCTTCGTCGGGCCGAAATACTTGAATACGCCCGTCCTGGACGGGTCGCGGTAGAGGTGTTCGTAGGCCGCGTCGGGCTGGTAGTGGCGCCAGTCGCTGCGCAGGAAGCCCACTGAGGCCGCGAGCTCGAGGTTGCAGACCTTGCCTATCGGGAGGGAGTAGCCGTAGCTGAGCCCCGCCGACCAGTATTCGCCCTGCCAGCAGAGGTCCGTGTCCCACTGGAAGTCATATCTTGACGACATCCCGTAGACTCCGAGGAAGTGGCCGGAGAGCCGGTCGCGCTCCGGGCTGCGGGCAAACCACCACCTCGGCTCGATGCCCATCTCCCACATCTGGAAGCAGTATTTCTTGCCGTTCGGGCCCCAGTTCCACCACGGGAACACATCCTCGACGGCGACGGAGAACCGCTCGCCTATAGGGACTTCAAGCTCGAAGTTGAGGGCGGTGACGGCGTCGTAGAGCAGGTTGGTCTTGAGGGCGAGTATGGTGGTCCATTCATAGACTTCGTAGCGGGTCGGGCGGATGATGCTGCGGTCGGAGAAGTCGACCCCGCGCTGCTGTATGCCCGGGGCTGTCGGCACGCCGTCCATACGCAGGAGCGGCTCGATGACGTCTTCGGTCCAGAAGAGGCGGACGAACGAGCGGCGCATCTCGACGAACCACTGTCTGATGATGCGGCTCCAGAGGAGGCGGTCGTAGTTCTTGATCAGGAGTTTCTTCTGGTCGGGGGAGACGGGGGAGTCTATGATGGAGAGGAGCCGCTCGCGCTGGACTGCGGTGATGCTGCTGTCGGTGAGGACCCGGCTCCGGAAGAGGTGCCAGGACTCGCCGTCCGGGACGATGGTCGTCCTGCCGAGCAGCTGCGGGTATTCACGGCTCACATAGCCCCGCATCGCGGCGGCCCGTCGCTCGGAGAGCTTGAGGTTGTAGCGCCATTTGCCTTCCGGGGAGGAGTAGGAGAATATGTTGAGGCTGTCGATGCGGTTGATGTCTATGGCGGCGATGGAGTCCGCGAGGGCGCGGAGGTTCTCGCCGGTCTTCAGATAGCGGAGGTCGAGGGTGGAGTTGTCCCAGCGGAAGTCGACATAGAAGTCGGCGTGGCGGGCGGCGGTGCCTGTGAGACCGGAGTCGTAGCGGGGTGCGGAGCCGTAAGAAACGCCGCCGACACCTCCTCTCTCCTGCGCATCCGCCGGTGAGAGAAAGCCCAGAAACAGGGCAGTCAACAGGCTGCAAGAGAGTGGTTTCTGTTTTTTCATCGCTTGCAATATGGCTCGGTCATACTATCCTACTGAACCGGATCGGGCCTCTGCCCGCAGGGAGCAGAAACCGGACACGCCGCAAAGTTACGATATGTTTTCCAAAAAATAAAGGTTCGGAGCGTATTTTTTTTTTTTTTGATTTCGGCCTCCCACTGCATTGCAAGGGGGTTTTTGGCGGCCTTTTTATGGACGGGACGCTGTTTTCGCTCCGCTGTCGCGCTCCGCACCGCAAAAAAAGAGGATTTACTGACTATTCTTCTTCTCCCCCGAGCACCTCCACGCATTTGCGGACGCCGTCGGTCCAGTATGGGACGTCGACGCCGAAAGTCTGCTTGATGAGGGTCTTGTCCAGCACCGAATAAGCTGGCCTTATGACCTTGCTCGGAAACTCCGAGGAGTGGCAGGGCCGGATGTCGCAGCCGAGATGTCCGGCGTACTGCGCGATGACCTTGGTGAAATCATACCAGCTGCAGACCCCCTCGTTGGAGAAATGGTATATGCCGGGATGGGCCTCGTAGCCGCGTCCGGAGAGGATCGTGAGGATGGCGGCGGCGAGGTCGCGGGCGTAGGTCGGAGTGCCGGCCTGGTCGAATACGACCTTCAGCTCCGGCTTCTCGGCAGTCAGGCGGAGCATAGTCTTGAGGAAGTTCTTGCCGAACTCGCTGTAGAGCCAGGCTGTCCTGATTATCACATATTTGCAGCCGGAATCAAGTATCTTCCGCTCTCCGTGGAGCTTGGTCTGTCCGTAAACTCCCGTCGGAGTCCCCTTCTGGTCCTCGCGGCACGGGACATTGTACGGCTCGGCGCCGAACACATAATCCGTGCTTATATGGAAGAGCGTCCCTCCGACCTCCTTCATCGCGCGGGCGAGATGCTCCGGCGCCGTGGCATTGAGCAGCTCCGCCAGCTCGCGCCTGCTCTCCGCGCCCTCCACGTCGGTGAACGCGGCGCAGTTGATGATGACATCCACCTTCCCGGCGGCAACCATAGCCCTGATCGCCTCGTAGTCAGTGATGTCCAGTCGGATGGTGTCGCTGCGCACCCCCTCGCCCGCCAAGCGGCGCAGCATCTCCGTCTGCTCCGCCGAGGCCTCGTTGACGTCGGTGAATATATAGTTGTCAGCCGAGCCGCAGCTCAGGACCCTGAGTTCATTGCCAAGCTGTCCGTTGGCCCCCGTCACCAAGATGTTCATTCCGCGTAATAGTCTGTGTCATAGTCAAACAGGCAGTCGCAGTCCTTGAGGAGCGGGTGATGCCTGTCCTTGTCGGAGAGCAGCACCTCCGACGGGTCGATCCGCCAGTCTATCCCCAGCGCCGGGTCGTCCCAGGCGATGGCCGCCTCGGCCTGCGGGGCGTAGAAGCTGTCGCATTTGTACTGGAAGAGCGTATCGTCCTCCAGCACGGCGAATCCGTGCGCGAAGCCCCTCGGCACGAAGAACTGGAGATGGTTCTCCCCGGTCAGCTCCACCGCCACGTGCCGCCCGAAAGTCGGGCTGCCCCTGCGGATGTCCACGGCGATGTCGAGCACCGCACCGCGCACCACCCTCACAAGTTTGCTCTGCGAGTCGCGCCCACGCTGGAAATGCAGCCCGCGCACCACGCCCCGGCTGCTGAGGCTCTCGTTGTCCTGGATGAAGCGCACCGGTCTCACTTTGGCGTCGAACTCCCTCTGCGACCAGGATTCGAAGAAATATCCCCGTCCGTCCCGGAATATCGTCGGCTCGATGATGAATACTCCGGCTATCTCGGTCTCTATCGTCTTCATCTCAGAACAGGTCGCTGATGTCAACGCCTCTCTTCTCCACGTCGTCGGCGATGCGCATAAGATACTGCCCGTAAGGGTTTTTGAGCATCGGGGCCGCGACCTCGCGCAGCCTCTCCGGGCTGATCCAGCCGTTGCGCAGGCCTATCCCCTCGAGGCACGCGACCTTGAGGCCCTGGCGCTTCTCGATGGTCTCGATGTAGTTGCCGGCCTCGGCGAGCGAGTCGTGCGTGCCGGTGTCGAGCCAGGCGAAGCCCCTGCCGAGCGTCTGCACCTTGAGCTCCCCGTCGCGGAGAAACTCCTGGTTGACCGTGGTGATCTCCAGCTCCCCTCGGGCGGACGGGGTGATGTGCTTGGCCACTTCCACCACTTTGTTGGGGTAGAAATACAGTCCCACGACGGCGTAGTTGCTCTTCGGGCGGGCCGGCTTCTCCTCGATCGAGAGGCAGTTGCCGCTCTTGTCGAACTCCGCCACGCCGTACCTCTCCGGGTCGCTCACCCAGTAGCCGAAGACGGTCGCCTTGCGCTCCTGCTCGGCAGTGCGCACTGCATCCCGCAGCATGGCGGAGAATCCCGCCCCGTGGAAGATGTTGTCGCCCAGGACCAGGCAGGCCGAGTCGTCGCCGATGAAGTCCTCACCTATGATGAATGCCTGCGCGAGCCCGTCCGGCGAAGGCTGCTCGGCGTAGCTGAAACTGACGCCGAAGTCGCTGCCGTCGCCCAGCAGACGCTTGAATCCCGGCAGGTCGTGCGGGGTCGAGATCACCAGTATTTCCCTGATGCCCGCGAGCATAAGCACGGAGATCGGGTAGTAGATCATAGGTTTGTCGAAGATGGGCAGCAGCTGCTTGCTGACGCCCTTCGTGATCGGGTAAAGGCGGGTCCCTGAGCCGCCGGCGAGAACTATTCCTTTCATGCCCCCAAAGTTAAGACTTTATTCCCGTTGTACCAACTGTGTGCTGAAGATTCAGTCGGCAGGTTGCTCCGGCGCGACGCGGGAGAGGGGGGGGGAGTGTCCTCATCTCATCGTTGCTTTTTCAGTTTCGTCCCAGAGCCGGGCGATGTCCTCGCGGCGGGAGGCGTAGCGCGGGGGAATGTCGCGGAAGCCGCTGCCGGAGAAATATTTGCCGCTCACATCGGAGAGCAGCGCCCTCACCGCAGGAGCGGCCCCCCGGGCGGGGCTCTTGCAGAACGGTCGGAAGACGAGGTCGGTCAGCGGGTCGAACCACCTGCCGAGCCGTATGATGTCGGTGTCGACTATGCCCGGGTCCGCCGCGTTGACCCTGAGTCCGGGACAGCGCCCGGCGAGGGCGGCGGTGAAGTATATCAGGGCGAGCTTGGATGCGGCGTAGGCCCCCAGCTGGCTGAAATCCCGCTCGGAAGGGTGCAGGATGTCTTTGCCGAGGCGGACATATCCGGCGGAGAGCGACACCATATTGACTACGGCGGCTTCGTCTCCGAGGCGGGGAAGCAGCAGGCGCGTGAGCAGGTAGGGGCCTATATAGTTGACCGCCAAGGTCGTCTCATAGCCGTCTTCGCTGAGCGAGTAGCGGCGGGGGAGAGTGCCGGCGTTGTTGAAGAGTCCCGCGAGGCGGACGCCTTCCAGAGAGGCGGCGAACTCCCGGACGGAGGCGATGGAGTCCAGGTGTATCTCCCTGATTTCCAGCTCCGCTCCAGGGATTTCCCGGACTATCCCGTCGCGCACCCGTGCGGCCTTGCCTGTGTCCCGGCAGGCCATGATGACGCTCACTCCCTTGGCTGCAAGCGCCCTGGTGGCGGCGGAGCCCATCCCTCCGCTCGCTCCGGTGATGATGATGCTCCCCTCCGTCATTTCGCTATGGATTTCTCGGCTTCCTCGATTTCTTTGGAGAGCTTGCGCGGGAGATTGTCGACGCAGCTGTGGCACTTCATCTCCAGGGTGTACATCCTGCCTATGCAGTAGTTGGAGTGGCCGCAGAGGCCGCACTCCGTCTCGCCGCTGCGGAGTTTGTTGACGAAGCCGGTGTCGCGCACCAGGGCACGCGCAAGCTGCATCGCTACGAAGCCCTCGCGCAGCACCTCCTCCATCTTGCTGCGGGAGTTGAGGCCTCCCACATAGATCAGGGGCATCTTCAGCGCGGCGCGGAACTTCTTGGCGTCTTCGAGGAAATAGCCCTCGCTGTAGGGCACGGTGGGTATCATCTTGCGGCCCGCGATGGCGAGCCCGGCCTTGAGCCACCAGAACTTCCGGGGGTCCATATAGTGGGCGAGGGTCTTGAGCGGCATAGCCCCGCGCATCACCTCCATCGGGGCTTTGCTCACGAACCCGGCGCTGAGCACAAGCGCGTGCACGCCGAGCCGCTCCAGCTCCCGCGCGACTTCTATGCACTCCTCGGTCTGCATCCCGCCCTTGAAGCCGTCGTGCATATTGACCTTGACGATGACTCCCAGGTCGTCCCCCGCGACTTCGAGCACCTTGTCGATCACCAGACGCATGAAGCGCATGCGATTGTCGAGCGTGCCGCCGAATTCGTCGCGGCGGCGGTTGGTGTAGGGCGAGAGGAACTGGCTGATCAGGTAGCCGTGGCCGGCGTGGATCTCCACGCAGTCGAATCCCGCCTCGCGGGCGAGCGCCGTGGCGTGCCCGAAGTCCTCCGCGATGGAGAGGATCTCGTCCCTGCGGAGAGCCCTCACGAAAGTGGGGGAGTAGAGGTTGAAGCCGCCGGAGGCCCCCACGGGAGTGCAGCCGCAGGTGTAGCGGTGGGTCATGTTGCCGCAGTGGCCGAGCTGGATGGAGGCCTTGGCCCCTGACGCGTGGACGGTGTCGGTCAGGCGGCGCAGCTCCGGCACGATCTCCTCGCGCATCCAGAGCTGCCCGTCAAAGGACAGTCCCGAGCGTGACACCGCCGTGTAGGCCACGGTGGTCATCCCGACCCCGCCTCTGGCCACTGCCAGGTGGTAGTCAAACAGGTCCTGCGACGGACTGTTGCCGTAGGCCATATTCTCGAACGCCGCCGAGCGTATCACGCGGTTGCGCAGCCTCACCGGCCCTATCCGGCACGGGGTGAAAATCTCGGATTCTACCATATTCTAATATATAAACGGTATGATTCTCTTTACTTTGTCGCTGTCCAGCGCATCGCCGAACTCCTGCTTGTAGCGCTCGTGGATCCTCGCCGCGCGGGGGCAGAGGTTGGCGAAGGTCCAGAGAGCGAAGACCGCCCCTGACCACGACCAGGTCAGCACCGCAAATCCCGTCCACTCCAGAAACTCGCCGAAGTAGTTGGCCGAGGTCACATAGCGGAACATCCCTCCCTGCGGGAGATAGTGCCGCGTGTCGCCGGGTTTGCGCAGATGGCGTATGATATTGTCGGACTGGAGGTTGATGAACATCCCGGCGGCGAATGTCAGCAGCCCGGCGATGAAGCGCGGGTCGAGCAGCCAGCCCGCGGGGTACGCCTCCTGCGGCGAGACATAGAAGATCCAGCCTCCCTGCATCAGCGCGTTGAGGGTGTTGAAAATCATCCCCATCAGTATGATGCTTAGCGGCATACGGCTCTTGCCCTTGATGAGGAAGGGAAATATGAACGAGCGCTGGAAGTAGTGCAGCTCGAAGATCAGCAGGAACACCACTCGCACGACATCCGTCCTCCGCTCCGAGTTGTACCAGAGCAGCAGCATCGCAACGAAGACCGGAGTCTCCATCAGAAACCAGCCGAAGCGGTTGCCGACCGACGGCCCCCACTTGCGGTCGTAGAACTTGCCGTAGCCGGCATCGACGCGGTAGAGCGCGAAGAACACCACCAGCGCGAGGGCTGACATGGCTGTCAGGAATATGTTGAATCTCATAATACCGGCCAGAAAAACAGAGCAAAAATAGATATTAAAAGACGAATGGCAAAAAAAACGAAAACAAGTTCTTGAGAATAATAATTAAATTTGCGCCCTGTTAACATCTGAACAAATGGAAGAAGAAAAGAAGCTGAACTTCCTCGAGGAGATCATCGAGGACGACCTCCGCTCCGGCAAAGTGAGCAGCATACTGACCCGCTTCCCTCCGGAGCCCAACGGATATCTCCATCTCGGCCACGCCAAGTCGCTGTGCATCAATTTCGGACTTGCACAGAAGTATGGCGGCAAGACCAACCTGCGCTATGACGACACCAACCCGGTCAAGGAGGACACGGAGTATGTGGACTCCATCAAGGAGGACATCAAGTGGCTCGGTTTCCGCTGGGAGAAGGAGTGCTACGCTTCCGACTACTTCGATCAGCTCTATGCGTGGGCCGAGGAGATGATCCGCCGGGGGCTCGCCTATGTCGACGATCAGAGCCAGGAGGAGATCTCCCGAGGTCGCGGCACCGTGGACACTCCGGGCGTGGACAGCCCGTGGCGGGACCGCTCCGTCGAGGAAAATCTCACCCTCTTCCGCGAGATGAGGGACGGCAAGTATGCCGACGGCGAGAAGGTGCTCCGCGCCAAGATCGATATGGCGCATCCGAATATGATGATGCGCGACCCCCTGATGTACCGCATCAAGCACGCCGGCCACCACCGCACCGGCGACAAGTGGTGCATCTATCCGATGTACGACTATACGCACGGGCAGTGCGACTCCATCGAGGGCATCACGCACTCCATCTGCACCCTCGAGTTCGACGTGCACCGTCCTCTATATGACTGGTTTATCAAGACTCTCGGGATCTATCCGTCGCACCAGTACGAGTTTGCCCGGCTCAACCTCACCTACACCCTGATGTCGAAGCGCAAGCTGCTGGAACTTGTGCAGAAGGGCTTTGTGTCGGGATGGGACGACCCGCGTATGCCGACGCTCTGCGGAGTGAGGCGCAGGGGCTACACCGCCGAGGCTCTCAAGATGTTCTGTGAGAAGATAGGCGTGTCCAAGCGCGACCAGCTGATGGACATACAGCTTCTGGAGTGGTGCGTGCGCCAGGACCTGAACGCCCGTTCCAACCGCTATATGGTGGTGCAGGACCCGATAAAGCTCAGGATCACCAACTGGCCTGCGGGCAGGGTGGAGTGGTTCGACTGCCCGCTCAATCCCGCCGAGCCCGATGGCGCGTGCCGCAGGGTGCCGTTCACCGGCGAGCTTTGGATCGACAGGGCCGACTTTATGGAGGACGCGCCGCGCAAGTTCTTCAGGCTCAAGCCAGACGGGGAAGTGCGCCTCAAGTATACCTATATCGTGAAGTGCGATAGGGTGATCAAGGATGCCGGGGGCGAGGTGGTGGAGCTGGAGTGCTCCTACGACCCTGCGACCCGTCCGGGCGGCGGAGAGTGGCGAAGCGTCAAGGGCACGATACACTGGGTGTCCTGCGACTATGCGAGGAAGATCGCCCTGCGCAACTACGACCGTCTCTTCACGCTCGCCGATATGAGCCAGGTGCCTGAAGACAGGGACTATAAGGATTTCCTCAATCCGGAGTCGCTCACTCTCGGGGAGGGGTTCGCCGAGCCGGCGCTGCTTGAGGACGCGTCCGGGATCGCCGTGCAGTTTGAGCGCTGCGGCTACTATGTCAAGGACAAGGACTCCACGGATGCCGAGCCGGTGTTCAACCGTACCGTCACCCTCAAGGATTCGTACAAAATAGAGTCTTTATAGGCTTCCTGATCTCCCCGCGGACTGCTGTTTTTGCCCGTCTCGTCCGCCGTTTACCGGAGGCCGGGGGCCGATTACCGGAAGCCGGGGGCCGTTTACCGGAGGCCGAGGACCATGTCGCGGGAGAGCAGGCAGTCGCCTACCGATGCCGCGCGGCGGTCGAGCTTGGAGAGTATGATGGAGGTGTCGGACGACACCTTGGAGAGGCAGAGGCGGTTGACCGCGGTCTTGATGGGGAGCAGGAGGTAGTCCTTGCCGACTATGAGGCGGCCCCCGATGACCACGAGCCCCGGGTTGAAGATGTTGAGCACGCCGGAGATGCCCCGCCCGAGGGTGTCGCCGACCCGGCCTATGCCCTCGATGGCCAGCACGTCGCCCTCCTCCACGGCACGCAGGATCTCGTCCAGCTCGATGTCGCCCTTCTCCTTGAATGGCTTGAGCAGCGACGAGGAGTGGCCGTTCTTGAGCTCCTCGATCATCATCCTGTGCAGCGCCGAGCCTGACGCTCCGGTCTCCAGACAGCCCACCTTGCCGCAGCGGCAGATGACATCGTTGCTCAGGGCGGGGAAGTGTCCGATCTCGCCGGAGTATCCCGACTTGCCGTAGTAGAGGTTGCCGTCGGTGATGATGCCCATCCCCAGACCCCAGCTGAGGTTGATGAATATCATATTCCTGTCGGCCTTCGGCCCGAGCTCCATATATTCGCCGTAGGCCATCGCGCGGGAGTCGTTCTCGATATGCACGGGGGCGTTGAACTCCTTCTGGAATATGCTCTTGAGCGGGATGTCGTCGCTCACGAAGTAGGTGAGGCTGTAGCCTTTCTCGGGGTTCACGCGCCCGGAGAGGCTCACTCCCACGCCGAGCACCTTGATCCACGGGATGCCGCTGCGGGTGACCTCGTCCTTGACCATACGGCAGATGGTGCGGAACGAGAGCTCGTTGGCTTCCAGCACGAACTCGATGTCCTGGATGAACTTGGTGATCTCGCCCTTGAAGTTGCTGATGGCTATGTGGAAGTGATGCCGCGCGATGTCCACTCCGATGAAGTAGCCGGCCTCGGGGTTGAGCCCGTAGACGCTCGGGCGGCGGCCTCCGCTCGTCCCGACCTTGCCTTCGTCCTGGAGGAAGTTGTCTTCGATGAGCTCGGAGATGAGCTTGGTGATGGTCGGCACGCTGATGCCCAGGGCACGGCTGAAGTCGGCTATGCTGTAGCTCTTGTGCGTGATGCACAGGCGAAGTATCTCCCGCTTTATCAGGGCGTTCTTGCTTGAGGTGTCGTTGAGGAAGGAGGAAGTCATAAGCCTTGTGTTATGTGAGCTGCCGCTTGTCGCCGGAAGCTGCCGGGCTTCCGTGTCAATGCAAAAATATGTAATTTTTTATATATTTGTGAATTATTCTTGAAAAAATTAAATAATGGCAGCAGAGAAATTAACGGGCAGGCTCGCGGCCGGGTGGAGGAAGCTCCGCCCGCTGCGTCTGACGCTGAAATCCAAGCTCATATTGAGCCTTCTGTCCATCGCGGCCATACTTCTCGTCTCATCCATCATCTCCGTGATGGAGTACTCCAGTATGAGCAACTATGTCTCCAGCCTCATCGCGGACGACATCAGCAGCATCAAGGTCGCCAACCGTCTCCGCGATATGAGCAACACGTACAACCTCGACATACTCGAAGTCATAGGCGAGGAAGTGTCCGCCGGGAGGCTTCCGTCGTTCGACGACGAGTATTTCAAGTCGCACTGCGACTCGCTGAGGATGAGCGTCGCCGCCAACCAGGCCGCCCCGCTCGCGGACTCGGTGATGTATTCGTATGCCGCATATATGCTCACGAGCCTGGAGCTTGAGGACGTGATGATCTCCGACTTCATCGACTCCCGCTCCTGGTATTTCGAGCGGCTGCAGCCGCGCTACGAGCGCCTGCTCTCCGACCTGGACAGGCTCACCTCCATCATACACCAGGACCTGGTGCGCAATTCCGCCACCTTTGAGCGGGGATTCTACCGCAGCATCATCCCCGGCATAGTTGCCGTGGGGGTGGGGCTTCTGCTCGTGCTGATGCTGCTCTTCTTTATCCTTGCCTACTATGTCAATCCGCTCTACAGGATGCTTGACGCGCTGAGCGCATACCGCTCGACGGACAAGAAATATACCGTCCGCTTCGAGGGGGACGACCAGCTCGCCGAGCTCAACGAGGGCATCTCGGAGCTTGCGGGAGAGAACCAGCAGCTCCGCCGCCGCATCAGGGAGATCCGAAGATGAACTGGAAGGTAATCAGCAGAAACATAGGCTCGGCGCTGCTTGTCAGCGCGCTGTTTATGTTCCTATCGGTGCTCGTGTCGGTGGGAGGCGGCAACGATTCGGCGCTCGCCGCCCTGTCGATCTCGTGCCTCATCACCTTCATCGTCGGCATTTTCCCGTTCATATTCGTCCGGCGGGTGTCGGCCATCAGCCTCAAGGAGGGCTATGTCATCATCACTCTCTCCTGGCTGCTGTCGTTTGTCTTCGGGATGCTGCCGTATGCTCTCTGGGGAGGTCCGTTCACCCTGCAGAACGCCTGGTTCGAGTCGGTCAGCGGATTTACCACCTGCGGGGCGACCATACTCGACCGCGTGGAGTCGCTGCCGCGCAGCCTGCTCTTCTGGCGCTCGTCCACCCACTTCATCGGCGGTCTCGGAGTCGTGGTGTTCCTGCTTCTGGTCATCCCGGAGTCCAGTCCGATGAGGATGCGGCTCACCAATATGGAACTGACCTCGCTCGGGCGGGCCGGCTATTCCACCCGCCCCAACAGGATAGTCTATGTGTTCGCCTATGTCTATATAGCCCTTGCACTGCTCGCTTTCCTTGCCTATCTGCTGGCGGGGATGGGCTGGTTTGACGCCGTCTGCCACGCGATGAGCGTCGCCGCGACGGGAGGCTTCAGCACCCGCAACGCTTCGATAGCGGCTTTCGGGTCGCGGGCGGTCGAGGCGGTGACGATGCTGTTTATGTATCTGTCTTCCATTCACTTCGGACTTATCTACATCTCGGTGGTGACCCGCTCCCTGCGCCCGCTGCGCAACCCGGTCATCAAGTTCTACTCCATATCCGTGCTCGTCGTCTCGCTCGTGCTCTCGATAGGACTGAGGGCCGCGCAGCTCTGCTCCAGCTGGGGGGAGGCGCTGTGGAACGCGCTCTTCAGCACGCTCTGCGTGTCGTCCACGAGCGGATTTGCGATAATGGACAATGCCCTCTGGCCTATGTGGCTGGTGTCGCTTCTGCTCTTCCCGGCGGTGATGTGCGGGAGCGCCGGCTCGACCAGCGGCGGCGTCAAGGTGGACAGGGTGCTGCTGCTCTTCAAGTCGATAGGGCGATATGTGGGCAGTATCCTGCATCCGTCTTCGGTCAATGAGGTCAGGATGGGACGGCGGCTGCTGGGGGCCTCGGAGGTGGCTCCGCACCTGCTGTACATCTGCCTCTACACGCTGCTCGCCACGGTGTCGGTGTTTCTCTGCCTATGCTCCGGGATCGATACGGGCAATTCGCTGGTGGCCACGGTGATGAGCCTCAGCAATGTGGGGCCGGCCTGCGGGTCTCTCGGCACGATGGGCTCCTACAACGCCGTCTCGATGGCGGGCAAGCTGGTGCTCTCGCTCGATATGTTCCTCGGGCGTATCGAAATCTATCCCGTGCTCGCGGTGTTCGCGATGCTGTTTGACCGTCGCAGGGGATGAGCGCCGACAGGGCAGAAATACTCCGGGAGCGCTTTCTGAGGCGTTTCGGCGGCGAGCCGACCCCCTGCCAGGCCGCGTTTTTCCGCGACATGGCCGCTTTCGCCACCTGCGACGACGCCGACATAATGGTCGTCAACGGCTATGCGGGCACGGGCAAGACCACCGCCGTGGCCGCCGTGACCCGGGCTCTGCGCGAGTTCGGCATCCCTTCGGTGCTGCTCGCTCCGACCGGGCGCTCCGCCAAGGTCCTCTCTTCGGCCTGCGGGCGGCCCGCCTCGACCATACACAAGCACATATACCGCCAGAAGAGCGTGGGTTCTGACGGCTACGGGAGTTTCTCCCTCGCCCCCAACAAGTCGCGCTGCACCCTGTTCGTGGTCGATGAGGTCTCGCTGATAGGGGTGGAAGGGGCGCAGAACTCTTCCGGAGCGGTCTTCGGCAGCGGCAATCTGCTGGAGGACCTGGTCAGCTTCGTCCGTGCCGGCATAGACTGCCGCCTGCTGCTCATAGGCGACGCGGCGCAGCTGCCTCCGGTCGGGATGGATGCCTCTCCGGCGCTGCACAGGGACTTTATGGACGGCTTCGGCGGAGTGCGCTACTGCACGCTGACCTCGGTGGTGAGGCAGGCGGCGGAGTCGGGCATATTGCGCAACGCGACGAAGTTGCGCGAACTCATCGCGGCGAGTTCGCCGGAGGGTGTCTTCGACGATCTGAAGCTGGACCTGGGCGGGGCTGAGGATATCCGCAGGGTCAGCGGGGCGGAGCTCATCGAGACTCTGTCCGACGCCTATTCCCTCTACGGCGAGGACGGGACCGTGGTGCTCTGCCGCTCCAACAAACGCGCCGTGCGCTACAACAACGGCATACGTGCCATGGTGCAGTACAAGGAGGAGCCGCTCGTGCGGGGCGACCGCCTGATGATAGTGAAGAACTGCTACCAGTTCGTGGAGGACATCCCCGGGCTGGACTATATAGCCAACGGGGACATCGCCCTCCTGGTGAGCCTCAGGGGGCACGAGGAGCGCTACGGGCTGCATTTTGCGGAAGCGGTGCTGGAGTTTCCGGACTACGACGGGGTCCGGGTGGATGCCAAGGTCTGTCTCGACACCCTCGACTCCGAATCCGCGACCCTCACCCGGGAGCAGCAGGACGCTCTGTTCAGGGGGGTGTGGGAAGACTACGCCGACCGCGGCTCGAAGCGCCGGATCTGGGAGGCGGTGCGCGAGGACAAGTATTTCAACGCCCTCCAGCTCAAATATGCCGAGGCTATCACCTGCCACAAGTCGCAGGGAGGCCAGTGGGACTGTGTCTTCATAGACTGCCCGTTCTGGCTGCCGGAGCAGAGCGTGGACGACCTCAAGTGGCTCTACACCGCGCTCACCCGCGCCGTGAAGATGGTGTATCTGGTCAATTTTAAGGATGGGTTTTTTTGATGGATTTAGGTTTCGCAAGTACCTGCACAATGCTTGTTTTACAATAATATTTTTTACTTGCGAAACTTGAGTGATGGATTTGCGCCTGATGCGTAGGAGTTTTGCCGACATACTGGGAGGAATCGACGCCGAGACGGAGCGCAGGACGGGGAGGAAACTGCCCTCCTGGACCGCCGTGTCCGCGTCCCGCAGGTCCCGGGGGCTGGAGCCGCTGGAGATCCCGAGCGCCCTCTCGCTGGAGCAATGCTCCTCCGAGGAGACCGCCGGATATAAGAGGGCGCTGCTCGCCGGGCTCTTTCCGGACGGTGTCGGGACTCTCTGCGACCTCAGCTGCGGTCTCGGGATAGACAGCCTCGCCTTTTCGCGCATATCCCGCAAGGTCATCGCCTATGAGCGTTCACAGGAGCTGGCTCAGGCTGCGGTGCGCAATTTCCGGCGGTTGGGAGTCGACAATATAGAGCTGCGCAACGAAGAAGTCGGGCCTGCGAGCGAGCTCCCGGACTGTGATGTGATATTCGCCGACCCGGCAAGGCGCGACGGCGCGGGCCGCAAGCTCTTCCGCCTGGAGGACTGCTCCCCCGATGTCCGCCCCTTGCTGCCGCTGCTGCTCCGCAAAGCCGGCACTCTGCTGCTGAAGCTCTCGCCGATGGCGGACATCAGTCTTCTGGCAGGTGAGTTGGGAGAGTCGCTGGAGGAAGTGCATATCGTCAGCCTTCGCTCTGAAGTCAAGGAGCTCCTCTGCCTGCTGAGGCGCGGCCATACGGGGACTTATACCGTCACGGCGGCGGAGTCGGGCTGTGCGGAGAGATTCGTTTTCACTCCCGGGGAGGAGCGGGAGGCTGAGGCCGCTTATTGCGCTGACCCCCGACCGGGTCAGCTTCTGCTCGAGCCTCGTGCGGCGCTGATGAAGTCGGGGGCGTATAAGTTGATATCCAGCCGTTTCGGCATCCCGAAACTGGCTCCGTCAACCCATCTCTACATCGGGCCGGCGGCCCTGCCCGGGCGTATCGATGGGGACGGCGCCGGGGTGGTCGGCGAGGGCTTGGCGGTGGCGTCCACGGGATGTCATTTGGAGAGTGCTGGATGCTCTTTGGGGAATGCGGGTTGCCGTTTTGAAAGTGCCGGCTGCTCTTTTGGGAACGCGGGTCTTTCGAGGGATAGTGCCGGTTGTTGTGGGGAAGGTGCTGATCGTTTGGGGGATGGTGGAGGTTGTCGGGGGGAAGGAGCTGGCTGGCCGGGGGATGGTGCGGGCTTGCCTTTGGATAGTGATGGCTGTCGTTTGGGAAATGCGGGTCTTTCGAGGGATGGTGCGGGTTGTTGTGGGGATGGTGCGCTGCTGCCCGGCGGGTTGTTCAAGCTGTTTGTGATTAAGGAAGTGCGTCCGTTCAACAGGCAGAATATCAAGGCCTTGGCTAGGCTCTATCCCGACGCGGAGGTAAGTGCGCGCAACCTCCCCTTAAGCAGCGGGGAACTGCAGCGGAAGATGGGGGTCAAAGGCGGCGGCCCGCAGCACATCTTCGGCTGCGGCACTTCCGAGGGCCGTCTGCTGATCGTTGCTGAGACGGTCCGGCAGCCGTAACAGGTCGCCATAGTCGGTCGCCGGTGCCTCCCGTCCATCCGGAGGTGCGAATTATGGACGGGCGGCACGAAAACGCGCTCCCGTCCATCCAGAGGTTCGAATCATGGACGGGCGGCACGAAAACGGCCTCCCGTCCATCGTAGGGCCGTGAATATGGACGGGCCGGGCAAAGTCGAGCACATACCGGGCGCATGCCGACTGTGCGGATTGTTGCCAATGGAAACAGGATTGGTTATATTTGTGTCGTTTTTCCCTAACAGCCGACAAGATGAAACGGATATTATTGATACTTCTGATGCTCGGGGCCATGTCACCGCTCGGGGCCGTGTCGCCGCTCGGGACCGTGGAGCGCAATGTCACCCCGTCGCCGGACGGCACGATGGTCGCGTTTACCCGCGACAACGACCTCTGGGTGCGCGCGCTTGCCGACTCCTCGGAGACCCGCCTGACATTCGACGGTTCGGAGCTGATACTCAACGGCTACGCTTCCTGGGTCTATTACGAGGAGATACTTGGCAGGGCCTCCAACTACCGCGCGTTCTGGTGGAGCCCGGACTCCCGCAGGATAGGATTCTACCGCTTCGACAACTCCGGAGTGCCCGTGTTCCCGATATTCTCCCCTTTCGGGCAGGGAGGCTCGCTCTCGCTGACCCGATACCCGAAGGCCGGGCAGACCAATCCCGAGGTCCGGATCGGCATAGTCGAGGCTTGCGGCGGCGATATAGTATGGGCGGATTTCGACCCGGCGGAAGACCAGTATTTCGGTGTACCGTTCTGGGGGGCGGATTCGAAGGAAATCTACATCTCCCGCGAGCCGCGCAGGCAGAACACGCTCGACCTCTACGCCGTGAGCGTGCTGGACGGCAGCCGCCGCAGCGTCTATCACGAAGAATATCCGACCTGGGTGAAATGGATCGAGGGGATGATATTCACGGACAAGGGGTTATATATGGTGCGGGATTTCGAGACCGGATGGGAGCAGATCTACTTCCTCTCCTACGGCGGGGAGCTCCGCCGCCTCACGGACGGGGAGAACTGGGACGTCAGCCTGCTCAAGGTGGACGGGAAGCGTGGGGACGTGTGGTTCACGGCGAAGCGCGACTCCCGCCTGCACTCCGCCCTCTACCGGCTCGACCGCAAGGGGCGCATCACCGCGCTCACCGACCCGGCGTACGATCTCAGGTCAGTCAGGATAGCCGACGACGGGAAGACATTCACCGCCGACATCTCCAATGCGCGTGAGCCGTGGAGGGGCGTCAGCGGGCGCACGGACCGCTTTGACTGCAAGGTGGTCACTGACACTTCCACCGTGGACCTGGCGACCCGCCCGTCGCCGCAGATAATCAAGATAGAGAACGACGGCTTCGACCTCTATGCGCTGATGTCGCTGCCGCGCGGCTTTGACTCGGCGCGGAAGTATCCCGTCGTGATGTATGTCTACGGCGGGCCGGGCACTCCTTATGTGCGCGACCGGTGGAACGACCGCGATGCCTCCGACACCTGGTGCTACGACAACGGCATCATCTACATCGTCGCCGATCCGCGTTCCAGCGGGGAGAACGGGCGCAGGGGGATGGATCAGGCGTTCCGGAGGATGACGGTGATCGAACTCCGGGACTACATAGCCTGGGCCAAGTGGCTTCAGGCTCAGCCGTATGTGGACGGCTCGCGTATCGGGGTCGAGGGATTCTCGTTCGGCGGGACCACCACCGCGATGCTTGTGCTGCGCTATCCGCAGTATTTCTGCTGCGGGGTCGCCGGCGGCGGGGTCTATGACTGGACGCTCTACGACTCCCACTATACCGAGCGCTTCATGGACACCCCCGAGGCCAACCCGGAGGGCTACGCCGAGGCGGGCGTGATGACTTACGTTCCGGAGGTTTTCGCTTCCGGAGACACTGCCAAACCTGCTCCGGGTGCGCTCAAGCTCACCCACGGCACGGGCGACGACAACGTGCATTTCCAGAACACCCTGCTGCTCGCGGACGCCTTGCAGAAGGCTGGATATCAGTTCGAACTGATGATCTATCCGGACGGGATGCACGGCTACCGGGGCTACCGGCATCTGCACGACAAGGAGTCGGACCATATCTTCTGGACGCGGCATCTGCTTGGCGACCGTTGATTGAGCCTCCCACGGTTCCGGACTGTCAGGGTGGATGATGGTCGGTGTTGCCTCCCCCATCCATAATTTTGGCCTCCGGATGGATGGGAGACTCCCGCGGCCAGCCCCGTCCATCCTACATTCCCGTGTGGCAAAGGTCGTTCACGCTGCGGCAGCGTTCCGACAGGTGGCAGAAGGAATCAAAGTGAAATCAACTTCATCGAACTTTGACGAGCTTGCTCTAACTTTGAAAAGTTCGGACGAACTGGTGCAAGTGCTGCCAATCCGAATCAATAAAACAAGATGTCGTTAGTCGGAGGCTTACCATTAAAATCCGTGAGTATTATAATAAATTCACATCAACATCAGGAATGATAACGTCAGCAAGTTTGTCGTTAACAAGAAATCCCATGTATAGCGGAATAGTAAGCATATCTCCCTCGCGTCCAACATTATATTGTCCTAGCTTGATTGCATTTTTAACATGATATATGTCCTTGTTTTTAAGAACTGTAGTCATGCTTTTTGACTTACCTGTTTTTGCTTTAATTTCAAGGATAACACATTCGCCTTTGAATCTTACCAGAAAGTCCAATTCAAGTCCGCTATCCTTATGGAGATAGTATAATTTTTGACCGGATTTACATAGAAAATCAGCCATAAGGTTCTCAAAGATAGCTCCCTTGTATCCAAGAAGATTACCCTTTAAAATACCCGCCTGAGTGCCGTAGTCGAGCATTGCCACAAGGAGACCTATATCAGTAGTGTACACTTTGAAACAGTCCTTGATGGAATTTCCCTCTAACGGCAGTTCCGTGGTTTGTATGTTATAGCATCTGCGGACAATCCCGGCATCCTCCAGCCATTGAATACTACCGATGTACTGAGAAGACCTCCCTCCCTTTTTTACAACTGAATATTGGAATTTCTTGTTCTCTTTAGCCAATTGCTTCGGAATAGATTCAAAACATTCACGGATATTGGGTTTGTCTGCATCATCTGCATATTTGACCATATCCTCTTCGTATTCGGCAATGAGATTTCGCTGTAACTTATATATAAGTTCAATATTCTTGGTCGCAAGGAAACAATTCACCACTTCCGGCAAACCTCCGACAATGACATATCTGTACAACAACTCCATCATGGCCTTATGAACCCCCTCGGGGACAACCCTCTCTTTCTCAAAGCATGATTTTACAGAATCAATAACAGTAGGACTGATACCGTTTGCCCATAGGAACTCTTCAAAATCCAACGGGTACATGTCAATCACTGTTTCATATCCGACAGGAACTGAATCTTGTCCTATATCTTCTTTCTTTTTCTTGCTTTGGCCGTAGCCTTTCACTCCCAAAAGAGAACCTGTTGCGATAACATCGAAACGTCCGTCTATATGGAATGACTTCAAGGCGGTTCTTGCTTCCTTACATTCTTGAATCTCGTCAAGGATAATGCAGGTTTTTCCTTCAATGAAACGACTGCCCTGGATCAAAGCTGAGAGGTTGAGAATGATAGTATCAAGATCTATATTGCCAGTAAAGGCAGACTTCTTGTCTGGTTCAAGAATGAAATTCATATAGACCACGCTATCATAATTCTCCCTTGCGAATTTCTGGACAATATATGTCTTTCCACATTGGCGTATACCTTTTATCACTAGAGGCTTTCTGTCCTTAGACTGTTTCCAGTCGGCTAAATATGTTTCTATTTTCCTTTTAAGCATGGCACAACTTTATTCTCCA
>CAVGLS010000026.1:0-28650 GCA_963630225.1 bacterium
AATATAGGCAATTTATCCGAAGTCACGCAAGATGACGGGACAACTTGTCCGCTTTTAGCAATAAAGACACATATCCAGTCCGAAAATGAGTAGTGCGTGATAGAATTTTGCA
Organism: bacterium; assembly: GCA_963630225.1. Classification (GTDB taxonomy): domain Bacteria; phylum Bacteroidota; class Bacteroidia; order Bacteroidales; family UBA932; genus Cryptobacteroides. The sequence goes on from CAVGLS010000026.1 coordinate 113, forward strand.
CCCCACTCACACTTTTGCCGCCCCAATGTGTCTTTTAAGCGTAAACTGCATATTTTTAATGCCAAAATCTAATGTAATGAAAAGATTCAAAATCCTGCTTGCGGCACTGCTGCTGACGGCCATCGGGGTCTCGGCATCCGCACAGCAAGTCACCGTCAACCTCAGAGAGGTCAGGCTGGTGAAAGTTCTGGATGCCATCTCGGAGCAGACAGGGTACACATTCTACCATTCGAGGCCTGCCGTGGACCCGGACCGGACAGTGAGCCTTGAGGTGACTGATGTCAAACTGGAAACCGCCCTCGACCGTCTCCTTGCGGGGACTGGCATCAGCTGGGAAATCACCGGAGAGAAAATCTATCTGCGCAGAAAAGACGAAGCGCAGAGCCGGTCCGCGGAGTCTGCAAGGCAGGTGAAGGGCACCGTTACGGATGCCTCGGGGCTGCCTGCCATAGGGGTGGGGGTGTTCGTCAAAGGCACGACCAACGGCACGGTCACTGACTTCGAGGGCAGATGGACCCTCTCCGTGAAGCCTTCCGATGTCCTGGTCTTCTCGTCGATAGGATATGCGACGCAGGAGCGCAAGGCGGGCGGACGGACGGAGATCAACATCGTCCTCGAAGAGGATGCGCTGCTGCTTGAAGATGTGGTCGTGGTGGGCTACGGAGTGGTGAAGAAGCGCGATGTCTCCACCGCCATCTCATCGATAAAGGCCGAAGATATGGCCAACCTCCCGAACTCCGACTTCCGCCAGTCGATGGCCGGAAAGATGCCGGGAGTGACCGTGATGCAGACCAGCGGCGACCCGGAAGGCTCCAACCTGCTGGTGCGTGTCCGGGGAGTCAGCTCCGCTACGGCGGGGAACGACCCTCTGTATATAGTGGACGGCGTACCGGTCGAGAACGGGCTCGCCAACCTGAACCCGAATGATGTGGAGTCCATGGAAGTCCTCAAGGACGCATCCTCCGCCGCAATCTACGGCTCCCGGGGCTCCAACGGCGTAATCCTCATCACGACCAAGAAGGGCAAGTCCGACAAGCTGTCAGTCTCTTACGACGGATACTACGGCATCGAGAAAGTGTCGAAGAAGATAGATATGATGAACGCCTACCAGTTTGCCCAGATGGCGAAGGAGGGGCACGACAGCGCCTACTATGACCTCCATCCGGGCGGCACGGACAAAAACGGGGAGCGCCCCGAATCCTACAGCAACTATCCGGTGGAGCTTGTCCCATACCTGAACGGGGAGCCGGGGCTCACCGACACGGACTGGCAGGACGCGATATACCGCACCGCGCACACCACCGCCCACAATCTCTCCCTCTCCGGCAAGACGCAGAGCATCAACTACTTCATCTCCGGAAACTACCTCAGGAAGGAGGGTGTGGTCATCAACTCCGACTTCGAGAAATACTCGTTCCGTATGAATCTTGACGGCAAATACAAAGACTTCAAGTACGGGGTCAACTTCTCGCCGTCATATTCGCTCTCGCACCGCGTGCAGGCTTCCGGCTCCTACGGGAGCGGGGGAGTGGTGCAGTCGGCGCTGGCTTCCGTGCCTCTCTGGCCGGTCTACAACGACGACGGGTCCTTCAACTTCAACGGCAACGGATACTGGCGCGTGGGTATGGACTACCAGCACAACGAGGTGCTCAATCCGGTGGCCCTCGCCACTCTTCAGTCGGATGTCGTATCGAGGATAGCGATGACAGGGCGGGCCTTCATCGGCTATGACATCTTCGAGGGGCTGAACTTCACGACCTCCATCGGAGGCAACTTCTATGGGGCGCACAACGACAAGTACCGCGCTTCCGAACTGCCCCTGCTTGGCAAGGCATACTTCGGACTGAAGTCCAACCCGGAGGGCTACAGCTCGTCGGGGTTCTACTTCAACTGGCTGTGGGAAAACCAGTTGACCTATAGCCGCGAGTTCGGAGACCACTCCGTCAACGCCGTCTTTGTGCACTCCTTGCAGAAGGAGACCTACAAAGGCAACAACGTGAAGGCCACCGACTATCCGAACGACTACATCCGGACGATCAACGGCGGCACGGTGATAGAGGGAAGCTCCAAGACCGACCAGTGGTCGCTTGCGTCCGTCCTCGCCAGAGTGCAGTACGCCTACAGGAGCAAGTATATGCTCTCTGCCGCAATCAGGGCCGACGGGTCCTCGCGCTTCGGACGCAATCACCGCTGGGGCTACTTCCCTTCGGCCTCCGCCGCGTGGCGGGTCAGCGGGGAGGATTTCTTCAAGGATGCCGCCGGCCTGCAGTGGGTGGACGACCTCAAGCTGAGGGCCTCCTACGGGCAGACGGGTAACTTCCAGATAGGCAACTATGCCCACCTCTCCACAATGGACAGCGACAACTACATCCTCGGTACCGGCAGGGGGACGCTGGTCAGCGGCTACAAGCCGACCGGAATAGAAAATCCGGACCTTACCTGGGAGAAGACCTCGATGGTCAACGCTGGACTCGATCTCCGCATCTTCAAGGGTTTCCTGGGGCTGACGGTGGAGTATTACTATGCCAACACGACCGATATGCTGCTGGACGTGCCTATCCCGCAGCTCACGGGACACAGCACCACACTTATGAATGTCGGCAAGGTCAACAACCGGGGCTGGGAGTTCACCCTGACCTCGCAGCATTCGTGGACAGGCGGCCTCAGCTACTCGCTGTCCGCCAATCTCGCGCAGAACACCAACGAGGTCAAGGCTCTCGGCGCCAACGACACCCCGATCATCAAGACGGGCAGCACCTCCCACGACTTCTTCATCACGAGGGTGGGGGACCCTATCGGCTCATACTACCTGCTGGTGCAGGACGGCATCTTCAGCAACGCCGATGAACTCAAGGCCTACCCTCACTTCGCCAACACCCGCGTGGGAGACTTCCGCTTCGTGGATGTGGACGGCGACGGGGTGCTGGACGCCGACAAGGACAGGACCATAGTCGGGAACTATATGCCGAAGTTCACCTACGGATTCGGAGGCAACCTGGCATTCAGGGGCGTGGACCTCAGTTTCGCTCTCCAGGGGGTGTACGGCAACAAGATTCTCAACCTCAACCGCCGCTATCTCGCGAGCGTGGAGGGCAATGTCAATATGATGACCCTCACGCTGAACCGCTGGCAGAGCGCCGACAATCCGGGAGACGGCAACACCAACCGCGCCAATCGCAAGGCGACCGGGTACAACGGACGCACTTCGACCTGGCATATAGAGGACGGCTCCTATCTGAGGCTGCAGAATCTCGCGATAGGATACACCCTGCCGCGGAGCTGGACCGAGCGGGTCAGCATCGAGAAACTCCGCATCTACCTCTCCGGGCAGAATCTGCTGACATGGACGAAATACACGGGCTATAACCCTGAGGTCAGCCTCAAGACGAGCGCACTCACCCCGGGCATAGACTACGGCACATATCCTCTGGCGAGGACATTTATGGTCGGCCTCAATCTAACTTTCTAACACGGGACATACGATGAAAAAGACAATACTCAAGACTGTTCTCTCCGTAGCTGCTCTGGCTGCACTTGCCTCCTGCGAGAAATTCTTCGACCTGAAGCCGGACTACGAAGTGACCATAGACAGGGTCTACCGGACCGCTGACGACTTCAACCTGGCCGTCATAGGCTGCTACGCCAAGCTGCAGACCCAGACGAGTTTCTATACCGAGTGCTGCGAATACCGCAGCGACAATCTCTACCTCAACGCCCCGACCACCGGAACGCAGGACCGCTACGATATCGACCAGTTCCAGGACATCGCCTCCAACGGCATACTCGAAAGCTGCTGGGCGAACTTCAACAACGGGGTGTACCGCTGCAATCTGGTGCTCGACAAGATAGACGGCGCGGACTTCGACGCCGCTCTGAAGGCGCAGTACAAGGGGGAGGCCATGTTCATCCGGGCCTGGACATATTTCAATATGTACAGGGCATGGGGCGGAGTCCCGACCACCACCAGAGCGGTCACCGTAGCGGAGGCCCTCAATATAGGAAGGACCGACAAGGAGGGGATGTACGCGCTCATCTCCGGAGACCTCAAACAGATAGTCGAGGGCGGTATGCTACCGGGCTCCTACCCTGCGGGCAACGCGGGACGCGCCACCCTCGGAGCGGCGAAAGCCCTGCTCGCGAAAGTCCATCTCACTTTCGGCAAGCCTCAGGAGGCAGCCTCGCTGCTGGCGGGTATGCTCGGCACATACAGCCTGCTGCCTGCGGTGGCGGACGTATTCAGCGTGGACAACAAGATGAACGGCGAGATCATCTGGGCCATACGCTACAATAAAGAGCAGCCCGGCGAGGGCCACGGAGCGTGGTACTCGATCACCAACCTCACCGACGACACCAACCAGACCGCCGTGCTGAAAAACCTCTACGACGCTTCCGACGCGAGGAAGCCGCTGATCGAGTATGTCCAGGTGCCGGGAGTGAAGACCTGCCTTATGCGCAAGTTCTACGACACCCAGGACGCTTCCACCAAGCAATACGGCAACGACCTCATACTCCTGCGCTACGCCGACGTGCTCCTGATGTATGCGGAGGCGCTCAATGAGGTGGCCTACAACGGTTCTGAGGACTCTCCTGCGCTTGAGGCCCTGAACGCCGTCCGCACACGCGCAGGGCTTATGCCGCTCGCCATATCTGACCTCCCGGACAAGGACTCGTTCCGCAAGGCCGTTATGCTCGAGCGGCAGAAGGAGTTCCCATACGAGGGACATCGCTGGTTTGATGCCGTGAGAATGGGCGGAGCGAGGGAGGCCGCAGCAGCGGAGGGGCACCAGATACAGGAATGGCAGTATCTTTTCCCTATTCCTAACGCGGAGATCGAGAGGATCAACAACCCGTCGCTGCTCTGGCAGAACCCGGGATACGGAAAGTAGAGGACGATAATACAAAGATTGCAATACGATGACTAAGAATATATTATACATAGCGATGGCAGCCGGTCTCATCCTTCAGGGATGCGTCGATACGCTGCCGAAGGCCGATTTCTCCCTCTATCAGGCAGAAAGCGTTTCCGCCGTTGCGGGAGACGGATCGGTCGACCTGAGCTGGACCCTCCAGAAAGGGAAACCCGAGCCTCTCGAGTTCTACATCTCCTGGGTGGCGGGGAGTCCGAGCGGCGAAGACGGGGAAATGACCGTCCCGACGTCCCAGACGAAGCTTACTGTGGGGAAACTCGTAAACGACTGCGCCTATACCTTCTCCGTGCAGGGGCGGTACGAAAAGGGGCTTTCGCAGAAAGTCTCCGTGACCTGCACCCCTAAATCGACACGGATAGCCGCGTCCGCTTTCAAGGCGATGGCGGGCGACGGCCGTATCTACGCCACCTGGGACTCGCCCGACACGAAGCTGGACTACTCATATCGCCTCGGCGTTGCGGCGGAGGGGAGAGAGCCGCTCAGCATCAAGCTCTCTTCGAGTGAAAACTCCCGGCTCATCGAGGGCCTGGCCAACGGCACGGAATACCGTCTGACTCTCGTATGTGTCTATGCCCACGGCGAATCCCCGTCGGTCGAGACCTCGGCCACCCCGGGCGTGATAGACCCTATCACCGTCACGGGCAGAAATCTCATCCAGTTCCAGCTATGCTCCTTCGAGTACAACCCTGCATATTTCATCCAGGGCGAGATCGAGCGGGTGAAGTGGGAGTTCGGAGACGGAGCTGAATCCTCTGCGGACAAGGCCCTCCACTGCTATCCTGAGGTCGGCAGCTACACCGCTTCCGTCACCGTGACCTACAGGGGCGGCAAGAGCGAGAAGGCGACGATCGACATCACAGTGGAAGGTTTCGTCTGGACGACGGTCGGCGGGACCGGCTACCAGAAAGCGAGCAACATTGTCTTCTCGCATGACGGACAGACGCTCTACTCCGCCACCACCGCCAACAAGCTCGTCGCCATCGACGCGATAATGGGCACCGTCGTCTGGGAATTCGCGACCGGAGCCGTCACCTACGGGGCCGGCCCTGCGGTGGGAGCGGACGGGACGGTGTATTTCGGCACTGAAGACTCCGAGGGGACGCTCTATGCGGTCTCCGCGACGGGCGCCCAGAAGTGGAAGAAAGCTCTCGGCGCGGCGGTGAAAGCCTCGCCGGCAGTGACCGGCGACGGGATGCTGTATGCTCTCTCCAACGCGGGAGTGCTCTATGCGCTCGATGCGGCTTCCGGAGCGGAAAAGTGGATGCGGACGCTGGAGGGTACCGCAAGCGGAGTGGTCGTAGGCGGCGACGGGACGGTCTATGCCGCGACTTCCAAGGGAATCTGGGCCTTCAGCGCAGGCGGTCAGCAGCAATGGCAGAGCGCCGACGCCCACAATGTCACGGAGAGGGGCGGTTCGCTCGCGATAGGCGGGGAACTCCTCTACGCGACCCTCAAGAAGGGCGGAGGCTGCGTTGCGCTCAACCTCGCCGACGGGACCACCAGGTGGAAGGACGCCAAGACCGCCGGAGACTGCTACCATCCGGTGGTGGATGCCGAAGGTACCGTATACTTCTGCGAGAAGGGAGGGTATCTCTATGCGACCAAGGTCGACGGCACCGCAAAATGGGAAGACAAGGCGGACAAGAACTATATCTATTCCGGCTTCGCCATCGCCTCCGACGGCAAGGCGTACATCGCGCAATATGCGTCTCCGTTCAACCTGCTCTCGTTCGATGCCTCCGGCACGCGCGAGGTGGTGATGAACATCGGGGTGCAGGTTATGAGTCCGGTGTCCATAGGCCCTGACCGGCGGATCTACTACGGCACTAACGGCTCCGTCTCCGCATACGACATCAAGACCGCTCTCGCTGCGGGTGGATGGCCGATGCGCGGAGGCAATCTCCAGGGGACAAATTCACTTAAGTAAACGGTGCCGACAAAGTTGCTGAAATATGCAAGGCTTCTGCTTCCTGCTGCGCTTCTCCTCTTCTGCACCTCGTGCGAGAAGCAGGGGAACCGCGGTCAGGATGAACCCCGGCCCAAGCGCAGCGAAGCCATCGCGGTGATGGAGAGTCTGTGGAAGACCTCTCCCGCAGATGCCGATCTGACTTCACGCAAAGCCCTGTTCGCTACGATACAGGGCTTTGCGGATGCGCTCTCCGCCTCCACTTTCAAGAGTTTCCTCACTGCGGAGGAGTGGCTGGCGGGCTCTCTGGTGAAGAGCGAGGACATCCTTTGCTGCTATGACGCGGCGTTCGGGCGAGTGCTTGAGGGAGTGAAGAACGAAAAGCCATCCGGAGGCGAGGTGCACATCTATCTCCTCTACAATATGGGATATGTGGTGAAAACCCCGTCGGGATGCTTCGGGGTGGATATTTTCCACCGCAGGGCGGCGGAACTTGAGCCGTATCTGGACTTCATCTGCATCACGCATATCCACCAGGACCACAAGTCCGAGGCCCTCATCGAGGCAATGATGTCGGTGGGGAAGCCCGTGGTGCAGAACTTCCTCGACACGCCGGGCTACGGGTACACATCGAAGACAGCAAAGGACTATGTGATAGGCGGCTTCAAGATACACAGCTTCATCACCAGCCACAACAACGATGCGCAGAAGAATGTCCCCGTGACCGTGTTCCGGATCGACTGCGGAGGCTTCACGCTGATGCATTCGGGCGACTCCAACTTCACGGCCTCCCAGTACGGCGCAGTGTCGGAGGTCGATGTGTATATCCCGCGCTACGCCCCTAACGAGCTCACTGAGAACAATGTGATAGGGAAGGTATTGATGCCGGAGCATGTGCTTCTCTCGCACATCCTCGAACTCTCTCACACCGACCCTGACTCCTCGCGCTGGACCTTGCAGCAGGGACTCGCAAGGGCTTCGCTTCTGGACTGCGCGAACTCTTACATGCCTTTCTGGGGTGAGAGGCTCATATGGAAAAACGGAATGCTTAAATGATGATGAATAGGTTATTGTTGGTGCTGCTCCTCGCGCCCGTCCTGGTGGCGGGCTCCAGGGGCGGAAACTCCGAGAGGACGGAGAGGCGTGCCGACTCCATCAGGGAGCGGATCCTCTCGCGCGAGCCGGGCTCCGTACTCGTGGTCGCCCACCGCGGCGACTGGAGATATGCGCCCGAGAACTCGATTGCGGCGATTGAGCACTCGATCTCTGTCGGAGTCGACATAGTCGAGCTTGATCTGCAGATGACCCGGGACAGTGTCCTGATCCTGATGCACGACGCGACGCTGAACCGCACGACGACGGGCAAGGGACGCGTCTGCGACTGGACTATGGACTCGCTCCGGACGCTGAAACTGAAAAACGGCTGCGGTATACGCACGAAGCACACGGTGCCGACCCTGGAGGAGGCTCTGCTCGCGGCAAAGGGCAGGGTGCTGCTCAATCTCGACAAGGCCGACAGATATTTCAGCCTGATAGTCCCGATACTTGAGAGGACAGGGATGTCGCGGCATATAATAATGAAAGGCGGCAGACCCGCAGGGGAGGTGCTGGCAGACTACGGAGACATGCTCGGCGAGATCATCTATATGCCGGTAGTCAACATCGAACTGCCCGGAGCCGAAGCCCTGATGGAAGGATTCCTGAGCACTATGCGACCTGCCGCCTATGAGATTGTGTACGCCGGGGATGACGGACTGGCGCGGCGGACGCGCTCCCGTCTGGACGGAGAGGCGCTCATCTGGTACAACACCCTCTGGGACCGCCTCTGCGGCGGCCACGACGATGATCTTTCGCTGGAAGACCCGGATGCCGCATTCGGCTATCTGATAGACACGCTCGGCGCAGGCATTATCCAGACCGACCGTGCGGAGTATCTGTTGAAATACTTGAGAGACAAAGGTTTGCACGATTAGTTTAGGATATGAATTTCTACGGTATCTCTGCGCCTTCGGTGATGAAGGTGCCTGATGACAAGGTTCAGAAGGTCTGGAGGCGGGAACGCTTCCGGACCTTCGTTGCCGTGACTCTGGGCTACGCACTCTTCTATGTGTGCCGGATGTCGATGGGCGTGATGAAGCAGCCGCTCATAGAGCTGGGGCTGCTTAACGCCACCCAGCTCGGCATCATCGGAGCCTGCCTCTACTGGACCTATGCAGTGGGCAAGCTCGTCAACGGCTTTCTGGTGGATTCGGCCAACATCAAGCGCTTTATGGCTACCGGGCTGATCGTGTCCGCCGCCGCCAATTTCATAATGGGCATCCTCGGAGTGAGCGCCGCCAAGGCCGGGTGGAGCAGTTCGCTTGTCTTTGCGGTCTTTGCCGCGATGTGGACCCTCAACGGCTGGGCGCAGTCTATGGGCGCTCCGTCTGCCATAGTCGGCCTTTCAAGATGGTTTCCCCTCAAGATAAGGGGGACATACTACGGATTCTTCAGCGCCTCCCACAATATCGGCGAGGGGCTCTCCTTCATCTTCGTGGGTTCGATTGTGGCGGCTTTCGGATGGAGGTGGGGCTTTTTCGGCGCCGCCTGCGCGGGCGTTCTGGGAGTTCTTCTGATTCTCTTCTGGATGCACGACACCCCCGAGAGCAGGGGGCTTCCGGGCATCGAGGAACTCTCCGGCGAGAAGATGCCGGAAAAGGCCGTCACCGACGCCGACCAGACCCGCAGGATCCAGGCGGCGGTGATCCGCAATCCGGGGGTGTGGGTGCTCGCCCTTTCCAGCGCCTTTATGTATATGAGCCGCTATGCCGTCAACGAGTGGGGGATCATTTTCCTTCAGGAGAGCTACGGCTACTCCCTTGCGGAGGCTGCCGCCATCATCGGCGTCAATCCGATTTTCGGAGTGATCGGCACCGTTTTCTCCGGATGGTTTTCGGACAAGGTGTTCCGGGGCGACAGGAGATATCCGGCATTTGTGGCCGGAGTGCTTGAGGCTGTGGCGCTTGCGCTCTTCCTCTTCGGCGGGGGAAGCCACTTTGTCCTCGTTCTTTCGATGGTGCTTTTCGGGGTCGCCATCGGGGTTCTCATCTCGTTCCTCGGCGGCCTGATGGCTATTGACCTTGTGCCGCGGAAGGCTACGGGAGCGGCCATAGGCATAGTGGGAGTCGCGTCATACGCGGCGGCAGGGATGCAGAACATCATAACGGGGCTGCTGCTTGACGGACACAGCTATGAAGCGGTCAACAGCCTCGGCGAGACCGTGACCATGCACGACTACTCCGCCGTCAGCTGGTTTTGGCTCGGAGCCGCCGTTGTCTCCTTCCTCCTTCCGGTTCTCAACTGGAAGCGCAGACGGAGCGGTCTTGTGGAGTCCTGAGATTGCAGGTCATCCTCATCCCGGCACGGCGTCAGGCGCCACCATCAGCACGAAGCCTACGGCAAACCCGCCCGAGGACCGGAGTCCGGGGCGGGTTCGTTGCAACTGTAAGAGGGGTCGCTATGCGCCGAAGTTGTCGTAGAGTATGTTCTCCACCGGAACTCCGAGGGAGTCGAGCAGCTTGTTGACCGAAGCGACCATCATAGGAGGACCGCACATAAAGTACTTGATATCCTCCGGGGTCTCGTGGGCCTTGAGGTAGGTCTCGTACATCACATTGTGCACGAAGCCCGGGGTATAGGCCACGCCTGCGGCATCCGCGGCAGGGTCCGGACGGTCGAGGGCCAGATAGAACTTGAAGTTCGGGAACTTCTTCTCGAGCTCCGCGAAGTCCTCAAGATAGAAAGCCTCGACGAGGGCTCTCGCCCCGTAGAAGAAGCTGACCTTGCGGCCCGTCTTGAGCGTCTTGAAGAGCTGCATGATGTGGCTGCGAAGCGGAGCCATACCTGCGCCGCCTCCGACGAAGATATACTCGATGTTGTCCGGGTCGTTCTCCGGGAGGAGGAACTCTCCGTAAGGGCCGCTGATCATCACCTTGTCGCCCGGCTTGCGGGTGAAGACATAGGATGAGGCGATGCCCGGGTTCACCGGCAGAAGCTTAGGACCCTGCTCCTTAGGGACGCTGCGGTCGAACGGAGGAGTCGCTATGCGGACATTGAGCTTGATGATGCCCTTCTCGCCCGGATAGGAGGCCATAGAGTAGGCTCTGACCGTAGGCTCCGGGTTGACGGACTCCAGATTGAAGAAGCCGTATTTCTCCCAGTCCCCACGATACTCCGGCTCTACCTCTATATCCTTGAAATACAGGTGGTAGGCTGGAATGTCTATCTGGATGTACTCGCCGCTCTTGAAGTCGAGATGCTCGCCCTCCGGGAGCTTGACCGTGAACTCCTTGATGAAGGTGGCCACGTTGTGGTTGGAGATGACCTCGCACTCGAGCTTCTTGACGGAGAGCGCAGACTCGGACACCTGGATCTTCATATTCTCCTTGACCTTGACCTGGCAGCCCAGTCTCCAGCCGTCCTTGATCTGCTTGCGGTTGAAGAAGCCCACCTCGGTAGGGAGTATCTCCCCGCCGCCCTCAAGCACCTGGACCTTGCACTGGCCGCAGTTCGCCTTGCCGCCGCAGGCGGACGGGAGAAGTATCTTCTCGCCCGCGAGGGTGCTCATCAGCGAGTTGCCGGGAGTCACGTCGAGCTCTTTCTTGCCGTTGTTGATATCGATCCTGATAGTCCCCTTAGGAGTGATGCGCTCCTTGACGACAAGCAGAATGACCACGAGGAGAACCGTGATGATCGTAATGATCGCTATAGCTGAAATAACCGTTGTACTCATATCCCTGTCCTCCTATAGACTGAATCCCATAAAAATCATAAACGCGATGCCCATCAGCCCCACCGTGATGAATGTGATGCCTATGCCCTTGAGCGGCTTCGGCACGTTGCAGTATGACATCTTTTCGCGTATGGCCGCAAGGCAGACGATGGCGAGATACCAGCCGATGCCCGAGCCGAGCGCATAGACCGCCGACTCGCCGAGGTTTGCGAAATCCTTCTGCTCCATAAAGAGGGAGCCGCCGAGGATGGCGCAGTTGACGGCGATGAGCGGCAGGTAGATGCCGAGCGAAGAGTAGAGGGACGGGAGATACTTCTCCACGATCATCTCGACGAGCTGCGTGAACGCCGCTATCACCGCGATGAAGATGATGAAGCTCAGGAAGCTCAGGTCGATGTCGGCAAACTTCGGACTGATCCAGGAGAGAGCCCCCGGAAGCAGGAGGAACTTGTCGATGAGGTAGTTGAGCGGAAGCGTGCAGAAAAGCACGAAGATGACAGCGAGTCCGAGGCCGTGGGCCGTCTTCACATTCTTCGATACCGCCAGGTATGAACACATACCGAGGAAGTATGCGAAGATCATATTGTCAATGAAAATTGACCTTACAAACAAATTGATATATTCCATCTTGTCTCGCTGTTATTTCTCCTGGAGATCCTTGTCGCAGGCCCTCTGTATCCAGATGAGGCATCCCAGAAGGATGAGGGCGAACGGAGGCAGGATCACAAGATTGTTTGCAATATAACCGGCAGGGAGCACCTGCATTCCGAAGAGCGTGCCGCTTCCGAGAAGCTCGCGGAAGAACGCCACGACCACGAGGATGAGCGCGTAGCCGAAACCGTTGGACAGACCGTCGAGCAGCGAAGGGATCGGCTTGTTGCCGAGGGCGAACGCCTCGATGCGCCCCATCACGATACAGTTGGTGATGATGAGGCCCACATAGACGGACAGCTGCTTCTCGATGGTGTAGGAGTACGCCTTGAGGAACTGGTCGACTACGATCACCATCAGCGACACGACCACGAGCTGCACGATGATGCGCACGCGGTTAGGGATGGTGTTACGCATCAGGGAGACCACGAAGCTGGAGAGCGCCGTGACGACCATCACCGAAAGCCCCATCACGCAGGCTCCCTTCAGCTGCACGGTGACGGCGAGCGAGGAGCATATGCCGAGGATCAGGACGGTTACCGGATTCCCCTTGAGTATAGGATTGAGGATTGTTTCTTTAAGATTGCCCATGACTTATTCCTCCGTACTTGTTGCCGCAACGCTGTTGCGAAGATATTCCCTGTAGGCCGCCACCCAGGTGTTGATGGCGGCGCCGAGCTTCTGGCTGGTGATGGTGGCCCCGGTGATGGCGTCGACTGCGCTTTCAGCTCCTTCCGGAGCGCCGCCCTTGACGACATCGAAGGCCTTTGAGCCGCCGTCGAGATCAAGCTTCTTGCCTACGAACTGCTCCCTGAACCAGGCTTCGTCCTTGATCTTGGCTCCCAGACCGGGAGTCTCGCTCGCGTGGTCGAAGTATGCTCCGGAGATGGTCCTGAGGTCGGGTTGCAGGGCCAGGTAGCCCCATATCGGCCCCCAGAGGCCCGCGCCGTAGACCGGGATGACCGTTACTCCGGACTTGAAGACATAGACCGGGAGCGCAGGCTCGCCGCTCTTGGTGATGGCCACATTCTGCGGCTTGAGATTGTCGATGAGCTCGATATCGGACTTTTCCGTCCCGAGGTCGCGGACTTTCATACCCTTGAGGTCGATCACGAATGCCCTGGAGATGGCTTCGGAATACTTCCGGAGCACCGCGTCGTTGCCCTCGGCGGTGATCTGGTCCATAGTGCCGATGCCGGCTGCGACCATCATCTGGGAGAGAGTTTCGGCCTTGACGTTGGCGTCCTGCTTGGGAGCAAGCGTCATTGCCGTAAAGGCGAGCGCCGCTGCAACTACCACGACAACTATTGCCGTGTAGATGACTGTATAGACATTTCCGTTGGTATTCATATCTATGCGACTTTAATTTTCTTTGCCCTGCGGGAAAGGTGAACCGTGACCACCGTGTGGTCGATGAGCGGCGCAAAGGTGTTGCACAGCAGGATGGCGAGCATCATACCCTCGACATAGCCCGGGTTGAAGAGCCTTACCAGGATGCAGAGAGCGCCGATGAGGATGCCGTAGATCCATTTGCCGCACTCCGTCTGGGCCGAAGTCACAGGGTCGGTGGCCATAAAGACGGTGCCGAAAGCGAATCCGCCGTAGAGCAGCTGCATATAGCAAGGGATGCTCGTTATCCCGGCGAGGTCGCCGATGAGACCGACGGCAAGAGCGCCGGCGACGCAGCCCGCCATAATCTTCCAGCTGGCCACGCCGGTCCAGATGAGGATGAGAGCACCGATGAGGATGGCTATCACGGAAGTCTCTCCCACCGAGCCCGGAACCGTGCCGATGAAGAGGTCCCGGAAGCCGGTGCCGTACTGCGCCGAAGCGCCGTCAAGCGCAAGCGGGGTCGCTCCTGTAAATCCGTCCACGAGCTTCTCGCCCGGCCTGTACGAAATCCAGCAGCTGGAGCCGGACATATAGTTGGGGTAGGAGAAGAAGAGGAACGCGCGGGTGAGGAGCGCAGGGTTCCAGATGTTCATGCCGGTGCCGCCGAAGACCTCCTTGCCGAAGATGACGGCGAACGCCACGGCTACCGCGAGCATCCAGAGAGGGATGTCCACAGGAACTATGAGCGGGATGAAGAATCCCGACACGAGGTAGCCCTCGCTGACCTCCTCGCCGCGTATCTGGCAGGAGGCGAACTCTATGCCCAGACCCACGATGTAGGACACGAGATAGAGCGGAAGCACCTTGAGGAAACCGTACCAGAAGTTGCCGAGGATGTCGATCCCGGTCTGACCTATGGCGAGGCTGTGCTGATAGCCGACATTCCACATGCCGAAGAGGGCTGCCGGAGCCGCGGCCACGACGACGATGATGAGGATGCGCTTGAGGTCGATGGCGTCGCGCACGTGCGAACCCTTGAGGGTCACCGTGCCCGGGACGCGGAGGAAAGTCTCGAAAGCATCAACTGTAGAGTGCAGCCAGTGAAGTTTGCCGCCTTTTTCGAAAATCTTGTTCATACCTTTAAGCCATTTCCTTGAGCATCAGGTCAATGCCTTTTGCTATGATGTCCTGAATGTTGTTCTTGCTCGGGTCGATGAACTCGCAGAGCGCGAGGTCTTCCGGAAGCACCTCATAGATGCCGAACTGCTCCATCTTGTCGATGTCTCCCGCAAGGCAGGCCTTGGTGAGATAGACCGGATAGATGTCCATAGGGAGGACCTTGGCGTAGTAGCCGTCGTTCATCAGGAACGCGCGCACCCCGCCGTGCAGGTTGGTGGTCATATCGTATTTCCTCCACGGAGTGAGCCAGGAGAAGTAGCTGTGGTCGCGGCTGTACTGCCCGCAGCGCAGTGGGCGGGCCCAGCCGAGCAGCTCCTGCTCCACGCCCTCGCGGATGAGGGTGACCTGGGAGTCAAAGTATCCGAGATAGCCCTCCGCGCCGGCGTTTCTGCCGCTGAGCACATCCCCGCTGATGAAGCGTATGCCCTCCGGGGCTCCGCCGTAGTATGGTGCGAGTTCCTTGAGCGGCATGCCCGGGACGGTCTCGACATAGCTCGGCTCGATGGCCATAGGTCCGGTGACGGCCACCTTGCGGCGGACGTCATAGCGTCCCGTGGTGAAGAGCCTGCCGATGGCGGCGAGCCCCTCAAGTGACACTGTCCATACGGTCTCGCCCTTGAGGATAGGGGAGATGTGGCTGATCTGCACCCCGACGTTGCCTGCAGGGTGCTTGCCCTTGAAGCCGTGCAGCTTAACTCCGGTGAGCTTCGCGAATGGGGACGACTGCTTCGAGGCGTCGATGCCGATGTGCACGCCCCCGTCGGTGAGCTTGCCCAGGGCGTCAGCTCCGGCCTGGATGGCCTTGAGTTGGTCCGCAAGACAGAACTCGCTGTCCGCCGCAAGCGGCGCGGTGCTGAATGACGATACGAAGACCGCCTTAGGCTTGATCTGCGGGTCGGCGACGATGCCATAAGGCCGCTGGATGAGCCAAGGCCACAGGCCGCTCTGCAGGAGGGATTCTTTCACCTGGTCTGCGCTCAGGCCGGACGGGTCCTTCGCTCCGAAATCGACGCTCTTCTGCTCGCCGTCGGCCTCGATGAGGACCGCGAGCAGCTTGCGCTTGTCGCCCCTGACGAGCTCCTTGACCGTTCCGCTTACCGGAGAGGCCAGCAGGATGTCAGAGTTCTTCTTGTCTGCAATGACCGGAGAGCCGCAGAGCACGGAGTCTCCCTCCTTGACCAGAAGTCGCGGCAGGAGGCCCTTGAAGTCGGTCGGACAGACCGCCACAATGCCCGGAGCAATCGCCTTGGAGACGCGAAGTTCTGCTTCTCCCGTGATGGGGATGTTCAGACCTTTTTTCAAAACGATGTTTTGTGACATTTATGATGACATTAATATGATTTGCAAAATGCGCTGCGAATTTACTCATTTTTTCGTAATTTCGCGGCGTTATGACGGATAAAATGAATGCCGTTCTTCAGGGATTGAACGAAGAGCAGAAAAAGGCGGTGGAATGTGTGGAGGGACCGGTGCTGATAGTGGCCGGAGCGGGTTCCGGCAAGACCAGAGTACTTACCAGCCGTATAGCGTACATACTTGCAGGGGGCGTTGAGGCCTCCCGCATACTTGCGCTGACCTTTACCAAAAAGGCGGCGGGGGAGATGAAGGTCCGCATCGCCGATATGGTGGGGGACAAGGCGGCCCGCAGGCTCGTGATGGGCACTTTCCACGCCGTGTTCGTACGCTTCCTGAGGGAATACGCCGCCAGTCTCGGCTACCCGGAGAGGTTCACCATCTACGACACTTCCGACTCGGTCAGCGCAATCAAGGCCTGCATCAGGGAGATGGGGCTCGACGACAAGGTCTACAAGCCCAAGGACGTGTTGTCCAGGATATCGATGGCGAAAAACAACCTCGTCACCCCGGGCGGCTACCGGAGCAACACTGAGATGATGACCGCCGACGCCCACAGCCGCCGTCCGCGGCTCTGCGAGCTCTACGCCCTCTACCAGCAGAAGCTCAAGCAGGCGGGGGTTATGGACTTCGACGACATCCTGCTGAATATGAACTACCTGCTGCGCGACAACAGGGACGCCCTGCTCGCGATCTCTGACAGGTTTTCATATATAATGGTCGACGAGTACCAGGACACCAACTTCGCCCAGTACCTGATACTGAAGAAGCTGGCGCAGTTCCACTGCAACATCTGCGTGGTGGGGGACGACAGCCAGTCGATATATGCGTTCCGGGGAGCGAAGATCGAGAATATACTCAATTTCAGGAAGGACTATCCGGAGTGCAGGCTCTTTCGTCTGGAGCGCAACTACCGCTCCACGGGCACCATAGTGGATGCCGCCAACTCGCTCATAGAGCACAATGCGGGCCGCATCCCCAAGAAGTGCTACGCCGTGGGCGAGGCCGGGGAGAAGATAAGACTGCTGAAATCCTATACCGAGGGCGACGAGGCCGTGTCGATAGTCTCCGAAATCCTTGCGAGGATGCGACAGACCCGCTGCCGCTACAAGGACTTCGCGATACTCTACAGGACCAATGCGCAGTCGCGGGTGCTCGAGGAGCAGCTCAGGCGCAGGAATGTGCCGTATATGATATATTCCGGCAACTCGTTCTTCGACCGTGCGGAGGTCAAGGACTTTATGGCCTACTTCAAGCTGGCGGTCAATCCCTCCGACGACGAGTCGTTCCGCAGGGTGGTCAACAAGCCGGCGAGGGGCATAGGCGACGCGACTCTCCGTCAGGTGGAGGCAAAGGCCGCCGCCGACGGGACTCCGCTGTTCCGGGCGGCCCGGAGCATAGCCAAGCTGCAGCCTTTCTGCACTATGATCGAGTCCCTCTCCGAGTTGGTCCGGGTGACCGACGCGCATACGGTCGCGCAGACCATAGCCGAGAAGAGCGGGCTATATGTCTGGTATAAGTCCGACAGCAGCATCGAGGGACTGGCCAGAATGGCGAACGTCGACGAACTGCTCAACTCCGTGGCCTCATTCATCGAGGACAGGCAGGAGGAGGCCGAGGGTTCGGACGAGCCGATGGAGACCGTGACCCTCGACGACTATCTGGAGAATGTGTCGCTGCTGAGCAATGTGGACGTCTCCTCCGGCGAGGAGGACAACAAGGTGGCGCTGATGACCGTCCACTCCGCCAAGGGGCTTGAGTTCCCCTATGTGTTCGTGTCCGGGCTGGAGGAGAACCTCTTCCCGAGCCTGTCGATGCTCTCCGGGGCGCAGAGCATCGAGGAGGAGAGGCGGCTCTTCTATGTGGCCGTCACTCGCGCCGGCAAGGCGGTGGAGCTGTCGTTCGCCGGCACCCGTATGCGCAACGGCAAGCACGAGAGCAACGCCCCCTCACGCTTCATCCGGGAGATCGACCCTCAGTATATAGAGAATCCGCTTGACGACGAAGACTTTGACGATGCCCGCGTCACTCACGAATGGGGAGGCTTCGGCTCCAGATTCGTCGGCGGACGGCTGGACCGCCTGGCGCGGAACTCTTCCGGCAGCTACGGGCAGTCGTCCCGCGTCAGCTATGAGAAGCGCCCGGCCAGCCCGCATCAGTCTTCATCAGCCCGGACTTCCGCAATTGTCCGCAGGCCGGCGCAGACCTCAGCTCCGGGCAGGCCTCTGCGTAGCATAGACCCCGATTTCAAGGCGGTGGATATGAGGGAACTGCGGGTAGGCGAGAGAGTCGAGCACGAGAAGTTCGGTGCGGGACTTATCCTCAAGCTCAGCGGCAGCGCTCCGGAGATGAAGGCGGTGATCGACTTCGACTCCTTCGGAGAGAAGCTCCTCCTGCTCAAGTACGCCAGACTGCGCCCGGAGAAGAAGGCTTAAGGCTCGAACACCAGCTTTTCGATAAACACCTGATGGTCGCCGGAGCGGCCCTCCACCATATGCGCCCCGTCGGCTTCCGCGTGGTATAGAGTCACCGTGTCCCCGGCACGCACTTCCTTGTTGAAATTGATGCTCACTTCGCTCAGACTATGCCCGAAGACGAGTTCGGGCGGCAGATTGTCGAGCGCCCACACCGTATATTTGACATTGTTGGCGTGCCCGTTGTAGTCCACGTCCGACCAGGCGACACGGTGCGTGCCGATCCGGTTAAGCTCCGCTCCGTGGGGGAAAGCGAGCCTCGGACAGGGCTCCTCGATGGCGGAGTCCGGACTCTGCGGCTCCTGAGGTATCAGGGACAGGACCTCCTCGTCGCGGCAGATGTGCCGGGAGTCGAGGTTCATCACGATCCAGGAGCTGGTGGAGTTGACTGCGACCTCGCCACGGGAGTCCAGCAGCCGGTAGTCGCGGAGAAAATAGAGCCCGCTGAGGCCTTTATGCCAGGTCTCGAGGCGGATGTTCTCGTCGAAGCGCACGCTCTTCTCGAAGCGGGTCCGCATCCTCGCGAGCACCCACGCGCAGTTGAACTTCTTCAGCGCGCTGTCGCTGAAACTCTGCACCTGCGCAGCCTTGACGGCGAGTTGCTGCGCGAGGTCGAGAAACGACTCGGGACGGAGCAGGTGATGGCAGTCGGACATATAGCAGCTCACTATGCCGTCTTCGATATATTTGGAATGCATCTGCTTAGGTTCTGTGTCCCGCACTCTTGCGGAACTCAAATTCATCTATCTGTATCTTATAGGATTGGTATATGTCTCCGTGACAGATACTTCAAGCCCGGGGAAGGCGCTGCGGAGACTCTCGCTCAGAAGTTCGGAGGTGTACTGCTCGCTCTGGTAGTGTCCCAGCTCGGCGAGCAGTACTCCGCCGTTCTCGAAATAGTCGTGGTAGTGGAACTCGCCGCAGACGAAGCAGTCCGCACCTTCGCGTATCGCGTCCGGAAGCAGGAACGCCCCCGCGCCGCCGCAGAGCGCAACCCGTCGGACAATCTTGCCGCAAGGCTCCGAGTGTCTGAGCGAGGCGACCTTGAAGCGGGTCTTCACCAGATCGAGGAATTCGCCGTCGGGCAGCGGATCCCGCATCGTGCCCACGAGTCCTGAGCCGGCATCGGCGCCCTCCTTGGGCGAGAGCCAGCTCAGCCCCTCCAGGCCTATGATCTCGGCAATCTTATGGTTGACTCCTCCCTGAGAGTTGTCGAGGCTCGTGTGTGCGGAGTATATCGCTGTCCCGGCTTTGAGCGCGGCGACTACGCAGCGCTGCTGGTAGCTGGAGTCGCTCACCTGCCTGAGCGGGTGGAAGAGCAGGGGGTGGTGCGAGACTATGAGCCCGCAGCCCTTGCGCTCCGCTTCCCGGAGCACCTCCTCCGTGACGTCGAGGCAGACGAGCACCCTTTCTATCTCCTGCTCCGGAAATCCTACCTGCAGACCGGAGTTGTCGAAGCCGTCCTGTGCGGAGAGCGGCGCAAGAGCCTCGATATGGCTGACTATTTGCTTGAGTTTCATCGCGTTACTTCATCCAGCGGTCGAGCCAGTCGTAGAAGGTCCTGTGCCAGTAGAGGGAGTTCTGCGGCTGCAGCACCCAGTGGGTCTCCTCCGGGAAGATGACGAGCTTCGACGGCACTCCCATCATCTGGGCGGTGTTGAACGCGGCCATCCCCTGGGTGTATGGGATGCGGAAGTCCATCATCCCGTGGATGCAGAGTATAGGGGTATGCCATTTGGTGACCATTGAAGAAGGGTCGTTGGCGTAGTGCTTGCGTGCCTTTGCAGTGCTTGCGTACGGTGCGCCGGCCTGCTGCATGCCTCCGAAAGTGATGCCGTCGCCGGCCGGACCCACCTTCCCCGGGGTGTAGGCGTACTCCTTGAGCCCGCCGTTGTCCCAGTTGGCGAACCACATCTCTTCCGTGGTGTACCAGAGGGCCTTCTCGTCGAAGATGCCGGCGTGCGCTATGAAGCAGTCGTAGAGGTCACCGTGCAGACCCTCAAGCATATAGGCGGAATACCCGCCGTAGGAAGCCCCGACGCAGGCGAGCTTGCCGACATAAGGCTTGCTCTTGATGTAGCGGCCCGCGCTGAGATAGTCCTGCATATTCAGCCCGCTGTAGTCTCCGGAGATCTGCTCCTTCCACTCCTGCCCGAAGGCGGTCGTGCCGCGGCGGTTGGGACGTATGACTATATAGCCCTGCTGCGCCATCAAACGATAGCACCATCTGTAGCTCCAGTCCTGGGAATTGGTGCCCTGCGGGCCTCCCAGCACGATTTCTATGGCCGGATAGACCTTGCCCGGGTCAAAGTGCGGCGGGTAGGTGATCCAGCACTGCATCTGCTTGTGATCCACCGTCTCCACCAGCACGCTCTCGGAAGTGATGTCGTCGAGCTGTGAGAATATGTGCCCGTTCTCGTCGGTGATCTGCCTGTAGGACGTGCCGTCAGCCGTGACATCCACGGCGACGAGCTCCGTAGGGAACTTCAGGCTGGCGTAGGATGTGAGCATCTTCACTCCGTCCTCGGAGTCGATGACGGCGAACGGCGAGTCGAAGTCGTACCACCAGTCAGTCCCGGTGACGCGCTGCACGTCGCCGCTGAGGTCGATGCAGAAGATCCCCTGGATGCCTTCGGAGACGAGGGAGTTGAAGAAAATCTCCTCCCCGTGCCAGACCGGCCCGGCTATGTCGTGGTCGAAAGTGGAGCTCAGGTCGCGCACCGGCCCGGCTTCCATCGTGTCCCCGAGCGTGACGTCGCAGACCATAAGCCTCTGCCGGTCGGCCTCGTAGCCGTCCCTTGCCATAGATATCCAGGCGAGATGCCTGCCGTCCTCGCTGAAGACCGGGTCGGTGTCGTAACCGCCGGAAGAGGTGACCGCAAGGGTCTGTCCGGAGACTATGTCATAGAGATAGATGCAGCTGTTGGTGCTGAAAGCGTACTGCTTGCCGGTCTTCTTGCGGCAGGAATAGGCTATGTGCCTGCTGTCCGGGGCCCATGCGAGCTGCTCTATGCCGCCGAAAGGTTCGGTCGGGAGTTCGTAGAGCTCCTCTGTGCCGAGGATGTCTAACGAGTTGTCCGGGGTGATGACGGCGCCTCCCAGCGGAGCGACATAGGAGCGCGGCACTTCGGTCACCCAGTGGTCCCAGTGGCGGTACATCAGGTCCTCGGTCGCGTAGGCCTGAGCCTTGTCGAGGGCAGGGTCAGAGTCGGCGGGCTGCTCGACTGCGGTGTTCTTTATAGAGCTGATATAGATGATGTTGGCTTCGTCCGGAGAGATGCTGAATCCGCTGACCCCCGCGGGAATGTCGGAGATTTTCGTCATCTTGCCGAGCCTTCCCCCCGTGAGAGGGGCCGCATAGATCTGGGACTTGTAGATGAAATATACCTTCGAGCCGTCCTTGGACCAGCGGGCGTTGCTGACAGAAGATGCGTAGCGGGAGATCTGAGTCCTGCCCGAGCCGTCCGGGTTGCAGACGAAGAGATTGCGGCAGCTGCGGTTGTCCGGGACGGAGGTGTAGGATACGCCGTAGAGTATCTTGCCGCCGTCCGGCGAGAGCTGCGGGTCGGAGAGTCTTCCGAGCGCGAGCAGGGTTTCCGGAGTCATCACCCCGTTGTCGATCTTGATGTCCGAAGGGCCTATGTAGCCGCTTTCTGCAGGTTTAGTGGTACAAGCCATAACTATCGTCGCTGAAATGGCAAAGCATAAAAATTTCTTCATAATGCTGCAAATATACTCATTTTCCGCCAAAGACCGCCCGGAGTCCTGACTCAACTGATGCGGCTGTAGTCACGTATCTCGTATTTGTCTTTCCTCAGCTCGCGCAGCAGCACGGCGTTCTCCGGACGGGAGAGGCCGGGGTCGGCTTCCAGCACGCGGGCGGCGTCGGACCTCGCCTCGGAGAGCAGTTCCCCGTCCTTGGCGAGGGAGGCGATGGAGAGATTGATAGGGAGGCCGCTCTGCTGCGTGCCCTCCAGGTCGCCGGGCCCGCGCATCTTCATGTCCTGCTCCGCGATTTCGAAGCCGTCTTCGGTGGAGCACATGAGCTCCAGCCGCTGCTGCGCCTCTCCGGAGGTCTTCTTGTCCTTGACGAGTATGCAGTAGGACTTCTCCGCTCCGCGTCCGACCCTGCCGCGCAGCTGGTGCAACTGGCTGAGGCCGAAGCGCTGCGCACTCTCGATCACCATCACGGAAGCGTTGGGCACGTCGACCCCGACCTCGATGACCGTGGTGGAGACTAGGATGTCGGCCCGACCCTGAGCGAAGGCGGCCATATTGAAGCTCTTCTCCTCGGAACTCTGCTGCCCATGGACTATCGCCACCTTGTAGTCCGGCAGCGGAAAGGCGCGGACTATCTCCTCGTAGCCTTTCTGGAGGTTCTGCAGGTCTATCTTCTCGCTCTCGAATATCAGCGGGTAGACTATGAACGCCTGCCTGCCGGAGGCTATCTGCTCGCGGATGAAGCGGTACATGGCCCCCTTGCGGTTCTCGCCGATGCAGATGGTCTGCACGGGTTTGCGCCCCGGAGGCAGTTCGTCGATCACAGAGACGTCGAGGTCGCCGTAGAATGTCATCGCCAGCGTGCGCGGGATAGGGGTGGCGGTCATCACCAGAATGTGCGGGGCGGGGCTGTTCTTCGCCCAGAGCTTTGCCCTCTGGTCCACGCCGAAGCGGTGCTGCTCGTCGATCACGGCGAGCCCCAGGTTACGGAACACGACATTGTCCTCGATCAGCGCGTGCGTGCCGACTATGATCCCTATGCTGCCGTCCTCCAGCCCAGCGTGTATCTCGCGGCGCTCCTTTGCGGAGCTGCTGCCGGTCAGGACCGCGCTGCGCACGGAAGTCGGGGCGAGATATCGGGCGATATTGGCGGCGTGCTGCCGTGCCAGCACCTCGGTCGGGGCCATGATGCAGGCCTGGAAGCCGTTGTCTACCGCCAGCAGGCAGCTCAGCACCGCCACCAGCGTCTTGCCCGAACCCACATCCCCCTGCAGCAGACGGTTCATCTGCCGGCCTCCCGTGAGGTCGGACTGGATCTCGTGCATCACCTTGCGCTGCGCCCCCGTGAGACTGTAGGGGAGAGAATTGTAGCAGGCGAGGAAATCGTCCCCGACCCGGGGCATCTTGAGCCCCACCGCTCCCCGGGAACGGACATATTTCTGCTTGAGCAGAGAGAGCTGAAGCAGGAAGAGCTCCTCGTACTTGAGTCGCCGGACAGCCCTTGCGAGGGCCTCGCCGTCCTTTGGGAAGTGGATGTTGTATAGTGCCTGCTTCAGGGAGCAGAGCCCCTTGGAGGCCACCAGATAGTCCGGCAGAGACTCCTCGACCTCCGGAATGCAGAGCGCAAGGGCTGCGGCTTGCAGCCTGCACATCACCTTGCCGGTGACGCCGCCGTTCTTGAGCTTCTCGGTGCTCGGATAGACTCCCGTGAGCGAAGACCGGGCGGGAGAGCTCTCTGAGGGGGAGTCCACCTCAGGGTGGACAATACTGATACGCTGGCCGTAGGCCTGAGGCTTCCCGAAGAATACGAATTCGCTCCCCGGGGCGAGCCGGCTGAAGTTCCACTTGACACCCTTGAAGAACACCATCTCCATCCTGCCGCTGCCGTCATCCACCGTCACGGAAAGCCGCTTGACCGCGCCGAAGCGGATCTCCCCCTCCTGGGGGATTATGCCCGACCCCTGCCCCCAGAGCGTCCGGGAAACGACTCTGGCACGGATCTGCACATAGGCGAGGTCCGGACGGATGTCGCAGATGCGGGTGAGTCCGCTGCGGTCGATATACCTGAAAGGGTAGATGCGTATAAGGTCGGAGATTGTCTCTACGCCAAGCTCGGAGCGGAGCAGAGCGGCCCTTTTGGGGCCGACACCGCCCAGATACTGTATGCTGGTAGTCAATTCCGACATATGGAGACCGTTTTATCTTGATCCTCCTCCGCTGCCTCCTCCGCTGAAGCCTCCTCCTCCGCCGAAGGAGGTGCTGCCCCCGAAGCCCCCGAAGCCGCCGCCGGAGTCTCTGGTCTGCGCGGCATGTGCGCGGGTGATGGCGCGGGATAGGCTGTTGTTGAGGTTGATCAGGGTGTTGAGGGTAGGGTAGTCATATCCCAGCTCGGTCTCGAGCAGCTGCGGATTGATATCCTTGAGCTGTTTCGCGACCTTGTCCGCTATGCCGAAGAGAGCGCCGAAGACGAGGTATTCCTTCCAGAGATGGGCCTCGACGGTCTCTTTCTCCCTCATCAGGGTGAAGTCGGAGAGGTACTTGCGCAGCCCGAGCAGAATCTGCGCCTGACGCTGCTCCTCAGGGGTATAGCGGCCTGACTTGTAGTAGCCTTCACGCTTGAGCTTCTCTCCGGCGCAGCTCTCGCACTTATGGATCCAGGAGTCGACCCGGACTTCGTGCTTCTTGGCCCAGCGAGAGAACTCCTTATGCTGCAGGATCTTGTCCTGGCCGCTGGCATCCTGCATCATCTCGTACAGTCTGCTCGCCGGGATGTCGTCCTTGTCCGGAGTCTTGTCCGTGAACGAGATTTCAACCATCCCCCGGCTGTCCTTTGAGGCGACGAGGCTCCCCTGATATATCATACGGAGTATCAGCGCGGCGGCGAGGGAGTTACTCTTCTTCTCCTCGTCGAGTTTGCGGAGGATGTGGCAGGACAGGGCAAGGTCGCCGCCGTAGGGGATCTCGCGGCTCCAGGCGACATCTTTCTTCCTGATCCCGAGTATCTGCTTTTGCTTCTTATGTTTAGTTGCAAACGCAACATAGAATAGAAGTAAAAAAACGATACCGTAGAACCCTGTCGTCATCCAGGCCCAGAAGTCGTCCCCGTCGTCAGAGTCGCCGCCGCTGCTGTAGCTTGAGCCTTCGAGCGCCCTGTCCAGCACCTCCTGGAACTCCCTGCGCTGGATGCTTCCGGACTCGAACAGCCCCTTGTCGAAGCGCATAAGGACTATTACCGAACTGCTGCGGCTGAAGCTCACGCTGCTCTCAAAGACCGCCGCTCCGTCCTGCAGCGACGCCTTGCCTGCGAAACCGAAGCCCCAGATGCGGGTGTCCGTGCTGTCAAGCTGCGCGTCTTCGGCGCTGATGCGGACTCTGACATGCTTCGGAGCGGAGCTAAGGTCGGGCGAGACCAGCTGGAGGTGGAGCATATCGTAGTCGTCGAGGGACTTGACCGCGTTGGTCATAGTGTAGGATACGGCATAGCGGTGGTCGCCCAGCGTGCCCACGCCCCAGCAGAGTTCCATCCCCTTGGAAGTGTGGACGATGCCGCATCTGCCGGCTTTTTCTCCGATGCTGCGGTCCACATCCCAATAGCCCTCGTTGATGAAGGCCTTCCCGCTCTCGTCGCTGACGGCGAGGTCGAGGATGTCGATGTCTCCCAAATTGTTGCGTACGAGATACCATTCCGTGCCGCTGGCGGCGCAGACGTCCCAGGCCTCATATACGCTGGCCGAGCCGTCCCTGTGGAGGGTGAGAGTGATATCGATGTCCCGGATCTGCGGCTCATACGCGAACGCCGCGCCCTGCATCAGGAGCAGGGCGGCGGCGAGGACTGCGGAAGTGCGCATGACTATATGTTGATTTCCGGCATTTCCGCCTTCCCGCCCGGATCCTTGAGGTAGTCCTTGACGCTGAAGCGGAGCATCCCGGCGATGATGGAATCCGGGAACTGGCGCACTGCCCGGTTGAACCGGGTCACCGCGTCGTTGTATACCATACGGCTGACGCGCACCTGGTTCTCGTAGGTGTTGACGCTGTCCATAGTCTTGATATAGGTCTCGCTGGCCTTGAGCTCGGGGTACTGCTCCGCGACGGCGCGGATCTTGGCCGCTGCGCTGACGAGGAAGTCCTCCTGTGCCGATGCGTCGGCGGCATTGCTCGTGCCGACGATCTCGCGGCGCTGGGCTATGATGTCCCTGAGGGTGTTGTACTCGTGCTCGTTGTAGGACTTGGTGAGCTTGACCAGAGAAGTGACCGCGTCCCAGCGGCTCTGCTGCTGCACGCCGATCTGGCTCATTGAGTTCCGGCAGAGCTCGTCCTTGCTGACAAGCCCCCTCTGGATCGAGATGCCCCAGATGACCAGGACAGCTGCGACCGCGATGATAATGATGGTGATAGTCATAAGTTTGTCGTTTATATTCGCAAATATAACATTTTCTCCCATATAAGAAACAGCCCCGGCATTGCAAGAGCGCCGGGGCTGTTCCGTGTGTTAAAAGACCGTATTAAAGCTTCGGACCGGCCTCTACGAGAGCCTTGCCCGCTTCGTTGTTCTCGTACTTGTGGAAGTTCTTGATGAAGCGGCCCGCGAGGTCCTTGGCCTTCTCCTCCCATACGCCTGCGTCGGCGTAGGTGTCGCGAGGGTCGAGGATGCCGGTGTCGACTCCCTTGAGCTCGGTAGGCACCTCGAAGTTGAAGTAAGGGATCTTCTTGGTAGGGGCCTTGTCGATGGAGCCGTCGAGGATGGCGTCGATGATGCCCCGGGTGTCGCGGATGGAGATGCGCTTGCCCGTGCCGTTCCAGCCGGTGTTCACCAGATATGCCTTCGCGCCGCTCTTCTGCATCCTCTTGACGAGCTCCTCTGCATACTTGGTAGGAGGGAGCTCAAGGAATGCCTGGCCGAAGCAGGCGGAGAATGTCGGGGTAGGCTCGGTGATGCCGCGCTCAGTGCCCGCGAGCTTGGCGGTGAAGCCGGAGAGGAAGTAGTACTTGGTCTGCTCCGGGGTGAGGATGGACACCGGAGGAAGCACTCCGAACGCGTCGGCGGAGAGGAAGATCACCTGCTTGGCGGCAGGGCCCTGGGATACCGGACGCACGATTTTGTTGATATGGTAGATCGGATAAGATACGCGGGTGTTCTCGGTCACGCTCTTGTCGTTGAAGTCGATCTTGCCGTTCTCGTCGACGGTGACGTTCTCCAGAAGCGCGTCGCGGCGGATGGCGTTGTAGATGTCCGGCTCAGACTCCTTGTCGAGCTTGATGACCTTGGCGTAGCAGCCGCCCTCGAAGTTGAAGACTCCCTCATCGTCCCAGCCGTGCTCGTCGTCACCGATGAGCAGACGCTTAGGGTCGGTGGAGAGGGTGGTCTTGCCGGTGCCGGAGAGACCGAAGAAGATGGCGGTGTTCTCGCCGTTGAGGTCGGTGTTGGCCGAGCAGTGCATTGAAGCGATGCCCTTGAGAGGGAGGTAGTAGTTCATCATGGAGAACATGCCCTTCTTCATCTCGCCGCCGTACCAGGTGTTGAGGATGACCTGCTCCTTGCTGCTCACGTTGAACGCGACTGCGGTGTCGGAGCGGAGTCCGAGCTCCTCATAGTTCTCAACCCTTGCCTTGGAGGCGCAGTAGACGATGAAGTCGGGCTCCTGGTCGAACTCCGCCTGATTCTGCGGGCGGATGAACATATTGGTCACAAAGTGAGCCTGCCAGGCGACCTCCATCACGAAGCGGACCTTCATACGGGTGTCGTGGTGTGTGCCGCAGAAACCGTCCACAACGAACAGCCTCTTGCCGGAGAGCTCCTTGACGGCGAGGGACTTGAGTTCCTTCCATACCTTCTCGGAGAGCTCGTGGTTGTCGTTCGGATACTCCGGGGTGTTCCACCATACGGTGTCCTTGGAGTTCTTGTCCATCACAATGTACTTGTCCTTAGGGGAGCGTCCGGTATAGACACCGGTCATCACATTGATCGCGCCGAGCTCGGTCACCTGACCCTTGTCGTAGCCTTCGAGTCCCGGGGTGGTCTCTTCGTTGTAGAGAACCTCGTAAGTTGGATTGTAAAGGATTTCCGTGGTTCCTTTAATACCGTACTTGCTTAAATCAATTTTTGGCATAATATCTTTTGGTATTTGGAGTTAACAACTCAAGTTTCGCAAGTAATAAAGTTTGTTGTAAAATAAGCATTGTGCAGGTACTTGCAAAACTTTCCCCTCCCGCACAAGCTTCGC
>CAVGLS010000027.1:0-27019 GCA_963630225.1 bacterium
TGTCGTTGAACTTGAGATAAAGGCCGTTTTTAAAATCAGCTGTTGTTGCCATAAAATATGATTTCTTTTAATGATTTCGGACAATTCCGGGACAAATTTAGTCAAATGACGGAATTATTGCAAATTTTCTATCCCGCGGGCCACTTCCTCCAGCAGCCACTTCGGAGTGGAGGTCGCCCCGCAGACACCCGCGCTGCCGGCCCCTTCGAACCATTCCCTCTTCAGCTCCGAGGCAGAATTGATCCGGTGGCAGCGAGGATTGACGCTCCTGCACAGATCGAAGAGCACCTTGCCGTTGGAACTCATCTTGCCGGCCACGAACACTATGATGTCGTGGGATGCGGCGAATAGCGGGAGTTCGCGATGACGGGACGCCACCTGGGCACAGATGCTGCGGTGGACGGTGAGCCGCGCTCCGCCGCTCATCCGCGAGCCGAGGTACTCCCCGGCGAGAGAATATTCCGACGGACTCATCGTGGTCTGGGAGAAGAGCCCGATGTCGCGGCTGAAATCTATCGAGCCGTCCGCGCAGAGCTCCCGCAGGCGCTCCAGATCCTGAAAGACAAGGACATCTCCCCCGACCTGCCCCACGAGCCCGAGCACTTCCGGGTGTCCGGTCTTGCCGAAAAGCAGAATCCTCCCCCCTCCCGCGCTCAACTCCGAATAAGCCAGCTTGATGGCCTTCTGGAGCCTCAACACCACAGGACAGCTGCAGTCGACCAGCTCCAGCCTCCGCTCCGCAGCCTCGGCATATATGTGCGGCGGCACGCCGTGGGCGCGTATCAGCAGCCTTTTGCCCTCAGGGGACGGTCCAAGCTCATCAAGTGAGGTGATCGTGACAAGCCCGAGCGAGCGGAGCCGGGAGAGCTCCTCCTCGTTGTGGACGATCTCGCCGAGGGAATACAGCGGCGCTCCGTGCATACGGAGATGCTCCTCGGCCGTGCCGATGGCGCGTATCACCCCTCCGCAGAAACCGGAGTGAGGGTCTGTCTCAACCCTGATCATAGATGGTGAAACGGCCCTGTATCAGGCCCTCTATCCAGACGAGCTCCTCGTGCAGGGTCATATCCGAATTGTCCATCTCAAACGAGTCCGCCGCTCTCCTGAGGGGCGAAGTCTCGCGGTGCGAGTCTATGTGGTCGCGCTCCTGAAGATTGCGCTTTATCTGCTCATAGTCGGCCTCCTGCCCCTTGGACTTCATCTCGTCGTAGCGCCGCTGTGCGCGGACCTCGACCGAGGCGGTCATAAAAATCTTGAGCTGCGCGTCCGGAAACACCGTGGTGCCGATATCCCTGCCGTCCATCACGACCCTGCCGCCCGCCGCGAAGCGGTGCAGACGCTCGTCCACATATTCGCGGACATACGGCACTGCGGCTATGGGACTCACCTGCGAGGAGACCTTCATCGAGCGTATCCCGCTCTCGATGCAGCGCTCTCCGATATATGTGCCCTCAGGCCCGAAATGCAGGTCAAGGCCGGGGAGCGCCTCCCTCAAGGAGTCGGAGATGAGATTGTCTTCGGAAATATGTCCGTTCTCTTGTGCGAAGAGCGTGACCCCCCTGTACATTGCCCCGGAGTCGAGGTAGAGGAAGCCGAAACGCTTCGAGACCATCTTGGCGAAGGTGCTCTTGCCGGTGGAGGAATACCCGTCGACGGCGATGATTATGTCCGGAACTCGCATACCTTATTCGTGTTGTTTTGCCTTGAGTGCGGCCTCGTGCTCTGCGAGAGCGCGCTGCACCGATACGGAGCGCTTCAGGACGAATCCCGAGCCGAGATACTTGGTGCGGACGTCCTCGTCGCCCGCCAGCTGCTGCGGGGTGCCCTCCTGGAGTATGGTGCCCTCATAGAGGAGATATGCCCTGTCTGTGATGGCCAGGGTCTCGCCCACGTTGTGGTCTGTGATGATGACTCCGATATTGCGGTATTTCAGCTTGGCGATGATGTACTGTATGTCCTCGACCGCTATGGGGTCAACTCCCGCGAACGGCTCGTCGAGCAGTATGAACTTGGGGTCGATGGCGAGCGCACGGGCGATCTCGCAGCGCCGCCTCTCACCTCCGGAGAGCTGGATGCCCAGGGACTTGCGCACCTTGGAGAGGTTGAACTCGTCTATCAGGGCTTCTGTCCTTTCGATGCGCTCGGCCCTCGGGATGCCCTTCATCTCCATCACGGAGATGATGTTGTCCTCGACGGACATCTTGCGGAAGACAGACGCATCCTGAGGCAGATATCCGACCCCCTTCTGGGCGCGCTTGTACATAGGCAGCCCGGTGATCTCCTCGTCGTCGAGGAAGACCTTGCCCTCGTTAGGAACTATCTGACCGGTAATCATATAGAAACTCGTGGTCTTGCCCGCGCCGTTAGGCCCGAGAAATCCCACGATCTCTCCCTGGCTGACCTCCATCGACACGCCCTTGACGACCGTGCGGATACCGTATTTCTTGACGAGATTTTCGCAGCGAAGTTTCATCGTACATCACTTTACATCCAGCGAGAGGTCCCTGACGAGGTTGCGCACCTCCTCGTTGCGGCCGATGAGGTCCTCGGCCTTCTCCGCAGGCATATATTTCACATCCTCTTTCTGCTCCTCGGGGATCACCGACGGAGCGAGCCTTACGGCCTTGCTGCCGGTCAGGGCGCAGAACTCGCGCTCCAGGTCGCGGAGCACTTTCTCCTCGATCCACTTCTTCTGGGCCTCATTGGTCACGGAGAACTCCACCAGCTTGCGCCCGGGCTCATCGGAGACCGTTATCGCCGACCCGGCGAGGGCGCTTGAGAGACGCGGCTGGGAGGCGAACTTCGACGGAAGCTCCTTCCACTTCTCCCGTATCAGCTCTTCCGTCGGCAGAGACATCTCCGGTCCGGCCGCTTCAGGGGCCTCCTCCCGAGGAGCGTCAACCTGACCCATAAGAGAGCTCATCGAAAGATCTGCGCCGGTCTTCGCCGGACGGCGGCGCGACGCAGGTCCGGCAGCGGCATCAGGGCCCGCCGAGGCGGGAGCGGCTGCCGTCTGAAGGGTAGGTGCAGGCTGCGCAGCAGGTTGCGGAGCGGGCTCGGACGCCGGCTTCGGGCTGCTTTCCGCCGCTTTGTCCGCTGCCGGCTGCGCCGGAGAGGCCGACATCTTCCGGGGGGCGGGAGGCTCGGCGGACCGGGCCTTGGCCTGCTCTACGGAGTCAGCCGGCGCGGCGGCAACCGATGGCGCGGCGGCAACCGACGGCGCGGCATTGAGAAAAGCGAGCTTCATCAGCGCGTATTCGATATGCAGCCGCTGGTTGGTCGACGCGCGGTATCCGGCCTCGCACTGGGTCGTGACGCCGAGCGCGTCGTAGAGGAACTTCACGCTGCATCGCTCCGCCTGCTCCGCATAGCGCTTGCGCAGCGACTCCGGCAGGTCGAGCAGATTCTCCAGCCCGCCCGTGCGGCTCACGAGCAGATCCCTGAAGTGGGAACTGAGGGCGGCTATGAAGTACTGGGCGTTGAAGCCCTTGCCGAGCACCTCGTCGAATATCCTGAGCGCCGTGGCGTAGTCTCCGGTGAGGGAACTGTCCACGAGGCGGAAACTGTACTCATAATCGAGCATGTTGAGGTTGTGCATCACCTCCGCGGAGCGTATCTCGGAGCCGCAGAACGCGACCGTCTGATCGAATATCGTCAGGGCGTCGCGCATAGCCCCGTCGGCCTTGCGTGCTATGATGTGCAGCGACTCTTCATCAATGCTTACGCCCTCCTTGAGGGCGATGTCACGCAGGTTGCGGACTATGTCGGGGATGCCGATGCGCTTGAAGTCATAAGTCTGGCAGCGGCTGAGGATGGTCGGGAGTATCTTGTGCTTCTCGGTGGTGGCGAGGATGAAGATGGCGTGTGCGGGCGGCTCTTCGAGCGTCTTGAGGAAGGCGTTGAACGCCGCCGTGCTCAGCATATGCACCTCGTCGATGATATAGACCGAATAGCGCCCCATCTGCGGGGGTATCTGCACCTGGTCCATCAGCTCCTTGATATCGTCCACCCCGTTGTTGGACGCGGCATCAAGCTCGTGTATGCAGTACGAGCGCCCCTCTGCGAAAGAGCGGCACGAGTCGCACTTGCCGCACGGCTCCATATCCGGGCCGGGGTCGGCGCAGTTGATGGTCTTCGCGAAGATGCGCGCCGCCGTCGTCTTGCCGACTCCGCGCGGGCCGCAGAAGAGGTAGGCGTGCGCCAGCTGCCCCCGCAGGATGGAGTTCTTGAGCGTCCGGGCTATGTTGTCCTGACCGATGAGGGAGGCGAAACTGTCCGGGCGGTATTTGCGGGCCGATACGATGTAGTCTGATGACATAGGGTACAAATGTAATGATTTATTCTTACATTTTCCTGATAATGGAGAGGCCGTCCCGAAGCGGAAGCATAACCACTTCGACGCGAGGGTCTTGCGAGACGGCCGCATTGAAAGCGAGCAGGGCCTGCGTCTGCGCGTCGCGGGACGGGGTCCCGGAGTACACCTTGCCGTCCCAGAGCACATCGTCGGCCACGATGACCCCGCCGCTGCGGAGCAGAGGCAGCGTGAGCTCGTAGTATTCGGGATACTGCCGCTTGTTGGCGTCGATGTAGGCGAAATCGTACTCCCCCTCCAGCGAGCGCAGCGTCTGCACCGCGTCGCCTATGTGCAGGCTGATCCTGTCGGCAACCCCCGCCCGCTCCCATCCCTCGCGCATCAGATCCTCAAGTTCGTCGTTGATCTCCAGCGCGTCGATGTGGCCGTCTTCCGGAAGGCCGAGCGCCAGACAGGCGGTTGAATAGCCGGTGAACGAGCCGATCTCGAGGACTCTGCGCGCCCCGCTTATCTGCACGAGCAGTTTGAGAAGTTCGCCCTGCACCGGTCCGGAGAGCATCCTGGGATAATTGGTGCGGATATGGGTCTGCTTCTCTATCCAGGCAAGCGCCTCGTGGAGCGGGGTGCTATATCTCGTTATGTACGACTCGAGCGGGGACTCCATTTCTCCTGTTGAATTGTTTCAGCTCCCTGTCCGTGAAGCGGGTGTCCATAGGACCTTTGTATTTCACTGCGGCGAAGTAGTAGAGCTCGTGGCTGTCGGCGGAGATCAGCATCTTGTAGCAGCGGCTGCCGAACGATACCGTCGTCGGGACGACGGTGATGCCGAGCAGGGTGTTCCGCGCTCCGGCGAGGTAGAGGGTATCGATGCGGTCATCGTCGTTGACGCAGATGTCCATCCCGCTGAATTTGCGGGAGTTGTACCACTTCAGACCGGCGTAGGCCGCCTGGTCGGAAATCATCGCGTCCTCCACGAACGCCTGCATTATGTCGATGAACGCCCCCATGAACATCAGCTCCTTCCCGCTCGGGTCGTCGATGCTGGAGATGGGGATGCGGACCACCTCGAACGGCTTTTTGAGACTGTCCTTCTCGTCCTGGTGACCGCCCTTGGTGAGGACCAGAAACGCCACCCCGGCATCCGAGGCGATGTTGAGGAAATAGAGCGAGCTGTCGGTCCTCAGGGTCTCATATTCCTCCGGGGTGCAGAACTCGTAGGGGGAGATCCTCCACCGGGCGGTGATCTCCTCCCTGAACGAGAAGTCGAGGAAAGTCGATCCGCCCACCACCACCTTGGTAGTGCGGGTCGGGAAATCCACAAGACGGGCCTTGCGGGTATAGAGCTTACCCTGCGCGACGGTGCACGGGCAGAATGCGGCGAGCAGCACGGAGAGCAGCAGGATCTTTCGGACAAAGGACTTGAGACACATGGGTTTATGACTTAAATATTCACAAAATCACGGACATTCTGCGCGGAGACGACATCGTCGCCGAGGATCAGCAGCCTGTCCACCACATTGTCGAGCTCGCGGATATTGCCGGGCCAGCTCTTCCGGCAGAGCAGCTCCACGGCCTCCGGGGAGAAGCTGCGGGCCTTGCCCCCGTCGGTGTATTTCTCGAGAAAATGATTGATGAGCATAGGGATGTCGTCGCGCCGCTCGTCCAGCGAAGGGACTCTGATGAGGATTACGCTTAGGCGGTGGTAGAGGTCTTCGCGGAAATTGCCCTCGTCAATCTCCTTGCGGAGGTCCTTGTTGGTCGCGGCTATGACCCTGACGTTGACCTCGATATCCTTGTCGGAACCCACGCGGGAGAGCTTGCGCTCCTGAAGCACGCGCAGCACCTTGGCCTGCGCGGCAAGGCTCATATCCCCTATCTCGTCGAGGAAGAGAGTGCCGCCGTCGGCCTGCTCGAACCTGCCCTTGTGCTGCTTGACGGCGGAGGTGAAGGACCCCTTCTCGTGGCCGAAAAGCTCGCTTTCGATGAGTTCGCCCGGGATGGCCGCGCAGTTCACTTCGACAAACGGCATTGCGCTCCTGGCGCTGCGCTGGTGGAGGTTGCGGGCCACGAGCTCCTTGCCGGAGCCGTTGGGGCCGGTGATCAGGACCCGCGCGTCGGTAGGGGCCACCTTGTCTATCATCTCCCTTATGTGCATCATCGGGGCGGACTCGCCTATCATATCGGCCCCGTAGACCTTCTTCTTGAGAACCTTGTTCTGCGTGCTGAGGGTCTGGCGCTCGGCGGCGTTCTTGATGGTGATGAGTATCCTGTTGAGGTCCAGCGGTTTCTGCACGAAGTCGAAGGCTCCTTTCTTGATGCATTCCACCGCAGTGTCGATGTCGCCGTGGCCGGAGATCATCACCACCGCCGCATCGACCCCCATCCGCATCAGAGAGTCCAGCACCTCGATGCCGTCAATGTTCGGCATCTTGATGTCGCAGAAGACCACGTCGTATTTCTCCTTCTCCACGGCCCCGAGCGCGGCGGCCCCGTCTTCGGCGGTGTCCACCTCGTAGCCCTCGTCCGTGAGTATTTCCTTCAGAGAGTTGCGTATCGCCCTCTCGTCGTCGACTATGAGTACTTTCATTCCACTATCCTATTTCTGCTCCGTTGGCAAGGCTCTCCTGAGGCGTGATGAAGCGCATGCGTCCGTCGTTCTGCCTTGCCATAAGTATCATTCCCTTGCTCTCTATCCCCTTGATGGTGCGGGGCTTGAGGTTGGCGAGTATACATATCTGCCTGCCGAGCATATCCTCCGGAGAATAGAACTCCGCTATGCCGGAGACGATGACGCGCCGGTCGATGCCGGTGTCGATGGTGAGCTTGAGGAGCTTGTCGGTCTTAGGCACCCTCTCCGCCTCCAGGACGGTGGCGGTGCGTATGTCCATCCTGGCGAAGTCCTCGAAGCTGCATTCCTCCTTCTGCGGGGTGACGGTCCTGGCGGCCTCAGCCCGCTCGGCCGCTTCCCTCTCGGCGCGTATCCTGTCGAGGCGCTCAAGCTGCGCGGCTATCGCATCGTCCTCGATCTTGGCGAAGAGCAGCTCGGCCTCGGCGAGCGGGTGGCCCGAAGGCAGTATCTGAGGACGGCCCATCACCGCCCAGCTGAGCAGCGGCGCGGAGCTGTCCGCTGCCGCCGGACTGCCTTCAAGGCGGGTATGAAGCGCCGCTCCGTCCCTCTCCGGACGATGGTCCGTGCCGGCTTCCAGACCGACCCTCAGCATCCTGCGCAGCCTCTCGGCCGCAAACGGGGTGAAAGGCTCGAACGCCACCGCAAGGTCGGCGCATATCTGCAACGAGATGTTGAGTATCGTCGCGGTGCGGTCAAGGTCGGTCTTGGCGACCTTCCACGGCTCGGTGTCGGAGATGTACTTGTTGCCGAGGCGGGCGATGGACATCGCGTCCTTGAGAGCCTCGCGGAAGTGATATTCCTCTATGTTCTTCTCGAGCGAGGCTTTCAGCGCCGGCCTCTGGGCAAGCACTTCCTTGTCGACGTCGAGCAGCGAGCCGCAGGACGGCACTTTGCCGGCGAAATATTTGTGCGTCAGCACAACGGCGCGGTTGACGAAGTTGCCGAACACCGCCACGAGCTCGCTGTTGTTGCGCTGCTGGAAGTCTTTCCAGCTGAAGTCGTTGTCCTTGGTCTCCGGCGCGTTGGCGGTGAGCACGTAGCGGAGCACGTCCTCCTTGCCCGGGAAGTCCCGGAGGTATTCGTGAGCCCATACCGCCCAGTTGCGGGAGGTGGAGATCTTGTCGCCCTCCAGGTTGAGGAATTCGTTGGCAGGCACATTCTCCGGGAGTATATAGCCGTCCCCGTAGGCCTTGAGCATAGACGGGAACACGATGCAGTGGAACACTATATTATCCTTGCCGATGAAGTGCACCAGCTTGGTGTCGGACGACTTCCACCATTTCTCCCATCCGTCCGGGAGGAGCTCCCGGGTGTTGGATATGTAGCCTATGGGGGCGTCGAACCAGACATAGAGGACCTTGCCCTCCGCACCCTCGACCGGCACCGGCACGCCCCAGTCGAGGTCGCGGGTGACGGCACGCGGCTGAAGTCCGCCGTCCAGCCAGCTCTTGACCTGGCCGTAGACATTGCCGCGCCACTCCTTGTGGCCGTCGAGTATCCACTCCCTGAGCCACTGCTCGTAGTCCTGCAGCGGGAGATACCAGTGGGTGGTCTTCTTCTTTATCGGCACCGCTCCGCTGAGCTTGCTCTTCGGGTCGATGAGCTCCTCCGGGCTGAGGGTGCTGCCGCACTTCTCGCACTGGTCGCCGTAGGCCCCCTCCGCCCCGCACTTGGGACAGGTGCCGACGATATATCGGTCGGCAAGGAAGGTCCGCGCCTCCGGGTCGTAGTACTGCTCGCTCTCGCGGGTGATGAACTTGCCCCCGTCGTAGAGCTTGCGGAAAAACTCCGACGCATTCTTTTCGTGTATCTTGGAGGTGGTGCGGCCATAGACGTCGAAGTCGATGCCGAGTCCTGTGAACGAGTCGCGTATGATGCCGTGATACTTGTCCACTATGTCCTGCGGCGAGCAGCCCAGCTGACGCGCCTTTATGGTGATCGGCACCCCGTGCTCATCCGAGCCGCATACGAACAATACGTCCTCCCCTCTCATCCTGAGGTACCTGACATAGATGTCGGCAGGCACATACACGCCGGCAAGATGCCCTATGTGCACCGGGCCGTTGGCATACGGCAGCGCACAGGTGACAAGCGTTCTCTTGAAATTCTTTTCCATATATGTTTTACTGTTTTTCTCTTCCTGCTTTCTGTTTTATCCGTCTCTGGGCCTCCTGAAGCTTCTTCAGCTCCGCCACAAGGCTCTGCTCCCGGTCCGGCGAGTCCCTGAGCTGGCGGAGAATCGCGTTTATCCTGTCCTGAATCCGCCGCTCGGCGTATATCATTATCGTCTTCGGGAGCTGCGTCACCAGCCACGACGAGACGGTGGTCATCGCACCTTTGAGGGCGCTCACGGACAGGGTGTATTTCTCCGTGGAGAGCGCCGCCGTGACAGCCGCCGTCCGGCGGTCCGGCGAGTCGAGCAGCGACTTCACTATGCTCTCCTGAGAGAGGCCCTTGTCGTAGAGTCCGACATAGGCGTCGTACACTTCGGCATAGGCCGTATTTGCCATTATCGTGCCGTCACTCTCGAGGGCGTCGCGGATGAAGTCGCAAACGGTCGGCTTGTAGTCCTCGTCTCCTCCGTAATACTCCGAATCGCTCGCGAATTCGAGCTCGTCGCAGCCGTGGGCGAGCAGAAAATACAGCAGGTCCCTCTCCACGGCGGCAAGGGTGCGGTTCTCCTCCGTCCAGCTCTGCTCCGGAGAGGCTTCGGCGGGTCTCCGCTCCGGGGAGGCCTGCGCCCCCGCGGACATCCCGCCCTCTCCGCGGGCCCTCTCGCGGGTCCGCTCCTCCTTCATCCGCTCGCGGGTCCGGAGTATGCGTCCGAAGAGTATCGAGCTTTCTATCCCGAACCTGTCGGCGGTCGCGGCCACATAGGTGGAGCGCTTCACCGCGTCGGGAATGGCGGCTATGGTGTCGGCGATGTCGTTGATGAGATCTGCCTTCTTCAGCGGGTCGTCACCGGCCTCCTCGAGCAGGAGTCCGGTCTTGAACGAGATGAAGTCCCGGGCGTTGTCCGCAACGAATCGCTGCACCTCTTCGAGAGTGTGGCTGCGGCAGAACGAGTCGGGATCGTCACCGTCCGGCAGCAGCACCACACGCACGTTCATCCCCTCGGAGAGCACCATCGTGATGCCGCGCAGGGCGGCGTGCACGCCGGCAGAGTCCCCGTCGTACATTATGGTCACGTTTTCCGTAAACTTGCGTATCAGGCGTATCTGCTCCACTGTGAGGGAGGTGCCGCAGGAGGCGACCACGTTGCGTATGCCGAGCTGGTGCATCATCACCATATCGACGTTGCCCTCCACAAGGATGCAGGCGTCCAGCCGTGACATCTCCCCTTTGGCGAAGTAGATGCCCAGCAGGTTGCGGCTCTTGACGTAGATCTCCGTCTCGGGGGAGTTGACGTATTTTGCGGGGTTGTCGGAGCGCAGGGTGCGTCCGCTGAACGCGATCACCCGTCCGCTGACGGAGTGGATCGGGAACATCACCCTCTCGCGGAACTTGTCCGCGACACTGCCGTCGTCGTGCCGCACGGCGAGTCCGGCATCGATCAGATATTCAGTCTTGTAGCCGGCGGCAAGGGCTGCGTCGACGAGGGCGGTGCGCCCGCCCGGGGCCCAGCCGAGGCCGAACTTTGCGACCGTCCCGTCCTCCAGTCCCCTCTTGCGGAAGTAGGCCCTCGCCACGCTGCGCCCCTCGTCGGTGTCGAGCTGCGAGACGAAGAACTTCTCCGCAAACTCGGAGACGAGCAGCAGGCTCTCGTTGCGCTGACGGCGGGTCAACTCCTCGGCGTCAAGCTCCTCTTCCTGTATCTCGATATGGTACTTCCTGGCGAGATAGCGCAGCGCCTCGGCGTAGGAGCAGTGCTCCTGCTCCATGATGAAGCCCACGGCTGTGCCCGCCTTGCCGCAGCCGAAGCATTTGTATATGCCCTTGGAGGGGGACACATAGAACGAGGGCGTCTTCTCGTTGTGGAAAGGACAGCAGGAGACATAGTTGGCCCCGCGGCGCCGGAGCGTCACGTAATCGCCGACCACATCCTCGATCCGGGCGGTGTCGAGGATCAGACTGACTGTCTCCTGAGGTATCACGATGCTATCTCACAAAGGAATTTGATGCGGACGAGACGGATCTCGTTCTCGTAGTAGTCCGGTCCGAGGACCTTCATCGCCTCCTCCACGTCGTCGGAAGTGGCCTGCTCCTTGAAGTAGTTGTAGATGTCCTCCACGATGTCCGCGTCGAGGTTTTCCTCTATATAATAGTCGAGGTTGAGTTTCATCCCGCTGGACACGATGGCCTCTATCTCGCCCATAAGCTCCTCCATATCCATATTGCGCGCCTGGGCTATGTCTTCGAGGGACATCCTGCGGTCGATGCTCTGGATGATGAACGGCTTGTCGGCGGACTTGTTGGGAGCCGACTTGACGACGAAGTCCTCAGGTCGCTCTATGTCGTTCTCCTCCACATATTTGGCTATCAGCTTGAGGAACTCTCCGCCGAACTTGTGGGCCTTGCCCTCCCCGACTCCCTGACAGTTCCTGAGCTCGTCAAAGGTCACGGGATAGAGTATGGACATATCCTGAAGCGCAGGATCGCCGAAGATGATCCACGGCTGCAGCTTCAGCCGGCGCGAGAGGTCCTTGCGCAGGTCCTTCAGCATCGCGAGCAGCACCGGATCTCCGCCGCCTCCGGAGCGCATCGCGGCGGAGGCCGCCGCGGCCTCCTCGTCGTCCTCGTCTTCGGCTTCGCCGTCTGCGGAGAACAGCCTGTCCTCGACGAGTTCTATCTTCCACGGAGCGGAGAGGAACTCGCGTCCGAGATCGGTGACGAAGATGAGTCCGTAGGTCTCGATCTCCTTGCCCAGCAGCCGGGCTATCAGGCCCTGATGTATGACCGTGGCCCAGAACCTCTCCGAATGCGCCGCTCCGGCGCCGAAGAACTTGAGCTCGTCGTGCCTGTATGATTTGATGATGGAGTTGCTCGCTCCGGCGAGAATATTGGCGAGATGGTCGATCTTGAACCTCTCCGGGAGGGACTCTATCAGCTCTATCACGAGCTTCATCTCGTCGCGCCCGTCGAATGTCGGCTTCGGGTGCAGGCAGTTGTCGCAGCAGTGACAGTCACTCTCTTTGTACTCCTCGCCGAAGTAGTTGAGCAGCAACTTCCTGCGGCACTGTCCGGACTCGGCGTACGCCGTCACTTCGGAGAGCAGCTGACGGCTGATCTCCTGCTCGGCGACCGGCTTCCCCTGCATAAACTTCTCGAGTTTGCGTATATCCTTGTAGCTGTAGTAGGCTATGCAGTTGCCCTCCTGGCCGTCGCGCCCGGAGCGCCCGGTCTCCTGATAGTAGCTCTCGATGCTCTTCGGGATGTCGTAGTGTATCACGAAACGCACGTCCGGCTTGTCGATGCCCATCCCGAAAGCGATGGTCGCGACTATCACGTCCACGTCCTCCATCAGGAAGCGGTCCTGATTCTCCGCTCTGGTCCTGGCGTCCAGTCCGGCGTGGTAAGGGAGCGCCTTGATGCCGTTGACGCAGAGGAGTTCGGCTAGATCCTCGACCTTCTTGCGGCTGAGACAGTAGATGATGCCCGACTTCCCGGCGTTCTGCCGTATATACTTGATGATGTCCTTCTCCGGCTCGACCTTGTCGCGGATCTCGTAGTAGAGGTTCGGACGGTTGAACGAAGACTTGAAGACGGTGGCGTCGGGGATGCCGAGATTCTTGAGTATGTCGCTCTGCACCTTTGGGGTCGCCGTGGCCGTGAGGGCTATCATCGGAGCTCTGCCGATCTGGTCCACGAGGGTGCGTATCCGGCGGTATTCGGGGCGGAAGTCGTGCCCCCACTCGGAGATGCAGTGCGCCTCGTCCACCGCGTAGAAGGAAATCTTGACTTCTTTGAGCAGCGCCACATTCTCCTCCTTGGTGAGGGACTCGGGCGCCACATAGAGAAGCTTGGTCCTGCCTGCGAGCAGATCCTCCCTCACCTCCTCGGTCTGCTGGCGGGAGAGCGAGGAGTTGAGGAAGTGGGCTATGCTTGACGAACCGGATTCGAAGCCGCGCAGCAGGTCCACCTGATTCTTCATCAGAGCGATCAGAGGAGATATGACTATCGCCGTACCGTCCATCAGGATGGCCGGCAACTGGTAGCAGAGGGATTTGCCGCCCCCTGTGGGCATCAGTACGAAAGCATCGCCTCCGTCCAGAAGGTGCTTTATGATCCTCTCCTGATCAGCCTTGAACGAGTCATATCCGAAGAACTCCTTGAGAGTCCTGTGTATCTGCGCCGAATCCGCTTTCATATGTCAATCCAATGTGTGTATCGCGAGGCCCGAGCGCAGCTTGGGCTCGAACCAGGTAGTCTTTGGAGGCATAATCTCGCCGCTGTCGGCGATGTTGATGAGCTGCCTCATAGACACCGGGTACAGGGCGAACGCCACCTTCATCTCCCCGTCGTCCACGCGGCGCTTGAGCTCGCCGAGCCCCCTGATGCCGCCGACAAAGTCGATGCGCCTGTCGGTGCGCAGGTCCTTGATGCCCAACAGGGCGTCGAGCACCAGATTGGAGAGCACGGTCACGTCCAGAACCCCGATAGGGTCGGAGTCGTCGTAGCGTCCCTGCCTGGCGGTGAGGGAGTACCAGCGTCCGTCGAGGTACATCGAGAAGTTGTGCAGACACCGTGGGTGGTATGTCTCCCCGCCCTTGAGCTCCACTTCGAAGTCGCGTGACAGCGCTTCGAGGAACTGCGCGGAACTCATCCCGTTGAGGTCCTTGACCACTCTGTTGTAGTCGATGATCCTGAGCTGGCTCTCCGGGAAGCAGACGGCCATAAAGTAGTTGTATTCCTCCATCCCGGTGTGGTGCGGGTTCTGCGCCCGCTTCTCCGCCCCCACTCTCGCTGCGGCGGCGGTACGGTGGTGACCGTCGGCCACATAGAACGCGTCCACCTCTTCGGTGAACAGCTTCGTGATGCGCTCTATCACCCCGTCGTCGTCGATGACCCAGAACTCGTGCCCGAAACCGTTCTCGTCGGTGAAGCGGTATTCTGACGGGGCGGAGGCCGCCCGGGACACGATAGCGGCAAGGGCGTCATTGTCCTTGTAGGAGAAGAATACCGGCTCGATGTTGGCGTTCTGGATGCGGACGTGCACCATACGGTCGTCCTCTTTGTCCTTGCGGGTGAGCTCGTGCTTCTTGATGACCCCGGAGGCGTAGTCGTCCGTGTGGGCGCACAGCACGAGTCCGTACTGGGTGCGGTCGCCCATCGTCTGCGCATAGACATAGTAGCAAGGCTTGGCGTCCCTCCTCAGCCAGCCCCGCTCCCGCCAGAGGCGGAAATTCTCCACCGCCCTGTCATAGACCTTCGGGTCGTGGTCCGGAAGGATGGGGTCGAAGTCTATCTCGGGCTTGGTGATGTGCAGGAGAGACTTCTCCCCGGCCATTTTAAGGGCTTCCCTGGAGTTGAGCACATCGTAAGGGGGAGCCGCCACCTCGGTGACGATCTCTTTAGGCGGGCGCAATGCCGCGAAAGGTTTGATGCGTACCATAAAAATTGTCTTGAAATCCGTATCCGAAGATAGTGACTATTTATTTAGAAAGCAAATAAAAAAGGAGGCCCCGCCTCAGGCCTCCTCCTCATCGTATATGAT
Organism: bacterium; assembly: GCA_963630225.1. Classification (GTDB taxonomy): domain Bacteria; phylum Bacteroidota; class Bacteroidia; order Bacteroidales; family UBA932; genus Cryptobacteroides. The sequence goes on from CAVGLS010000027.1 coordinate 14,596, forward strand.
CTCTTCCTCTTCGCTGTCGTCGTCCTCGTCCTCATCGTCTTCATCCTCGTCCTCCCCGTCATCGTCGTCATCGTCCGCGAGGACTTCTCCCGGCAGTCTCCGGCGCTCCGCAGGCAGATCCTCGAACGCCACGTAGCCGTTCTCGAACTCCAGAGGCACGGGGCCCTTGGACTCCACGAGCCGGGGAAGGGTCACATTCTGGCCGGCGGCCTCCCCCTCAAGGGTTATCACCACGCTCTTTCGCGCCTCGATATCATAGAAGTATATAAAACTCGCCACACCCGCCCTGACCGTGTCGGCGACGGTGACGGCGTCCACCGCCCCGCTGCCTATGTCCACCAGAGCATAACGGGCCACGACCTGCCCCGCCGCGTCCAGCGCCTTGAAGAGTATAGGCTGGTCCACCGGAAACTCCAGGTCGGAACGTATCTGCTTATGAAAAGTATAGAGCGAATTCTCCGCGTTGACGAGATACACTCTGAAAAAACCCTTTATCCCCTGCAGGGTGATCCTATATCTGTAAACCATATTGCGAAGATACTAATTATTCACTAATTTTGGTGGGTATGTCGGCAAATGATATATACAAAAGCATCGCCGGGCCGTCCGAGGGGCTCTTCAAGGACAACGGGAGCCGCTTCATCGCGCTCGCCTACCCGGTGGAGAGCGAGCGGCAGGTCAAGGAGATCGTCGCTTCGCTGCGGAAGGAATACCACGACGCGCGGCATCACTGCTACGCCTACCGCCTCGGCGCGGACGGCGGGCAGTGGAGGGCAAGCGACGACGGGGAGCCCTCCGGCTCGGCGGGCCGTCCCATCCTCGGGCAGATAGATGCCGCGGGGCTGAGCGACATACTGGTGGTGGTGGTGCGCTACTTCGGAGGTGTCAAACTCGGCATCCCGGGGCTGATACGGGCATATAGGAGCTCCACGGCCGATGCACTCGCCGCAGCCTCCGTCACGGAGAAGATTGCCGGCAGCTGGCGCCGCCTTGACTTCGCCTACGAGTCCCTGCCCGCAGTGATGAAGCTCATCAAGGACCTCTCCCTGCCGCAGCGGGAGCAGTCGTTCGGTACTGAATGTGCGGTCGAGGTGTTCGTGCGGCTCTCCATAGAGGATGACTATTGCAAAAGATTAAAAAAAATCGATATCTTTACCGGACATTAAAAACTAATCAATCTATGGGCAAATTACATATCTTCAACGCCGGGCCGTGCCTGCTCCCGCAGGTTGCCGTCGACAACGCCATCGATGCGCTCAGGGACTTCAAGGGCACGGGGGTTTCTCTGATTTCCATCTCCCACCGCACCAAGGGCTGGGAGGAGACGATGGACGAGTGCAGGGCTCTCTGGAAGGAGCTGCTCGACATCCCCGACACTCACGAAGTTGTATTCCTCGGAGGCGGCGCGAGCATGGAGTTCCTCTATGTGGCGATGAACTACCTCGAGCACAGGGCCGGATACCTCGACACCGGAGTCTGGGCGCACAAGGCCCTCAAGGAGGCCAAGGGCATCGGGGATGCCGTCGCAGTGGCCTGCTCCGCCGACAAGAACTATAGCTATATCCCTAAGGGATACGAAATCCCGACCGACCTCGACTACTTCCACATCACTACCAACAACACCATCTACGGCACCGAGATCCGCGAAGACATCGACTGTCCGGTGCCTCTCATCGCCGATATGTCCTCCGACATCCTGACGAGGAGGGTGGACGTCAGCAAATATGCGCTCATCTACGGCGGCGCACAGAAGAACGCAGGCCCTGCGGGCGTGGCGTTCGCCATCATCCGCAAGGATTCGCTGGGCAAGGTGAGCCGCTACATCCCTACGATGCTCGACTACCGCGTGCATATCGACAAGAAGTCCATGTTCAACACGCCTCCGGTATTCTCCATCTTCGTGATGAACGAGACCCTCAAGTGGCTCAAGGGCATAGGCGGAGTGGACGCGATACACGACATCGATGTCCGGAAGGCCGAGACCCTCTATGCGGAGATTGACCGCAACCCGCTCTTCGTCGGCACCGCAGCCAGGGAGGACCGCTCGATTATGAATGTATGCTTCGTGATGGCTCCGGGGCGCGAGGCCCTGCAGGACGAGTTCCTCGAGCTGTCCAAGTCCAGGAATATCGTGGGCATCAAGGGACACCGCTCAGTGGGCGGATTCCGCGCTTCGCTCTACAACGCCTCCACCCAGGAGGATGTCGAGGCGCTGGTGGCCTGTATGCAGGAATTTGAAGCTATGCACAAATGATGAAAGTCCTGCTTGCAACCCAGAAGCCTTTCGCCGCAGCAGCTGTGGCGGGCATCAGAGAAATAGTCGAGGGCGCAGGCTATGAGCTCGCGCTCCTTGAGAAGTATGCCGGACAAGCGGAACTCGTGGCCGCCGTCGCGGATGCCGACGCGCTGATCGTGCGCTCCGACAAGGTGACGGCAGAAGTGGTCGAAGCCGCCGGAAATCTCAAGATCGTGGTGCGTGCCGGAGCGGGGTTCGACAACCTCGACCTCGCCGCCTGCACTGCACACGGAGTGGTGGCGATGAACACCCCGGGGCAGAATTCCAACGCCGTGGCGGAGCTCGCCATAGCGCTGATGATCTATATGGCGCGCACGCAGTTCACCCCGGCCACCGGCTCGGAAATCCAGAGCAAGACCCTCGGGATCCAGGCTTTCGGCAATGTCGGAAGGCTCGTGGGGGCCAAGGCGAAGGCGCTCGGGATGGATGTCAAGGCCATCGACCCTTTCCTGACGAGGGAGCAGATCGCCGCAGGAGGCGCCGAGCCTGTGGAGAGCGTGGAGGAGCTCTACGGAAGCTGCGACTATGTCAGCGTCCACATCCCCGCCACGCCGCAGACCGTCGGCTCGATCGGCTACGAACTCATCAAGTCTATGCCGAAGGGTGCTACGCTGGTCAACACCGCCCGCAAGGAGGTCATCGACGAAGCCGGACTGGAGAAGGCTCTCGAAGAGAGGCCGGACCTGAAGTACGCCACCGACGTGGCCCCGGACAACCTCGCCGTCCTCAAAGAGAAGTTCGGACTCAGGGTCTTCGCCACCCCTAAGAAGATGGGTGCGCAGACCGCCGAAGCCAACATCAACGCCGGCCTTGCCGCCGCAAGGCAGATTGTAGCCTTCTTCAAGGAAGGGTGCAGGAAGTTCCAGCTGAACAAGTAGTCGGCTGTCGCTTCAGCTCCCTGTCTCCCAGCATCCCACGACACCGCTTCGTGCAATCTTCCCGCTCGCATGGGTAATCTGCGGAAGTGCCCCCGCAAAAGGCGCAGTTGCGCAGAAAACCATCAGACAGCTGGCGCAACGGCCTCCTACAGCTCCTTGCGCCAGCGGGCGAGAGGGATGCCGAGCTGACCGCGGTACTTGGCGATGGTGCGGCGGGCGACTTTATAGCCGTGCTTGCCCATCTCGACGACAAGCTGCTCGTCGGTGAGCGGTCTGCGCTTGTCTTCCGCGTCGATGCACTCCTGCAGCACTTTCTTGAGCTCCCTCGTGGAGACCTCCTCGCCCTCTTTGTTCTCCATACCTTCGGAGAAGAAATACTTCAGAGGGAAGATGCCGAAATGCGTCTCTATATATTTGCTGTTGACGACTCTGGAAACCGTGGAGATATCGAAGCCTGTCTTCTCGGCTATATCCTTGAGCACCATAGGTTTGAGCTTGGTCTCATCGCCGGTCTCGAAGAAGTCGTGCTGGTACTCCAGTATCGCTCCCATCGTGCGGCTCAAGGTGTTCTGGCGCTGCTTGAGCGCTTCCACAAACCACTTGGCCGAGTCGAGCTTCTGGCGCACGAAGGTGGCGGCCTCTTTCTGGGCTCTCTCCGACGAACCCTTGGCGGAGAGCAGCAAATCGGCATATTTGCGGTTGACCCTGAGCTCGGGCACGGAAAACCTCGGCATAGTGAAACTCAACTCCCCGTCATTGTCCTCCAGAACGAAATCCGGGACAATCTGCTGGGCCTGGTCCTCGTAGCTGTCGCCCGAATCCCCGCCCGGCGACGGGTTGAGCCGGACGATGCGGGACATCGCTTTCTTGAGTTCATCCTCGCTGATGCCGAGGTGCGAGCAGATCTTCTTGAAATGCTTGTTCGAGAACTCGGCAAAGCACTCCTCGAGGATGCGGATGGCGTTCAGCACCTCCGGCGTCTGCCGGCAGGCGCGCAGCTGCAGGAGCAGACACTCCCTGAGATCTCTTGCGCCGACCCCGGTAGGTTCGAGATCCTGCACCACCGCGAGCATCTCTTCGACCTCCCGCGCATCGGTTTCTATCCCTGCACGGAAAGCCATATCGTCCACCAGCGACTCGATGTCCCTGCGGAGATATCCGTCTTCGTCGAGCGAACCTATTATGAACGCCGCGATATCGTGCCGGCGGGGCGACAGGCTGCGGCAGCCGAGCTGCTCCATAAGACTCTGGGTGAAGCTGCTGCGCACGGAGAAGGTGTTATACTCGGGGCGCGGGTCCTTGCCCCAGTTATTGACCTTTGTCCTGTATGAGGGGATGTAGTCGTCATCCTTGAGCTCGTCCAACGACACGTCACGCGCTTCCTCCGGACGGTCAGGGTCGGGGCTGTCGTCAAGCACGGGGTTCTCCTCGATTTCGCTGCGTATGCGCTGCTCCAGATCCTGAATGGGAAGCTCGATGAGCTTGATAGTCTGGATCTGCAGCGGAGAAAGCTTCTGCGTCTGCTTTATTTCGAGGCCCTGCTTGATCATCGCTCCGGGTCAGTTTCCATTTGCGTGACCGGGTCCGGAGCGCTCAAATCAGGCTCACCGAGCGTCGGGAAGCGAAATCTGTCCCTGACTATGAAAGCGTCCGGAAACTCGGACTTCAGTCTCCTCAGAAGCTTCTCCGCCTCCACTCTGGTGCGCAGGTTGCCCGCCGACACCTTGAAGTTAGGGGCCGAGAAAGTCCTGTAGACGGGGACGTTCGGATAGAGTGAGTGGAAGCGCGACATCACGGACAGCGACTCTTCGCGGGCGGTCCGGCGACTGTCGAGAAAGAGCCTGATCCTGTATCCGCTTACGGTCTTGCCGGCGTTAACAGAGGTCTGGCCGTTGAGTGCGGAGCGGACCTCCGGTCGCTGCACCACAACGACATTCTCCGGCAAGACGGAAAAAACATCCCTGCCGAGCAGGGCCGAATCCACCTGGACTTCAAGACCGGCGTACTCGGCTTCTTCTCCGAGCGTCTGCGCGCGGAGAAGTCCCGAAGCCAGAAATATCGCGAACACTATGGCAAGCAGCTGTCGATTCATATCTTTTCGATTAATGAATTGAGCGGTACATCATTGTATTCCACCGTCCTGCCCACGCCTCCCCGCAGGGCGAGCCGGGCTCTCAAGGAGACTGTGACTTGAGAGTAGTCCACCTCATTGCTCAGGAGCTTGAGCAGCTGGAACGGATTGAATCCGTCGGCTATCTCCCCCTTGAGCGGGACGGTGTACATCTTGTCGGTGCGGCCAGCCACCATCAGCTGGTCGGAACTCAGGTGCACGGCCTCCTGCTCACGCATCTTGAGGGTGGCGTGCAGGTCGGTCACCTCGAAGCCCATCGCGGGGTTGTGCACGCCGACTTCCACCAGCGCCGTGATGCCGGAAAGCCCCTGCGGCGCAATGGACACAATCTTGAACGACGTCACCCTGATATCCTTGACACTCCCGCCGCACGACGACAGCAGGAGCAGCAGAACAGCGAGAATTATGACCCTTATCCTCTCCATACAGACCACAAATATACGAAAAATCTATATCTTTGCCCCGCATTATGAACAAGGTATATATCGAGACATACGGCTGCCAGATGAACGTGGCTGATACCGAGGTCGTCTTCTCAATACTCGGGAAGGCCGGATACTCAAGGACGGAGGACATCGGCGAGGCCGACATAATAATGGCCAACACCTGCTCGATCCGCGACAACGCAGAGCAGAGGATATGGGGCCGCATCGACTTCTTCAACCTTCAGAAGCGCAGCCGCCCTCAAGTGGTGGTGGGGATACTCGGATGTATGGCGGAGCGTCTCAAGGAAGCGCTGCTCGAATCGGGCAAGGTCGACGTCGTGGCCGGGCCGGATGCCTACCGCAGGCTGCCGGAGCTGCTTGAAGCCGCGCTTGAGGGGCATCCGCAGATTGACGTGATGCTCTCGCGCGAGGAGACCTACGGGGACATTTCCCCGGTGCGTCTGGACCGGGGCGGAGTGTCGGCGTTCATCTCGATAATGCGCGGCTGCAACAATGCCTGCTCATATTGCGTGGTGCCCTATACCAGAGGAGCGGAGCGCAGCCGCGACCCGCACACCATAGTCCGGGAGGCCTGCGAGTGCTTCCGTGCGGGCTATAAGGAGATCACCCTGCTCGGGCAGAATGTGGACTCGTACCGGTTTGAGGAGATGGACTTCGCCGCGCTGCTGTCGGCGGTCGCGGAGGCGGTGCCGGAGTTGCGCATCAGGTTTTCCACCTCCAACCCGCAGGACATCTCCGACAAGGTGCTGACGGCGATGGCTTCACATCCGAACATCTGCCACCACATACACCTCCCCGTGCAGTCCGGCTCCGACAGGATACTCGAGAAGATGCGCCGGCGCTACAGCCGCGAGTGGTATCTCAAGCGGGTGGACAGGATCCGGGAAGTGATCCCGGACTGCGCCATCTCGACCGACGTGATCGCGGGCTTCTGCTCGGAGACAGAGGAAGACCACAAAGCCACCCTCAGCCTCTTCGGGAAGGTAGGCTTCGATGCCGCCTATATGTTCTATTATTCCGAGCGCCCGGGGACTCTGGCCGCGAAGAAGTATCCCGACGATGTGGACATCGCGACCAAGACGCGCCGCCTGGAGGAGATTATCGCGCTGCAGAACAGCCTCTCGCTCGAGAGCAACCGCCGCGATGTCGGCAAGCGCTTCCGGGTGCTGGTGGAGGGCCCTTCGAAGAAGAACCCGGACGAACTCTGCGGACGCAACTCCCAGAACAAGATGTGCGTCTGGCCGGACAGGCTCCACAAGGCCGGAGACTTCGTCGAAGTCGAAGTCACGGGCTGCACCCAGGCCACGCTTCTCTGTCGGGAAGCTCCCCAATCATTGGGGTAACCCAAAAACCCCGCGCCCTCAAGAGGGCCTTCCCCACTGTTTTGCCGGCGCAATAAGAAGCCCACACAGGGGTGACTGAACGGTGCAAAAAAACTCGGGGAGCTTGCCTTAAGTGAAGCAAACTCCCCGAACCGTTATCTATGCGCTGATTAGCTGAAGTCAGGCTGAGGACCGTCCTCGCCGCCCTGAGGGCCTTGCGGCTCCTGTGGCCCCTGAGGATTCTGCGGCCCTTCAGGTCCCTGGGCGCCGCTCTGCGCGGCCTTGGCCATATCCTCGGAAGCTGCGTGCCAGGCTGCCTCAAGCTCGGAGTTGTACCGGTCGATGTCGGCGAGATTCTTCTCGTCCACGGCCTTCTTCAGACCCTCGCAGGCAGACTCGATGGCGGAACGCTTCTCTGACGGAATCTTGTCGCCGTATTCCTTGAGGTTCTTCTGGGTCTGGAAGACCATGGAATCCGCGTTGTTGAGCTTGTCGGCCTTCTCCTTCTCGGCCTTGTCGGCGGCCTCGTTGGCCTTGGCCTCGTCACGCATCCTCTGGATTTCGGCGTCGCTCAGGCCGCTGGAAGCCTCGATGCGGATGTGCTGCTCCTTGCCGGTGGCCTTGTCCTTGGCGGAGACGCTCAGGATACCGTTGGTGTCGATGTCGAATGAAACCTCAATCTGAGGCACTCCGCGGGGTGCCGGTGCTATGCCGTCGAGGTGGAATACACCGATCTGCTTGTTGTCCTTGGCCATCGGACGCTCGCCCTGAAGGACGCGCACCTCGACTGAAGGCTGGTTGTCGGCAGCGGTAGAGAACACCTGGTCCTTATGGACAGGGATGGTCGTGTTGGACTCGATGAGCTTGGTCATCACGCCGCCCAGAGTCTCGATGCCGAGAGAAAGCGGAGTCACGTCGAGCAGAAGGACGTCCTTCACATCGCCTGCAAGCACACCGCCCTGGATGGCTGCGCCTATGGCCACGACCTCGTCCGGGTTGACGCTCTTGTTAGGCTCCTTGCCGAAGAAGTTCTTGACGAGTTCCTGCACCTTCGGGATACGGGTGGACCCGCCGACGAGCAGGACTTCGTCGATGTCGCCTGCGCTCAGGTGAGCGTCGGAGAGCGCCTTGCGGCAAGGCTCGATGGATCTCTGGAAGAGGTCGTCGCAGAGAGCCTCGAACTTGGCGCGGGTAAGCGTCTTGACGAGGTGCTTCGGCATACCGTCGACTGCGGTGATGTAAGGCAGGTTAATCTCTGCGCTCGCTGCGCTGGAGAGCTCGATCTTGGCCTTCTCGGCAGCTTCCTTGAGCCTCTGGAGGGCCATAGGGTCCTTCTTGAGATCGATGCCGCCGTTGTCGGTGGCGAATTCGCGCGCGAGCCACTCGATGATGGCCTGGTCGAAGTCGTCGCCTCCGAGGTGGGTGTCACCGTTGGTGGACTTCACTTCAAACACTCCGTCGCCCAGCTCGAGGATGGAGATATCGAAAGTGCCGCCGCCGAGGTCATAGACCGCGACCTTCATATTCTTGCTCTTCTTGTCCAGGCCGTAGGCAAGCGCGGCTGCCGTAGGCTCGTTGATGATACGCTTGACATCGAGTCCGGCGATCTTGCCGGCCTCCTTGGTGGCCTGACGCTGAGAGTCGGAGAAGTATGCCGGGACGGTGATGACAGCCTCGGTGACTTCCTGACGCAGATAGTCTTCGGCGGTCTTCTTCATCTTCTGGAGGATGATGGCCGAAATCTCCTGCGGAGAATACATGCGTCCGTTGATGTCCACACGCGGGGTGTTGTTGTCGCCGCGGACCACATTGTACGGCACGCGGGCGATTTCCTTGCCCACCTGCTCGTAGGTCTCGCCCATAAATCTCTTTATGGAGAAAATGGTGTTCTTCGGGTTGGTGATGGCCTGACGCTTGGCGGGGTTGCCCACCTTGCGCTCGCCGTTATCCGTAAATGCGACCACTGAAGGAGTGGTGCGCGCGCCTTCATCGTTGATGATTACGGTCGGCTGGTTGCCTTCCATAACGGCCACGCAGGAGTTCGTGGTGCCGAGGTCAATTCCAATAATCTTTCCCATATCTGTTCGTGTTTTATAATTTCCGTAATCCCTCCTGCCCCCCCCCGGGGCAGGTCGACATATATATCTTCAAAAGTTCTGCCACGGGCGAACCTCTGACAAAATGTCAAAACAAAGGCCCGGGAGTCCGACCCCCCGAGCCCGTAAAGATGACATCAGTCAAGCGTCTATTCGACGAATGCGACGATCTCGCCCTTGACGACCGGCTTGCCCTGAGGGGCGGTGACAGCCACTATGCGGCCGCTCACGGCAGGGAGTATCTCTTCCATCCCGTAATAGGTCTGGACATAGCCGCAGGCCTCCCCGGCCTTGACGGCAGTCCCCGCCACCGGAGCGCAGGAATCATCCTCCACATCTATCTGCCAGAGCATCCTGCCCTTGACCGGCGCTTGCAGAGGAGTGGCCTTGGGGTACTTCTCCACATATCTGTCGATATCGAACTCCGGCATCTCGACCACCGGACGCCTGACCACGATCGGGGCGCCGGCCTTGGCTTTGAGTTCGGAGAGTTCCTTGTTGAAGCGCTCCTTGGCGACTCCGCTGCGGTAGTCGCGGTACTGCCTCTCGTGCATCGCAAGCTCGAAGAGCTCCTCGTCGTCCTCTCCGCAGTCCCAGCCCTCGTCCTTCATCATCCTGCGGAACTTCGGGAGTTCGTCCGGATATTCGTCCTGAGGGTTGCCGGTGTAGAATTCCATCCCCTTCTCCTTCGCGAGGGCGACAATCTCCGGAGCGAGCTTGCCGGGGAGCGTACCCATCCTGCCGAGTATCATCCCCCAGGTATCCTTGTCTATCGTGCTGAAGCGCGGCTTGTTCTGGCTCAGGGCGAGAAGGTTCATCAGGGCCGTGTTCTTGACATACTGGCTGAACGGCGTCACGAGAGGCGGGTAGCCGAGCTTCGGCCAGACATATTCGACTTCGCCGAACAGCTTGACCATCAGGGAGTCGAGACTGCTCTCCGGCTTGCCGTTCGCACGCTCGGAAGCGTTGATTGCGGCCTTGAAGCCCTTGAGGTCGGCCATCATCGAGCCCATCATACCGCCCGGCAGACCGCAGCCCACAAGGAGCGAAGTCATCAGGGAGTTGCCGGGGTCGATCCAGTAGCCGAGGAAGTCGTCGATGAACTCCTGAGTGAGACGGCGCACCTCCATATATGCGTCCATATTGATGTCCTTGACGGTAAATCCGTCGGCGCGGAGCATCTGTTGGATGGTGATCACGTCAGGGTGAATCTTGCCCCAGGAGAGCGGCTCCACGGCGACGTCGATGTAGTCGGCGCCGGCGCGGGCGACCTCAAGCATCGATGCGGGAGAGAATCCCGGACCGCAGTGCCCGTGGTACTGTATCTTGATATGCGGGTATTTCTTCTTGATGTCGGCGGTGAGCTCGGCGAGGAAGGTCGGACGGCCTATGCCGGCCATATCCTTAAGGCAGATTTCATCTGTGCCATATTCCACAAGGCGGTCAACGATGCCGAGGTAGTACTCGATCGTATGGACCGGGGAATGCGTGACGGAAAGGGCGGCCTGTGAAACCATCCCGGCCTTTTTGGCATACTCGATGGAGAGCTTGAGGTTGCGGTGGTCGTTGAGCCCGCAGAACGAACGGGCGATGTCCGTGCCCTGGGCTTTCTTGACCTTGAACATAAGCTCGCGCACATCGGCCGGCACCGGATTCATCCGCAGGGCGTTGAGTCCGCGCTCCAGCATATGGGTCTGCAGTCCGGCCTTGCGGAACGGCGCGGTCCACTTGCGCACCGCCACGTTAGGATTCTCCCCGTAGAGGAGATTCACCTGCTCGAACGCGCCTCCGTTGGTCTCCACGCGGTCGAAGCAGGCCATATCGATGATGGCCGGGGCCACTCTCACAAGCTGGTCGACTCGCGGCTGATATTTGCCGGAGGACTGCCACATATCCCTATAGACGAGGGAAAACTTTATCTCTCTTGACATATCGCGGTATTTTTACAAAGATAGCGGTTTTTCTCAATTTGTGAGCCGCCGTCCTTGCATAGATAAAAAATCTTCGTAACTTTGCAATCCTATTGAACACGGTGCGATTAGTTCAGTTGGTAGAGCACCAGATTGTGGTTCTGGTTGTCGTGGGTTCGAGCCCCACATCGCACCCCCTAAGAGGGTGACCAAAAAGGGTCATCCTCTTTTTTTGTGGTGCTGACTCTGCTCGTCCACGATAATGGGGCTTTTTGTGGACGGTACGCTGTTTTTACCCTGCTCGTCCATATTTAGGCCTCCAGGATGGACGGCGAGGGGAATTTGCCCGTACCATCCATGATTTAGCCTCCAAGATGGACGGCGAGAGGAATTTGCTCTTCCCATCCATGATAAGGCCTTCAGGATGGACGGCTAGGACGGGCCGCGGGGGTTAAGGCAGAGGACGACGGGCCGCGGGGGTTAAGAAAGATGTAAGGCGACAGCACACACCGCAGAACGCGCTGCAGAACACACCGCAGTACCCGCAGCACCCGCAAAAAACCGGTCCGGAGGGGATACCTTCGGACCGGTCAGGTTTTGAGGTGGATGCAGTCTACTTACCACATCATCGGTAGGTGGAGGTCACGCCACTGGCGACAGCCCTCGGAAGGGTGCAGGCGCCGGGGACAAGAATGATGTTTGCGTACTCGGCAGGTGTAGCCGTGGCAAAAAACTCCTGAGAAGCCACCTGGGTGACATCGCTTCCGGTGACAAAGTGGTCGCCAACTCGGGTTGTTTTGTGACCTCCTCGCCTGGGGTGACAATGCAGTCGCCGCCCGGGATTGACTTGTAGCCTACTCTGGGGTGACAATGTAGTAGTCGCCGTCTTGGGTTGATTTGTAGCCGGCAGCAAGATAACTGTCATCGTCATCTGTCGAAGGGTCTGCCGGGTTGAATTTGTAGTATTTCCCTCCTGTGATGCTGACAACTCCCGTAGTACCGTTCTTCTTATTGATTACCCAATATCTGCCGCTATACATTGCTTCGGAACTGAATGTTCCACCGTTGATGGTCACATTCCCCCCGTAACTATAAACCGTCGTGTTCGCCCCTCCGGTAGCGTCTACGCCGACTGTATATGTACCGTCATTGATGGTCACGCTGCCCCCTGCATTTACCCGGATTGCATGGTTATCTCCGCCTGAGCCGCCGTCAACTGTGCCTGTACCATCAATGGTCAGGTTTCCGTTGACCAAGATGGCTGCTGCGTTGGTGCCCTTGTTTGTGATGTTGTGTCCATTGAGGTCAAGGACAGCTTCCTTGCCGGCAGCAATGGTGAGGGGGG
>CAVGLS010000028.1:0-26013 GCA_963630225.1 bacterium
GCTTTTCGCGGAAAGACAGGGATTCGAACCCTGGAACCGCTTTGGGCGGTCACACGCTTTCCAGACGTGCCTCTTCAGCCACTCGAGCATCTTTCCGATTAGGCTGCAAATATACAAATAAATCCGTAATGCAACGGGGGCGTTTGTTATTTTTATCTAAAAACTTCAAGGCAACTCCCAAATAATTATTACCTTTGCGAGCTATTTTGGAACGAAGATTGCGTCACGATTGCGGACTGGATGGCACTTGTGCCAATCTCGTGCATAAGGATATTAGGTCGGTCAGTGGTGTTAAGGCTGGTTAGAAGCTTGTCAATACCGACACTTGCGGCTCTGCTGCTCTGTCAGTCCTGCGGTCTGGAATACAGTCCGCAGGCGCGTCCTTTCGAGGTCGCGCTCGGGGTAGGCGGCGCTCCCGCGACCAGGACCAGCCCCGACTCCGGCTACACGCGCTTCACTTGGGACGAGGGCGACAGGATAGCCGTCTGGGCCAAGTCCGACGACGGGAGCTACGCCCTTGAAGCCAGGTCGTTCAAGCTTTACGCCTCCACCGACTCCCCGAGTCCTTTGGCCTGGTTCAGCGCGACTCTGGACGCGCCGATGGCCGAGGGCGCTTATACCTACTATATGTGCTACCCCCTGCCCGAGTCGCTCAGCGGCACGACCGCGACATTTACCGTGCCGTCCGTGCAGGACGGTGACCTCTCCGGCGGCGCGGACATCATCGTCTCCGTCCCGGCGGAAGGCGGGGCGCTGCAGCCGATAGGGGACAATGCCGTCCTGGAGCAGGGATTCAGCGTGCAGATGAAGCATCTGCTGCATTTCCTGAGATTCTACATCCCGGAGGGCTGCAACCTGCTCGGAGAGCCGGTGGAGAGGATCGAATTCTCTATGCCTCAGTGCCTTGCGGGCACAGTGAGCGTGGATGTCACTGACGCTTCATCCGCTGCGCTTTCCGCCGGCAGCTCCACCGTGACTCTGACTCTGAAGCAGAGCCTCTCCGAATCCTCGGGCGAAGAGAAGCGCTACGCTCCGGCGGCCATATTCCCGCCTGAGACGGCCTACGGACAGTCTGATCATATGTTGGTGAAGCTCTATTCCGCAAATAAATACGCCGAGCTTTACTATCTGCTCGCGGGGAGGAGTTTCCTCGCCGGCCACGTCACTTCCGTGGCGCTGCGCCCGGAGGCGGTGAAGCCAAGATACAGCTTACGCTTCACTCTCGCCTCCAACAATCTCGGCGAAGAGCCGCAGAAGATCACCCTCACGCTCCCGGATGGCGTCTGCTGGCCGGGGACGGACTCGAACACCTATACTTACGCCAAGGAGGACGGGGCTCCGATCGGGGTGGGGGACTCTTTCTCGCTGGAAACCCTTGAACAGACTGAATTCGCCGCCCTGTCGGGCTGCAGCGTCACCGTCGGCTACGAGTCCGAGAGCGCTCTTGTCAGCCGGAGCGTCACCCTCGCCGACCTCTCTGACGCGACCCTCGCAGGTGTCAGCCTCGACTGCCCATACCTCTTCTTCGAGGACTTCTCGGCGGTGGAGAGTTTCAACTCAAACGACGAGTATGGCATATCGAGTGCCGGCAGCAAGGATGCGCATACGTTCCTTGACGGCTGGAGTGCGGCCCGTGCGGGGGCGCAGGCGGGTACCGCCATCCGTATCGCCTGCCGCAGGGAGACCGGACTCGCGAATTACTCCGCACGTGCGGACTCTCCTTTCCTCAGCGGCCTGAAGGAAGGAAAGACGGTCAATCTCTCGCTCAGCTTCGATTATTCTATGAACCGGCAGGGGACTCCGAAGATATCCCAGACCGTCCATATAGGATATATCTCCACCGCCGACAATCTCAAGAGCGGAGACGACAAGGGGACATTCCCGCACTCATTTGAGATCAACGAGACCACCGGTTCATATGACACGATTGATCATACGTGCACATATACGCTTGACTCCGTGGGCGCTCCGATCCGTCTCAGCTGGAGGACCGTCCCCGAGACAAACTGGGGGGCGAACAACAATACCTGCTGGCTCTATATAGACAATGTAAAAGTAAAAATATCAAAATGATAAAGATGAAACACACGATCATTCTGGCGGGACTGCTGCTGACGGCGGCGTTGTCCTGCTCCAGACAGCCCGGAGGGGAAGTCGGATTTGTCCGCTTCGCGCTGGACTCCGACGACAGTGTCACGGACGTCACCAAGAGCAATGTCTCCGACTATGCGGAGATCCCCTCGTCCGATGACTTCACCCTCGTCCTCACCGATGCTTCTGGCAACGAAATCTACAGCGGCACTCTCAAGGGCTACGACAGCTCCTCCGCCGTCAAGGTCGGCTCCTACACCGCCGCAGCGAGCTGCGGCTCCGCCTCGGACGAAGGTTTCGGGAAGCCGTATTTCAGCGGCGAGGCGGCCTTCACCGTGGCTCAGGGCACAACCTGCACCGTGGATATCCCGGTAAGCCTTGCCAATACTATGGTGAAGCTCGCGTTCACGGAGACTTTCACCTCCTATTTCACCGGCTACTCTTTCACTCTCAAGACGGGCGCCGGCACTCAAATCGATTTCCCGAAGGGGGAGACCCGCGCAGCCTTTATGGATGCCTACGCATTCACTCTCACCGGGATTCTGACTTCGCAGGGCGGCAAGACGCAGTCGGTCACCGTGAGCAAGAGCGGGCTTGAAGCCAGGAAGTGCTACACTCTCAAGTTCGACGCCTCCAATGTCGGCGGCGGCACGCTCTCGGTCAGCTTCGACGACACGGTCGAAGATGTGCAGCTGGAAGATGTCGATCTAAACGAATAAGGTATGAAAACGAGAAACTTATCCATATTGATGCTGGGTGCGGCGGTGCTGCTGTCATCCTGCTCCGATGACATATTCAATTACGGAGGGGCCAAGACCGGCACGCTCTCCTTTGCCTCGATGCAGCTCGTGGTGTCGGAGGAGGTCAAGCCCGCCACCAGGGCTGAAGCCGCGGGGGGCGAATATGTGCTCTCCATCTACGGCGACGACGGGGCGCTCGTGAGCCAGAAGACCTGGTCGGAGGTGCGCGGCACCGGCTCGATGCAGCTCACTGCGGGCGACTACACGATGGACATCCGCTCCAGCTCGTCCGACGTGCCTGAAGCGAAGTTCAACTCTCCTGTCTATGGGGCCGCGAGCGTCTTCAGCATCAAGGCCGGCGAGACCACCGCGCTGGGCAGCATCACCTGCACCCTGCTCCAGGCCATCGTCACGGTGAGCTACAACGACGCCTTCCTCGGCACCGTGACCGGCGACGGCAAGGCGAGCGTCGAGCTCCAGCGCGGCTATCCTCTCGACTACGCCCTCAGCTACAACGACGGCGAGCCGACCTACGAGAGAAGGCTCGGGTATTTTGCGCTCGACGGGACGGAGTCCACGGTCAGCGTGACGTTCAAGGGCTCGATTGATGGCAAGACCCAGAGGATGAGCGCCACCATCACCGGAGTCAAGGCACGCGACTGGCACATCATCACCTTCCTCAAGAAGGTTGACGCCGACGGCAACGCAAGCTTCTCCGTGTCCATCGACGGGCTTGTGGAGGATGTCGAGCTCGACAACGACATCACGGCGGATGAGGACGGCGACGGCGAGGACCCGAACGCCCCTGCGGGCGACGGCGGCATCGAGCTGGTCAGCACCTGCTCCTACGACATAAGCGAGACCGTGACCGTCCCTGCGACCGGAGGGTTCCCGCTCACGATGACGGCGAAGATCCCTAACGGGGCCCGCAAATTCACCGTGGACATCGCCTCCACCAACGCGGACTTCATCGCGTCCGTCAACACCGTCGGCGGGACCACCCTCGACCTCATCAATCCGTCGGAGGCCGCTCTCGGCGTCTTCGACATCGTGCCGTTCCCGCACGGCAGCGACCTCTCCGGCAAGACGGAGATCGATTTCGACCTCTCCGGCGCGCAGACTCCTCTGCTCGCATTCTCCGGCACCCACACGTTCACTATGAACGTGGTCGACGCCAAGGGCTGCCGCAAGAGCATTCCAATCAGTCTTAAGGTAGAGTAGTATGAAGAAGAACATATATTACAGTCTGTTATTGCTGCCTCTGCTTGCCGCCTGCACTTCCGAGCCGGCGGGGGAGGGAGTGTTTTCCCTCGCAGTGAGCGTGGAGAACCCCGACACCAAGGCGGCGATGAGCTCCGAGGAGCTTCTCTCGTCGGCGGTCGTGAAGATCTACAAGGCCGACTTCTCCGGCAAGGTGCGCGAGTATGTCTATTCCGCGATGCCGGAGCGGATTTACCTGCCGTCCGACGAATACAGGGTGGATGTGGTGGCCGGAGAAGCCGTCAAGACCAGCCCCGCCGCCGCATCCTGGGAGCAGAAGAGCTACTCCGGCTCCGAGAGCTTCAGGATAGCCGCCGGAGCCGCCAACAGTGTCTCTGTGACGGCCAAGGTCAGCAATGTCATCTCCCGCGTGACTTTTGACTCTTCCGTCGCCGAGTTCTTCGCCGACGGCTACAGCTGCACCGTCTCCCTTGACGGTGCGGATGGCCTCGTCTATACCGCCGACAAGAGCGGCGCGGACGGCTACTTCATAGCCTCCGGCTTCGAACCCTCGCTCAGATGGACATTCTCCGGCACTCTCAAGAAGGACAGTTCCGCCTTCACCAGGAGCGGCACGGTCAGCGCCGTCGAGGGGGGCAAGCGCTACAAGCTCGGCCTCAAATATGTCGAGAAGGACGGCACGCTGGGCCTCGACCTGCTCGTGGACGACACGACCAACAACATCTACGACAACATCATCTTCATAGCGAGCTCCACCGGAATCTCAAGCTCATCGTCCTATGAGGTATGGGCGGGCCATTTCACCGCGCACGCCGATGTGGACGAGGAGCAGTACGACAAGGACAAGGTCTATTTCGACGTGCGTGCGAAGGGGAGTGACAGCTGGACGAGAGTCGCTGCCGTCCGCGAGTCCGAAGGCGCGTACAGCGCAGAGGTCACGGGACTCAGCCCGGAGACCGAGTACGAATACAGGCTCGCCGTCACCTCCCTCGAGTCAGCAGAGGAGGAGTATGTGGCCGCTCCGTCCACCGTCACGACCGACAAGGCACCGGCTATCCCCAACGGCAGTTTCGAGACCACGTCCAACGCCGAGAGCAGCAAATACAAGTCCTTCTATGACCCGTCGTCCGCCGATGAGGCCCTGCAGACTATGTGGTGGGGCAACGGCAACGCCGGCTCGACTTCGGTCGGCTCCAGCTACGCCATCTGCTATCCGGATACCGGGACCTATAAAGACGGCGGACAGTCGGTATGCCTCCACTCCCGCAATGTGATCGTGAAGTTCGCGGCGGGCAATCTTTTCAGCGGACATTTCGGGGAGGTGATCGGCACCAAGGGCGGCACGGTGTTCTTCGGACGTCCGTTCACCGCGCGCCCTACCGGACTCCGCTTCTGGATGAAATACTCCGGCGGGGTCATCAACTATGCGAGCGACAATGTCCCTGACGATGGGAAGAAAGGCAATTACGACAAAGCCTCCATCCGCATCGCCCTCGGTACCTGGGACTACCGCAAATACGGCGGGGACGCCGACAGTCCGGTGTGCATAAATACGACTGACACAGGTACTTTCGTCGACTTCAGCACCGACGCTTCCACCATCGCCTTCGCCGAGAAGATAGTGTCTTCCGACTCTTCCAATCCTGCTGCGGACTGGATACAGGTGACATTGCCTCTCGAGTACGGCAATCTCAACAAGCGTCCTACCCACATCATCATCAGCTGCGCCGCCAGCATGTACGGCGACTATTTCTCCGGCTACGACGGCAGCAAGCTCTGGCTCGACGGGATGGAGCTCCTCTACGAATAGACGGTCATCACGGCATTCCGATGAGATTGAGACTGCATATCGCTTCCGCCCTTCTCCTGCTCCTCTGCCTCCCGGCACAGGGGCAGAAGATGGACAGAGGTATAGATATGTCCTCCCAGCCCGTATTTATCCCCAAGGGGACCTGGATGGTGGGAGGAGGGGCGAGATACAGCCTCCAGAGCAGCGACAATGCCGACTTCCTCGTGCTGAGCGGGGTCAACTCCACCGGCTACTCCATCTCGCTCAGCCCGGCGGCCTGCTATATGATCCGTGACAATCTCGGCGTCGGGGCGCGCTTCGGCTACAAGCGGAGCATGTTTCTGCTGGACAGCGCGGAGCTGAGTCTGGGCGAGCTTGCCGAACTGCAGTTCTCCAACTACCACAGACTCACCCAATCGTTTGAGATACAGGGTATAGGCAGATATTACATCCCGATCGGCCCGCTCAAGAGGATAGGACTTTTCAACGAGCTGCAGCTCGGCTGCTCCTTCGGTCAGGGCAAGATACTCGACGGGCGCGATAATGCCGTCAGCGGCAGCTACGGGGTCGAGAAGTCGATCGCTCTCAATGTCTGCCCGGGATTTATCGCCTTCCTCACCGACAGGCTCGCCATAGACGTCAACGTCAATATGCTCGGCCTGCACTTCGACTGGACCGACCAGATCCACAATCAGGTCGAGACCGGCTCCAGACGTACGAGTTTCATCAATTTCCGCATCAACCTGCTTGCGATAGGCTTCAGCCTGTATTACTATATATGATGAGACGCCCTGCGCTCATATCGCTCCTGCTGCTTCTCAGCCTGCTTCCGCTCCGGGGGCAGCCGCTGCCGGACTCCCTTTCCGTCCCCGGGAAGCGGGTTCAGGACCGCGTCTTTATGCCCAAGGGCGACATCTCGGTCGGCATACAGTTCTTCTATATCGACCTGGCGAGCAGCAACAGCGAAGTGATGATGATACTCCGGAGTCTCGACGCAGCCGGCTCCGTGCTGAGCGTCTCGCCGTATTTCGACTATGCCTACAGAGACAACCGCTCCGTCGGCATACGCTCCAAGTATACCTCCGCTTCCGGGGGCGTCTCCAACGCCGATCTGTCGATGCTCAGCGACGGACTTGAGATGTCGCTGCAGGACATCAGGTCGGACTCGCGCACCATCCAGTCGGAACTCTACCACCGCACGTACGCCCCTCTCGATTCCAAGGGGAGATTCGGGGTGTTCACCGATCTTGCGCTCTCCTGGTCGCGCTCCGACACTTCGTTTTCCTACAACGCGCAGTCGCTCTCCAGCCGTGCGGTCACCGACAGACTGCGTCTTGCGGTGCATCCGGGACTGATGGTATTCGTGCTCAACAATCTCAGCACGCACGTCTCCATCGGCATCGGGGGTGCGAACTACTCCAAGACCGACTATATCAGGGACGGGGAGGTCACCGGAGGCCGCTACGGCTCCAAGGTCAACTTTATGATTGACATCCTGGACATCTCCTACGGACTCAGCCTGCATTTCTAGGATATGAAGAGGTCTCCCGCCATATTGCTGCTCTTCCTTGCGCTCGCCTCCTGCATACGCAACGACATACCTTACCCCTATGTCGCAGCGGGGATTGAGGGCCTCACGGCGGAGGGCGCTACGGAGGTCAGCATCGACCCCGAGGCCCGCGAGGTGCTCATCACCCTCGACGAGACTGCCGACATCACGAAGGTAAGGATCACCGGCGTCAGCTTCAGCGACAGCCGCGTGAGCGCGTCAGTTGACCTGGTCGGCATCCACGACCTCACCCGGCCGCTCAGCGTCACGCTCAAGGTCTATGCCGAGTTCTACTGGACCGTCAGGGCCGTGCAGCCCATCGAGAGGGTGTTTACGGTCAGCGGTCAGGTCGGCTCTTCGGTGATCGACGCGCGCAACTTCAGGGCGATAGCCAATGTGCCTCAGGGCACGGACCTCAGCAAGGTTGAGGTGGTGTCGCTCAAGCTCGGACCGCGCGGCCGGACGGTCTACAATCCGGAGGTAGCCTATCTCAAGGACTTCACCGAGCCGCTCAAGGTCGGCGTGCTATACGGCGACAGGGTGGAGGAGTGGAGTCTCTTCGTCAGCGAAGTCGAGCAGAGCGTAGCTTTCGTCTCGCTCGACGCCTGGACGAGGGTGGCGTGGATGAAGGCCTCCGGGGTGGAGGGACGCGAGGGCGGATTTCGCATCCGCAGGGCGGGCGAGACCGAGTGGACGGAAGTCGGGGGAGTAAGCCGGAGCGGAGCGGACTTCAGCGCGGCGGCGGACGGACTTGAGCCGCTCACCGAGTACGAATGCTGCGCCTACAGCGGCGGGGACCTCACTCCGGTGCGGAGCTTCACGACCGAGGCGGAGGTCCAGTTGCCAAACTCCGGATTTGAGACCGTAAGCCACGCCGAATCAAGCAAATACTTCTCGTTCTATGACCCGGAGTCCTCGACCCCGGAGCTCCGGACGAAGTGGTGGGGCTGCGGCAACAAGGGTTCGACCACCGTCGGGGCCGGCTACGCCATCACGATGCCGGACGAGAGCGACAAGGTGGAGGGGGAGCGCTCGCTTAAGATGATGTCCCGTTACGTGGTGGTCAAATTTGCGGCGGGCAATGTGTTCTCCGGCGAATTCAGCCGCACCATCGGCACTTCCGGCGGCGTGATCAATATGGGCCGTCCGTTCACTCTCAGGCCGCGCAAGCTGACCCTTTATCTGAAATATCATAGCGGCATAATCGAGGAGAAGACCATAGGCGGCGTGCCTGACGGCGAGCAGGTCAAAGCCGGCGACAACGACCGCGCCTCCGTCTGGGTGGCCCTCGGCGACTGGGACTACCGCAGATACGGCGGCACCGCCGACTGCCCCGTGGCGATCAACACCACCGACAAGTCCACGTTCTTCAACCCTGAGGGCGAGAATGTCATCGCCTACGGGCGCTACATCGCCACCGAAAGCGTCGGAGAGTGGACCAAAGTGGAGATCCCGCTGGAGTATCGGACCACTTCCCGGGTGCCTACGCACATCATAGTGTCCTGCGCGGCCAGTATGCTCGGCGACTATTTCACCGGCAGCAAGGACTCGGTCCTCCGGGTGGACGACTTGCGGCTGGAGTACTAGCGCTTTCCCTTCCGCTTGGGGTTCTCCGGGAACCATCCCTTGCGGACCCTTTCCCTCTGCTCGAAGACCTCCAGTATGCTCCAGAAGCAGGAGAACGCAAATACGCCCAGAGCGGTGGAGGCGATGTAGTCGGCCACCAGCACCGATCCTGCCGCCGCGGCCAGGCCGACGAGCAGGAAGACCCACCAGCAGCCCGTCCCGAAGCGGTATTCCGCCTTGATTACTATGGGGTGGAACATTCCTATCGAGAGGAAAGCGACTATGCCTATGATGAGACCTGTGAAGTTCATATCCGGGGATGTTTGGTCGCCAAAAATAAACATACTTCCCGATTATTCCCGCCGATGCGGGGCAAAATCCCAATAAATGGTGAGACCTGCCCGCCAATTTCACAAAATCTTGCGATTGCCGGTGAGGGCGCGGGGGTATAATTTTGCGCTCAAATCGTAAGAAGATGAATTGCAGAAAAGTATTGGTGGCGCTTGCGGCTCTGACGGCCTGTGCCTGCGCAGCGGCGCAGCAGAGGCTCACGCTCGGAGGCTACGGTGAGGCGGTGATGACCCGCAACTTCTACTCCGATGCCTGGCAGCGCTACACCTACCCCGACAGATACGCCTCCGACAAGAGCCACGGAAGGTTCGACATCCCGCATTTCGTGATCAGTCTCGGCTATGACTTCGGCGACGGCTGGACTCTCGGATCGGAGATCGAGTTCGAGCACGGCGGCACCGGGAGCTCCGTCGAGCTGGAGGCCGACGAGACCGGCGAATACGAGACCGAGATCGAGCGGGGCGGCGAGGTCGCTTTGGAGCAGTTCTGGCTTCAGAAGAGCTTCAGCCCCTCATTCAAGATCCGTGCGGGGATGATCATAGTCCCCGTGGGACTCACCAACGCCCACCATCTTCCGAACGAGTATTTCACCGCCTACCGTCAGGAAGGCGAGAATACCGTCATCCCCTGCACCTGGCACGAACCCGGCGTCGAGATACTCGGCACGGTGGGGGACTGGTCGTACGAGCTGATGTTCCTTCCCGGGCTTGATTCCGACCGCTTCGGCACGGAGAACTTCATTCAGGGGGGCGCGGGCTCCCCGTACGAGTTCAACATAGCCAACAGCTATGCCGGCGCGTTCCGCATAGACAACCGTTCCGTCAATGGGCTCAAGCTCGGCTTGAGCGGCTACTACGGGGCCTCGTTCTCCAACTCGCTCACCAAGAACAGCAAATACTCCGCCTGCCGGGGCGATGTGTTTATCGGCTCGGTGGATTTCCGCTACCGCAGAGGCGGGCTGGTCGCGCAGGGGGTGTTCGACTGGGCGCATCTCAACAACTCCGCCGAGATCACGGCGTTCAACAAGGACAATATGTCCACCGCATCCCCTTCTCCGCACAACGCAGTGGGGTCGGATGCCATCGTGGGAGGCGTCGAGGCGGGTTACGACCTCTTCTCGCTCCTAAGCCGGCGGCCCGCCGGCCGCGAGAGGCTCTATCTCTTCGCCCACTATGAGTACTATGACTCTATGTTCAGGGTGGCCGACGGAGTGCTGGACTACACCTGGTGCGGCAAGCACCGCGTCGCGGCGGGAGTCAACTGGTATCCCATCGAGCAGATCGCCATCAAGGCCGAGTGGTCCAAGCGTTACTATGTCGCGCCCTACAACAACGAGCCGTCGGTCAGCCTCGGGATAGTGTTCAGCGGCTGGTTTGAAAGATGAAAGATAAACAATTGAAATGCAATATACAATGAAGAACAGATTGATCTCTCCCGCAGCCCTCTGCATAGCAATGGCTGCCGCAACTCTCGCATCCTGCGACAAATCCGCCGGCGTCGACGATGCCAAAAATGCGGAACTCCGGCTCGTCAACGAGCAGTTCGTGGACGATGTGGTCATCCCGACCTACTCTGTCCTCGCCGACAAGTCTCTCTCGCTCTACGACGCGGTGACTGCGCTTCAGACCGAAAAGAGCGATGATGCCGTCGACAAGGTCTGCGGCCTCTGGAAAGACGCGCGCCGGTATTGGGAGTGGAGCGAGGCGTTCCTCTTCGGGGCGGCCTCCAAGTATTACATCGACCCGCACATCGATACCTGGCCTCTGGACAAGGTAGCACTGGACAACCTGCTGGGCAGCGAGAAGATGATGGACGATATCGAGAATGTGGTCGCCAATCTCAACAACGGGCTCGTAGGATTCCACGGACTTGAGTATATAGTCTTCCGCGAGGGGGAGAACAGGCCTGCGGCCGAGATGACTGACGGCGAGCTCAAGTACGCCGTGGCCGTGGCCAAGGACCTTGCGCTCAGCTGCGCCCGCCTTGAAGCCGCCTGGGCCGGGATGGACGAGGTCAGCGAGAGGAAAGCGGCGCTCATCGAGGAGGCCGAACTTGAGCCGGAAGACAATTTCGGCGAGCAGATGAAGCTCTGCGGGCAGGCGGGCAGCGTCTGGAAGTCTGTCACCGCCGGGAGCGAGCAGATCATCGAGGGCTGCAAGGACATCATCGACGAGGTGGGCAAAGCCAAGATAGGCAAGCCGTACAACGGTGAGGATGTCAACTATATCGAGTCTCCTCACTCCTGGAACTCCATCACCGACTTCTACGACAATGTGGTCAGCATACGCAGCGCATATTTCGGCAAGTTCGGTGCCGAAGCTCCTACTGCTCACTCTGTCAGCAACTTCGTAAGGGAGGCCGACGAGCAGGCCGACCAGGACGTCATCGATGCCATCGCCACCTGCCTTGCCAGGATCGATGCCATGCCGAGGCCGTTCGTCAAGAACTTCAAGGACCCGAAGGTCAAGGAGGCGATCAATGCCTGCAACTACCTCAACGACGCCCTTGAAGCCGCAAGAAAGGTACTCGTAAACAAATAGAACAATGTCAAAGCCATATTATTATCATATTGTTATCACGGCCGCAGTCCTTATGCTTGCCGCCTGCTCCCGCGAGGGGAGGGAAACTCCCGCTCCACAGCCTCTGGGCGAAGAGTGGTATGCCGGCGGCAGGCTGGGGACCGCGTTCAACACAAGCTCCTCAGCCTACGAGCAGCCGACTCCGGCCATTGAGAATGCCGGAATGATTCAGGCGTTCAAAAACGGCGAGCAGCTCTTCGAGCGGGATTTCAACCAGAACAAGGATGGTGCATTCCACGGGCTGGGGCCGCTGATGGTCCGCCGGGGCTGCCTCTATTGCCACCCGAACTACGGCCACGGCAAGCGCCAGACCGCCTATAGGGCGGACAATATGGGCAACGGCTATCTTCTTGTCATCACCGACGAGACCGACACATACTTGAGCTCCCTTACGGGGATGCCGCAGACGCTCGCCGTCGAGCCGTTCAAGGCCCCGCTGGACGAGAGCAAGATACGGATCGACTGGCCGGAATATACCGACGAGTGGGGCAACAAGTTCCCGGACGGGGAGACCTACAGCCTGATCTATCCGGTCGTAGTCATCCCGGAGGACGCGTATTATGTGCCGCTTGAAGTGACCAGGAACGGGGTCACCTCCACCGTCCCTTACGGCAATGTCAAGGTAAGGCTCGAGTCCACCATCGGAGTGTATGGCGTGGGGCTTCTGGATGCCATCAGCGACGAGGACCTCAAGGCTCAGTACGCCTCCGAGGAGAAGGCCGGAGCGCAGCTCAACCCTGCCGTCTTCGCAAACGGCGAGTGGGTCAAGACCTACGGCAACACGGGCCGTCCTCTCCGCTACACCTACGCCCTCTCCCGAGGACCTCTGCAGGATGCGGCCGGGGCGAACGCCATCTGGAACATCACCAATGTGACCCGCAGCGACCGCCGCTACAACTATATGACCGCCACCTACGCCCGGGTAGCATCGCAGGACCCCGAGGTGCAGGCCGACTTCTACAAATACTTCCCGGAGGAGAATAAGACCGGCGATGTCGAGAAGGATATATACAACTATCTCACCGCCAAGGATCTGGAGCCGGAGATGAGCGACAGCGAATATACGGACTTTATGATTTGGCACCGCGGACTCGCCGTGCCTGCCGCACGTGACCTCGACGACCCTGAGGTGCAGAGGGGGAAGGCTCTGTTTTCCGAGATAGGATGCCAGTACTGCCACCGTCCGAGCTGGAAGACGGGCGAGGACAATTTCACCGACCCTAACGGGTTTTTCGAGGACGGCGACTCCCGCCTGCCCCGCTACCCGCATCAGACCATCTGGCCATATACCGATATGGTGCAGCACAGGCTCTTTATGGTCAACGACATACGCACCGGATGGTGCCGCACCACCCCGCTTTGGGGACGCGGTCTGAGCGAGCTCGTGAACGGCGGGGTCGACAGGCTGCACGACTGCCGCGCGAGGACCGTCATAGAGGCCATAATGTGGCACGGCTCGAAGCAGAGCGACGCGCGCGAGTCGGTTGAGAAGTTCAGGGCTCTGTCCGCTTCGGACCGCGAGGCCGTCGTGAAGTTTATCGATGCGATCTAGGATTCTTAAATACGCCGTATTGGGTCTATGCAGCCTGGTCGTGCTCTCGCTTGTCGCCGCCACCGTCGTCGAGAAGCTCAGCGGCACCGCCCAGGCTCATAGCCTGATCTACGGAAGCTGGTGGTTCGTGGCGCTATGGGCTCTCGCCGCAGTCAGCGCAGCCTGCTACGCCCTGCGCGAGAAGCTGTTCCGCCGTCCGGCCGTCTTCCTGCTGCACTGCTCGCTGCTCGTGATACTCGCGGGCGGGCTGCTCAGTTTCCTCTTCGCGCAGAAGGGGACTCTTCACCTCAGGACAGGGGAGACGGCCGCCGCCTTCGAACTCTCCGACGGACGTCAGGCGGAGCTCCCTTTCAGTCTCCGGCTCGACGAATTCCGGATTTCCTACTACTCCGGCAATGTCCTGCCGTCGGACTATAGTTCGCTCGTGACCGTTGGCGACGGGGCGCAGAGCGTCCCTATGACGATCAGTATGAACCATATACTCTCCCGGCGCGGCTACAGAATATTCCAGGCCGGCTACGACAGCGACTCGCTGGGCGCGAGCTTCTCCGTATCCCACGACCCGTGGGGGACCGGGGTCAGCTACTGCGGCTACGCGCTGCTGCTTCTGTCCATCCTGCTTTACGGCTTCACCGACAAGCACCTGAGGCAAGTCTTCCGCAAGGCGTTCGCCACTGCCGCGGGCGTCTGCGTCTTTGCTCTCGGCTCCTGCGCCGCCGCTGCTCCTAAGACCCTTCCGCGGGATGTCGCCGAGGAGTTCGGGACTCTGTATGTCTGCTATCAGGGGCGGGTCTGCCCGCTGCAGACCGTGGCCAAGGACTTCAGCGCCAAGCTATATGGCAGCTTCGGAGTGCAGGGCTATAGCGACACCCAGGTCCTGACCGGGTGGATGTTCTACCACTCGAGTTGGAAATCCCTGCCTATGCACCGGCGGCGCGCCGCAGGCGACGAGGCCGACAAGGCCCGCACGGTCAGTTCGCTTTACAGTGGCGAGCTGCTCAAGATCTACCCTTGCGCGGACTCGCTCGGAGTAGTGCGCTGGTATGCCCAGAGCGACCGTCTGCCGGAGGGGATGCCGGACGGGCAGTGGTTGTTTGTGCGCAAATCCTGGGACTATATCTTCGAACTGGTGATGAACGGCGAGTACGCCGAACTCTCCGAGTCGCTCGACAAGATCCGCCAGTATCAGCGCAAGGTCGCCGGCGACGGTTTGCCGTCCGATTTCAGAATCTCCGCCGAGAGGCTCTACAATTCCTTCCCGCCTCTGTTTCCGATGGCGGGCGTCAGCCTGTTTGCAGGCGTGCTGCTGCTCGCCCTCCTCTTCGCCTCTTCGCTCAAGGGTGCGGCGCCTGACGTGCGCGTGAGGGGAGGTGCTCTGCTGGTCTGCGCCGTGTTCTTCCTCTACCTCGGCGCTATGGTGGCCACCAACTGGATCGCTTCCTCCCACATCCCTCTCTCCAACGGCCCCGAGACTATGATGGCGATCGCCTGGACGGCTCTGCTGCTGGGACTTGCGCTCGGTGGCCGGCTCCCGTTCCTCAGACCGTTCTCTCTCATCGTCGGGGGACTCGCGATGGCGGTCTCCGGGATGGGCAGCGCCAACCCTGCCGTGACCCCTCTCGTGCCGGTGCTCTCCTCGCCGCTTCTCAGCATCCACGTCTCGCTCGTGATGCTCTCCTATACGGTTTTTGCCCTGATGATGCTCAACGGTGCCGTCGCGCTGGCGCTCCTTGCCGGAAGGCCGTCCGCGCGCAGGGCGGAAACGGTCTCCCGTATGGCCGACCTCTCGCACGCCCTGATACTGCCGGGAGTGTTCCTGCTCGCGCTCGGCATCTTCGCAGGCGCGGTGTGGGCCAATGTCTCCTGGGGCACATATTGGAGCTGGGATCCGAAGGAGACCTGGGCGCTCATCACCTTGATGATCTATGCTGCGGGCATACACACCGCGAGCCTGCCGGGACTCTCCTCTCCCAAGGTGTTCCACATCTTCACCTTGGTCGCGTTCATCGCGGTGATTGTGACCTACTTCGGGGTCAATTTCTTCCTCGGAGGGATGCATTCCTATGCGGGATAGATTTGCATATCACATATTTGTTCGTAAATTTGCTCCTATGAAAAGGTTTCTGACAGTGCTTGCGCTTGCGCTTGCGCTGCCCCTTTGTCTTGGGGCGGCCCCTGCAAGGATCACGGTGAGCGGGCATATATATGATGCCGCCACGGGGGAGACCCTGATCGGGGCGGGCGTGGTCTTCGGGGAGGCGTCCGTATTGACCGGCGCCGCCACCAACAACTACGGCTACTATTCGCTCACCCTCACTTCCTCCGCAGTTGGCGCGCGGGACAGCATCTCCCTGTCGTATTCGTATGTGGGCTACAGGACCGAGGTGATTGAAATCCCGTTCGTCCGGGATACTGTCATCGACGTCTCTCTCTCACGCTCCCTTGAGCTGGAGGGGTCGGTGGTCACCGCACGGCGAGATGCCGGTATCAAGTCCAGCTATCTCGGGGCCATCGACGTGCCTCTCTCGCACATCAAGAACGTGCCCTCGCTGCTCGGAGAGCAGGACATCATCAAGTCGCTCCAGCTCCTTCCCGGCGTGCAGGGCGGCAATGAAGGCTTTGCGGGGCTCTATGTGCGCGGCGGCGGACCTGACGAGAATCTCATCCTGCTCGACGGGGTGCCTATCTACAACACGGACCATATACTCGGCCTCTTCTCGGTGTTCCAGCCCGATGCGGTCAAGAAAGTGACCCTCTACAAGGGCTCGTTCCCGGCCCGCTACGGCGGCAGGGTGTCCAGCATCATCGACATCCGCACCAACGACGGCAACACCCGGGAGACCCACGGGAGCATAGGGGTCGGCGTGGTCAGCGACAAGATCCACATCGAGGGACCGATACTGAAGGACCGTCTCAGCTACAGCCTGAGCGCCCGGGGGATGCACACGGCGGTGTTCGCCCCTCTGCTCAGGCTGGCGCTTAAGGAGAATTATACCAACTACTATTTCTACGACCTCAACGGCAAGCTGAGCTGGAGGGCGGGGGAGCGGGACAGGATCTATCTCGGAGCTTATTTCGGGGCCGACAATCTCAAGTACGAGCAGAAGCACGAGTACCACAGCGAGAACTCCGGCTACTACGGCACGGAGCGCCAGTATCACTCCAACGACGCTCTGCGCGTCAACTGGGGCAACAGTCTGGTGGATCTCCGGTGGAACCATATCTTCAGCAGCCGGCTGTTCTCAAATGTCACGGTGGCGTGGAACAGCTACAGTTCCGTCATCGCCGGCTCATCCCACGAAAGGGGGACTGACGACGGAGTGTCCTATGTCACCCGCTACGGGACAGACTACCGCTCCGGCATCAGAGACCTCAGCGCCAAAATGGATTTCGACTACACTCCGTCCCCGCGGCACCTTGTGAAATTCGGTGCGGAGTATATCTACCACTCGTTCATCCCCGCGACCATAAGCACGCGGGACTATGAGCTGAGAGGCTACGAACAGCCTGTCGACACCACGATCCGCTACACCAGCCAGAATCCTTATCACGGCCACGACTTCTCGGTCTACGGGGAGGATGACATATATGTGAGTGAACATCTTACGCTCAATCCCGGAGTCCGCGTCGCGCTCTTTGCCGTGGAGGGCGGAAGCTATCTTGCATTCCAGCCGAGGGTCTCAGCCAAGCTCTCCCTTCCGCAGGACGTCTCGCTCAAGGCGGGTTACGCCAGGATGGCGCAATATGTGCACCTGCTCTCCTCCTCGCAGCTCTCGCTCCCGATGGACCTCTGGGTGCCTATCACCAAGGATGTCAAGCCGGTATATTCGGACCAGTTCTCCGTCGGGGTATATTATGCCGGGCTCAAGGACTGGGAGTTCTCCGTCGAGGGCTACTGGAAGGAGATGTACAATATACTCGAATACAAGGACGGCACCTTCTCCCTGGGCAATACCGCCAGTTGGGAGAGTATGGTCGCGATGGGGCGCGGGCGTGCCGTCGGGCTCGAATTCTTCGCGCAGAAGATCGCGGGCAGCACGACCGGCTGGATATCGTACACCCTCGCCAAGAGCGACCGCTGGTTTCCGGACGGCTCGATCAACCTCGGGCAGAAGTTCCCGTACAAGTATGACCGCAGGCACAGTGTCAACATCTGCGTCAACCATAGCTTCTCCAAGCGCTGGGACATCAATGCGGTGTGGTCGTTCGCGAGCGGCACCGCCACCACCTTCCCGATGCGGAAGACGGTGGTTGTCGATCCGGATACCGGAGTGGCTCAGACTGCGGACTTTGTCGGCTCGCGCAACAACTACCGCCTCCCGCCGAGCCACAGGCTCAATCTCGGGGTCAATCTCCACTGTCCTGCCCGCCACGGCGAGAGCGTCTGGAACTTCAGCATCTACAACGCCTACAATTATATGAACCCTAACTTTGTCTTCCTCAACACCGCGTTTGAAGACGGGGAGACGAAGTACTATATGGAGAAAGTGACGGTTCTCCCTATCATCCCGTCCATTTCTTATACATATAACTTCTGAGCCTTATGAAGAAATCCGCGATAGTGCTGCTTTTTGCCGCGGTCCTCGCGGCCTGCGTCAACGAGGTGGAAATAAAGAATCGCAATGTGGGCAGCTATCTGATCCTCAACGCGATGATTGATGCCGAGGAGCCTCTGCACGAGGTCCATCTTTCCTACTACAACGGGTCGGACGCGGTCCTGCCGGAGGGGGCTGAAGTGACGATGAGCGTCAACGGCGTCCGGCGTGGCGCGACGGGGTGCGCGGGGAGCGGCGTCTCAAATGTCTACAGTTTCAGCGTCTCTCTCAAACCGGGCGATATCGTGCGCATCGACGCCAGGTATGGTGGCCAGGAGGCCTATGCCGAGGTGGAGGTGCCGCAGAGGGCGGAGCTCGTGTCTGCGGACACCCTCAGGCGCAAGTATACTGAAAAGCCGGACTTTTATTTCGGCAGCGACCGCAGGATAGATTTCTCCCTCAGGCTGCGCGACATCGCAGGGGAGAGGAACTGGTACCGGATCACGATGGAGCGGGACTATAAGTTTGCGGCGCATTTCATCGAGGATGCGGAAAAGGACATATATCCGCGTGCCGACAGTATCTATCATCAGGTGCAGCGGGTGAAGTTTGACATCGGCACCGATAAGATATTGCTTGATGACTATCTTCCGGAGACTACCAATTATAAAGACCTGAGCGATCTGTTCGGCCAATTGAATCCCCGCAACACTATGAGGGTTTTCAGCGACGAGAGGTTCGCCGACTCTGTCGGGGATGTGAAGTTCAGCGTGGACAGCCTTGACTTCGTCGCATATTATCAGGGGATCAAATACCAGAAGCTCGACTTGCCCGACGGCACATACGGGTATTACGCTTCTTATGATGCCGATGTCTATCCTCTCGCCCGACTGCGTCTGCACTCTCTGTCCTTCGATGCCTACAACTACTTCAGGGCCATCAATTCCTGCTCGTTTTTCGGCTATGAGATGACTCTGCTCACGGAGCCTACGAGCATCCCCAGCAATGTGGTGGGGGGTCTCGGCTTCGTCTCGGCGACGTCGGGCTCGGATGTGCTGATCGAGTTCCCGTCCTATGTCGTGTCCACTCCGAGGGAGTAGCGTTCCGGCGGGGGCCGTCGCCGGGTAAGGAACTTTTTGCCCGTCTCGTCCACGATAAGGGGGATTTGTCCACCCAGCCGCTTTTTATGGATGGGGCTATGATAAATGAAAAAGAGACTGCTTTCGCAATCTCTTTCAGTGGGAGCTGAGGGAGTCGAACCCCCGACCCTCTGCTTGTAAGGCAGACGCTCTGAACCAACTGAGCTAAGCTCCCGAGCGATTATTTGGGCCCGTTCCGTTTGGGCAGCACAAAGGTACTACAATTATTTTATTCGCCAAACTTTTTTTGAGTTTTTTGCTTTTTTCTTTCTGTCGGTGGTGCCGGCCCGCCTTTTCTGCTGTCGGGGTTTTCCGATGTTCTCCCGACTGGGTTCTCCCGCAGATACGGGCCCGATACGACTGCGGAGGAAAAAATGATGAATAATTCCGACTTTTTGCAATAATTCCCCCCGTTTCTGCATCATACTGACGGTATGAAACTGGGTCGGATATTTTTGATCTCTTTATTGTTGCCGGCTATTGCTCTGTCGTGCAGCAAATTCGGGTCTTCCGGGGACGCCGTCAGGTACGAGCCGACTTGGGTCGCCGCATATGCGTGTCCGCTGGGGATTGAAGGCTATCAGGGTATCGGACTTATCATGGTGCAGGGGAGGACGGACGAGGATCTGCGTCTTAATTCTTCGGGCGCCGTGGCTTCGCTGATACTTGGCACTCGGAGCCGTGATGCAGGAATCCTTCCGGAAGGAGTCTACGTGTCGGGCGTCGGAGATGGTGAGAGCCTGCTGATATCGGGGGTCAGAGGCGAAACAGAGCGTGTCGCAGGCTCATCTGTGGCGGAAAGACTGCCGGAACGTGATGCTGTCAGGTTTTATGCGGTGGGGCAGGGGACAGTGACGGTAGAGCGGGTCACATCCGATGCTGACGGCGGATTTCATATCCGTGCGGAGCTTTATGCTGACGGACGACGGTTCGAGTTTGAATATTGCGGCAATGTGCAGGATCTCGGCACGGACGCCTTTTCTGCGCAGGCTGCGGCGGACGGGTGGTGAAGTGGCCCAAAACTTCACCAAGTTTTCTCTCTGCCCGCTTATTTATCAGGTTATTCTCGCTATATTTGCAGGGTTCCTCCTCGTGAGAGGCGGAATTGACCGACTGGGGATGTTTTGGTTTTGACAGCATTGATTTTGGTCGGTAAGCACGCCGGGAGTAGGAAGCTGGCCCGTTAATCCCAGTTTTCAAGCCATAACTGGCAACTACAACTACTCATACGCTTGCTAGTCTCCAAGAGACTGAGCATCAATCGGGGTCGCCAAGGTTGCGGCACTGACGTATATCCCTCCAGCTTTAGGCCGGTTCAGTCTGGGTCAAGGGGTATCATCAAAACCGGATGCGGGAGCCGGACGCCTCTAGGACTCCTTAAGCTTTCAGAGGATAAGCCGCTGCTGGCCCGTCTTCCGGCAGGCCGCGGTCGACAAACAAAGGAAGAATAAGCGTGTAGAAAGCCCCCCGGGACGATGTTTGGACGGCGGTTCGAGTCCGCCCATCTCCACGATACAGGCTGATTCTCAGCGAATTGGATGAGTTACGAACAAATCTACGAACAATAGTAGATTTGTTCGTAATTGTTTTCATCGGCTCTTCCGCCGTTGCCCGTGACCGGGACCAGTCTCACGCAGCACGGCGTGCAGTTCGATGCATCAAAAACGGCCCGCACTGTCACGAGGGCTGATTATGACAGTTTCGACCGCTGGTTCTTTAGAATTCCGGCTCCTTTCCGGCTTCATCGAAGTACTCTTTCGTCACGTGGCAAACCGGGCACTCCTTCGGAGGCTCCGGCCCGATATGCTTGTGTCCGCACACGGAGCATATCCATTCTTTGTTTTCCTTGGTCATCGTGTCAAAATTAAGGTTATATTCCATCCGCTTGCCGTGCCGCAGCACCGGCAAGTGAGCGCAATATAGTGTTTTTTTTGGCTCAATGCCAAAAGTCCGTGGAGACTTGTTGATTAGCTATCTCGCGGAGAGAGCTGAATCGGAATACCGCAGGGCATCGTGATGGATACACTTCATCTCGGGCAGAAAAATCCGAATCTTTATTTTGAGAAAACAAGGAAACACTTATATTTGCGAGATTTATTGTCAAAGGTGTATTATTATGAACAAAACTTTTCTTAAAGAAGCTGTTTCCATCCTTTTGGGAATTGCCGCTGTTGTGGGGTGTGGACGCCATAACCCTGAGACTCCATCCGTATTCGACGGAGTATGGGAAGGCTCTATGAAAGTCACGGAAACCGGCACTACGGTCAAACTCCTCAATGTGACCGGTTCTACCGCAGAGTTCTATGATATGTACTATGCATTGGCCAATGGCTACACGGTCAAGTCGAAGGAGGTTTCCGATATGACCTTTGTGAAGGGCGAAAACGGGTCACAGAATTTCGTGGTTACGCTGGACGGTGAAGAATATACCTTTTCTTCCGACGACTCGGTCATCTTCTCCGTTGACGGCAAGATCCGGTATACTCGCACATCCAATCCGATAGAGTATTATAAGTCATTTGTTTATAGTCCGTTTCTCCTTGCGGTCGATAAGGAGTACGTAGGCCCGAGTGCGTATGTCGAGCCCGTCTTGACATCCGCGACCCTCACGGCCGATTTCAATTGGCTCGAGTTCCTCGAGTGGGCGGGAAAGACTGCGGCCACTACGGCCTGGGGCAAAGGTGTAGGTACGCTTCTGGATCTGCTGTTCCCGCCTTCAGGCTCGACGACCACTCTGGACGATCTGCTTGACAAGATGAACGCCATCACCGACCAGCTCAACCAGATGACTCTCCTCTACAAGAACACCACATACGAGGCCAAGCTCAACGAACGGAGCAAATATGTCAGCGAGCTCACCAACTACAACTCGGCATACTACGTGCGTCTGAGCAATGCCAAGACGGAAGAGGACGTCGCCAAAGTCATCGACGAATGGGCTTCGCACACCGTGGGCGGCAATCCGGTGTATGTGCAGGGGCTCAATTTCATAGACTTCCTGCTGAATACGGTCATCGAACAGAGGGACATCTTCAACATGTATGACCTCTATACATACAACACCACGGCATGGGAGAGTGAGGGATATGCCGTCAGGGAGGCTCTTCGCGCAGGCGACATAGCTGTCGCCGCACAGAATCTGTATCTGACCCAGATCTATTATACTCTGCGAACCGATCTGGACGATAATTCGAAGAAGACCATACTCGAAAACAATATCAAGAAGTTCGATACTTTCACCGAGTATGTCAAGAACCGTCCCGTGGAGCACCACGCTGACAGGCTGATATGCCAGATCGCAGGCTGCCACTTCGTTATGGATGCCGTCAATTATGAGATCGTTACTTCAGGGCAGTACAAGAACCCGTCCTGGTGCAGTATCCCCCACACTTGGATAGAGTATGAGAGTGATCTGGAGTTCATCTATGGACCTAACAAGATAGAGCATTACAACAGGTCGCTCACTTCTGACGAGGTGAAGAAGATTCTCGATTACTATAGCGGTTCGGATTTGACTTTGATGCAGATCTTCCGGAACGCAGGTTTCAAATATTCCGCAGCTACACTGCCTGATCAGACGGTCATTCTTACTCTTCAGAGCGGCGCATATTCTGCCGACAAGGAAATCGTGGGACTTGACAGTTCAGTCAATTACACCGCGAAGTCCTCTAGTGAGATCGGGCCTAAGTCCGTAGGTAAAGGTTTCTTTGAGGTCAAGGGAACCATATACACTTGGTATCTGCAGCTGACGCGTTGGGTCACATTCAACGATAATCAGATCTGGGTAAGAACCAACGTTCTGGAAAGGTAGCTCTTCGGCAGGCCCGGGAGAGGCGTAAGTCCTCACAGCAGCATCAGTAATTGACCGGAGATGACGCGGAGAAACATCCCCACCGGATAGACCGTGGCATAGGCTACGGACGGTGAGTCGTCATCTACGGTGCTGAGCGCATAGTTGAGGGCGATCGGATTGGCCATAGCGCCGCAGAGCATCCCCGCGCTCTCCGCGTAGCCGAGGCCGCAGAACTTCGACGCGACAACTCCCGTCAGCAGCACCGGAATGACCGCCAGAGCTATGCTGACGGCGATCCACACCAGCCCTTCCGGCCTGAGTACGGTGGCGAAGAATCCCGGTCCGGCGCTGAGGCCGAGACCGGCGAGATAGACCGTGATGCCCAGCTGCCTAAGCATCAGATTGGCGCTGTGGGTCGTGTAGGTGGTCAGGTGAATCCTCGGCCCGAAGGCTCCCATCAGTATGCCGACGACTATCGGGCCGCCGGCGATGCCGAGTCTGACAGGGACGCTCACCCCCGGGATCGAGATCGGCAGGCTGCCGAGTATCAGCCCGAGCATCAGACCGATGAAGATGAAGAGCAGGTTGGGATTGCGCAGTTCCTTCTCCTGGTTGCCCAGCACCTCCGATACCCGGCCTATCGCCTTCTCCTCGCCGACTATTGTAAGCTTGTCTCCGATCTGGAGCCGCAGGTCGCGGGAGGGCAGGATGTCGATGCCTGCGCGGTTGACTCTGGTGATATTGATTCTGTAGGCGTTGCGCAGATGCAGGTCGCCGAGTTTGGCGCCGTTGATCTCGGACTTGGTGACGAAGATATGTCTTGAGATCAGCATCCCGTCGAGATGGTTCCAGTCTATGTCCTTCTGGTTCCAGTCTTTCACCACCTTCTCGCCGAAGAGCTGCTCCGCCGCTCCGGCCTCGGTCTCCCGTGTCAGGACGAGGAGATGCTCCCCCTCTTCGAGGACCGTGTCTCCGTCGGGGATGATGACCTGGCCCTGTGAGCCGTCCGGACCGCCGTATTTCCATACGCGGGAGACCACCAGACGGATGCGGGAGGCTTTCATTATCTCTCGGAGGGGTTTTCCGAACACGGCGGGGTTGCTCACTCGCAACTCCGTCACGAATGCCGGCTTGTCGTGGTCTTCTTTAGGGCGGTCAGTCCTGCGGAAGAGAGTCTTGAGCAGCGCTACGCACAATATCACGCCTATGACCCCGAAAGGGTAGCCGACGGCGCAGGCTGTTGCCATCTCGTTGGAAACACCCCCGGAGTCGGGGCTGATCTGGAGCAGGGTCTGCTGAGCCGCTCCGAGCATGGGGGTGTTGGTGACCGCTCCTGTGAGCAGTCCCGTCGCCACCGGGAGGGAAAGGCCGCAGAGACGGCTCGCCGCGAGTGTCATAAGCGTGCCCCCGAGAAGCACCGCGAACGCCAGGACGTTCAGTTTGATGCCGCCCTTTTTCAGAGAGGGGAAGAAGCTCGGTCCGACCTGCAGTCCGAGCGTATAGACAAACAGGATGAGTCCGAAGTTCTGTGCCAGGGCAAGCATCTTTGGGTCGATTGCGAGTCCGAAGTGCCCGGCAAGGATGCCGGCGAAAAACACGAAGGTTATCCCAAGGCTGATGCCTCTGAATTTCAGCCTGTTGCACAGTAGCCCCGCGGCGCATATCAGCGAAAGGACGAGGATCGCCTGCGTGTAGGACTGATCGGTGAATATGTTTATGAGCCAGTTCATAGTAGTGCCGTGTCTGTCATCTGTCGGAAAGCGCCGCTTCAATCAGGGGCAGCAACTGCTCGTCGGCGGGGAGCCAGCGGACGGCGCGGAGGCTGGCGGCACTCAGCCATCGGGCTGCTTCGTGTTCGTTGAGATGAAGGGTGTCCGCAGTGAGATGGCAGCGGAGACAGTACATCGTCAGGTGGAAATCGGGATAATCCCACTCGACGGTCCGCATCAGATCCTCCACAGTGATTTCGGCGTCAAGTTCTTCTTTGATCTCGCGCACAAGAGCCTGCTGAGGGGTTTCTCCCGGCTCTATCTTCCCTCCGGGAAACTCCCACCAGTCCTTCCACTCGCCGTAGCCTCTCTGGGTGGCGAAAACCTTGGCGTCCCTTATGATGATTGCCGCGGACACGACTACGTTTTTCATAACAGGCGATCTGATTAATTATCTGACAATTCCTTGATCCCAATCACATTCCGCAGGTAGTCGTAGGTGCTGTCATACAGCTCCGGCTAATAGCGGTCGTGATCGCGGTATTTCTCTTGCCAAAGCCAGTCATTTTCCACTCTGTCTGAACTGGAGCCGCGGTGCTTGCCTATGTAGTGACCAAGCAGGCCGGCGCCAAGGATAAGGCCGGCCGTTTCAGCCGCTTTGTCATCTTCTTCAGAGTCGCCGATGCAGGTGAATGTCGGCTGAGCGTCCGACTTCCGCATTTTGAACCACTCCCTTGTGTTATGGATTATCAGCCCGAAGAAAATGATAACGAGTGCGATGAGGCTGAGCAGGAGAAAGAACCATTTCGTAATCACATACAGAACGGTGAAAACAAGCGCAAGCGGGAGCAATTGGATAAGTGTGTAGAAGATCATGACCAATATCGCAAAAGCGTCAAACAGGCGGCTTTTGAAAGCTTTGAACTTGCTGAGCTTGTCGGGTTTGACAATTTCGGGCATAGGCACGGGATATTGGTGAACTTGTTTTCGTAGATTTCCCCAAAGTTACGGAATATCCTCGACAAGTCCAAATGAGACCGAAGATCTTGCGTTTACCTCTTCCCCGGGAGAAGAATCCCGAGACCGACAAGGGACGGGGATTATCCGTAAAGTTTTTTTACAGCGGGTGTAAAGATTCTTTACACTTTCAGCCGTGATGTGTCCGGATAAAATGTTGATTGACAGCTGATTTGAAGTTTTGGCACGAAGGTGGTTCATCGTTCTCCGGGAAATTTGTCAATTAAGTTTTGCAAGTACTTGCACAATGCAATAACAAACATTATTACTTGCGAAACTTGAGTTTGTGATATATCGACGGATATGGGAATATTCAGAAAAAGGAAAATGGGAACACCTCTGTCCGGGGTGCTGAACATTCTGGGGATGACGGTGGCGTTCG
>CAVGLS010000029.1:0-25676 GCA_963630225.1 bacterium
GCTGCCGCTGCGGAGCTCCGCACCACATAAAAAAGAGGATGACCCTTTTTAGTCACCCTCTTTCGGGATATATTTCCTCAAGAATTACTTCCTCTTGACGATGACGGTACGAGAGAGCACGTCGTTGTTGAAGAAGAGCGCATCGACACCGCCGAACGCCTGCTTCTCAAGCCTGCTCTTGTCTACGCCCTCGGATACGAGGAGATTGTAGACGGCCTCGGCACGCTTCTCGGAGAGCTTCTGGTTGCCCTTGGCGCTGCCGGTCTTCTTGTCAGCATAGCCGGATACGACATAGGTACCGTTGTTCTTGTCGGCGTTGATGGCCTCGGCGAGGAGCTTCACGCGAGCCTTGTCCTTGCTTGAAAGGGTGGCCTTGCCGATCTCGAAGAAGATGGCGGTAGAAGAAGGAACCTCGTTGTCGACGATCTTCTCGACTTCCTTGACAACTTCTTTCTCGACGATCTTCTCGACGATCTTAGGATTGTTGGCGACAGCCTCGTTGGCGAGAGCCTCGGCGGCCTCCTGTGAGATGTAGCCGGCTGCGGCTGCGGCTGCAGCTGCCTTGGCGACCTTGCCGCTCTTGCCTCCGATGGTCCATACGCCGTTGAGGGCGATGCGGGTGGTACCTGAAGCCTTGCGGTATGCGTCAGCGTCACCGAAGATGGAAGGGGTGATGCCGAAGCGGGCCTCAACTCCGAGAGCGAAAGACTTGGTGATATCGTATGCAAGTCCGAGACCGGCGGTAGCGCCTACGCGCAGCTTGAAGTCATCGCACGGCTCAACGAGGAGAATCTCGGCGTTCTGCACCTCGGAGAACTTGGTGCCGACACGTGAGAAATTGACGGTAGGACCGGCGAAGAGATATATGTTGAACTTGGCGAGGTCGTCGGCAAACACATTGGTGATGTTGAAGATGCCGTCCACATTGAGCTCACCGAACTTCTTGTTCTTGAAAGCCTTCACTGAACCGTCAAGCATAGTGGCGTTGCCGCTGTTGGCGTCAAGTGAGAGGAACGGTCCGCCAAGCACGCCGCGTACGCCCCAAACCGGAGTGATGTACTTGCCGACCTGAACATTGGCATAGAATGCAGGAGTGTTGAAACCAGGGGTGAGAGGCGAAGCGACACCTGCGCCTACTCCGACAAACACATCCTTGCACTTTGAGTCTGTCTGGGCACTTGCAACCACGCAAGCTGCAGCCATAGCGACAGACAATGCGATAACTTTGAGTTTCATATCTAAAAATCCTTTTTTCTGTTAATTAAACAAATGTCCGACAGAACTACTCAGCGTAAACGATTCCGCCGCCCGCGTTGTCACCGCCGTGGCTGTGGCCGTGGCCCGGCTGATAGTGTCCGTGAGAGTCCGGATCCGCAATCTCCTCATACTCAATCTGGTTGGCTATGACTGACTTGACGTCGAAGCTCGCGATGGCGGTCTCTTCCTTGTTGGCGTTGTTGACCTTGTAGACGGTGTAGGAGGCCTCCGTGGTCATTCTGGTGACATATACGGTATAGTAGCTGTATGCTGAAACGGTGATCTCATACGGCGCCTGCTCTTCCTGGGTGATGCCGGTGTTGTAGGCGTCAGCGTATGACTGGGCATAAGGCTCAAACTCGCTGTCCGCATCGGTAAAGCTGAAGTTGGAGCTCTCAGAGCCGAACAGTGCGCTCCAGGTCACCTTGCCGGTGAGGAGGTACTCGCTGTTGTTCTTCGCCCACTTCTTCCCGTCATACTCGATGAGGGCATGTCCGTCTTCCGGAGTGAAGTAAACGCGGTCGGAGGTGACGACTTCGGCGGTCTGCTTGACGGCGAAAGTATAGTCAGGAATAGGGCTGAGCTCACCCACAACTACGGTGACAGAGTACTCCGCCTTGCCGCCCGCACGGAGAGCGAGGATATCCAGGCTGGCCGGGTAGGCCTTGGCAGCTGCCATATAGTCAGCCTTGTAGCTGACGGAGAGAGTAACGGTCTGCTTTGAGATGGTAGGAGTACCGGTGATGGTCACGACACCGGCGGAATAGGTCCCGACGCTTGCCGTCACGCTGGCAGGGGTCACCTGTGTGTTGGTGCGGATGTCAACCGCAACAACCTTGATGTTTGCAACTGCCTCCGGAACTTCGAAAGCAGTCTCAATCTCTTCCGGCTGGCAGGCTGCGAAAATTCCCGCCAGGGCGATGAGCGATAAAAGTTTTTTCATCTTTAAAGATAATATTAAACATTAAACATTAAAAATTCTTGCTCTGCGAGTATGCTCCTCCGCTTCCGGGGAAGACATACTATATTACGAAAGGCAAAATTAATGCACTTTTGGCAGAATTGCAAATAATTCTGACTCAAGTTTCGCATTTGCGAAGCTTGAAATTCTGAAATAATCGTCAAAGGGAATTCAGCTGCGCGTCAATATAATAAGGATTGAAGTAGTTGCGGCTCATTATATTGTCCGAGGCTTCGGTGCGGAACTCCTTGTAGTAGGTCTGCTCGTTGTTGGCATTGTAGGACATGCCCATCTGGTCGGAGGTGACCACCCGGGGGATGTAGCCGCGGCGCTTCTGACGGTACGGCGGCAGGGTCAGCTGGAAGCGGAAACCCACGTTGAGCTGGGCGACCGGGGCTTTCTCGGCATAGAGCCCGATCGAGCAGCGGCGCATATGCCTTATCATCTCGTACTTCACCCCGGTGTCGCCGGCGAGGAACCGCTGCAGGCGGAGGGTGAACTGCGTGCCGAGCGAGGGGCAGTAGTAGTTGGCGGCCACGTTCCAGCGGAAGTCGAACTCGCGGCTGTAGCGGAACTTGAACCCCTTCCAATAATAGGCGCCGAGAAGTCCGAGCTGCGTGTCGAGCGAGAAGCGTTCGTTCGGGAACCAGTAGGCAAGTTCGAGCGCCGCCCCGTAGCGGTTTCCGGAGAACGAACCGACGCTCACGCGTCCGCTGACGTTGAGATGCCAAGGGTCGCGGAAGTGCTGCGAGAGGGTGATCATCCCCGGATGCACTATGCGCTCCTCGTCGCCGTAGCCGTCGCTGAATATCGGGAACTTAAGCTGATAGCTGAACTTCATTCCGGGCCAGAGCGAGACCTCCAGCGCGGGGCCCAACTGCCAGAGCGACTGATACACCTGGTTGATTATGAGGTTCTTGAGCGACACCTGCGGGTATATGACGATGTCCACCTTGCCGAAGCTGTCCGCGTGCCTGCGCTCCCCCCGCACCAGGTCCCAGCTCTCGTCCAGCCGCCTCGTCGTGCGCCACAGGCCCGTCTCCGGGCTGTAGGTGATGGTCACTTCAGGGATGCCGCAGTCGGTCCCGACTATCTTGACACGGCGTCCGGACGGCAGACCCGCACCCTCGATGATCCTGCAGGCTCTGGCGAAGCCCTCCGCAGGCAGCTTGTAGGCGTCGTTGCCTATCGAATATACGGTATAGTCTTCGCCCTCGGCCGCCCTGACGTCGGCGAACCCCGCCTCCACGAGCCGCTGCACCACGGAGTCCCTGACCGTCCCGGCTTCCTGTCCGCAGAGCGGCGGGACGGCCAGAGCGGTGGCAATCAGTATGACGCTCAGCCTCTTCACTAGAACAGTCTGACTGTCAGACGCAGCGACGCCACCGGGTAGAGCTTCAGGTCCTCCACCGCAAGCCCGTTAGGCATAATGTCCTGTGCCGATGCGTCATAGGCGACTTCGTTGGGGGAAGTCAGCGACGGAGCCCCGTGATAGATGACGCCAAGGTCAAACTGCAGGCCCACGCCCCGCTTCGGCACGCTGCGCCCGAAGCCGAGTCCGAGATAAGGCCTGAACTTCGGGAGGTCGACAGCCGCTTCAAGCGAGCCTGCGCCGTCCTTTTCCTGCACCTCGAAGGTCCTGTCCTTGAGGTTTACCTTGATGGAGCTGATGTCGGCGGGGGTGTAGCCCGGCACATCCTTGTATTTCTCGTTGATCCCATCCACCTGGGACCGGAGACTCTTGAATTCCGTCCAGAATGCCCGGTCGGTGACCGCCGTCGCGGAGAAGAAAGAGCCTTCCATACCATAATATACCCCGGCGGTGAGGTGGAATGACGACTTGCGGAAAGGATACAGCTCAAGCATAGCCTTGACGGTGCTGAGGTTGAGAGTAGGTGTCACTTTCAGGTCGACATCATTGAACTTGACGTCGATCCTGTCCGGCAGCTGCGCAGCCGCAAGGTTGGAATTGACGGTGGCGATGCTCGCGTTGACCTCGGCCATACTTATGTCGAAGTTGCGGGAAACCGTCAGCGAAGGGGCGTTGAAGCCCGCCTTGAGGACCAGGTGGTCAGTAATCAGAGGCATCGCCAGCTCCACGCCCACCCCGGACGTGCCGGCCTCGATGCCGAAAGCGAGGCTCTGGAAAGCCTGCTGCGAAAATCCCTGCAACGGGAGAGCGAGCAGCGTCGCGGCGATAAATAGTTTTTTTCTCATTGCACTTTTATTTATTTGATTCGTAGTTTATATCTGATGCCGAAGTTGACATATTTCAAGGCCTGGAGCTCAAACATGGCCTCGAAGCGGCCTCCCCAGACGGAAGCGATGCATCCGAGGTTGAACGTGCGGGCGTCATACTCGGCGATGAACCTTACGGCGTCGAGTATGGACCTGTCGCTCAGCAGGTACGGGGTGAAGGTCACGGCGGCGCACGGACCGTTGAGCCGGTAGTCGCTCCGCCGGTTGTACTGGTAGGCAAGATGCCCGCCCAGCTCGCCCCAAGCGGTGTTGAAGTGTTTGGAAAGGGCTACGTACTCGCGGTTGAAGTAGCCGTTGCCCGTGCCCTCCACGCTGGTGTCAACATATCCGTTGGCCGACGAGCCGGTGGTGGGGTCGCTGACTCCGACCACGAGCGAGGGCATCCACCGCAGGCCGAACTCCCCCTCGCGGAGCAGCTGGAAGCGTCCGGTGAAATGTCTGTCCTGATTGAACATCACCCTCTGCCGCCCCGTCGCGCCGGGTATCTTGCTGCCGTCGAATATAGTGCAGACATAGCCCACCTCCAGACGGCTCCAGAAAGTGAAGCTGAAGCCGTAGGCGAAAGTCCTGTAGGACCAGCCGGAGGCCGGCAGGGACCGCGGGTTGAGGATGTTGTTGGTGATCATGAACGTCCCCTCCGGCTGCATCTCGGCGGACGGCATCTGCAGCAGTCCGCTCGAGGAGTCGGTAAACTGTGCCGCCATCCTCGCAGGGACCAGCAGCAGGAGGAGGACGGTCATCAGCGGGAGCAGCCGCCTGACCGGCGCGGGATTAGTAGTTCCTCGCGGCAAGTCTGAAGTAGCTTTGCGGATGATCGCAGACAGGGCATACCTCCGGGGCGGACGGGCCTACCAGGATGTGGCCGCAGTTGCCGCACTCCCAGATGGCGTCCCCCTCGCGGGTGAACACCAGCTTGCCCTCGATGTTGGCGAGCAGCTTCCTGTAGCGCTCCTCGTGGTGCTTCTCGATCTCGGCCACCATCTCGAAGAGTGCGGCTATCTCGTCGAAGCCCTCCTCGCGGGCGACCTTCGCAAACGAAGGATACATCTCGGTCCACTCGTAGTTCTCGCCGCAGGCGGCATCCTTGAGGTTGCTTTCAGTATCCGGCACGGAACCTCCGTGCAGGAGCTTGAACCATATCTTGGCGTGCTCCTTCTCGTTGTTGGCTGTGGCTTCGAAGAGCTCGGCAATCTGGACATAGCCGTCCTTGCGCGCCTTGGAAGCGTAGTAGGTGTACTTGTTGCGGGCTTCGCTCTCACCGGCATAAGCCGCAGCGAGATTCGCCTCGGTTTTTGTTCCTTTAAGAGGTTTCATAATAAATAATAGCTTTAAGAGTTCGCGCTAATATAGCACATTTTTCCTTACTCAAGCGCAGCAAGCGGCAAATTTATCGTAAACAACCACCACACAGGCACTTGCACCCCGCAGGAGGGCTCAGACCCTCCCCGGATAGGCCTCCAAAGCCTTCTGGAGCACCACGAGCGCCTTTGCCAGATCCTCCTTGCAGAGCACGTAGGCTATGCGCACTTCCTGCCTGCCCTCCCCCGGCTCGGTGTAGAAGCCGGACGCCGGAGCCATCATCACCGTCGCACCCTCATGGCGGAAGTCGCTCAGGCACCACATACAGAACTTCTCCGCGTCGTCCACGGGGAGTCTCGCCACGGTGTAGAAAGCGCCCATAGGGATGGGGGAATATACCCCGGGGATCTTGTTGAGCCCGTCGATGAGGAAGTTGCGTCTGTCGAGATACTCCTCATAGACCCCGTGCAGGTACTCCTTCGGCACGTCGACGGAAGCCTCGGCCACAAGCTGCCCGATAAGCGGCGGGGAGAGCCTCGCCTGACAGAACTTCATCACCGACTCGCGCACCTTGCGGTTGCGGGTGCACAGGCAGCCTATGCGCGTGCCGCACTCCGAATATCTCTTCGAGACGGAG
Source organism: bacterium (assembly GCA_963630225.1). GTDB lineage: Bacteria > Bacteroidota > Bacteroidia > Bacteroidales > UBA932 > Cryptobacteroides. The sequence continues at coordinate 6,414 of CAVGLS010000029.1, forward strand.
TCGAAGAGCACCACGTTGTCGTCGATGCCTTCGAGGTGGAATGCGGATATGTACGGCATCCCGGTATAGATGAACTCGCGGTAGACCTCGTCGCTGAAGAGGAAGAGATTGTGCTTCTTCACGATGTCGCGCAGCTGCTGCATCTCCCTGCGGGTGTAGAGATAGCCGGTGGGGTTGTTGGGGTTGCAGATGAGTATCGCCTTGGTGCGAGAGCTGATCTGGGCCTCGAACGCCTCGATCGGAGGCAGGCGGAAACCCTCTTCGATATTGGTCTTGACACTCCTGATCACGGCCCCGGCGGAGATCGCAAACGCCATATAGTTGGCGTAGAACGGGTCCGTCACGATAATCTCGTCGCCCGGGTCAAGGCAGGCGAGGAAGGCGAAGAGCACCGCCTCCGAGCCGCCGGCGGTGATGATGATCTCGTCCGGCGAGAGGTAGATGCCGTATCCGGCGTAGTAGGTGACCATCTTCGTGCGCAGGGAGAGCAGCCCGTCGGAGGGGCTGTATTCGAGGATTTCGCGGTCGATATGCTTGAGCGCGTCCAGGGCGCACTGCGGGGTCTTGATGTCCGGCTGGCCTATGTTGAGGTGGTAGACGTGCACCCCGTTGCGCTTGGCGGCGTCGGCATAGGGCGCGAGCTTCCGGATCGGCGAGAACGGCATATTCTCCGCCCTCTGTGATATCTTCATCGGCATAAGTTATCGTTTATGTGAGTGTCCAAAGATAAATATTAAATCGCAATATCAAGCCTCCGTCTTCCCGCCGATCTCCATACGGCAGTCGGCAGGGGCCTTGATGTTCCCGTCGATGATGACCTCGCCGCAGGAGTCGGCCCGGATGCAGCCGCTGCGGGGGTTCTTGATGGAGACGATATTGCCTCTGATGTCCGCCCTGACGTCGGAGTACTCGAGGGCGAGGTCCGCATCCGGCTCGAAGGTGCAGTCTTCCAGCACCAGACCGTCGGCGTAGCACAGCGGCTGGGTGCCGCCGATGCGGCAGCGCACCAGGCGCAGATTGCGCGAATGCCAGCCGAGGTATTCGCCGTTGATGAACGAGTCGTAGACGCTGACATTCTCCGTCTCCCAGAGGGCGTCCTTGCTCTGCAGGTCGCTGTCCCGTATCTCCACGTTGCTGCAGTGCTGGAAGGCGTAGTTGCCCCAGAGCCTGAAGTTCCTGATCCTGATGTCGGAGCAGTGCATAAAGATATAGTCGGCGTCGTGTGCCTCAAGTCCGTCTATGTCAATGTCTCTGCACGACCAGAAAGTCTCCTGCGCGAGAGGCATCCGGACACGGCGCAGCCTTATGCCCTCCATCTCGCGAAACATCTTCGGGGCCTCCACCAGGCAGTCCGTCATCTGCACGTCGCGGCTGTGCCATAGCGAGGAGCGGGCGCTCTCCGCAAAGACGCAGTCCGTGACCTTGAAGCGCTCGCAGCACCAGAACACATACTTGCCCTCGAAACGGCATTTGTATGCCTCTATGTCGGAGGTCTCCTTGAGGGAGGACTCCCCGGGATGGATGGTCACGCCCTCCAGATAGAGATCGTGGGCGCAGTAGAGAGGCCGCTCGCCTCCGAATTCCTGACCGATTATCTTTTCCATGTGAGTTTCAGCGATGTCGTCTATTTGTCTTTCCTTCGGCCCAGCACCTTGTTGAGCCAGCGCTCGAAGCGGCTGTCGCCGAGGGAGGATTCGTATTCTTTCATCATACGGGCGGCATCGAGCGAAGAGGACTCCAGCGCAGAGTCGACCTCCTTCCGGAGAGCCTCGTCCTGGTCGCGCATCTCCTGCTCCACTATGTAGTTGTCGGCCATCTCGGCATACTGCCCGTATACCTGCTCCTCCAGCTCCTCGCGGCTGTCAGGACCTGCGGAGAGAGCCCCGCTGCCGCTCTCCAGCGCCCCTACGGCGCTCTCGTTGCGGCGGATCACCTCGTCCACGCCCCGGTTGAATATGTTCTGGATCCCGTAAGCCAGATTGTACTGCACGGTGTCGAGCTGCGCGGCATAGGACGGGACGGAACCCTCGCGGTAGCGGACTTTGCCTATCTGGACGTGCCTGACGCCATCGGTGCCGTAGACATTGATCCCGAACAGTACCGGGAACGGGGCTTTGAGCACCGAAAGGTGGTAGAACATGCTGTTGTCGAAGCCCTGCGTGCCCCTCAGCGCCAGCCGGTACTGACCCGCGCCGAGCACGAACGGGAACACCTCCACCCTGCTGTCGTGCACCAGTGCGTCGATATGGAGATTGTCCACCTCAAGCAGCTCTTTCTTCTTGAACAGCAGGAGATTGGCAACCTTTCCGAACTGCCCGTCGTTGAGCACCTTGATACCTTTGCCCGTGATCCGGACAAGTCCGTCGAAAGTGGGCAGGATGACCCTGCGGCAGGTGTCTATCTTGGTGGTGGCGCTGACTTCGCAGCTGAGCTTGCCCTCGAACGCCTTGAGCGCCGGCATCAGGCTGTCCACCGCCGGGAAGAGCTGGATGATCTCCTTGGCGGCCATCTGGGTCAGGTTGAGATTGGCCCCGACGGAGATGTCGTCGCGCGACTTGGTCGAGTAGAAGGCGTCCAGATAGATGCGTCCCAGCTCGGTGGTGATGTAGGTGCCGGTGAGCTGCGCCGTCCTGTCCTTGACCCGGATGCCGGAATAGAGCGGTCCTATCTTCGGGTCGGAATAGTCCACCCTCTCGGCCTCCAGCTTTATCGTGGCGTCGATATTGGCCGGCAGCACGAATATTGGCAGCTCGTGGATGTCCACCCGTGCGTCGGCAAGGGTGTCAGTGACGAAGCTCTCGTCTATCTCGTCCTGCGGCGCGATGTCGGCAGCGGGTCCGGAGGCCTCGCTCCTGCCGGCGAGGAAGGCGGCAAGTATCTCGTTGGCGTTGATACGGCGGGATCTGAGGTCCAGATTGGCAGATATCAAATCCTTGGCTATCAGCGCATTCTTCACGCCGGAGAGGGTCCCGGCAAGGCTGACGTCGGAAGTGCCGCACCTGATGCCTATGGTGTCGATCTCTATCTTCTCGTCGTCGAAGTCGGCGTGCAGCGCCGTCAGACGCGTGCGCAGCGGGAGCGACGGCGAGGCGAAGAAGCCCGAGTCGGCCTTGATATGTCCGCTCGCGCTCCACTCCTTGAGATACCTCACGAAGCTGGAGTCCAGGGAGAAATCCAGGTCGGCATTCTCAAACGCCTTGTCCCTGCTGCGGGAGATGTAGCGGCTGCGGTGCTCGGCGCCGGAGGGCCTTCTCTGCACGGCAGCCCTGATGCTTGTCCCGCTGGAGGCGAGTCTGGAAGTCCCCAGACGCAGGAAGGTGCGGTCGCTCTCGGTGCGGACTTCCATCCTCGGAAGCATCTCCCCCGCCTCGGCGACCTTGGTGATGCTCGCCTCGTTGCGGATGTTGCGCACCCTCGCGGTGAGGTCGGTCCCCTTGTAGAAATAGACGCTGTCCATGCCGACGGTCACGGCAAGCCCGTCAGGGCCGGAGTGCAGATTGAGGCCGGTGTTGTAGAGGCAGGCCTCCAGAGTGTCGGCGGGCATCTTGAGGTGGAGGTGATCGCTCGTCAGGGCGCCCCTTATCTTAGCTTCCCGGAAGCGGAAATCCTGAAGTTCCGACATGTGCGCGTGGCCGTCGAGCACGAGCCGGAGATCTCCCTCCGCGTGCTCTATGCCCAGCGAGTCGACGGGCAGGATGGCGAGAAGCCTCCCGATATCAGCCCTCGCGTCGGCTGAAAGCCTGAAGAGAGGGTCTTTGCCCAGAAGGTCATCCCCCCTGCCGTCGAAGTCGACATCCAGCCCCGGGACGGAGAGCCTGAGCTCGTGGATGTCCGCGACCAGAGTCCGGTCGGGAGACAGTTCGGCGTCGATGTCTATGGTATGCCTGATATCCAGGGCTTCCGGTACATATCTGCTCGTCGAGGCCGGGATCCTCACGCAGGCGCTGACGGACGGAATGCTGCTGCGCGAATACACCCCCTCGGCGGTGAAGTCCGCCGTGAGGCGGGCATCGGTGCGGACCGAACGCGCAACCGGGACGAACGCATCGACATACTCGCGCAGGAGGGTCTGCAGCGAGCACTCGCCGAGACTCACCGCAGCCTTCACCAGGAGACTGTCGGGATAGACCGTCGCCTCGCCGTCCACTCCCAGAGGGATGTCGGCGAGAGAGGCCTTGAGAGAGCTTGCACCGAGTCTGATATTGTCGGCGTTCTTCTCGAAGCGCACTCCTCCCCCTATGTCCAGAGGCAGGGAGAGTCTGCCGAGAGAAGCGCTCGCAAGCTTCGCAAGAGCCTGCAATTCAATCTCATACTGTGCAGCGCCGGACTCCCTGACACCGAGCCTTCCTATCTTCAGGTCCAGAGTGTCGGCAGCGCCGAGCGCATAGAGCCTGAGCGAGTCCATCCCGACCCCGGCATCCTCGAGCGAAAGGGAGTCGCCGGTGAACTTGAGACGGGCATTGAGCGAGAGGGCGTCCAGGGCGAGCCGGGCACGCAGAGCGGAGGGGGCGTCGGTATAGACAAGGGCGACATCCTCAATCGAGAGCCTGCCGATGTCGATATACGGTGTGTTGAGCGGGCCGCCCTCCGTTTTCAGGCTGTCCGGAGTCTCCGGGAGGCTGATGAGGGAAAGATTGGTCGCAAGACTGTCGTAGTTGTGGATATAGGCCCGCAACCCCCTGAGGTTCAACTCCCGCACGACCACTTCGCCGCGCAGGAACTTCAGCGGACTGGCGCTGATGTCAAGATGGTCGAGACGGAGCAGCGTGTCGGCGCTCTCCCCCCGCCCCGGAAGGGAGAACTCCTCTCCCGGGAATGCTCCCTCCCCGAAGGAGGCGAAGCGGTCGTGAGGATAGGTCAGCGAGAGGTCGTCGAGAGTGATGCTGACCTTGGGGAAGCGGCGGAGCAGCCGGACTCTCAGGCGCGAATAGCCGAGAGTCCCGTCCACATACTCCTTTGCCAGATTGTCGACCGCATCGGTCACAAGCTTCGAATTGAGAGCCAGTTGCAGCCCTGCAAACAGAGCAAGTACCAGGCCGGCGAAAGTGATGAGGGCTATTTTAAGCCCTTTCTTCATAGACCGAGAGTCTTGAAGAAATCGTTGCCCTTGTCATCCACGAGGATGAATGCCGGGAAGTCCTCGACGCGGATCTTCCACACCGCCTCCATCCCGAGCTCCGGATACTCCACGCACTCGATGGACTTGATGTTGTTCTGCGCGAGCACCGCCGCCGGGCCGCCGATGGAGCCGAGGTAGAAGCCTCCGTGCTTCTTGCAGGCGTCGGTGACGGCCTTGCTGCGGTTGCCCTTGGCAAGCATCACCATAGACCCGCCATTATCCTGGAACTCATCGACATACGGGTCCATCCTACCTGCGGTGGTAGGGCCCATGGAGCCGCAAGGCATACCCTCCGGAGTCTTGGCCGGGCCGGCATAGTAGACCGGATGGTCCTTGAAATACCGGGGCATGCCCTCTCCGGCGTCGAGACGCGCCTTGATCTTGGCGTGCGCGATGTCCCGCGCCACGATGATGGTGCCGTTGAGGCTGAGACGGGTGCTGACCGGATACTTGGTGAGCTGCGCGAGTATCTCCGGCATAGGGCGGTCGAGGTCTATCCTGACTGCCTCGCCCTCGCCGGCATTGCGGAGCTCCTCCGGGATCAGCTCATACGGCCTGTCGTCGAGCTTCTCGATCCAGACTCCGTCGGAGTTGATCTTCGCCTTGATGTTGCGGTCGGCGGAGCAGCTGACTCCCAGTCCGATAGGGCAGCTCGCGCCGTGGCGCGGAAGCCGGATGACCCTGATGTCGTGTGCGAAATACTTGCCCCCGAACTGCGCTCCGAGGCCTATCTTGTGCGTCTCTTCGAGGAGCTGCCGCTCCAGGGAGAGGTCGCGGAAAGCCCTGCCGGTCCCGTCGCCCGAGGTAGGGAGAGAGTCGTAGTAGTGTGCGGAGGCGAGCTTCACGGTGAGGAGGTTCTTCTCGGCGGAGGTGCCCCCGACCACGATGGCGATGTGGTATGGCGGGCAGGCTGCCGTGCCGAGAGTCTTCATCTTCTCCACGAGGAACGGGACGAGCGTGCCCGGGTTCTGGATGCGCGCCTTGGTCTCCTGGTAGAGGTAGGTCTTGTTGGCCGAGCCGCCGCCCTTGGTGACGCAGAGGAAGCGGTACTCGCCGCCCTCGCAGGCCTCGATGTCGATCTGGGCCGGGAGGTTGCATTTTGTGTTGACCTCGTTGTACATGTCCAGAGCCGCGTTCTGCGAATAGCGCAGGTTCTCCTCGGTGTAGGTCCTGAAGACTCCAAGGCTCAGCGCCTCCTCGTCGCAGAAGCCGGTCCAGACCTGCTGGCCCTTCTCTCCGTGGATGATGGCCGTGCCGGTGTCCTGGCAGAGAGGGAGTTTGCCCTTGCAGGCGATCTCGGCGTTGTGCAGGAAGGTCAGCGCCACATACTTGTCGTTGGCGGAAGCCTCCGGGTCGCGGAGTATCTTCGCCACCTGTTCGTTGTGTGAGCGGCGGAGCATGAAGCTCACGTCACGGAAAGCCGTCCTGGACAGCAGGGTCAGGGCTTCCTTGCTGACTTTGAGCACCTTGTGGCCCTCGAACTCAGAGACGCCCACATACTTCTCCGAACCGGGCACACGATAGTATTCAGTCTTGTCTTCCCCAAGCTGAAACATCGGAGCATACTTAAACTCTGTCATATTCTAGTTCTGCATTAAAAATACCTTCATAAAGCCGTTGAGGTCGCCGTCCAGCACGCCCTGCGTGTCGGCGGTCTCGTAGCCGGTGCGCAGGTCCTTGACCATCTTGTAGGGATGGAGCACATAGGAGCGGATCTGCGAACCCCACTCTATCTTCTTCTTCTGGCCCTCGAGCTCTGCCTGCTTCTCCTGACGCTTCTTGAGCTCGATGTCGTAGAGGCGTGACTTGAGGATGCGGAGGGCGTTCTGGCGGTTGTCCTGCTGGCTGCGGGTCTCAGTGTTCTCGACCGTGATGCCGGTCGGGAGGTGACGCACACGCACCCCGGTCTCGACCTTGTTGACGTTCTGCCCTCCGTGGCCTCCGGAGCGGAAAGTGTCCCACTCTATGTCCGAGGGATTGATCTCTATGTTGATGCTGTCATCCACCAGCGGGTAGACGAAGACGGAGCTGAACGTGGTCTGGCGCTTGCCCTGTGAGTTGAACGGGGAGAGCCTCACGAGGCGGTGCACCCCCGACTCGGCCTTGAGGTAGCCGTAGGCGTAGTCGCCCTCAAACTGCACCGTGGCGGACTTGATGCCGGCCTCGTCGCCCTCAAGCAGCTCCGTGACGGTCATCTTGTAGCCGTTGCGCTCGCCCCAGCGCATATACATGCGCATCAGCATCGCGCTCCAGTCGTTGGCCTCGGTGCCGCCCGCGCCGGAGTTGATGGTCAGCACCGCTCCGAGCGAATCCCCCTCCGCCCCGAGCATATTGCGCATCTCCAGCTCCTCCACCAGACTCCGGGCGTGCGCAAACGCGCTGTCGGTCTCCGGACTCTCCGGGTCGAGCTCCAGCAGCACGTCGAGGTCCTCCACGGCGGAGCGCGCCGCATCGAAGGCCGTCACCCAGGACTTGACTCCGCTGACGCCTTTGAGGAAGGCCTCCGCCTTTCTGGGGTCGCTCCAGAAGTCGGGCGCCTGGCTCTGAAGCTCCTTCTCCTTGAGTTCGACGCGCTTCGACTCTATGCCGATACAGCGCCCGAGCGTATCCACGCGGGCCTGCAGGTCCTTGATCTGCTCCTGTGTTATCATAATCTCACAAACTCAAGTTCGCAAGTAAAAAATATTGTTGTAAAACAAGCATTGTGCAGGTACTTGCAAAACTTTCCCCTCCCGCACAAGCTTCGCTTATTATTGTTATGTTACCCTTTCCCTAAATCCCTTTCCTCGGGAAAGGGACTTGCTTTCGGCCCTATGGGCCTCTAAAACCGTGTTTCGCATCTGCGAAACTCAAATTACAAATTTAGTGTTTTTTTCGTAACTTTGCTCTGTGGCGACAATAGGCATAATGGACTCCGGAGTGGGAGGCCTGTCTGTCCTGAAGGAGATCCTGCGTCTCCTCCCGGGCGGGCGATATGTATATTACGCCGACAACGCCAACTGCCCCTACGGGGAGAAGAGTCCCGAATTCATACGCGAGCGTTGCCGCAGCATCACCGGGGAGATGCTCTCCAGAGGCGCGGAGGCTATGGTGCTGGCCTGCAACACCGCCACCGCCGCCGCTATCCAGACGCTCCGCTCCGGCTACGGCATACCCTTCGTCGGGATGGAGCCCGCCGTGAAGCCGGCCTCGCGCCTCACGCGGAGCGGAGTGGTGGGAGTGCTCGCCACGGCGGGGACGCTCAAAGCGCCCAAGTACCTCAGCACCAAGGGCCGTTTCGAAGACGATGTCAGGATAGTCGAGAGGGTGGGCCGGGGATTCGTGGAGCTGGTCGAGAGCGGAGAGCTGACCGGGCCGCACGCCGAGGAGGTGGTCGCCCGCAGTCTCGGACCGCTGCTTGCGGAGGGCGCCGACACAGTCGTGCTGGGCTGCACGCACTACCCCTTCCTGCTCGACACTCTGAAGAAAGTCGCGGGAGCGGACATACTCTTCATCGACCCTGCGCCGGCTGTCGCCAGACGGCTGGAGGAAGTCCTCCGGGAGCGGGGCATCCCGACCGAAGACCCCGAGCCCGGCGTCGAACTGCTCTCCTCCGGCGCTCCGGATGCGCTCAGAGCGACATTCGGACTGATTTCAGTATAGATAGTATTTTGCAGACAACTTCCTGAACTCCTCAACTCCGGCAGACCAGAACTCCTCTATGTCGGCCACTCTCATCGTCCGTCCGAAAGTGTTGCCGACAAAATCGGTCCCGCACACCTTGTTGAAGGTCGGGACCCGCTCCGGGGATATCGTGAACGGGTTTTTGCCGTAGAGTTCCCACACGGCCTGCATCACGTAGAACTGAGTGAGGGTGACGGTGGCGGCGGCGTAGTCGGTATAGTAGTACTGCACCCCGTGCAGGAGCCTGCCCGCGAGCCGTCCGGAGGTCGGCTTATAGTGCACCGTGCGCCACGCCACTCCAGGGACTCCGTAACTGTCAAGGGTTTCCTTGAGTCTGTCGGCATCGATCCACTCTTCCGCGAAGGTCGCGAACGGCAGCGTGTAGCCTATGCCTATGTTGAGGTAGTTGTACATCTCCCCCACCAGTCCGGCGGACGGATAGCATATCGCGCTCTCCGGATACGGGATGTTCGGGGACGGGAGCACCCAGGGCAGGCCGGTATCATTGAAGAGCATATCCCTGCTCCACCCCTCCATCGGCACCACTATCAGGCTGCACCGGGCAGGTTCGGCCTTGCCGTTCTGCCCGCAGTTGAGCCCCTCCCCGTTGATGAGCATGGCCAGTTCGCCGACCGTCAGCCCATAGACGTACGGTATGCGGTATTGGCTTATGAACGAATGAAATCCGCTCTCCACCAGCGGGCCCTCCACCTTCAGGCCGCCGAGCGGGTTGGGACGGTCGAGCACCATCACGGGGATGTCCGCGGCGGCGCAGGCGCGCATCACCAGCCCCAGGGTGGAGATGAAGGTATAGGAGCGGCTGCCTATATCCTGGATATCATAGATGACGATGTCCAGCCCCTTGAGCATCTCCGGGGTCGGCTCGCGGGTGGCCCCGTAGAGCGAGTGGACAGGCAGCCCGGTGCGCCCGTCGACTCCCGACTCCACCTTGCCCCCGGCATAGATGTCCCCCCTCACGCCGTGTTCCGGCGCGAAAAGCGCCCTCAGATTGACCTCCGGCGCATCGTAGAGTATGTCTATGGTGGAACGCAGGTCGCCGTCGACTCCGGAAGGATTGGTGACCAGGCCGACCCTCATCCCGGCCAGGCCGGAGAATCCACGGTCGCGGAGCACCTCGATGCCCGGTTTGACTCTGGCGGAAGCGCTCGCGGCGATCAGCAGCGCCGCCGCGCAAGCAATGTGACGAATACTGTGGCGAGACAACATATCATTACGATTATAAAGAATCCCGTGTAGCCGACCGCCTCCTGCATCCAGCCGGCGAAGAGCCCCGGCAGCATCATCGAGAGGGCCATAAACGCCGTGCAGATGGCATAGTGCGAGGTCTTGAACTCCCCTTCGGAGAAATGTATCATATAGAGGGTGTAGGCGGTGAAGCCGAAGCCGTAGCCGAACTGGTCGAAGGCGACGCAGAAATAGACGACCCAAAGCTCCGAGGGCTGTGCGGCGGCCATATAGAGGTAGACCGCGCAAGGCAGGGCGAGGGCGAGGGACATAGGCCAGAGAGACCGCCTAAGCCCGAAACGCGCCGCATAGATCCCGCCGAGTATCCCCCCGAGCGTGAGCGCAATCACCCCCACCGTGCCGTAGACAAGCCCCGACTGGGCGGTGGTGAGTCCGAGCCCCCCGTCCGAGGGGGCGTCCAGCAGGAACGGGGTGAGCATCTTGACGGAGAATGCCTCCGGCAGCCTGTAGAGCAGCATAAACACTATGGCAAGCCACACTCCGTCCTTGCGGAAGAAGCTTGTCCACGCGCGGGCGAAATCCTTGAACACCCTCCCGGCGCCCTCCCCGCCGTCCGAGCCGCGGGGGCTCTCGACCCGGGGCAGAGCGAAAAGATGCCAGAGCGCGAGGGCCGCAAAAACCAGCGACGACCCCCCGAGAGTGACGCTCCAGGCGCGCGGGACATCGCCGAGACTCTCCTCGAGCACTCCCGCCATCACCACTATTATGCCCTGTCCGAAGACGGACGCGATGCGGTAGAAGGTGCTCCGGATGCCGACGAAGAGCGACTGCTGCTTCCGGTCGAGGGCGATCATATAGTATCCGTCGGCCGCGATGTCGTGGGTGGCGGAGGCGAACGCGACTATATAGAAGCAGACTATCGAGAGCCCGAATGCATCGGGGCTGACCGAGAGCGAGAGTGCGGCGAAGCCCGCCGTGACGAGCAGCTGCATGGAGAGTATCCACCAGCGCTTGGTGCGTATGACATCCACGAAGGGGCTCCAGAGCGGCTTGATCACCCAGGGGAGATAGAGCAGCGAGGTGTACATCGCGAGGTCGCCGTTGGACATCCCGAGCCGCTTGAACATCGTGACGGAGATGACGTTCACGACGAAATATGGTATCCCCTCCGCAAAATAGAGCGTGGGCACCCAGGCCCAGGGATTATTCGATTTCCGCTCCGGCATAGTAGTGCGAAAGTATCTGTCTGTAGCTGTAGCCCTCGGAGGCCATCACCGCGGCCCCTATCTGACAGAGGCCCACCCCGTGCCCCCATCCGCGCCCCCGAAGGGTGAACACGTCCCCCTCCACGCTCACCTCGAAGGCGGAGCTCTTGAGGTGGGAGGTGCTCAGAGCGCGGCGTATGGCGAGTTCCTTGCCTATCACTTCAGACCGCTCCGTCCCGTTGATCCTCAGGTATTTGATACGCCCGGACGGACCTCTCTCAAGGGGTTCGAGGGAGACTATCCCGCCGAAATCCCTGCCTGTCCTGCTGCGCACCAGCCCGGAGAGTTCAGCGCGGGTATAGCGCACCGTCCAGTCGTGGAAGTCGGGAGTCTGCATATCGTAGTCGTTGAGCACCTGCGAGAGGATTTCGGAGTTCTCGCAGTCGCAGAAGCGGTCCTCGACGCTCCGCAGATAAGGGTAGTCCCTGTCTTCCCAGCAGGTACTGTAGAGTTCCGTGCGTCCGCCGCAGCACTTGGAGTAGCGGGTGTCGCACAGGGCGCCGTCATATTTGAGGACCTGCCCCCAGGTCTCGTCGATAGCCCGCCGCACATTGTCCCCCACCGCCATAGTGAGGCCCTGGTAGCGCTGGCAGTGGTCGTCGGCGCAGACGTCGAAAAGCCGGTGCGGAGCCTCCGGAGAGCCTTCCCGGCGCTCCTTCACCCTCGCGCAGAGCCAGCTCCGGGAGATGACCGCGTGCGCCTTGAGGAGCTCCGGAGAGGCGGAGGACTTCATCTCGGAGGAGATGACGCTGAGGAGATAGTTCTCCATCCCGATGCAGTTGACGGCGGTGATCCTGTCGCCCTCCACGATGAACTTCAAGCCTCCGGCAAACTTCAGCGTGCGCTTCTGCTGCCAGTGGAAATCTATCCCTATCACCACATCGTAGAGGATGAACGAGGCCTCGGCGAAGAGCGTGGAACGGGTGATGGAGTCGAAGTAGAGTTCGTCGTAGATCATCCCGTTGTAGACTATGCGTCCGTCCCGGCAGCTCACTTTCTGCGGGCCCGCGCCGTCGGAGATGATCTCGAACGTGATCTCCTCGGCGGAGAGTATCCCCACCGAAATCTTGGGCTGGGTGCGGGTCAGCCGCCACTCGATCATCTCCCTCTCGTGGCGGGAGATGCTGACTTCGGAGAGCATCTCGCCGAGCTGGGACGCGCTCACCTTGTCGAAGTCCTCGCGGAACGGGGCCACGAACACCCCCGCCATATCGGCGGCTCCGGGGCTGATGGTCAGGTGGTCGGCGCCGGTCGCGGTGAAGTGGTGCGAGCGCTTGGCCTCGCGCATGGTCACGAAGGTGCGGTATTCCCCGTCCTTGTAATAGGCGAAGAGGTTGAACTTCGGCTCGATCTCCCCGTCCGGACGGTCGGTGCAGTCCAGCAGGCGGTAGAAGAGTTTGGCGAGCGACTTGGAGGTCGTGGCCTTGAGAGCGAACACGCCCTCGGTATAGCCGGGATAGCGGTAGAGCGTGGCATCCTTGACCGACGAGAGCATCCCGCCCGGCGAGTCGAGAAACTCGTCCACGGCCTCCTCAAGCGGCAGATTGTGCCGGGGGATAGCCTGGAAGTGGAGATGGTCCGGTGCGGAAGCGCCGCTGCCCGGACCGTTGTAGAACACTATGTAGTCCGGATACTTGACGGCGAAGTCGAGCATATCCGGGAAATGGTGCCATATCGCCTGCGGGAGATGCCGGTCACGGACTATCACCAGATGCCCCGGGAAGATGGGGTACGGGTTGACCTGGACATTGTAGAGCCTCCCCTTGCGCCCCTCGAACTTGATGTGGAACTGCTCCGGGGGGCGGTTCTCCGCGCAGAGGAAGCACTTCCTCGCGGCGATGGCCTCGGGGGAGGTGTCGGCGGTGGAGGATATCACCCTCCGGGGGTTGTATTGCACGCGGCAGCGCAGTCCGCCGACCTCGACTTCGCGGGTTTCGGCAGTCTTGAGCGCACGGAAGTTGGCGGATGCCAGCGGCCACACGGACAGCTGATCGCCTATGAATTTGTCGAGTTCCCGCATCACAGAAGCGACTGGATTGATTGATGTATTCTGTTGTATTCCGACTCGAAGTTCGGAGTGAACACCCTCTTGCCCATGGTGTCGGCTATCTCCCGCTGAGACCAGTAGCGCCCGTCCGCCACCTCGCCGCCGTCCGGGGCGAGACTGTACTCCCCCACTGCGGCGAAGACATTGACCAGCTCGCGCTCGGTCGGGGACTCATAGATGTAGGAGGTCAGGAAGCAGGGGTTGAAGTCGGTGAGTCCAAGCTCTTCGGCGGCTTCGCGGTAGAGGGCTTCGAGGACATATTCGCCGTAGGTGACATGCCCGCCGACCGCGGTGTCCCAGCGGAGCGGCAGCAGGTCCTTGGTCGCGCTGCGCTGCTGGAGATAGATGCGGGCGTCGCGGCTGATGATATGCAGATGCACCACCGGATGGAGCAGGCGGGAGCCCCCGTGGCAGTATTCGCGGGAGGCCTGTGCGGTGACGTTGCCGTGACCGTCCACGACGGGGAACATTTCGCAGGCCGACGCCCTCAGGCTGCCGCGCACGAGAGGCGCAGTCTTGGCGGGATATATCAGGTCGGTCATCAGTAGTTGATTATTCTGAGCTCTTCCGGAGTGTAGAGGAGCGAGTCGACGATGTCCGGGGCCACCTGGGCCACGATGATGAACGCGAGCAGGGCGACGGCGGCGACCACCAGCAGCACGAGCAGAGGTATCCACCAGCGCACGCGGCGGCGGGGCTTCGGTCCGGCTTCCGGGGACGCTTCCGGTTCTGGTTCAGGCCCCGGCTCAGCCGGCGCGGTCTGTACCGCGGCAGTATGGGCCTCCGGAGCCGGTTCTGCTTCCGGGGACGGTTCCGGAGCCGGTTCCGGAGTCGCTGACGGTTCTGCCTCCGCTTCCGGGGCCGCTGACGGGCGGAGCTGGACTTCCGCCGCCGCTGCGCTCTCGCCTATGGTCTTGAGCGACACCGGCTTAAGGCCGAACCCCTCCGGGAATATGTCAAGGTCGGCATCCGGCACGAAGAAGAAATTGTTCTCCACCGTCGCCCGCAGCCGTCCGAGTCCCGGCAGCACTATGGTCTTGCGCTCCTTGAGCACCGTCTTCAGATCCTGGAGGAACTCCCTGAGATAAACCCCCGCCGCCTCCGCGGAGATGCCGTTGGACGCCGCGTAGAACTCCGCCAGAAGCCTGTCCTCAGTCCTGCTCGGGTGGAACGAGAGCCGGCGGTAGGGCGGGTTGACCGTATATCCCCTGTCGGAAAACGTCGCGGGGACGACCTCGGCCACAAAGGTCCCCACGCCGGGCAGCCCGACCTGATCGTGGTCGGCTATCAGCTCAGCTACCATCCTGGCCAAAAGCGCTACATCCATAACTCAACAAAGATAGCACAAATCCTCAACCCAAGCAAGAGCCTCGCCGAGGCCACAGGTTTTATTCAAAAAAAACAAAAATATCCTTGCGCATTCAAGAATTTGAAGTATATTTGCAGTCCCAAAACGCAAGTGAGGGGAAAATTCCTCTTTAGCTCAGTTGGTTAGAGCACCTGACTGTTAATCAGGGGGTCCTAGGTTCAAGTCCTAGAAGGGGAGCACAGACGGCTGCGGCGGCGCTTCGCATAAGTTCCAGCAGCGTGCCGCAACCCGATGCAGCATTGTATCTGATGCGCGTCCTTTCCCCGTCGGGGGCTTCCCAGACCAGGCAGAGTTCGGTATAGTTCGGGCCGTCAGTTTCTTCCAGCATCTTCTCAGGCAGCAGTTTCTTCAGGAAAGAGACCGCCTTTGCCGTCGGGACTTCCTTAAGCTGCGGCATCAGGCGCATCACCTCGACTTCCAGACTGTCCCACACGGCCCCCTCAAGCGCGGCGTCCTCCACGACGAGATAGCCGCCGTCGGCCCGGACCGCCCCTTCGCCGGGAGGGAGTCTTCCGGCTTCTTCCGGGCTGTAGTACCTTGCGTAGACCATCCGTCCCGCCTCGAAGGCGTAGTCCTCATCCGCTCCGTACACCATCCCCACCCGTTGCTCATAAGCGATCCCGACAAGGGTCCTGCTTTCTGTCCTGTCCATAGCTCCGATGTCTTTGTTCTGCCCCCGGCATCCCGCGCCCCCCAGGGCGCAGACCGCCAGACAGAGTGCTGCCGTCATTAAATGTCCCATATTCTTTTGTCCGGGCATCGTCACAGCCCGAAATATCTCTCAAAGAATGCCTGTATCTTCTCGATGACAGACTTTTTCTTCTCCTGCCTGTCGCCCCCGCCAAAACGGGACATCGGCGGGAGTATCTTGTCAATGTCCGTCCCCGTGGTTCTCACCTGTCCGTCCCGGAAACTGTTGTCGATGAATGTTCTTGTCTCCTGCGGCTTGAGATGCTCGCTGTCTATGATTCCCTTCAGGTCTTCCGCCTTCCGCTGCTCGACAAAGTCTTTCCAGCTTTTCTCCACATCAGTATCAGCATTCACGCTGCCGATAAAGTTCTCAATGAGTTCCTTCTTGCTGCGCAGCTGAAGGCTTGAGCCTATGGCCTTGGAGATATTGACAAGCAGTTCCTTGTCCGTGCAGTTGGTGTCGTGATACTCCCGGACCAGAAGAAGGATATAGTCGATATTGACCTCCACCTGCCTTATAAGCTCGGTCTCGAACACAAGGTCATCATTTATGTTCTCCTTGTCCCCAGGTCTGCGTCTTCTCCACTTCTCCTGAAGGTCAAGATAATCGCTCTGATAATCCTGCAACTGCCTGTCGGAGATTATCCTCTGTCCCTCGAACTGGTCAAAGGTGGAAAGGATGTTGATGGATTTGAGAAGGCTTCCGAACAGAGAGACGAACCTCCGCTCCGCTTCTTCTCCCACAATAGGCTGTCCATCAGGGAACTCATTTTGAAGCTGCTCGACAAGTTCCCTGTAACCATAGCAGTGCTTGCCTTTCTCCGTGTCGTATCCGTCATAATAAGACAGGAAGTCTTTCAGCACCACAATGCTGCTTGCATCCTTGTCCCCGAAGAGTGCTATGGCATCATCTGTGGCCTGCTGGAGATCCCTGAAACATACTATATTGCCGAAGGTCTTGACAGAGTTCAGTATCCTGTTTGTCCTTGAAAACGCCTGTATCAGGCCGTGCTGCCTGAGGTTCTTGTCCACGAACAGGGTGTTGAGAGTGGTGGCGTCAAAGCCGGTGAGGAACATATTCACCACAATGAGCAGATCCACCTGCCGGTTCTTCATCCTCAGCGACAAGTCTTTATAGTAGTTCTGGAACTTGTCGGAGGAAGTGTCATAGTTCGTGGAGAACATCCCGTTGTAGTCCCGGATGGCTCCTTCAAGGAAATCTCTTGACTGCTGGTCAAGCTGAGTGGTGCTCTCCGGGTTCTCTTCCGCCAGGATTCCGTCAATCTCCTCCTCATTTGCACCATAACTGTATATGGTGGCTATCTTCAATCTCTGTGCGTCCGGAAGAGCCTCCTGCTGTCTTTTGAACTCATTATAATAGGCTTTCGCCATAGGGATTGATGCCACTGCAAACATAGCGTTGAAGCCACAGAGCTTCTGCTCTGTCTTGTGCTCGGGGACCTCAACTCCCTTTCTGGCGCTCGCCACCTTGTGGATGTCATCCAGCACACGGAACGAATAATATGAACTTCTCTTTGTCTTCTGGTCGAAGTGCTCAAGGATATACTTCACGTTGTTCGCTATCCTTTCCGGGGATGCCATTGCCCGCTCACGGTCTATGGCCGGGATCTGCTCGTCGCTGATGCCGTCTTTTTCCTTGATTGTGTTCACATAGTCAATCCGGAACGGAAGGACATTCTCGTCGTTGATGGCATCCACTATGGTGTATGTGTGGAGCTTGTCCCCGAAAGCCTGCTGCGTGGTTTTCAGTCTCAGATCTCCGCCAGTCCCTGCATTCTGTGCAAAGATGGGGGTGCCTGTGAAGCCGAACAGGTTGTATTTCTTGAAGTTACGGGTGATGGCGGTGTGCATCTGCCCGAAGTTGCTCCTATGGCACTCGTCGAAGATTATCACCACCCTCTGCTGGAACACGGGATGGTTCTTATTCTTCTGCACGAAGATGGAGAGCTTCTGGATGGTGGTGATGATAATCCTGTAATCGTGAAAACCGCCATTCTTGTCCCTGTTCTCCAGCTGCCGCTGGAGCACGGCTGTGGAAGAGTTCCCGTCAGCCGCTCCATCCTCGAAGCGGTTATACTCCTTCATAGTCTGGTAGTCAAGGTCTTTGCGGTCCACGACGAAGAGAACCTTGTCGATGTAGGGGAGTCTTGATGCCAGCTGTGCGGTCTTGAAGGATGTGAGTGTCTTGCCGGAACCTGTGGTGTGCCAGATGTAACCTCCGCCTTGGATGCTGCCGGAAAGCTTGTAGTTATTGGCAACGTTGATCCTCTGGATGATCCTTTCAGTTGCGGCTATCTGGTATGGTCGCATCACCATAAGCATCTTCTCGCTGGTAAAGACACAATACTTTGTAAGGATGTTCAGCAGGGTATGCTTTGAGAAGAATGTCTTGGTGAAGTCCAGAAGGTCTGTGATGACCTTGTTGTTGCTGTCTGCCCAGAAGGATGAGAACTCGAAGGAGTTGCTGGTCTTCTTTGACTTGTTCCTGCCGCCCGTCTCCTGCTCCTTGATATGGCTGGCCCGGGTGGTATTTGAGTAATACTTCGTGTTTGTACCGTTGCTGATGACAAATATCTGCACATATTCATACAGGCCACATCCTGCCCAGAAACTGTCCCGCTGATATCTGTTTATCTGGTTGAATGCTTCTTTGAGCTGCACGCCCCGCCTTTTGAGCTCAATATGCACAAGGGGGAGTCCATTGACAAGTATCGAGACATCGTATCTAGTGTCATAGTTCCCGCCCTCTTCGACATATTGGTTGATGACCTGGACAAAGTTGTTATGGATATTATCCTTGTCTATGAGCTTGATGTTCTGGCTTTCTCCGGTGTCTCTTTTGAGGACCTGGATATAGTCATCCTGTATCTTGGCGGTCTTGGCTACAATATCATCATTCTTGTTGGCTATGCACTCATTGAAAAACCGGGTCCACTCATTGTCCGTGAAGCGGTAGGAGTTGAGCTTTTCCAGCTGAGAGCGCAGGTTGGAAATGAGATCGGCTTCCGTATGGATGGGGAGATACTCATATCCCTGCTCCTCAAGAAGGCGGATGAACTCCCTTTCCAGCTCAGCTTCGCTCTGGTAGCTTTCCGCAGGAGTTGCCACACGGTCATATTCAGCGACCACGGTGTATTCCTGACTTTCAGCGATGATATTGTATTGTGTCATTATTATGCCTTATGTCTAGTTATTTTTAACGCTTACTATGCGCCCTTTCTTTTGAAGGTCAAAAGTTTGTCGCGGTAATATTCGTATTGCTGTCTCCTTTTTTCCATCTCCGCAGGAAGACCGGAAGAAAGGTCATTGGTAAGGCGGTCGAAGCGGTCAAGGATGGAGACGATGCGGTTTTGTTCTTCAAGTAATGGAAGAGGTATCTTGTAATTTAATACATCTTCCTTGCTACCCCTGGGCATTTTTGCACCTTTAGCATAGTTCATATCATACTGAAAAAAATCATCCGAGGCCAAACACTGATACAGAAACTCTGGTGTCAAGAGTTTCCTGTCGGCTCTAATGGTCAAGACATCACCATTAGTTCCCCCCTCACAATCTGCTAACCATATCTTTTTCAAGTAAGGTCTAATATTACCAATGAGAACATCCCCAGGCTCATAGTATATTAAACTTCCATCAGGAACATTTGATGCAATTGTTTTACCCTGTCTGTTTTGAAGAAGATTCTCAACACTTACATAATTTGATGTTGTAATTGAACTGCTATTCACTCTATTCTTGACATAGTATGCAACATCTCCCAACCTCTTCCACTCCACATCAGTTCTGCCCTGAAAAGAGAGAAGATTATCCCTATAATAGTTGTATTGTAGCTTTCTTTTTTGCAGTTCTGCTTGCAGTTCTGCTTGCAGTTCTGCTTGCAGTT
>CAVGLS010000030.1:0-24852 GCA_963630225.1 bacterium
AGTGACGGGTACCGTCACAGATGCCTCCAACGGAGAGCCGATTCCTTTCGCGTCCATTATGGTGAAAGGGACGACGGACGGCACCTCATCTGACGCGGAAGGTGCCTATTCAATCTCCGCTCCCGCATCCGGAGTTCTCGTGTTCTCGGCTCTCGGATATGAGTCACGCGAGGTGAGCGTAAACTCAAGGAAGACCATCGATGTCGCTCTCGAGCCGGATTCCGAGTTCCTCGACGAGACCATCGTGGTCGCCTACGGCGTACAGAAGAAGTCTTCTTTCGTCGGCTCCGCCACCCAGCTTAGCGGCGACAAGTTGACCAAGATGCAGTCAACCAACATTTCCAAGTCCCTCGAAGGTGCTGTGGCCGGTCTTCAGACCGCAAGCTCAACAGGCACTCCGGGGTCCAGCGCCAGCATCCAGATCCGCGGTATCGGTTCTGTCAGCGCTTCCACCTCTCCGCTTATTGTAGTGGACGGTACCCCGTATGAGGGAAGCCTCAACTCCATCCCGGGACAGGACATCGAGTCCATCACCGTCCTCAAGGATGCCGCCGCCAACTCAATGTACGGCGCGCGCGGTTCCAACGGTGTGATCATGATCACCACCAAGAGGGGTACTGCAGGCAAGATCAGCATCAACTTCGACGCCAAGGTCGGAGTGAACTCACGTGCCGTTCCCGCATACGACATCATTACCGATCCGGGTGAATACTACGAAATGTCTTGGGAAGCATCCAGGAACGCCGTTTATTACACCGGCGTGAAGGATCTCGCTCAGGCCGGCATCTACGCCTCTGCCAACCTTCTCAACCAGCTCGGACCTTACAATGTCTATAGCGGCATAGCCGACAATGAGATAGTTGATCCGCGTACCGGCAAACTCAACGCCAACGCAAGCACTCTCAAGTGGACCGACAACTGGAACAAGGACGTGTTCCGCAGCGGCATCCGTCAGGAGTACAACGTATCTGCCGCAGGCGGATCCGACGCCACCCAGGGCTATATGTCAGTATCCTACCTCAACGATGAGGGATATGTTCCAAACTCGGGATTCCAGCGTATCGCAGTACGTGCCAAGGTGGATCACACCATCAACAAGTTCATCAAGGCAGGCATCAACCTCGCGTACTCCAACACCGTACAGTCCAGGTACAATGACAGCGAGAGCAGCAACTATTCCAACCTCTTCATGGCCTCACAGATGATAGCTCCGATCTATCCTATCTATCTCTATGATGCCAACGGCAACCGTCAGTACGATCAGCTCGGCAACGAGCTCTTCGACTGGGGAGAGACCGGGCGTGCCTACGCTCCGAGCACCAACGCCTACGGACAGATGATCTCATCCATCACCAAGGATACTCGCGACAACATCTCTTCCAGAGGATACGTCAATGTCAACATCCTCAAGGATCTCGTGTTCTCAGTCAACGTGGCTTACGATGTGTTCAACACCGTCAGCGACTACTACACCACTCCTAACGGAGGTGATGCCAAGAACGTGGGCGGCCGCGGTGAGCAGGAAGCGGACAGGTATATGGCCCTCAACGCCAACCAGCTCCTCACCTGGACTCCGACTTTCGGCGAGCACAGCCTCAATGTCCTCCTCGGACACGAGACCAAGTCTGACAACTCTTACTATCTCTACGGTGAGATGACGAACTTCGTCAACACTACGGTGACTGATTTCGCCAATGCGACCAACTATCAGAACCTCACCTCTGCCCGCAGCAGCTACTTCCTCGAGGGATACTTCTCCCGCGCCGAGTATAACTTCGCCAACAAGTACTACCTCTCCGCATCCTACCGTATGGACGGTTCTTCACGTTTTGCGAAGGACAAGCGCTGGGGTGATTTCTGGGCTGTCGGTGCTTCCTGGAACGCCAAGGCGGAGAGCTTCCTGCAGGAAGTATCCTGGCTGGACTATCTCAAGCTCAAGGCCAGCTACGGTACTCAGGGTAACGACAACATCGGTGTGAACCGCGTGTATGAGAACCTCTACCGTATCGACCGTGTCGATGGCAAGGCTTCCCTGACCCAGACGTTCCGCGCCGCTCCTGACGTGACTTGGGAGAAATCCAACAACTTCAACGTCGGATTCGAGACCAAGCTCTTCAACAGGATATCCTTTAATGCCGAGTACTTCGTCAAGGAGACCAAGGACATGATCTACTACCGTCCCCTCGCTCTTTCACAAGGAACGCCGAGCACACAGCTGGTCAACGATATGGACATGATGAACACTGGCGTCGAGTTCGAACTCAGCGCAGATCTCATCAAGACCGGCGATTTCAGCTGGAACGTCGCCCTCAACGGCACCCACTACAAGAACAAGATCACCAAACTTCCTTCCGACTATCCTGAAGAGGGCAAGCAGGTGGGCAGCTATTGGCGCGAAGTGGGATCATCCCTGTACAACTACTACCTCTACGAGTGGGCCGGAGTTGATCCTCAGACGGGCCGTCCTCAGTACTACAAGTACGACGACGAGGGCAACCGGAGCATAGTCAACACTACTTCCGAGGCCACGTACCGCAAGACAGGCAAGACCCCTATCCCTGATATCTACGGCGGATTCTCAACATCCCTCGTATGGAAGAATTTTGATTTCAGCGCCAACTTCGCATATCAGCTCGGCGGTTACACTTTCGACTCAGTATATCAGAGCCTTATGTCTGCCGGAAACTCCGGTACCAACTGGCACAAGGATATCTTCAACCGCTGGACTCCGGAGAACACCTCTACCGACGTGCCTCGCGTGCAGCTCAACGATCAGGAGGCCAACGCCTCTTCTACAAGATGGCTCACCAAGTCTTCTTACCTGAGCCTGAGGAACGTCACCCTCGGATACACCCTGCCTAAAAACATTTCAAGCAAGCTCTCCGTGGCGGGCCTGAGAGTATATCTCACCGCTGACAACGTATTCTATACCTCCGCAAGGAAGGGTATGGATGTCCGCCAGTCTTTCTCCGGCGGCAACGGATTCACCTATTCGGCTCTCCGTACTGTCTCCGGCGGTGTAACACTCACATTCTAATTATAAGGAGAAAAGATCATGAAAAAGTATATTGCAATATTGGCTTCTGCCGCTCTTGTCCTCTGCTCTTGCGAGAAATCGTTCGAGGTTGAAGACAGCAGCCGGATTTCCGGTACGGAGACGGCCGCCCTGGTGGAACAGGATCCGTCTTTCCTCGAATCCTATGTGAACGGTTTCTACGCATGGATGGTACAGTACAACACGGGTGGCGGTAGCCACAGTGACTTCGGATTTCTTGGAGTTGTGTACAACACCGATATGATGGGACTTGACATCGCCGTCTGCGGTACGTGGAACTGGGGAACTTATGATATCAACCACGACTACGGCCAGTACAACTACCGCCGTCCTTATCAGCTGTGGAACTTCTTCTACACCCTTATCAAGAAGTGCAACGAGGTCATCGACTTCTTCGGAACCGAAGACCCTGTCAACGCAACCCTCAGGGGCTATCTCGGACAGGCCTATGCGCTGCGCGCGTTCAGCTACACCTACCTGATTCAGCTCTTCCAGGATACCGTAGAGGGGACGACCCCGTCTATGACTTTCCGTGATGACGCTCCGGCGGTGCCTATCGTATATGCCATCCGTGACGGCGTCTCCACGGAAGAGGCCAACGCCCTTTCCGGACGCAACAAGCTCTCAGACCTCAGGACCGAGATAGAGCGCAATATCGAACTCGCCCTCCCTCTGCTTGAAGGATATGAGCGTGTAAGCAAGAACGAGGTCAACTACGAGGTCGCCCAGGGTATCGCGGCGCGTTACTATCTTCTGACCCAGCAGTGGGCGAAGGCCATCGCCGCAGCCCAGGCAGCACAGAACGGCTACGACCTTATGGACGAGGCCAGGCTCAAGTCAGGCTTTATGGAAGCCGACGGTGATGGTGAGGTACTCTGGGGATTCAATCACAATGCCGAGACTATGACGTCTTATGCTTCGTTCTTCTCCCACCTGAGCAATGATTCTCCGGGTTATGGCGGAATCGGCCAGTCCATACACTGCATCGACCGCAGCCTTTATGACCAGATCCCATCCAGCGACTACCGCAAGGCCCTCTTCAACGGCCCTGAAGGAGACAGCGGCGCCTCCCTCACCGGAGCCAAGCTTGCATACGCATCAAGGAAATTCGGTTATATGGACAACTGGCTTCAGGATTACCTCTATATGCGCAAAGCCGAGATGATTCTCATTGAGGCGGAGGCCCACGCCCGTCTTGCCGACGGTCAGGCCACCTCTACTCTTGGGAAGCTTATGGCAAAGCGTGATCCGATGTGGAGCGATTCTGACGTGACCGTGGACGATGTCCTCCTCCAGCGCCGGATTGAACTCTGGGGAGAAGGCTTCGAGTACTTCGACCTGCGCCGCAACGGTCTGGCAGTCAACAGAAAGTATGACGGCACCAACCATCTGGCCACGGCTCAGTACGCTTTCCCTGCCCACGGAAAGAGCTGGAACTTCCAGATTCCTCTTCAGGAGCTGCAGAACAACGCGAACATCACCGAGGCGGAGCAGAACGAGTGGATTTCAGGCACTCAAGAATAGGGACCATTAATTAGTAAGAGAAATGAAGAAAATATTTAAATATTTGCCGCTCATCGCGGTGCTCGCCCTCGCTTCCTGTGCCAAGGATGCGCCGAGCAAGAGCGAGGTGGAGGCCGGCTTCGACAAGTTCGATGGAACTATGCCCGAGGTGACCATCTCAAGTAAAGTTTCCGAGATTGACGCTCTGGAAGGTTATGCCGTGGTGGAATTGACATATTCCGGTCTTTCACAGGATGGACTTGCCAATCTTTCTGCCGGAGCCCTCTCTGACTCCGATCCGACATTTTTGAATGCTTCCTTCACGAAGCTGGAGTCGCCATCCGACGGCACCGCAATGCTGAAGGTGAAAGTGTCAGCCAACAAGACCTACTATGTCAGGGGCGTGGTGGCGTTCGACGGCGGCACGAGCTATTCTGATGTCCTTGAGGTCAAAGTTCCTGACGTTCCGTTCTATGCCAAGGTCCCGGGAACATACAGCGGGGCTGCAAATAGCTACTGGGGCGATGATTACACACTTAGCGTGCAGGTGGTCTCAGACCCGGAAGATAAAACGAAGGTGCTTGTGTATAACCTTGATGCTTATTTTGTCTCGAAAGGTTATACGGCAGCCAAAGGCTATAACATCTATTCCGGCACGATCGACGAGGAAAATCTCTGTATCGTTGTAGAGAGCGGACAGCCTACCGGATATGTTTCCAGTTCACAGGGAGCCATTGTTCTCTATGGTTTCGATGATCCGTCTCCGGAAGACGGCGATATGGGAGCTGACATTATCCTTAATGTTGATTCCGACTGCTCTGCCATAACGATACCTAATGCATTCGGCATCGCAAGTAATTCCGGATGGTGGGAGATATATCTCGGAGGTTCTGTCCTGAAAAAGCAGTAAATATCTTATAACGAAGAAAAGGGGACAGCCCACAAGACTGTCTCCTTTTTTCAGCATATTTGCAGTCTTCGTATCGTTGAACGTAAATTATCTTTTTATCCTTATTATTATGCAAGCATCAGGAAAAACTGTACTTAGGGCTTTAAGATACGTGCTCCCTACAGCAGTTCTGCTTTCGTTGCTTTCCTGCTCGAAAGAGACGTTTTTTACGGACCCCGGATCCGGAATCTACGAAAACGTAGCGCCGGAATCTGCGGTACGCGGCCATATCCGGGTGAAATTCACGGAAGACCCGACTGCGACAAAGTCGGGGAATGCCGTGGACCTTTCGTCCCTTGGCACATACACTATGGTCCGCTCCTTTCCGGATGCGGGCCGCTTCGAAGAGAGGCACCGCAAGTTCGGACTTCACCTCTGGTATGATGTTTTCTTTGATGAAAGCCTCCCTCTGACAAGGACTGCAAATGAACTGTGTGGCATTGAGGGCGTGGACAAGGTGGATTACGTGCAGGTGGCAAGGACTGCCGGAGTTTTTCCGTTCAATGATCCTGATTTCGATAAACAGTGGCACTACTACAACCCCGGGACAGCTCCCGCCGCCATTGCAGGGAGCGACGTCAACCTGCTGCCGGCGTGGGAAGTGACCACCGGGCGGCCGGATGTGATTGTGGCCATCAGTGACGGCGGCCTTCAGTGCAACCATCCGGACCTTGCGGCCAATATGTGGATCAACGAGGCCGAACTCAACGGTCAGGATGGTGTCGATGATGACGGAAACGGCTACGTGGATGACATTTACGGCTACAACTTCGTCGTCGGCAGCGACGGAGAAACGATGCTGGGTAGAATTGTGCCCGGCGACCACGGCACACACGTCGGAGGAACGGTGGCTGCGGTCAACAACAACGGCGTGGGCCTCTGCGGCATCGCCGGCGGAGACGGCTCTCCCAACAGCGGAGTCCGCCTGATGAGTACGCAGACTTCAGAAGGCGTCGCCTACATCGGAAGCGCCTTCGTATATGCGGCGGACAATGGTGCGGTGCTCGTGAATTGCAGCTGGAGCATCGAATCTCCGTCATCATATATTTCGGAGACTATCGACTACTTCAATGAGTTCGCCGGCATAGACTCGAATGGTGATCAGACCGGGCCTATGGCAGGCGGACTTGTGATTTTTGCCGCAGGCAATGACAACAGAAGCACTCAGGCCTATCCGGCAATGGATGACAATGTAATTGCCGTGGCCGCCATCGGGGCCGACTTCCAGAGGGCATATTATTCCAACTATGGAGACTGGGTGGACATCACGGCTCCGGGAGGAGATGCCAACAAAGGCTTCAAAGTCCTGTCCACTCTTCCCGACAGTAAGTATGGTACGATGCAGGGAACTTCCATGGCCTGCCCTCACGTGACGGGCGTGGCGGCTCTTGTGGTGTCAAGATTCGGACGCCCGGGCTTCACCCGTCAGGATCTCATCGACATTCTCTGCTCTTCCGCCAATCGCAAGATCTACGACTACAATACGTCAAGTTTCGCAGGGAAGCTTGGTGCGGGGCTTGTGGATGCCGGCGCGGCAGTAGCAGTCTCAACGGACGTTCCCGCCCCAGTGACCGACTTCAGCGGCTCTGTCAGCGCCAATGCGGTCACTCTCAGCTGGACGGTGCCGGATACTGAAAATCTCCCGGAACGCTTCGCCATCTATTACGATACCGATGCCCTCTCTTCCCCTACGGCAGACGCGACGAAGATATCAGTTTCAAGAGGTGAAAACGAAGCGGGCAGCGCAATGGAGCACCGCATCGACGCTCTTGAATTCAATACTGAATATCATTTTATCATCGCTTCGGTCAACGCCTTCGGTAAAGAGTCCGACTACACTCCGCTGACTGTGACTACGGGGGAGAATTCCGCACCTGTGGTGACTCCGCTCGACGGGACTTCGCTTATACTCAAATCCTTTGAGACGGGGACATTGCGCTTCTTGGCCGAAGATCCTGACGGGCACAGCCTGAGCTGCTCCCTTACCGGCGGACTCTCCGGAGCTTCAGCGACCCTTTCGGAGGGAGTCGTCACAGTCACCATAGATGCGCTGAAGGCGGAGGAGGGAAGCAGTTACAGCGGCATACTCTACGTTACCGACGGATACGACACCATTGAGACTCCGATCACCTACACTGTGCTGAAGAACAACGCTCCGACAGCTTCCAAGGGCATGGAGAATATCGTTTTCGGTGCGTACAACGAAACTTCTTCTCTTGTCCTCTCCGACTATTTCAGCGATGTGGACGGAGAAACTCTGTCATATACCGTCAAGATTCTCTCCGGCGGCAGTTCGACCGTCAGCACGCATCTGAACGGTTCATCTCTTACGCTGACGGCCAAATCCTACGGCACTGCGGCTCTTGAAGTAAGTGCCTTGGATGCACGCGGAGAGAAGGTGACGCAGACTCTCTCAGTACTCGTGAGGGACGGTTCCCTCCCGGTGGACATCTATCCTAATCCTGTCAAGACCAATCTCTACATACGCACCCCTGCCGTACAGACGGCGGACATCAGAGTTTCCAACAAGGCCGGCGCGGTAGTGCTGAGCTCCGAGGGCGGCATCGTGGATCCTTTCGCGCCGCTTGCACTCGATATGCAAGGCCTCCCGGGAGGAGTGTACTATGTGACGATAAAGAGCGGAGAGATAGATGCAACATATTCAGTAGTAAAAAAATAGTAAGGTAGTATCATTAGTATGAAAAAGATAGTTTCGACAATCTTCATCTCGGCGGTGACGCTACTTGCGGCCCACGCCCAAAGTATGCCGTCGCTTTTCGTCCCGTCAGACCCGATAGCCTCATCAGTCGCCGGAAGCAACATCGCGCGGGAGGCAACGGCGTTCGCCTCAGCCGACAATGCCTCGGCGATGTCGTTCTCCTCAAAGACTTTTGCCATAGCCTCTTCCTACGGGATGTGGGCACCGGATGCCGCAGACATCAAGGTGGTCAGTCTCGGAGCTTTCTTCCGTACCGGGCAGAGGGTGAGAGTCGGCGTGTCGGGATCATATCTTGCCGACAATGCGATGAACATCACCAATGCCAACGGAGCGGTGACGGGAAGCTTCTCTCCCAAGGACATCGTTGCCCGGGCGGCTGTCTCTTATCTGCTGACAGATGTCGTTTCGGTCGGAGTGAGCGGCAAGTTTCTCAGCTCCTCGATAGGCCCGAACCTGTCCGGAACTGCTTTCGGAGTGGATGTTTCGGTAATGTACAGTCAGAACGGCCTCAATGCGGCCCTTGCTCTGTGCAATCTCGGCTCGTCGATCAGCTATGGCGGCGACTCTTATGCTATGCCTGCCTATGCTCGAGCAGGAGCCGCTTATTCTGCGGGAAGCCTGACGCTGAGCGCCGAAGCCGATTATCTGATGGAGGGAGCATTCTCCGCCGGCTTCGGTGCGGAATACTCCCTCAAGGAGCTGCTCTTCCTGCGTGCCGGCTACCACTACGGCTCCAAGGACAAGGGCCTCCCGTCCTTCGCTTCGGTGGGACTCGGTATGAAGTTTGCGGGGGTTGAGCTCAACGCGGCCTACCTGCTCGCTTCCGAAGCCCTCGCGGGTACTCTCGCCATCGGTCTGGGATTAAGTTTTTAAAAGATTGATATGAAATACATTGTACGGGCGCTCAAATACTTCGTCTATCTGATGGTCATCCTCGCGCTCATCATCGCGGTGATGATGCTGGCGGGCTTCGTGGAGAAGGACATCTCCAAGGTCTTCGTCCACGGCTACGACTCGCTCTGGCAGATCGCGCTGATAATGGCCGTCTTCGCGGCGATCTATCCGCGCTTCGGCTTCTCCTCCCGCACCGCGCACTTCTTCGGCACGCCGGAGGAGGCCGACGCCGCGCTCGACAATGTGATGGAGCTGCACGGCTACAGGCTGGAGAAGGACGCTGACGGGGTGCGGAGCTATGTCAAGCGCTCCCCGTTCAGCAGAATGCTGAAGATGTGGGAGGACCGCATCACCGTCACGCGCACGCTCGCGGGACTGGAGATGGAAGGGCTCACGAAGGATATGGTGAGACTCGTCTCCGGAGTCGAGGCCGCTAACCGCGGTGAAGATGTCTAGCCGCAGCGTCGAGGGCCTCGTAGAACTCCCCGCCGAAGCGCTCTGAAAGCGGTTTCTTCAGGAACTGATAGACTCGTATGCGGTCTGCGCGCCCCTTCTCGAAGGCATCGGCGCAGATCTCCCAGCGGTGCAGGTTGAGGGCGAGTCCGCCGCCGGTGAGCCTGGTCACCCGTATCGGGTAGAGAGAGCAGGACACGGGCTTCCGCAAGCCGCGCATCTCGACGGCGCAGAGGCACTCCCCCTCCGGGCCGAAGTGGCAGTAGGCGCACTCGCAGGACCCCTCCACGAGCGGAGTGACAATGTCCCCGTCCCGGTCGATCTCAAAAAATCCCTTGGACTCAGCCGCCTCCCGCCCCTGCGGGCTCATAAGATCCTTAAACCGGGGATAGTCACGCTCGATGCCGACGGTCTCCTCCTCTTCCATCGGGGCCCCGCTGTCGCCGATGATGCAGCACGCCCCGCGACACTTGGAGTAGTCGCAGGCGAAGTATTCCTCCACCACATCCTCCGACACGAGTATGTCCCCTATCTGGACGATTGTTCCGAACCTTCCCCTTCCCATCAGATTATGACATATTCCACGTCGGCGCCGGCGCGGAGCAGGGAGAGTATCCTGCGTATGCTGTCGGCTGAGACGGCGTTGACGGCGTCCTTATAGCCCGAGACGAGATCCTTGCCCTCGCTGAACCGCGTCAGCACCTTGTCCGTCAGTTCCCGCGGGTCCTGGAGCGACTCCGAGTAGCGGTTGAGCAGCTCCGCCTTGTAGGCCTTCAGGTCGGAGGCGCCGACCTCGATGTCTCCTATCGACGCGAGCACCGGGCGTATCGCGTCAAGCATCCTGAGCGGGTCACACGGCTGCACGGAGAGCGGCAGACCGCTGCTGCGGCACGGACGGCAGTTGATATAGAGCGACATCCTCTCCGTCGGGAAGACCTCCACCTTCTCGTCCAGCTCTATGCTCGCCCCGCAGTCGGCGAGGGCGCGGGTGAGCTCCTTGCGGAGCACTGCGGACGCCAGCTTGAACGACATATAATTCTCCATATTGTACGGCACCGCGGCCGACATCCCTACATTGACCCCGATCTCGCCGCCGCCCACCAGACCCGGGCCGGACTCCACGATATAGGTCACTGAGCCGGACGCGAGCCGGCTGCTGATGCTCGGACGCTGCGCAAACTTCTTCTGCGTGCGGAAGCCCACCAGTGTGCGGCAGAGCTCCTTTTTGAGGGTCTCCTCGTCGAGGTCGCCGGTCAGCACGAGCAATCCGTCGTTGACCTTGGAGAAGAGCGACTCGAAATACTGCTCGGCCCGCTCGGGGAGGTCGTCGCCGAGGGCGGAGATATACTTGCGCCCGGTGTAGAAGTAGTTCGGGCGCATAATACTATCCATCAGCGAGTTGACATCTCTCGGAGAGAGAGCCTCCATATCTATCCGCAGAGCCTCGCTCCGCCTGTAGTACTCGAAGTCGGCCTTGTTGGGAGTGCGTCTGTCGGCGATGGACAGCAGGGAGCGCATAAGCAGGCCCAGCTTGGACTTCGGCGCTATGCCGCTGATGCGCAGGTCGGAGATCCCCGCCCGCTCGCTCACCGTGATGCCGTTGGCCCCGAGCATCGCCCGGAAATCCCTGCCGCTCAGCCCCGCCACATCGCTCAGGGCAAGCATATCCCCCACGAACGCGCTCTCTCCGCTGCGCAGGGACGGCACTGCCGCCACGCCTCCGCGCAGCATCAGGGCGTACTGGAACTCCCCTTTGACGGCCGTCTTCTTATAGAGCACGCGAACCCCGTTGGAGAATGTCCACAACTTCCCCCCGGAGATGGGTTCGGTCGTCTCGCTGCGGAGTTTGACTTTCTTATGCGGCTCGTAGAGGCTCAATGTGTCGCCGAAGTCAGCCTTATAGACCGACTCGTCCGCCTTGGCGGATGCCCAGGCCCGGTTGAAACAAGCGCGCATCGTCTCCCGGTCGACCCCGATATCCGGAGTGTCGTAGCGGAGGGTGAGGTTGCGGGCCGAGTCAAGCAGCGCCCCGACGTAGTTGTTGAACAGCTCCAGATCCAGCTCCGGAGGCAGGCTGCGGGCGGCCATCACGCTGCCTGCGGAAGTCGCGGGCGCGAGCGAAGCTCCGTAGAGGTAGGAGGAGATGCAGCGCTTCATATATTCGCTGTTGGACACCAGCCTGCCCCCGGCCTCGCGCTTGGACTCCGAGATCAGCTTGGCCTTGGCATCCTGATACTCCGCCTGTCCGGCCCCGCCCTTGTCGAGCGAGGAGAGCACGGAGGCGAACTGCGAGGTGGCGTCGGCTATCCGGCCCGAGGAGGTGAAGAGGGAGAACGAGTATCTCTCGTCGCCCGCGCTCTCGGAGCTGTCCTGATAGCGGAAGCGGATGCCGGCGAGCGGGATGTCCTCGCTGCGGAAGGCTTTTTCGACCCTGCGGCAGACTATGTTGCCGAGGATGTCGGCATAGGCCCTCGCCACCAGCGGCTGGAGGGTGTTCATCAGCTCGCGGGGAAGCCGCTTCGTGCTGAATATGGCGTGGATGGAGGCGACGTCGGCGGTGGAGTTGACGGTGGAGCGGAGCACTAGGGAGTCACGCGGAGTCCACCGGTAGTCCGGGACGCCGCCGTCCGGGCGCAGCCGCATCACGGTCATCGAGAGCAGATCCATCCGCTCCTTGATCTGCGCGGGCTTGATGTCGCCGCTCACCACGATGGCCTGAGGGGCCCGGGAGCGGGCGGCTATGTCCATAAGCATCAGCAGGGTGCTGTCGGAGACGGTCTGGTCGTGGGTAGGGATGTCCGGGAAGGAGAAGAGGGTGGCCCCGGGGCGGTTGGAGATGAAGCCCTCCGAAGAGTAGGCCGCACCGTTGTCGGCAAGGAAGCGGTAGGGCTTGCGCGTGCCGAAATGCGGCAGCGAGTCGAGCGCGGCGCGGTCGAGACCCTCCTCGTAGGCGGACTTGCGCACAAGCGCGAAATCCGCGAAGCCCTTCTCCGCGGAATTGGTCACCAGATAGTAGTCTATCCCGTTCGGGAGCTTCCCGAGGGATATCTCTTTCGGCACGCCAAGGGACGAAAGCGCCTGCGCCTGCATCATTACACACAGGAAGAGCGGCGCAAGGCATATCTTGAAACGGCTCTTCATAATAAACGATACCAACAATACAAAAGTACGGATTTTTTGTTACATTTGCGTTTGCGCAAATCAAAAGACAATAAACAGCAATACTATCATGAAGAAAATCATCGCATCCATCGCATTCGCACTCATCGCGTTATGTTCATTGAGCGCACAGGACCTGGCACAGATTACCGAGATTTACAACAACGGCGCGGCCGCACTTTCGGCGGGCGACAAGAGCGGTGCTCTCAAGGCCTTTGAGCAGGCGTACGAGCTCGCCGGCGCTCTCGGAGAGGACGGCGCGGAGGTTGCCGCCAACTGCAAGGGTGTGATTCCTGATATCTATCTCTCTATCGCCAAAGACCTTGCGAAGTCCTCCGACTATGACGGAGCCATCGCCGGCCTCAACTCCGCCATAGAAGCCGCCGCGAAGTACGGCGACGACGGCGTGGCAGCACAGGCTGCGGAACTCATCCCGCAGATTACGATGCAGAAGGCGGGCGCGCTCCTCAACGCCAAGAAGTACGCCGAAGCCGCCGAAGTCTACAAGCAGATCGTGGACGCTGACGCCACCAACGGCGTGGCCGCCCTGCGACTCGGGATGGCTCTCAACGGAGCCGGCGACGCCGAAGGGGCCAAGGCCGCCTTTGAGCAGGCCGCAGCCAACGGACAGGAGAAGACAGCCAACAGCCAGCTCTCCAAGCTCCACCTCAAGGATGCCCTCGCCGCCCTCAAGGCCAAGGACTACAGCAAGGCGGTGAGCGCCGCGATGAAGTGCTGCGAATACGGCGAGAACGCCCAGGCCTACCAGATCGCAGGTCAGGCCTCACAGCTCGCAAACAAGTCGAACGACGCCCTCAAGTACTATGAGAAGTATCTTGAGCTCGCCCCTGACGCCAAGAACGCCACCCAGATAGCCTATATCGTCGGCACCATCTATCAGGGCGCCAAGAACAACGCCAAGGCCAAGGAATACTATGCAAAGGCCGTCAGCGACCCTAAATACGGCGCGGAGGCCCAGAAGATGCTCAACGCCCTCAAGTAATGCGGAGTCTCGAGCTTCTCGCCCCGGCAAGAAATAAAGACATCGGCATCGCGGCCATCGACTGCGGTGCCGATGCCGTATATATCGGCGGCCCCGACTTCGGTGCGCGCAAGGCCGCCGGCAACAGCATCGAGAACATAGCGGAGCTCTGCCGCTACGCCCACCGCTTCGGAGCGAGGGTCTTCGTCACCTTCAACACCACCCTCCGCGACGAAGAGACGCAGGAGGCACACCGCCAGATGCTCCTCGCCCAGGAGGCGGGGGCTGACGCATTCATCATCCGCGACACCCGCATCTGCGGCTGGGAGGATGTCACGGTGCCGCTCCACGCCTCGACCCAGTGCGCGATACGCGATGTCGGGAGGGCCGCGCGGTTTGAGGCTGCGGGCTACTCGCGCATCATCCTTGAGAGGGGACTGTCCCTCGGAGAGGTGCGCGAGATCTGCGGGGGAGTGAGCTGCGAGGTGGAGTTCTTCGTCCACGGGGCCATCTGTGTCTGCTACAGCGGAGTGTGCCGCCTGTCGGAGAAGATAGACGGGCGGAGCGCTGACCGGGGGGAGTGTATCCAGGCCTGCCGCTCGCTCTACGACCTCGAGGACGAGAGCGGCAAGGTGCTCGTCCGGAGCAAGGCGCTGCTCTCCCTCAAGGACTACAGGCTCAGGGACAGGCTCGGAGATCTGGCTGAAGCGGGGGTCTGCTCGTTCAAGATAGAGGGCAGGCTCAAAAATGCCTCCTATGTCAAGAATGTGGTCAGAGAATACGACCTCGCCCTCAACAGGCTGATAGCGGAGCGTCCGGGACTCTACCGCCGCGCCTCGTTCGGACGGGTGCGCGGCGGCTTCGCCCCGGACAGCGACAAGACCTTCAACCGGGGCTACACCGAGCTCTACATCGACGGCAAGCGGGGCCGCTGGTCCTCGATGGACACCCCGAAGTCGATGGGCGAGGCGATAGGCAGGGTCGCCCGCATCGCCCGCCGCGGGGGCGCGATGGAAGTCAGCGTCAAACCCCTGCGCGAGCAGCTCTCGCTGCGCAACGGCGACGGATTTGCGTTCGTGGCGGGCGACGGCATCACCGGGTTCAGGGGAGATGTCTGCGAGGGCTTGCATATCAGGTGCAGGGACGTGCCGGGACTCCGGGAGGGCGCGACACTATACCGCAACCTCAACGCGGACTTCGAGCGGGAGCTCGAATCGCTCGCGTGCCACCGGGAGCTGGAAGTCAGGCTGCAGGTGCGCATCCGGGGCAGATTCAGCATCGAGATTTGTGCCGAAAGCGAGGACGGGCGCAGTCTGAGCTCCAGTTTCAGCGCCGATGTCGAGAGCGCAGAGAACCGCGAGAGGGCCCTGTCGATGCTGCGCGAGCAGCTCTCCAAGCGGAGCGGAATCTACAGCTTCAGCGTGAGCGGCATCGAGACCCTCTCCCCCGACTCCCCGGTGCCGCTGCTGAGCGCGTCGACGATCAACTCAATGCGCCGCCTCACGGCCTCCGACCTGGACGCGATGCCCTGCGGAAGAGTAGCGCTCGCCCGGGGACACAGGCCGGAGAGCTACCCTGCACCCGCCGCGGCAAGAGAGGGGGAACTGATGCGCTGCCGCTACTGCATACGCTACGAGCTGGGACTCTGTCCGAAGCTTCAGGGCGCAAAGCCTGCGGGGAGGCTCTATCTCACCAACAACGGACGCCGCTTCGCGCTCGGCTTCGACTGCGCCAGCTGCGAGATGACCCTCAGCGAAGCCTGAAGCCGACCGGCGCTCCGGTCTCAACGCAGTTCAAAGGTGATCTCCACATCGCCGAAGCGTCCGTTGACATAGCGGCTTGAGCTCAGATAGTCAGCCGACAGCTGCCCTCTCCACACGATGTCGTCCTTGTCTTTGTAGGGGATGTCCAGAGTGAGTCCGAAAGACTTGGACTTGTACTTGACCACCGCCTCGCACTTCCAGGAGGTGGTCTTGCCTCCGTCGTCCTCCATTATCGCAAACGCCACTTTCTCCATCTGGGAGGTGAAGTCCGTGAGCAGCATCACATTGAGGGGCAGCGCATACCCTACCTGCCTGCGCTTCACCACCACCATAAAGTCGGTCACGGACGGGGTGTAGAGCCTGAGTTCGTCGTCCGTGGTGGCTCTGAATCCATCCACCGCCCCGCACTTGACGAAGAACTCCGACGCCCCGGCAAACCACGAGTCATAGTTGCGCAGGGCCTTGAACGAGCGGAGCAGCAGCTGCCGGCCCTTCTCGTCCGACTGCAGCCTCCGGGGTCCGGCGGGCGCCTCCAGACTCTCCCCCTCGAAGAGGTCGAGCGGGGTGAAGCCGGAGTCGGAATTGCGGTTGATGACCCAGACGGGCCGGCTCTTGGCCGTCTGCTCGTCCACCAGCACCCGACTCACCACCCGCAATCCGGAGCCGTCGCGGCGTATTTCGTAGCCGTAGTTGCTGTCAGCGCCGTAGCCGGGGTCGAAGGTGACTATAGGATAGCTCTCCCCATCCCAGTCTTCGGAGTAGGGCCAGTATATCTGCATATCCGACCCGGAGAGGGCGTCCAGGTAGTCCTGCACGTCGTCGGCCCCGGACTTGGTCGCATATCTGGCGGACACATAGTCGGCGATGAGGTCCTTGAGCGGACGCGAATATGAGCCGGCACGGGTCTCGCTGCGGCTGTCCCCCACCCCCGCTCCGGGAGAGGAGAAGAGGTCGCTCATCATGTATTCCTCGTCGTAACCGTTGCCGGACGAGGCGCTTACGGCATCGTAGACCTCGGTGAGGTGCTCGGAGTCGAGAGGGAGCTCCGAGAGCATCACCGCGACATCCGACAGAGAGAACGGTCCGTCCTGCACGACAGGCGGAGTTGTGGCAAGGTCTCCGCTCCCGCAGGAGACCGCAGCCAGCGCAAAGGCCGGCAGCAAAGCAATCATAGTCTGTTTCATACCGCAAAGTGAGCCATAATTGTCCGATTAACCGCAGGATTAATCGTTTAATTTACAAATCTTTGCAAAAAGGGACGCAGCATCGTGCCGGAGGCGGTCCGGGTCAGATGCGGGAGAAGCGCACAAATCGGGATTTGGAGGCAAAATCGCGGATTATCCGTGTTTTTGCAAATCCCGCATCGCGCATCACTGTCTCGGTCTGAACCCCGAGAGCCTCATTAATCTCCACTATGCCGACTCCGTCCTGACGCAGGAAACGCTGCGCCCAGCGGGCCGCCGCCCTGTAGAACAGGAGCGGATCGCCGTCCGGGACGAAAAGCGCGAGCTCCGGCTCGTACTCCAGCACATTGCGGCGCATCAGAGGCCTCTCGCTCTCCATTATATATGGAGGGTTGCAGACGAGAAGGTCAAACTCACCGTAGCCGAAAACCTGCTCGGTATCAAGCACGTCCGCCTGCACAAAGAGAGGCGAAGGGGCCTCGAACTGGGTCCGGGCGACATCCAGAGCGTCGTCGGAGACATCCACCGCCACGACCTCCGTCCCCGGGACTTCCAGCGCCAGCGACCAGGCGATGCAGCCCGAACCCGTGCAGAGGTCCAGCACGCGGGACGGCCTCTCGCGGGAGAGAATCTGCGAGACCGCCTCGGCGACAAGCAGTTCCGTCTCCGGACGGGGGATCAGCACGGCGGGACTGACCCTGAAACGCCTGCCGCAGAAGTCGGCGTAGCCGAGCACATACTGTATCGGTTCGCCCCCGGACAGCCGGCGGAGCACCTCCTCCAGCTCCGGAAGGTCGGCGGCGGGGATTTCGTATTGCGGCTCTATGATATGGGTGTAGCTCCTGACTCCGAGCCGCTCCCCGCAAAGCATCAAAACCAAACCCCTCGCCTCGGGCGAAGGGTAGAGTGATTCGAGCCGGCGAGCGCCTTCCTTTATGAAGTCGGAGAGCAGCACTACGAGTTCTCGATGATGGTGGAGAGGAAAGCGGTGATGTCGAGCCCTGCGGTCTGCACCATACGAGGCACGAGCGATGCGCTTGTCATCCCCGGTATAGTATTGATTTCCAAGAAATAATATCCGTCTTCGGCGAGGATGTAGTCCATCCTCACTATGCCCTTGCAGCCGAGGGCGGAGTAGATGTCGCAGCTGATGCGCTGCACCTCGTCCCGGTCTGCATCGGATATCGGGGCCGGACAGATCTCGCGGCTGTGGCCGTTGTACTTGGCGTCGTAGTCGAAGTATTCGTTGTCGGTGACGATCTCGATCACCGGGAGCGTCTTGATCCCTTCGCCGTCGAAGTAGGCCGCGCAGGTGATTTCACGCCCGCAGATACTCTGCTCCACGATGACGGTATCGTTCTCGGTGAAGGCGTAGCGGACGGCGGAGGCGATGCCGGAGGGGTCAGTGACCCTCGTCACTCCGAAGCTGGAACCGCCCTGGGTCGGCTTGACGAAGACCGGGAATTTCAGACGGGAAGCCACCTCTGCGGCGAACCCGTCGAGATTGGTCCCTTCCCTTACGAAGGCGTCCGGAGCACATTTCACCAGCCCCAGCTCCCTGATATAGCTCTTGCAGGCGTATTTGTCGAACGCAATCGCGCTGACCAGCGAGCCGCAGGTGCTGCAGGGGACCTTGAGCATCTCAAGATACCCTCCCATCTGGCCTGTCTCGCCCGGTGCGCCGTGCTGCACGAGGTAGGCGAAGTCAAATCTCACCTTCTCCCCCATCACCCTGACGGAGAAGTCGGTCTTGTCCACCTCCGGTCTTGCGCCCTCGGGGAACGTGACCCTCATCGAGTTGCGCTTCCTGCAAGCGACCAGAGACCATTTGCCGAAGCGGGCGAAAATCTCGTAGACATCGTACACGGCTCCGTCAATGCGGGAAGCGACGAACTCTCCGCTGCGGCAGGACACCTCCCACTCGGAAGAGTCGCTGCCATAAATGACCGCTATGGTCCTATACCTGCTCATATTCTGACTAAAGTTTAGCAAGCAATAAATCACTCAAGTTTCGCAAGTAAAAAGTATTGTTGTAAAGCAAGCACCGTGTTGCGCACCCACGAAACTTAACTAATTGAAATAGTAGTCCTCCTCCTCCCTGGTGCTGTCGCCGCCCTCGGCGGTCTCGCCGTTGTAACCCCCGAGGAAGATGCCGTCCCGGTCACAGTCCAACCCCGGCACATCGCCCGACGGTGCGATGAAGCGGTCGTTCTCCATAGACCAGCCTATGGACGGGTCCGCGAGGCACTTTTTCATCCATATCCCCCATATCGGGAGCGACATGTTAGAGCCGCTGCCCAGAGCGAGGGAGTTGAAATGCACCTGCCTGTCTTCGCCTCCGACCCAGACGCCGGCGGTGATGTTGGGAGTGTAGCCTATGAACCACCCGTCAGAGTTGTCGTTGGTCGTGCCGGTCTTGCCGGCAATCTCTCCGGTGAGCCCGTAGACTGAGCGCAGGCGCGAACCTGTGCCCTCATTGATGACCCCGCTCATCAGGTTGACCATCAGATAGGCGGTCTGCTCCGAGATGGCTTCGCGCTTCTGGTTGGAGAAGGTGCTGATCTCGCGTCCGTCGTTGTCGGTGATGCGGGTGACATACTGCGGCGTGATGTAGGTGCCGCGCGACGGGAAGGTGTTGTAGGCCGCCACCATATCGAAGACGCTCACCTCGACCGGTCCGACGCAGAGGGAGTAGACTTCGTCGATGTGGCTCCTGATGCCCATCTGGCGCATCATCCTGGCGAGCGCCTCCGGGCCGAGCTCCTTCATCAGGAACGCGGAGATGTTGTTGGAGCTGTGCGCAAGCCCCCAGCGCAGGGTGACGGTCTGGCCGAGCCACTCCTCCCTGTCGGTGCTTCGCGGAGTCCAGGTCGTGCCGTCATAGAGCACGAAGGTCTGAGACCGGTTGACCACCTTGTCGCAGGGGGACAGCCCCTCCTGCATCGCGAGGGTGTAGAGAAACGGCTTCACGGTGGAGCCTATCTGCCGCTTGCCCTGACGGACATTGTCGTATTTGAAGTAGCGGTAGTTCGGGCCGCCCACATAGGCCTTGACATAGCCCGTGCCGGGCTCCATCGCGACGAAGCCGCAGCGGAGTATCGACTTATAGTAGCGGATGGAGTCGTCCGGGGTCATAGTGGTATCCACATAACCCTTGGAGTTCCAGGCAAACACACGCATCTTGGCAGGTTTGCCGAACTGCGCGAGAATCTCCGCCTCGCTCTTGCCCTCCTTGCGCTGCAGACGGTAACGGTCGCTCCAGCGCCGCGCCTGCTTCATCAGGGTCTGCTCCGTCTTGCTGTCCACATCGTTGGCGAACGGTTTGTTCTTCTTCCACTTGACCTCGCGGTCGAAACTCT
The DNA here is from genome assembly GCA_963630225.1 of bacterium. Classification (GTDB taxonomy): domain Bacteria; phylum Bacteroidota; class Bacteroidia; order Bacteroidales; family UBA932; genus Cryptobacteroides. Next base: position 20,021 of record CAVGLS010000030.1, read on the forward strand.
TCTGGAGGTTATTCCCGAGATGCTCGCGCACCGCCTCTTCGGCGTAGCGCTGCATCTTCGCGTTGATGGTCGTATGGATGCGCAGGCCGTCACGGTCGAGGTCATAGCGGGAGCCGTCGGCCTTTTTGTTCTTGTTGAGCCAGCCGTAGAGCGGATCCTCGCGCCAGCGCAGGGAGTCACGGCTGTAGTCCTCCACATACTGGTAGTCGCCGCGCTTCGGTGCGTTGGCCGACATATCCCTGCGGAGCATATCCCTGAAATACGGGGCGAGACCGGCATTGTGGTCCTGCACCTGATAGTTGAGGGTGATCGGAAGGCTTTGCAGGGAGTCGCGCTGCGCGGCGGTGAGGTAGCCGTTCTTCTCCATCTGCCCTATCACGAAGTTGCGCCGCTCCAGCGAGCGCTCCGGGTTGAGCACCGGGTTGTAGCGCGTCGGCTTGTTGACCATCCCGACGAGCAGCGCGGCCTCCTCCACCCCGAGGTCTGCCGGTTCTTTGCCGAAGAACGTCTCCGACGCCGCCTTGATGCCGTACGCCCCGCTTCCGAAGAATATGGAGTTGAGATACATATCGACTATCTCCTCCTTGGTGTAGTCCCTCTCCAGCTTGACGGCGGTGATCCATTCCTTCAGCTTCGTGCCCACCATCACCAGCTGGGACCAGCCCGGCACGCGGCTCTTCACCTCCCTGCGGGGGTAGAGGGTCTTTGCGAGCTGCTGCGTGATGGTGCTGCCGCCGCCCTGGCTGGAGTCGCGCATAAGTATTGTCTTGACCAGCACCCGCGCGAGGCCTTTCATATCGATGCCGCTGTGCTTGTAGAAGCGGGCGTCCTCGGTGGCCACGGCCGCATCGACCAGACACTGCGAGAGCTCGTCGTAGCTGACATAAGTCCTGTTCTCTATATGGAACGTGGCAAGCACCTCACCGCTGTCGGAGAGCACCTGCGTGGCAAGCTTGTTGTCGGGATGCTCCAGCTCCTCGAACGAGGGGATGCGCGCAAACACGCCCACAAGGAGCAGAGCAAGCAGGATTATCGCAAACGGCGCCGCGACAATTATCCAGAACCATTTGATAATCTTTTTCCTCGTGTTCACTTTCATCGTGGCGCAAAATTAGCGATTAAATTTGACAATTCGCGAGTTTGTGTTTTATCTTTGCAGTCTGAATCATAAAGTAGTAGTAATGGAGGGGAATTTAGTCATCGTCGAGTCTCCGGCAAAAGCAAAGACCATACAGAAATTTCTGGGAGAGGGGTTTACAGTAAAATCCAGTTTCGGGCATATACGCGACCTGCAGGACAACAAGCTGAGCGTGGACGTGGAGCACGGGTTCGCGCCGGAATATATCATCCCGGCGGACAAAAAGAAGGTGGTCGCGGAGCTCAGGAAAGCGGCGGGAGCGGCGCAGACGGTATGGCTTGCGTCCGATGAGGACCGCGAGGGGGAGGCCATCTCCTGGCACCTGAGCGAGGCGCTCGGCCTCGACAAGTCACGCACGCGCAGAATCGTGTTTCACGAGATCACGAAAGACGCCATCCTGCACGCCGTGGAGCATCCCAGGGAGATAGACATCAACCTCGTCAACGCGCAGCAGGCACGCCGCGTGCTCGACCGTCTGGTGGGATTTGAGCTCTCCCCCATACTATGGAGGAAAATCCGGCGCGGGCTCTCCGCAGGCCGGGTGCAGTCCGTAGCCCTCAGGCTCGTGGTGGACAGGGAGAAGGAGATAATGGCATTCCGGAGCACGCCTTACTACAAGGTGGACGGAGTGTTCGAGGCCGCCGGGGTCAAGGTCAAGGGCACCCTCGACACGAAGTTCGAGACCCTCGAGCAGGCCCGCAAGTTTCTGGAGGACAGCATCGGAGCCAGCTACAGCATAGCCTCCGTCGACAGGAAGGAAGCGGTGCGGCATCCGGCTCCGCCGTTCACCACCTCGACGCTCCAGCAGGAGGCGGCCCGCAAGCTGCATCTGCCCGTCAGCCAGACGATGCGGCTCGCTCAGGGCCTCTACGAGAGGGGGCTCATCACCTATATGCGTACCGACTCCACCAATCTCTCCACCCTCGCGCTCGGCACCGCCAAGAGCTACATACTGGAGACCTACGGGGCCGAGTATTCTCACCCCCGCCAGTACCGGACCCGCTCCAAGGGGGCGCAGGAGGCACACGAGGCCATACGCCCGACCTACATCGCCCACACCGACATAGAAGGCACGCTGCAGGAGAAGAAGCTCTACAACCTGATATGGAAGCGCACCCTCGCCTCCCAGATGGAGGATGCCAAGGTGCTCAACAGCAGCATCAAGGTCGCATCCGACCGCCGCAGCGAGAAGTTCTGCGTCCAGGCGGCGGAGATCCTGTTTGACGGCTTCCTCAAGCTCTACATCGAGGGCTCTGACGACGAGGCCGACGAGGAGGGCAACAGCATACTTCCCAAGCTCTCCGTCGGCGAACTCATCGCGGACAGGGAGATCACTGCGGAGTGCCGCTTCAGCCAGCCGCCGTACCGCTACTCCGAGGCCACCCTGGTCAAAAAACTGGAGGAGCTCGGCATAGGCCGCCCTTCCACCTACGCCCCGACCATCACCACCCTCACCACCGGACGCGGATATCTGGTCAAGGGCGACAAGGAGGGCCGCAAGGTGGAGGTGACCAACCTCATCCTCAAGGGAGGCAGGCTCGGCGAAGTCTCCAAGACCGAGAGCGTCGGCGCCGAGAAGGGCAAGCTGATGCCGCAGGAGACGGGGATGATAGTGAGCGACTACCTCACCGACAACTTCCCGCAGATCATGGACTACGACTTCACCGCCAACGTGGAGAAGGACTTCGACAGCATCGCCGAGGGCAAGATGGTCTGGAACTCCGTCATCGCGGACTTCTACGGCGGCTTCCACAAAAAGGTGGATGAGACCCTGCACGACGGACAGTACAACCATGTGGAGCGGGAGATCGGGATCGACCCGGCCGACGGCAAGAAGGTGATAGCCCGCTACGGGCAGTTCGGCCCGTATGTCCAGAAGGGCGAGGGTCCCGACAGGCAGTCCGCCAGCCTCTCCAAGGGCCAGCTGATAGAGAGCATCACCCTCGAGGAGGCGCTGGCCCTCTTCCGGCTGCCCCGCAGCCTCGGGGAGCTCGACGGAGAGAGCGTGACAGTGCTCAAGGGCCGCTTCGGACCGTATATCAAACACGGCGACAAGAACATCTCCCTGCCGCGCGGGGCGGACCCGCTCACCATCACCCTCGAGGAGTGCGAGAGCGTGATCCGCAGCGCCGCCACCGCCTCAAACAGCATACTCAAGGAGTTCCCGGAGGCCGACATCAGCGTCATCAACGGACGCTACGGCCCTTACATCAAGCACGCCGGAGCCAACTACAGGCTGCCGAAGGGATGCGATGCCGCAGCGCTCAGCGAGGAGGAATGCCGCCGCATAGTGGAGCAGACCGCCCCGACCTCTTCCAAGCAGAAACGTTACAAGAAATAGATTATGGCCAATTATCACATCGACGAAATAGACAGGAGGATCCTGTCGCACCTCGTGAACAATGCGAGAATGCCTTTTCTGGAAATCGCCCGCGAATGCAATATTTCCGGCGCGGCGGTGCACCAGAGAGTGAAGAAGATGGAGAGCAACGGCGTGATTTCGGGGTCAAGAATGGTCATCAAGCCCGGCGCCATCGGGCTCAATGTCTGCGCATTCATCAGCGTATGTCTCTCGGAGGACAACAAATACCCGGAAGTGGTGGCGGCCCTCAAGCACGTGCCGGAGATAGTGGAGTGTCACTTCATCACCGGCAAAGCGGCCCTCTTCCTGAAAGTGTATTGCTTTGACAACGAGCACCTTATGAATATCCTCATCAATATCATCCAGAGGATTCCTTATGTGCAGTCCACCGACACTATGATCTCGCTCGACCAGTCGTTCGAGCGCGAAATCTGGGTCAAGGACTACAAGAGCACGAGTTTCAAATCTCTTGCCGGGAAAGAATAGCCTCGCCGAGGACGAGGTCTTCGGGGGTGGTGATCTTGATGTTGAACTTCTCCCCCTCCGTCGTACGGACAGCGATCCCGCACCCCGCGGCGACCGACGCGTCGTCGGTGAACGAGAGTTCATACGCCCTCCCGTAGGCCCGCTTGATATCTTCGGAGAAGAATACCTGGGGAGTCTGCACCGCGACTACCGCGCTCCTGTCGGGGTCGGGGACTCCCGGGACGGTGGAGCGCAGGGTGTCCGTCACCGGCAGGACCGGGATGACTCCCCCGCCGGCGCCCTCATCCATCATCGCCAGCATCCGCCCTATCAGCTCCGCGCTGACGAAGGGGCGCACTCCGTCGTGTATCATCACCACCGCCCCGTCCGGCACTTTGGCGAGGGCGTTGCGCACTGACTGGAAACGGGTTATGCCTCCCTCCACCAGAGTCTGCGGGAAGTCGAACGAGTCTTCGAGGCAGATGTTCTTCCAGGTGCGGAAATGCGCCTTGGGCAGCACCGTGACGGCCCGCATCCCGGGCAAGGCCTCGGCAAAACGCTCGACGGTGCGCTGCAGCACCGTGCGCCCTCCGATACGGATGAACTGCTTGGGGACGCCGCCCCCCATCCGGGTGCCGCTGCCCCCGGCGACGAAGATCACATATACCTGCCTTTGCATCTGAATTCAAGTTTCGCAAGTAAAAAATATTGTTGTAAAACAAGCATTGTGCAGGTACTTGCAAAACTTTCCCCTCCCGCACAAGCTTCGCTTATATTATATTACCCTATATTACCCTTTCCCTAAAGAGGCTGACTAAAAAGTCTATATGGGACTTTTTAGTCAGCCCCTTTCAGGTTTCTTAACCC
>CAVGLS010000031.1:0-23081 GCA_963630225.1 bacterium
GGAAACCACTGATCTTTCACCGACCGGATGCCCGCCGGCATAAAAATCCGCCATTTCCAACTCAAAGCGTCAAAAACTTTTGGAGGTTTGCGGAATTGAGGTTGTCTATTATTTGTTTCGCCGCACTGGTTCCGGCCAGCGCTCCGGTGGAAAAGGCCGTCTGAAGATTATACCCGCCCGTGTCGGAATCGACATCCAGCACCTCCCCGCAGAAATACAGCCCCGGGACGAGACGGGATTCCATAGTCTTGGCGACCACCTCATCGGCGCTGACTCCTCCGGCCGTCACCACGGCTCGCTCGTAACCCACGAAGCCGGCGATATCGAAGCGCCAGGATTTCAGAGCCTTGGCTATGCTCACAAGATTAATCCAGACTTTCGTGTCCGTACGGGAACGCCGCTCAAGGGTCATAATCTCCGGATGCATCTCCACGAAAGCGGGGATCAGGTCCCAGGGTATCAACTTGCCGAGCAGGATGCGGCATTTCTCCTTCTCGCGCAGGCGCGCCGAACGCGGATTCTTATCCACCTCCTGCCAGAGTTCCTTCACCCTCGCACTGAGTTCGGTCAGGCTTACGGCAGGCTTGAGGTCCAGGACGAGGGCCACCCGGGAGCCGTTGAGCATAGATTTCACCGCCTTGCGGCTGAGCTGGAAGCCGACGGGCCCTTCGATGCCGCCGTCAGTGAAGTCGATGTCCCCGAATTCGGAGTCGGCCTCAAGGTCTCCTATATGCAGGCTCACGGCGACGTTCTTGAGCTGGATGCCGCAGAGTTTCTCCCCAAGGGCGGTCATAGGCGTGCTTCTGTCGATATGCAGGGCCTTTCCGTCCTGCAATTTATATCCTTTCGGCACAAGCGCGGTAAGAGACGGGAATGTCGGTTCGATCCTGTGCCCGAGCTCTTCCGCCCAGCGGTAGCCGTCTCCGGTGGAACCCGTGGAAGGATAGCTGAGTCCGCCGGTGGCGATGACAAGCCGCCTGCAGTTCCAGACCTGACCGTCGGAAGTCTCCACGACAAAGCCGGGCTTCACCGAAGCGACCTCCGCCCCGCAGACTATCTTCACGCCCGCGCCATAGCAGGCGTTGACGAGGGTATCGACCACATCCGAAGCCCGGTATGAGGCCGGGAAGGCCCTGTCGCCCCTCTCCACGACGGACCTCATCCCGAAACTGCCCAGCAGTTCCAGCAGTTTCTCGGGAGGCAGGGTGTGGAAGGCGGATTTGACGAGATTGGACTTGGAGCGTATGTGGGAAGAAAACTCGTTCCAGGCCTTGACATTGGTCAGGTTGCAGCGCCCCTTGCCGGTAATCATTATCTTCCGGGCCGCCCGGGGCATCTTCTCCAGCAGCGTGACCTGCGCGTCGGAACCGGCTTCGACAAGCGTCCTGGCGGCGAAATATGCCGCCATAAGTCCGGAAGCTCCGCCTCCTATGACTACGATGTCACTTTTCATTCAGCCAGACCTCCATACAGCCCGCGCCGCGATGATTCCAGGCGTAGTAAGGGATGAGGGTCAGAGCGCCGTCGCGGATGACATCGATCCCGTAGAGCATATCGGGGCGTCTCTCCACCGTGAGCCGGTCCGTGACACTCAGCTTTGCTTTGCGCACATCTCCCTCATTGTCAGGCCATTCGGCGCAATACACAAGCGGCCCCCTCTCAACGGCGAGACGCCCCCTGTCAGCTTCCACCGCCTCGTTGGCCCTGACGAAACGCGGTTCCATCTCAAGATGCAGCTCGACCTTGTCACCCTTTTTCCACTTGCGTGCGATGCAGAAATATCCGTCCTCCAGCCCTCCGCTCAGCTTCTCCCCGTTGACGCTCACGCTCCACTGCGAAGTCTTGCCGTCAGCGAAGGAATAGAGATCGCTCGGGACCACCTCTCCGCGCACCCAGCCGGGGACTCGCAGACGGAGGGTGAATTCTCCCGCATCGTTGCGCAGCACGTTCAGAGTGATGTCTCCGGACCACGGATAGTCCGTCTCCTGCGAGAGTTCCACTCTCCGTCCTCCGATCTCGTGCGTCACGGTGTTTGACATATATAGGTTAACATAGAGATTGCGCCCCTCCGAAGCATAGACATAGCCCGGCACCGAAGGGATGAAGCGGCAGATGTTGGACGGACAGCAGGCGCAGCCGAACCACGGCTGTCTCTGATGGGAGCCGTCGGACTCCAGCGGGTTTGGATAGAAGAACGCTCCTCCGTCGAGAGAGACCCCGGACAGGACCCCGTTGTAGAGGGTCCTCTCAAGCACGTCGTAATACTGCGCGTCCCCGTGCAGAAGGAACATTCTGTGCGCCGTATAGACATTGCCAATGGCCGCGCAGGTCTCGCAGTAGGATGTCAGGTTAGGGAGTTCATAATTGTCCCCGAAAGCCTCGCCCCGGTATCTGGAGCCGACTCCGCCGGTGATATAGAGTTTCTTGCCGACAATATTGTCCCAGATTCTGTCTATGGCCCCGATATACTCCCTGTCCCCCGTGAGGGCCGCCACGTCGGCAATCCCGGAATACATATATTCCGCCCTCACGGCGTGCCCGACAGCCTCGTCCTGCTCAAGGATAGGTATGTGGGACTGACTGTACAGGTCGTGGATCGAGGTGTGCCCGCGTTTGTCAAGGAAATACTTCGCCTGGTCGAGGTACTTCCTCTCGCCGGTGACGAGGTAGAGCTTCGCGAGCGCCATCTCGGCGATCTGATGTCCGGGCACGCGGGCGACCTGTCCCTCACCGTCCCCTATCTCTCGGCAGATGCAGTCGGCATAGCGGATGGCAATATCGAGAAAGTTGCGTTTGCCAGTGGCGCGGTAGTGGGCCACCGCCCCCTCCACCATATGCCCGAGGTTGTAGAACTCGTGGCTGAGCACCTCCACCTGCGACCACCGTGACGGCCCGGCCCAGGCGTGCGGATGCCAGGGATTCATCTGACGCGCCGTGTTGAGATAGCCGTCAGGCTCCTGCGCGGCGGCGACAAGCACGAGCACGCTGTCGATATATGCCTCCAATTTCTCGTCCGGATAGGTCTGGAGTATGTAGCTCGCTCCCTCTATGGTCTTGTAGACGTCGGTGTCGTCGAAGGGGAAACCTCCGATATGGTAGGTGGAGTCGGGATGCACGGCGCGGACGAAGTTGTCGTAGCGGCCGGTCTGGTCGCATTTGCCGAAAGCGAGCGGGATCGTGACCTCGCGGCTCGCCCGGAGTCTCTGACCCCAGAACGCATCATCGACTTTGACTTCCGTAAACGGGACAGGCTCAATAGGATAGCCCGATTTCGCAGACTGCGCCCCGCCGCAGGAGCATAGCGCCGCAGAAGCAATGACAAGGGATGGAAAAAGTGTTCTCTTCATAACGGAAAGGGCATAAAAAAAGGGAAAGCTTAGCACATCGCACCGCTACGACCTCCTGCCTTTGCTGCCTTCCGGCCCTGGAGGATTGAGAGGGAGCTGGTCGTGTACGACTTTCCCGATGCAAACATACGCAAAATTCGGGGTATCTGCAAATTTTAAGTGATGATGAAAAATTAAGTTGGTAAGGTTTTGTAAAGGACTTTTGGCATTGAGCCTTATTCACCCTCTTCTCTCCGCTCTCTGATATGTTTCACACCAGGGGGCGAGGGGACATCCTTCGCACTTCGGCTTTTTTGCCGTGCAGATGTAGCGTCCGTGCAGGAGAAACCAGTGGTGCGCGACGGGGCGGAGACGGGTGGGGATGTGCTTCTCGAGGTCCTTCTCGACCTCTGACGGGGTCTTGCCCCGGGATAGTCCGAGTCTGCGGGACACGCGGAAGATATGCGTGTCGACCGCGATGACGGGCTCGCCCCAGCTTACCGAGGCCACCACGTTGGCTGTCTTGCGCCCGACTCCCGGCAGGCTCATCAGCGAGTCGATGTCGGTCGGCACTTCACTCCCGAAGTCGCTTACCAGCTTTTGGGCCATCCCTATCAGGTGGCGGGCCTTGCTGTTGGGGTAGGAGATCGATCCGATGAGCTCCAGCACCTCCCCGAAGCCGGCCCGCGAGAGGCTCTCCGCATCGGGAAAGGCCTCGAAGAGTGCCGGAGTGGTCATATTCACCCGCCTGTCGGTACACTGCGCGGAGAGCATTACCGCCACGAGCAGCTGGTAGGTGGACGCGAAGTGCAGCTCCGAGCCCGCGTCGGGGGCGTTCGCTTCGAAATAGGCGATGATCTTGGCGTATCGCTCCTTGAGAGTCATAGACTTATCTCGGTGCAGCTCTCGCCTCCGGTCTCGAATATGCGTCCCGGGTAGCGGGAGCAGATGCTGCGGTTGTGGGTCACCATCACGACGGCGGTATTCTTCTCCTGATTTATCTTCTTGAGCAGCTGGAGTATCCCCTCTGCGGTCTGCTCGTCGAGGTTGCCGGTCGGCTCGTCGGCGAGGATCACTTCAGGGTCGTTGAGTATGGCGCGCGCGATGGCGATGCGCTGCTGCTCGCCCCCGGAGAGCTGGTGCGGCATCTTGTGGGCCTTGGTCGCCATCCCCACCGACGCGAGCACTTCCTCTATGCGGGCGGCGATGCGGCTCTCGTCCTTCCAGCCGGTGGCCTTGAGCACAAATCTGAGGTTCTCCTCCACAGTGCGGTCCATCAGCAGCTGGAAGTCCTGGAACACCACGCCCAGCCTGCGCCGCAGGTAGGGGATGTCCTTGCGGCGGATGCTCTCCAGAGAGTAGCCGCAGACCCTGCCGCTGCCTCCTCCCAGAGGGCTTTCCGCCGTGAGGCTGCGGATGATCGAGGTCTTGCCGCTGCCGACCTTGCCGACGATGTAGACCATCTCGCCGGCGTAAATCTGCATGTTGAGACCGTATACCACCGTGCTTTCGCCGCCCAGGATGTCGGCGTCGGTGAACGATATGACAGGAGTCGGATTATCTTCCATAAGTCTCGGGAATATTTCTGCCCGTGGCGGCAAATTTAACGAAAATAATGAGTAAATTTGTGAAATCAGGCTTTGTAATTATGAAACTGAAACATATGCTTGCCGCCCTCGTTGCGGTACTGATTTCATCACAGCTTCCGCTTGCCGCCTCCGGCGAGGATGATCTGCGCTACAGGCAGGCTGTCCGGCTATACGACAGCGGGATGTACGACAGGGCGATGAGTGTTTTCGAGTCCCTGCCGTCCGGGCCTCTCTCCGACGGATATGCCGTGCTGTGCGCGGTCAAGATGCGCAGCGAAGACTACCCGGAGCGCATCGCCGCCTACGACCGTCTGTACCCCTCGTCCGTGTTGACGGGACGCATCCGCTGGGAGAACGCCCGGCTGCTCTTCGATGACGGGAGCTACGGGGAGGCGTCGCTGGAGCTGTCCAAGGTCAACTCCGCCTCGCTCGACTCCGGCGAGACTGCGGAATATATATTCAAGTGCGCCTATTGCGAGTTTTCGTTCGGACGCTATCCCGAAGCCCTCACTTTCTTCACGGTGTTGGAGGCCCTGGACTTCTCGCAGTTCACCGCTCCGGGACGCTATCTGACGGGCGTGATCCACTACTACGACCATAAGTTCGCGGAGGCGGAGGCCTGTTTCTGGAAGGCTTCCGTCGACCCTCGGCTCACCTCGCTGGCGGAGTTCTATATCGTCGACTGCGAGTTCAATCAGAAGAACTACGAATTCGCCGTCAGGGAGGGCGAGAGGATATATCAGAGCGCACCCAAGGAGCGCCGCGAAAGGCTGGCGAGGATCATCTCGGAGTCCAGCCTCATCCTCGGCGACAATGAGAAGGCCCGCCAGTACTATGAGGACTACACCCCTCAGGATATGAGCCGCAAGGACTATTTCTATGCCGGCTCGGTGTTGTATTCGGTCCACGACTACCGGGGAGCGATAGACAACTACACCAGGATGAGCGACCGCAGCGACTCGCTCGGGCAGATAGCCAACTACCATCTCGCCAACGCCTACCTCCGCACCCGCAACCAGGTGGCGGCCATGGAGGCGTTCCGCGATGCGTCGGAGGCGGACTTCGATCTTGAGATCTCGGAGGACGCCGCATTCAACTACGCCAAGCTCGCCCTCGACCTCAACAAGGACACGGGCGGGTTTACCAGCTACATCAAGCGCTGGTCCACCCGCAAGAGGGGAGTCGCCATCTACAGCTATATGGCCCTCGCGGCCCTCTATGACAGGGATTACGCCGGGGCTGTGGCGGCCTACGACAATATCGACGAGCTCACGCCGGATATGCGCAACAACTACACCAAGGCCAACTTCCTGCGCGGTGAGCAGCTCTTCTCCAGCGCCTCCTACAGGGATGCGGTGCCGTATCTGCGGGCGACCGCCTACTATCTGCCCAAGACCGACCGGCTCAACCAGCTCTCGCGCTACTGGATGGCGGAGGCGAGCTACCGTTCCGGGGACTACGAGACCGCAGCGAGGATCTTCACCGAACTCTACAACGCCGACGCGCTCGACGATATGCGCGAGGGGGAGGCGCTCGCATACAATGTGGCCTACTCGTATTTCAAGCGGGAAGACTACGCCACCGCCGCGCGCTGGTTCGACACCTGCATCTCGTCCGGCAGCCCGCTCTACCGGGAGGACGCGATGGTGCGCAGGGCTGACTGCGACTTCGGCAGGCGCGACTACAAGGCGGCCGTCGCCTCCTACCAGAGGGTGATGTCCGAGTACTATACGCCGGACAACATCTACCCTTACTACCGGCAGGCCATCTCCTACGGCCTCTCCGGAGACCGCAAGCGCAAGGTGTCCACCCTGCTGCACGTCGAGGACGCTTCGCCGCAGGCCCCTATGTACGACGCCGCCTACTACGAGCTGGGCAGGGCGCAGATGGAGCTCAAGAACAACAACGACGCGATACGCAGCTTCTCGCACCTCAAGAACACGACCGGCGACAAGGTCTATCGGGCCAAGGCTCTGATAGGGCTCGGGATGGTCTACCGCAATATGTCCAGATACGACGACGCCCTAGGGGCCTACAAGCAGGTGGTGGCGGAGATGCCGCAGAGCGAATATGCGGAGGAGTCCCTCAAGGCGATAGAGTCCGTCTACCAGAAGATGAAGCGTCCCGACAAATTTGTGGAATATGTGGAGAGCAACGCCCTCAACGCCTCCAAGACCGATGCGGAGAAGGAGAAGATGTACTTCAGCAGCGCCGAGCAGCTCTATTTCTCCGGCAGCTATGTCGAAGCGATATCCTCCATACTGAAGTTTATGGACAACTACCCGCAGAGCTCCGACATTCTTCAGGCGGAGTTCTATCTGGCCGAGTCCTACAGGGCCACGGGCGAGAAGGAGAAAGCCTGCGACCACTACGCCAAGGCTATGCTCTCCGACTCCGGGTACTCTTTTGCCGAGATGTCGCGGCTCCGCTACGCGCAGCTCTCCTATGAGCTTGAGCGCTATCAGGATGCCTACAGGGGGTATTCTTCCCTGCTCGCCGTCACCAAGATGGACGAGAACCGCGCGGAGGCGCGGCTCGGGATGATGCGCTCGGCCTACAGATGCAAGGACTACGCTTCCGCGATTTCGGCTTCGGATGCGGTGATCGGAGATTCGGCAGCCGGGAGTGCCGTCAGGCGCGAGGCCGACTTCGTCAAGGCCAAGTCCTGCCTTGCCAGTTCGCGCAGGGACGAGGCGATGCGCATTTTTGCCTCTCTCGGGGCCGACCCGTCGACCGCAGAGGGGGCCGAGGCCCGCTATATGGTCATACGCAACCTCTACGACACAGGCGACTTCGACAAGGTGGAGTCCGAGGTCTACGGCTTCTCCCAGACTGCGGGAAGCCAGTCCTACTGGCTCGCGAAAGCATATCTGGTGCTCGGCGACAGCTTTGTGGAGAGAGGCCGCTACGAGCAGGCCAAGGCCACTTACGAGAGCATCTGCGACGGCTATGAGGCCTCCGCGGGCGGGGATGACGTGGAGGACAATGTCAACAAGAGACTTGAGCGTCTCGCAAACCTGACCAAGTGACGATTATGAAAGCAGGATATATATTATTCGCGGCCTGGATGCTCGCGTCCGTACCGCTCTGCGCACAGGGCATCAGGCAGAGCGTGGAGGTTACCAACGAGTATGAGACCCGCTTCGCGGACTTCCAGAAGGCAGGCCCGAAGCTCAGCGTGCCGGACTCGCTCTACCGCTTCGACTACAGTTTCGATTATTCGGTGTTCGACTCCCCCTACAAGGGGGCGTATGAATTCACTCCATACGAGATAAAGCTCACTCCGGCTCCGCTGGAATACGACGGAAAGCTGCTGTATCTGCGTGCGGGAGCCGGATTCACCCTGCATCCGCTGCTGGAGGCGGTCTATACTCCCGTCGCCCGTACCGATCTCGGGCTCAGCGTGTTCAACATCGGGAGCGGCTATTATGGGAGTTCGTTCCACGATCTGCGCGAGACTCTCGGAGTCAGCGGACATCACCTCAGCGGTCTTGGCTGCCTGAGGTACGGCGCCTCCTATGACGGCTCATTCGCCGGCAATTCCGACCTCCGCTCGTCCTACCATTCCGCCGGAGTGTCCGCGGACCTGACTTCGCGGGAGGGGAGAGGTTCTTTCTTCACATACGATCTGAAATTCGACTACCGGTTCGGCACGGACGGAGTGTATTCCCGCCTGCCGGGCCCGGACGCCGACTCCGGGGTGCAGTACCTGGGCAGTGTCGGAGAGCACGACCTCCGTCTGGGAGGCTCTCTGGGGCCGGTGCTGGACGAGCGCTACAGATTTCTGCTCGATTTCGACTTCAATATGCTCTTCCTTTCGGACGGGCGTGCGGACCGGACGGGACGTGTCACGGGGCTCGCCACGATGACCCCGCATCTGAATTTCCTGCTCGGGCCGGTGGACCTCGACGCCGGAGTGAAGCTGGACTACCTGACTTCTTCGTCTTCGTTCACCCTTGTCCCGGCAGTGAAGGCCTCGCTTGAGCTGGAAAGGCTCGGCTTGAAGGTCTATGCAGGGATGGACGGCGGACGCAGGCTCAATTCCTACTATTCTCTCAAGAGGCTCAACAGCCTCTACCAGCGCAACTCCAGTCCGGATGCGGCGCGGGAGAGGGTGGATTTCTTCGCCGGAGTCCAGGGCCGGGCGGGCTCGCATATGCAGTACTCGCTCAAGGGCGGATATGCGCTTCTGGACGACTCTCCGCTCGATGCCGCGCAATACGGCCTCGGTTTCGCGAGCTATAAGCTCGCCTACGCCGAGCTCGGTCTTGACTGGCTCTCCGAGCGCCTGGATGCCGACGCCGATCTGCGCTTCGCGCACGCGGATCTCGCCTCCGATGCGGCCCTCTTCGCCCCTGCGATGTTCAGCGGCGATCTGAGTGTCAGGTACAACTGGCTGGATCGCATCTATGCCGGGCTTACGGCCGTGGGTGCGTCCGCCCGCAGGAGCACTTCCGCCGCTGTGGGCGACATCCCGGGCTGGGTGGACCTCGGGCTCGAAGGGGAGTACAGGCTCAGCCGCCGCTGGGGCGTCTGGGCGCATCTCGGCAACCTCATCGGGATGCCGATAGAGCGGCATCCGGGCTGCATAGAGAAAGGGCCTTATTTCACCGTCGGTGTCAGCCTGAGTTTGTAGGATTTTTAGTATCTTTGCAAGATTTTTGAATTAAATACGTACGATGATAGAGAAAGAAGAGATGAAGCGTGCGGAGGAGCAGTATTCCGCCGACAGTATCCAGGTGCTCGAAGGACTCGAAGCGGTACGCAAGCGCCCGTCGATGTATATCGGAGACATCTCCGAGAGGGGACTTCACCATCTGGTCTATGAAGTGGTCGACAACAGCATCGACGAGGCGATGGCCGGCTTCTGCGACCGCATCGATGTCCGGATACTCGAGGACAACTCGATCAGGGTCTCGGACAACGGGCGTGGCATCCCTACCGGCATGCACGAGAAGGAGCACCGCTCCGCCCTGGAGGTCGTGCTGACCGTGCTGCACGCCGGAGGCAAGTTCAGCAAGTCCAGCTACAAGGTGTCCGGAGGTCTGCACGGCGTAGGCGTGTCCTGTGTCAATGCATTGTCCGACAGCCTTATAGCAGAGGTGCACAGGGAGGGTAAGGTCTTCGTGCAGAAGTATTCCAAGGGCAAGCCGCTCGGACCGGTCGAAGTGGTCGGGGAGTGCGACGACTCCGGCACCATCATCACCTTCCATCCCGACAGGGAGATTTTCGTCCAGACCACGGTCTATAAATACGACACCCTCGCGGCGCGTCTCAGGGAGCTTTCGTTCCTCAACAGGGGCATCAGGATCACCTTGACTGACAGGCGGGAGATGGTGGACGAGATGGTCGAGGACCCCGCCACAGGCGAGTCCAAGGCGAGCGGACGTAAGATCTACCGCAGCGAGGAGTTCTATTCCACCAAGGGTCTCAGCGAGTTTATCGAGTATCTCGATGCAGGAGCCCAGACTCTCATCCCGGACCCCATCTGCGTCAACTCCGACAAGATCATCCCTATCGACATAGCCCTCCAGTACAACAACGGCTATTCCGAGAAGATATACTCCTATGTCAACAATATCAACACCATAGAAGGCGGAACCCACCTGCAGGGCTTCAAGATGGGCCTGAGCCGCTCGCTCAAGCAGTATGCCGAGAAGAACAAGCTCCTTGACAAGTTCAAGGGCGAGCTCGCGCCGGAGGACTTCCGCGAGGGCCTGACCGCCGTGATATCCGTCAAGGTGGCGGAGCCTCAGTTCGAGGGACAGACCAAGACCAAGCTCGGCAACACCGAGGTGACTTCCGCCGTGTCGCAGGCGACTTCAGCTGCGATGGAGGCCTATCTTGAGGAGCATCCGAAGGAGGCCAAGATGATCATCGAGAAGATAGTCCTCGCCGCCACCGCCCGCGCCGCGGCCCGCAAGGCGCGCGAGATGGTGCAGCGCAAAAACTTCATGAGCGGCGGCGGGATGCCGGGCAAGCTGGCTGACTGCTCCAACCGCGACCCGGAGAAGTGCGAGCTCTTCCTCGTCGAGGGAGACTCCGCAGGCGGCACCGCCAAGCAGGGCCGCGACCGCGAGACCCAGGCCATCCTGCCTCTGAGGGGCAAGATCCTCAATGTGGAGAAGGCTTCGGGCGACAGGGCTTTCGACTCCGAGGAGATACGCAACATCTACACCGCGCTCGGCGTGACCGTGGCGCAGGAGGACGAGAGCGGGGAGAAGCATATGGACCTCAGCAAGCTGCGCTACCACAAGATAGTGATAATGACGGATGCCGATGTCGACGGTTCGCACATAGCCTGCCTCATCCTGACTTTCTTCTTCCGCTATATGTTCGATCTCATCAAGAACGGCTATGTCTATCTCGCCACACCTCCGCTCTATCTCGTGAAGAGGGGCAAGGAGGAGATATACTGCTGGACGGAGCAGCAGCGGGAAGAGGCCGCATTCACCCTGGGCAAGGGCACGGACAAGGGCTACACGGTCCAGAGGTACAAGGGTCTCGGAGAGATGTCCGACGAACAGCTCTGGGACACCACTATGAACCCGGCCAAGAGGCGTCTGAGGAAGATTACCATCGACAACGCCGCGCAGGCCGAGCGCACATTCTCGATGCTGATGGGGGACGACGTGCCGCCTCGCCGCCAGTTCATCGAGGAGAACGCGCACTACGCCAAGATAGACGCATAACCCGGTCATCACAAAGCTCAGATGGACAAACTCTCCCGGCTGAAGACAGTCATCCCTCTCGTCATCGTGTTTGTCGCGATTTTCGCGGCCCTGCCGAGAACTTCAAAGTTTCCCTACGACTACCGCAAGGGAAAAGTCTGGAAATATGAGACTCTCTTCGCCGAATTCGACTTCCCGGTCTACAAGACCGCCGAAGAACTCCGCGAGGAGCGCAGCGCCGCAGCGGTGGAGATCACCCCTTATTTCAAGTTCTCCGAGCAGATCGCCAACAAGAATATCAGCGCCGCCGAATCTCTTGAACTGGGCAGACTGAGAAGCGCAGTCGTTTCCGGCCTCAGGGCCATCTATGCCAAGGGCGTCATCGCCGACGAGGCGGATCTGATCGCCGACGGCATCCCGGAGTCCGAGGTGATATATCTCCAGAAGAACAAGCGGGCCTACAAGGTGCCCGTCACCGAAGTCTACACCAGGACGGGCGCCATGTCCAAGCTCCTCGCCGACCTCGGAGCGCTGAGCGAGGACAATCTCGACTCCCTCTTCAGGGCGAGCGGGGCCTACGAGCTCATCGTCCCCAACGTCATCTACGATGCGCAGACGACCGATCTGGTCAATGCCGACGCGGTCGGGAGCATTTCTCCGACCTCGGGCTATGTCTCCGCAGGGCAGGTGATCGTCTCAAAGGGCGAGATAGTCACATCCGAAATCGAGCAGATGCTTGACTCCTACAAGCGGGAGTTCGAGGCCAATGTGGGCTATATCGGCCCGATGGCCCTGCTTCTGCTCGGCAATTTCATCATCGCCGCCGCCGTCACCCTGCTGCTCTTTTTCGCCGTCCGGTTCAGCTGTCCCGAAGTGTTCGCGGACACGCGCTATCCTTACATCATATTGGTATTCCTGCTTGCATCCCTCTCGGCTCTGGTAGTGTCGAAGGTGGATGCGGACCTGCTCCGCTTTGTGCCGTTCACACTCTTCGCGCTTATGCTTCAGGCGTTTATGAAGCCGGAAGAGATCGCTCCTGTGTATGTAGTGTCACTTGTGCCGCTGCTGCTCTCCTCGGGCGACGGGACCGTGCTCTTCGTTATGTATGTCGTGGCGGGACTGGTGATGATATTTATCTTCAAGCATTTCCAGCAGGGGTGGAGACAGTTCCTCGCGGCTATGATCACATTCGCCATCCTATCCTGCATATATCTGGGATTCCGGGCGGCGGACACCGTGTCCGGGGAGGTCTGGAGCATGCTGATCGCGCTCTTTGCAGGTTCGCTGCTCACCGTCGCCGGCTACCCTCTGGTGTATCTTTTCGAGAGGATATTCAACCTTGTCTCCAACTCGCGGCTCGTTGAGCTCTGCGACACTTCCAACCCGCTGATACGCAATCTGGAGCAGAAGGCCCCGGGCACGTTCCAGCATTCTCTCCAGGTTATGAATATGGCCGACACGGTGGCGCGGGCGGTGCATATCAACCCCGACCTGATCCGGGCCGGAGCGCTCTACCACGATATAGGCAAGACCCTCAACCCGCAGTGCTTCGTGGAGAACGAGTCGCTGCTCAACAAGGACGAGAGTGAGAAATACCACTCCGACATCACGCCGCTCCAGAGCGCCCACGACATCAAGAGGCACGTCACCGACGGCATCGAGATAGCCCAGAAGAACCATATGCCGAGGCTGATTGTGGATTTCATCGCCACACACCACGGCACGACTCTGGTGCGGTTTTTCTACAACAAGTTCCTCAAGGAGGGCGGCGACCCGGCGCTGGAGCAGGAGTTCCGCTATGACGGACGCAAACCCGTGACCAAGGAGCAGATAGTGCTGATGCTCTGCGACAGCGTCGAGGCGGCGTCCCGCACCATAAGGGAAAACACCCCGAAGGCATATTCCGACTTCATAGAGAATATCGTGGCGGGCAAGATGGAGGAGGGGCAGTTCGACAACGCCGACATCACCATCAGCGAGCTCAACACGGTCAAAGAAACCCTCAAGCAGTATCTGGCGCAGCTCAACCACGAGCGCATAGCCTATCCCAAGCATAAATCGAATAAGAAATAGTTATGAACGTACAGCAGAACAACATTGACGAGCTCAATCTGGAGCTCAACGTGAAGATCGAAGCCGCGGACTATGCGGACATCCTGAAGAAGAAGCTCTCCGAGCGCAGGCGCAACGCCGAGTTCAAGGGCTTCAGGAAGGGAATGGTGCCCGCATCCCTGATACAGCGCGTCTATGGCGAGCAGTGTCTCGTGGAAGCCGTCAATTCTGTGCTCGGCGGCGCCCTCGACGATCACATCTCCAAGAGCGGGCTGCATCTTCTCGGAGAGCCTCTGACCTCCGGGAAACAGGCCGAGCTCGAATGGAAGGACGGCAACGACTTTGAGTTCGTATTCGACGCCGCGATCTCGCCGAAGGTCGACTTCGAGGTGGGGAAGGACGACACCGTGCCGACATATACCGTCTCCGTAGCCGCCAAGGACAAGAGCTCTATGGCGGAGAGCCTCAAGAAATACTACGAGGAGAAGAAGGAGGAGAAGTCCGACGAGGACATCGACAAGGAGGTGGGCGAGAGACTCGAGTCGCAGTATAAGAACGAGGCCGAGTGGAGGCTCAGCAAGGACATCCGGGACTATTTCGTCGGCAAGGCGGGCATCACCCTGCCGGAGGCCTTCCTCAAGAGGTGGCTCGTAGCGGCCAACGTCGGCAAGGTGAGCTCCGAGGATGTGGAGAAGGAGTTCCCGGGCTTCGTCGAGGACTTCAAGTGGCAGCTCGTCAGGGGCTACCTGATGGAGAAGTACGGACTGAAGGTCGAGGAGGCCGACCTGCGCGAGGCCGCCAAGGCTTACGTCACCTACCAGTACGCGATGTACGGTATCGCAAACGTGCCCGAGGAGATGATCGGTGAGGCTTCTGTGAGCCTGCTGCAGGACCGCAAGCAGGTGGAGCGTCTCGTGGAGCAGGTCGAGGACCGCAAGGTGCTGGAGAAGCTCAAGGAGGAGATCACCCTCAAGCCGACCAAGATCACTTCCGCAAAGTTCCGTGAGCTGAAGTAGCTTCGCGCGATGTTTGTGCGACATATCCGGATCCGGGTCCGCCCGAGTCCGGATTTTTGTCTATATTTACACATCACATAATACCGGATTATGAAAGAATATATCGAACAGAACCGAGAGCGCTTCCTTGAGGAGCTCTTCACCCTGCTCAGGATACCTTCCGTGAGCGCGAAAGCCGAGCATAAGGCCGATATGTACCGTTGCGCCGAGACGCTTGCCGACCTGCTGATGGAGGCCGGGGCCGACGAGGCCGGAGTGTGCGGGACGGCGGGACATCCCATCGTCTTCGGTCGGAAGACCGTCGACCCGTCGCTGAAGACCGTATTGGTCTACGGGCACTACGATGTGCAGCCGCCCGAGCCGCTGGAGAAGTGGAAGAGTGACCCTTTCGAGCCGCAAGTCCACGACGGGGCCATCTGGGGCAGGGGAGCGAACGACGACAAGGGGCAGCTCTTCATGCACATCAAGGCGTTCGAGTATCTGCTGCGCAGCGGAAAACTCGCCCACAACGTGAAGTTCCTCTTCGAGGGCGAGGAGGAGATAGGCAGTCCGTCGCTTCCGGCCTGGATCAAGGCCCATAAGAAGCTGCTCAAGGCCGATGTGTGCCTCGTGAGCGACACTACCATGATAAGCGAGAAGGTGCCTTCCATCAACTGCGGGATGCGCGGCCTGAGCTATCTGGAAGTCAAGGTCACAGGGCCCGACCACGACCTGCATTCCGGACACTACGGCGGCTCGGTGGCCAATCCGATCCAGCTGCTCTGCGAGATGATTTCCAAGCTGATAGACTCCGACGGCAGGGTCACTGTGCCGGGGTTCTATGATAAGGTGGCGGACCTGTCACGTGCCGACCGCAGGATGCTCTCAAGGGCTCCGTTCGATCTCAAGGAATATATGGACTCCGTCGGGGTCAGGGCGCTTCGCGGCGAGAAGGGTTATACTCCTCTGGAACGCACCGGCATCAGGCCTTGTCTGGATGTCTGTGGCATCTACGGCGGATATACCGGCGAGGGGGCGAAGACGGTGCTGCCGTCGGAGGCTACGGCCAAGATTTCGATGCGGCTCGTGCCGAACCAGCGCAGCGCCGAGATTAGCCGGCAGTTCGCCCGCTGGTTCAAGTCCCTCGCACCGAAATGCGTCAGAGTGGAGGTACGGGCCTGCGAGGGCGGCGACGGCTTCCTGATCCCTATCAGTTCGGCGGCATATAAGGCGGCTTCCCGCGCTATCGCCGAGGTCTATGGAGTCGAACCCGTGCCTTCGCGCGGCGGCGGATCCATCGCCGTGCTCGCCGAGGTGCAGAAAATTCTGGGGATAGATCCGCTCCTGATGGGTTTCGGTCTGGAACGCGACACGATACACTCCCCGAACGAGAGTTTCCTGCTCAGCCAGTTCTACCGGGGGATGGAGAGCATCGCCAAGTTCTACGAGTACTGGGAGTAGCCGGTCAGCGTCTGCGGGCGGTGTAAGATTTCTTTACAGCCCCTGTAAAATTTCTTTACAATGCGCCCTTGTTGACTATGGGGCAAGTGTCGGTGTGCCAGCGCGTTATGCTATCTGGCACGGATAATGCGAGCCTGGTGGGCAAAAGAGAATGTCAAGATGAGGACCTACTTCAAATTCCTGCAAAGAAACAAGCTTTACACCATAGTGGAGGTCATCGGGCTGTCAGCGGCTCTGGGTTTCGTGATTCTGCTGATGACCTACGCGCGGACCGAGTTCAGCGTGGGAGCGCGTCAGCCGAACTCCAAGGAAATCTACGCCATCGGGGCCGGTGCCCACACCGGTATGACCCTCGGGACCGCAGAGGAGTTCTTCCACTCCGTCCCGGAGATCAAGTCCTGGACACGGGTCTCCCACTACGGAGCGGCAGACATAATGGTGGGGGAGGAGTATTACTCGGCCAAGGCCGCGACTCTCGACACCAACTTCCTCAAACTGTTCGACTACCGCGTGACGGGCTGCGACCGGGACAGGATACTCGCAGGGCCCGGAGACGCCCTCCTCTCGGAGAGTTTCGCCCGCAGGGTGTTCGGCGTCGAAGACCCGGTGGGGAAGACCTTCAAGTGGCGGGACAGACAGTATACGGTGACCGGCACGATAGAGGATTTCGGTCCTTATGACGAATTCGCCTACTACGACATCTTCGTCAATACGAAGATATTGGACAATATGCTGCAGAGGATGGACAACTTCGGCACGGTCCAGACCTTCGTCACCCTATCGGACGGGGCGGACCCTGATGCGGTGGCGGATAAGCTCCTCGACAAGTATATGGAGTATTGGGACAAGTGGTGGCATAGGGACAACTCCGACGGTGGATTTCTCTATGGCTCTTCGCTCACCCGGCTCGACAGGATCTATTTCTGCAATCTGGACGTCTACACCCCGCTGCGCAAGGGCGACAGGAAAGTGGTGGAAATCCTCTTGCTCGTGGCTGTCGTGCTCCTCGTTTCGGCCATATTCAACTATATCAATCTGACCGTGGCTCAGACCGGCAAGCGCGCCAAGGAAATGGCGACACGCCGGCTGCTCGGAGAGAGCGGCGGGCAGATAACGCTCCGATATATATGCGAGGCGTTCTTATTCACCGCCATCTGCTTCGCTCTCGGCTGTCTGCTCGCTTTCGCGCTCAAGGGCTGGTTCGAGGGATTGCTCCGCACGACCGTGGTCATTGAGGCCGATGCCGCCACCGTCGCGTCCGGGCTGGGTCTGCTGCTCGTCGTGTCGCTGGTCAGCGCCCTGCTGCCCGCCGCCCTCATCGCCAGGTTCAAGCCGATAGATGTGGTGAGGGGCGACTTCCGCCTGCGCAGCAAGATGGTATTCAGCAAGATATTCATAGTCTGCCAGAACGTGATAAGCACCGTGCTGATTGCAGTTTCGCTGACTATGCTGCTGCAGATGCGCCATATGGTCAATCTGCCTACGGGCTACCAGACCGAGGATCTCCTGGATATCCGCACCTGGTCGCTGGGCTACAGCAATTCCGCCGCCCAGCAGGCTCTCGCGGAGCGGATCGGTCAGCTCCCGCAGGTGGAGGCGGTGGGCAGATATGCCTCATCTCCGGCCGCCTGCGGCTCCAACGGAGTCCATATAGAGGGCGAGGATATGTCCTGGCTGAGACTTGTCCAGATAGACACCACGGCTTTCCGCCTTTTCGGCTTCAAGGTGCTGGAGCAATACTCCGAGCCCGTCTACGGCAGCTGCTGGATGACGGAGGAGACCAAGCTGCGTTACGGGGTGTCCCCGGAGAAGCCTTATGTCGGTGACGGCGCAGCCAACAAATGCCACGGCATCATAGCTGACTTCAGGGTCAATGACGCACTGGACGAACCTATGCCGGACAGCCACTGCGCAGTAATGCTGCGCGACTGCTCCGAGATCTGCTTCGGCATGGTGGTCAAGACCACGGGAGACCATAAGGAGGCCATCGAAGCGGTCCGCAGGGTGTGGATCGGGGTCGCCGAGGAGTTCCTCGGGGTGCCTAAAGAACCTGACGATGTCGAATACTTCGACGTCTCTATGAACGACGCGCTCACCGGCACGCGCAATACGATGAAGCTGGTGATGAGTTTTATGCTGCTCGCCATCCTGATCTCCGCGCTGGGGCTTCTGGCGATGGCGGTCTACTACACCGGCCAGCAGTCTCACGAGATTGCGCTGCGCAAGATTTTCGGCTCCGGAGTGAACGAAGCGGCGATGAAGCTCTCGAGGCAGTTCGTCATAATGACTCTTGCCGCCGTGATTGTCGCCGTGCCGATCTGCTTCTGGGCTATAAACCTGTACCTGAGTGACTTCTACAACCGTATCGCCTTCCCTTGGTGGGCCATCCCGGTGGCGGCGCTGCTGACTTTCGCCATTTCGGCGGCCTCGATCACTGCGCAGACTCTCAAGACCGCACGGGCCAACCCTGTGGAGACGCTCAGGCAGCAGGAATAGTATTTTACGGCCAAAATTGCTACATTTGTCCCCTGTACCGGCGGCTGCACAGCCTCCGGCAGGGGATTAAAAATGCTTTCAAGTTTATGACAACCAAATCCAAGGTGCTCTCCTGGATCATAGGAGTGCTGCTCGTGGCGGCGGCCACATTCTTCTACATCAAGTTCTACTTCGTCTTCGGCGAGGGGGTGAAGGCCGGCGAGCTCAACCAGCTCGTCTATAAGGGGTGGATATGGAAGACCTACGAGGGCCGTCTGATCCAGACCGGGTTCAGCAGCAGTTCCCGCTCCGGCGGCAGCCTGAGGTCCAACGAGTTCAACTTCTCTGTAACCGATAAGGCGGTGGCCGACTCTCTGATGAGGTGCAGCGGCAAGATGGTGGAGCTCCACTATAGGGAGTACAACGGAGCGCTGCCTTGGAGGGGGATGCAGAGGCACATCGTGGACAGAATCATCTCCGTCAGCAAGCCGTCCGGCGCGACCGAGATCCCTTATGTGGGTGGCGGAGAGGAGCTGAGCTTATGACGGCGGGGTTGCTTTTCGTCGTTGCGGCGGTGGTCGCGACGCATCCGGCAGGCAATCCCAACGCCCGTCTGCTCACGGTGGAAGAGGCCGTGAGCCAAGGTGTCCGTCCGGTCTTTCCGGAGAGGGTGCAACTCTGGTGGGATGCCGACAGCAGGCTCACCAAGCAGCGCCCGTCTGCCCGGAAGTCCACCTATGTGCTGCCCCCGGGTGACGGGCAGGGAGTGGTCTACGGCGGGACGGTCAGCCGCAACGAATTCGGCATCACTTCCGGGGTCATTCCTTCTCCTGACGGCACCAGACTGGCGGTGTACCGCAAGGACGAGTCGGAGGTGAGCGTCTTCCCGCTCTTCGACATCAGCAGCCGCACCGGCGGCTCCGAGCCTATACGCTACCCGATGGCGGGGATGAAGTCGGAGAAGCTTTCGCTTTGTGTGTGCGACACCTTGGGGAATGTGCTGACCACGCTCAAAGTCAGCGACTTCGACGACGAGCGCTATCTCACCGGGGTGAGCTGGTCGCCTGAGGGCAAATATATCTTCGTCCAGGTGCTTGACAGGGCGCAGCACAATATGCATCTCAATATGTACCGCAGCTCTGACGGGTCTTTCGTGCGCACGCTGCTCCGCGAGAGCGACCCATCCTGGGTGGAGCCGCTCGACCCGCCGCACTTCATCAAGGGAAGCTACAACTTCATCTACAGGACCAATCAGCGGAGCGGCTACCGCAATCTCTATATCTGTGATACTCTGGGGCATATTAGCCGCGCCACTCCGTGCGACGCCGATGTGGAGTATGTTGCCAACGACGGCAGATACATCTACTACACCTCCGCGGAGGTCTCCCCGGTGGAGAACCACCTCTTCAAGGTCAGAGTACGTGGGCTGAAGGCCGGCAAGCCGCAGCGCCTCACTTCCGAGCAGGGGTGGCACAACATCGATATGGCTCCGGACTGCAGCAAATTCATCGACCGCTACAGCAGTATGAATGTCCCCGGGGTCACGGCGGTCAAGGACAGCGAGGGTCAGGTGATCAACCATATCCTCACCGCGCTCGACCCGCTGGACGAGTACGCGCAGTGCAAGGTGGAGCTCGGCACCGTACGCTCCGCAGACGGGAAGTTCGACAATTACTACAGGCTTTTCTATCCGAGGGATTTCGATCCGTCGAAGAAATACCCGCTCATCGTCTATGTCTACGGCGGCCCGCACTCCCAGATGGTCACGAACAGCTGGCTCGGCGGGGTCAGGATGTGGGAGATGATGATGGCCCAGAAAGGCTATGTGGTCTATGTGCAGGACAACCGGGGCACGCAGAACCGGGGTGCGGCTTTCGAGAAGGCCATCAACCGGCAGTGCGGACAGGCGGAGATGGAGGATCAGATGGAGGGCATACGCACCCTGCTTGCCACCAGCCCGTGGATTGACCGCGAGCGCATCGGGGTGCACGGGTGGAGCTACGGCGGGTTTATGACCCTGTCGCTAGCCACCGGCCACCCGGGATTCTTCAAGGTCGCCGTCGCGGGCGGTCCGGTAGTAGACTGGAAATGGTACGAGGTGATGTACGGAGAGCGCTATATGGACACTCCGGACACCAACCCGGATGGTTATCAGATGACTTCGCTCCTCCCGAAGGCAAAGGACCTCACGGGCAGGGTGCTGATCTGTCAGGGAGTGCTGGACGACACCGTGGTCTGGGAGCACTCGCTGAGCTTCGTCCAGGAGTGCATTGCCGCTGAGAAGCGGGTGGACTACTTCCCGTACCCGCGCGAGCGGCATAATATGATGGGCCGCGCCCGGGTGCACCTCTACGACAAGATCACCGACTACTTCGACAGCTACCTGTAGGAGCTTGTCTGATTGTTGTCGGGACAGTCCCCGCAGACGCCGACGGGGTGCGATAGTGTCGGCTTGACTTTGTCAGAAATCATATCCCAGAGTCAGGGACACGGTTTCCAGTGCCGCCTCAGGGAAGTCGGCCCCGGCGAAGAAACTGTTGAGCTGGGAGCGTCCTTCCAGGCACAGGAGGATCGGCCCGGCCTGCATCCCGATGCAGTAGGCGATGCCGCACTGGTGCCTGTTGACGTCGACCGCCCGCGAGGAGAGGGTTTTGCCCGCCGCGTTGTGCCAGAAGACATAGCTATAGTATCCGCCGATGCCGGCGAAAGCCCTGAGACTGTATTTGGGGACGGAGTTGCTTATGAGCATCACGGGCACAGTGACCGCCTGCTGGCGATACTTTGATCTGCTCCCCCAGAGGTCGGAGTCGACGGGGAATCTGCTTTGCGCAAAGTCATAGAGGACTTTGGCGTTGAGGGCAAGCGAGTTGAAGTTGACCTGGAACTGGGGCCCGATGCCGACTCCCAGCGCGTTTTTGGTCGTGAGGGAGCTCTTCTCGAAGTTGAGGTTGCTCCGCTGTATCGAGAGGACGAGTCCCGCCTCGAAGGTAGGAAGAAGGTCCAGATGCTTGCGCGCTATCTGCCCGGACGGGGCGAAGTCGGGGTCGGAAGCGGCTGCGCAGCCGACCGCGGCCACATATTCTGTGACTCTCTCAAGTCCGTCATAGTCAATCAGCTCCGCATCGTCTCCGGGTTTGTGGTAAGGGGACTTGAGGCCGGTGGTGACGGCGAGCGTAGGCACTCCTTTCTCCGCGAAGTACTGGGTGTCGGTGCCGGTGAACGCCGACTTCTCGAAATCCTTGGCCTCTACGCTGATGGACATCTTGGCCGCTTCATTGTCGAGCAGACGCTTCCCGTCGCGGATAGTGGCTGCGCCTTCCATCACAAGTTTGCCGGAAGCTTTGTACCATCCCACCATATCTATGCTCATCATCAGCTTGATCCTGTCGGTGCCGATGCTGTCCTTCAGGACGTCCGCGAGGGCCATCGAGCCGAAGAGCCCGAGCTCCTCCGCGTCGAACGCGGCGATGATGACGCTGCGCTTGAGTTCGTCCCGCCTGCCGTAGAGCTCTCGGGCCACCTCAATCAGCGCCGCCGAGCCGGAGGCGTTGTCGTCCGCGCCGTTATAGATTTTGCCCCTCTTCACTCCCAGATGGTCGTAGTGGGCGCCGAGCACGATATACTCGTCTTTCAGCCCGGGGTCGGCGCCTTCGATCTGAGCCACTATGTTGGTGTAGGTGTCGCCGCCCATCTGGAAGTGGTGACGATAATCTTCGAAGAAAGGCTTGAGCCCTATTGCTTTGTATTGGTTCTCAATATACTCCGCTGCCTTGAGCGCGTCGGCGCTGCCAGCCTCGCGGCCGCGCAGTTCGTCGCTTGCAAGATAGTAGAGATGGGAAGTCAGACGCTCTTTGGTCTGCTGTGCATTCCGTGCATTCTGCTGTGTATTCTGCACGCTCTGCGCTTGAAGCATCGACCCGCAGGCGAGCAGGGCGAGAGTAAATGGAATTATTTTCATAACGGGGGCAAAAATAGTGAATAATATCTGAAGCCTCTCAATTATTTTTATATCTTTGCGGGCAAAACACGATGCCTTATGTATTGGACACTTGAACTAGCCAGCAGCCTTGACGATGCGCCTTGGCCGGCAAGCAAAGAAGAATTGATCGATTACGCCAACCGTTCCGGAGCTCCGGAAGAAGTCATAGAGAATCTCGAAGAACTTGAAGAGGAGGGGGAAGTCTACGAATCCATCGAAGATATCTGGCCCGACTACCCGACAAAGGAAGACTTTTTCTTTAACGAGGAGGAGTATTAACCTGTTATTGAAACATTATTGATTGATTTTCAATAATTTATGATTGAAGCATCGGGTGGTCCCGGTGCTTTTTTCGTGCCTGCTGGTCGCCCTGATATGCTACATCGTGTCTTGAACTTGCTTTTGAAATTTAACTGACAGTATTGGATATATTGGCAAAATGTGTATTTTTGCACAAACAATGTTTGAAAAATATGATAAATACGCAATTTGAGGTGGTGCCGAAGAGGTTTCGATAAGGATGATGGCCTTGG
>CAVGLS010000032.1:0-20000 GCA_963630225.1 bacterium
TCGGGGACGCCGCCAACACAAGCGAATTCACCTCCGGCGAGACCGTAATCTATGTCCGCTGACGGTCAGCCAGCAAAAAGCCGGCCCCTCCGCGACTGACGGACGGGCCGGCGAAAATGCCATCTTCGAGGTAAAGCGGCAGAGGATTCTTGCAGGACGCGCTATACGGCCGAATCAATACAACAATCCGAACATCCACAGCGGAATGCGGTTGTGATGTCCTGTCTCCGTGTCATCCACGGCAAGATAGCTGTCCGGGACATCTTTGATTTGCTCAAAGGATTTTTTGCGGCCGCCCACTTCAAACAGGTATTTCCCGTCCACGAGAAAATCTCCTTTTGCGGGATATGTGACTGTGTGTCCTGCTGCCAATTGGTTCAAAAAGAATGTCTCACGGACGGTTCCGATGTTCGGATTCGTCGCGTAAGCGTACATCAGGTTAGAATTGTCAATATAAATTTTATCCGGACGCGACAACTTGTCGATATGTTTCGGCTTGTCTGAAAGCAATGCAAGGAGCCCGGCCTTTTCAAGCGCATACAACATCTTGAGGCCTTGATTCCTGTCGGTGTCCAATTCATTGTAAAGATTGGACATATTGGGGATCTGCGGAACCTGCTCCGCAAGAATCATAAACATTTTCTTTATCTTCCGGATTGTGGACTGTCCGACGCCCTCGATTATCGGATAGTCATTCTCAAGGACATGATTGACAACTTGTTGCAATCTTATTTCAAATCCGGAATACACACTTTTGTAGAATGGATAATAGCCGTATTGCAAATATTTCTCGAAGGCCGGCAGTATCTTTATCCCGCCCGAAAGGATCTCTCCGGCAATCCTGCGATGGTCACGCAGAAGAATGTCAAGAGCAAGAGGTTCAATATCGGCTATCCCCTCGTAGTGCAGATATTCCCGGAAGGACATCCCGTGAAGGGTATATGGCATTTGTCTTCTTGACAGGTCGGCCACTTCGCTATCGATCTTGAGCATCGAAGATCCCGTATAAACGACGTGCAGTCCCGGATAATCATCATTGATATTTTTAATCAATGTCTGCCAATTCGGGAAATAGTGTACTTCATCAAGGAAAAGATGTGTGCCGCCGTGCGTATAATGGTATTCTATCAGTTCGCGTATGGAATGGGTCGCAAACCACAGATTGTCCAGAGAGACGTATAGAGCATTGCCCTTATCCGGGAACGACTCGTTTATGTGCTGGAGAAGCATCGTGGTCTTCCCAGAGCCTTTAGCGCCCTTGATGGCTATTAGACTGTCCCGCCAATCCACTTTATCTATCAGATAGCGTCTGAACCCTTTAGGCGTACTCTGCAGCCGCCTGTCGTAAATCCTGAGTATCTCATCAATTCCTTCCATAACTACAAATATTTCAAGATGGAACAAAGATAGTGAAATAATGTTTACAAACACTAATATCCGGGCATTTTTAGTGTTTCGAAACATTAATCAAAATTTTGCGGCGCAATTTTTGGCAAAATATCGAAGTTTGGTGAGTGGATTTCGGGATATCCGATCATGCCGCCGAAAATTATTATTCGTATCTGAAACAGGCATTTCTGCTTGTGGGAGTGAACAAATATTCGATGAAAAGCAAGGCCAGCCGAGCCCCTTGCAAATGATCTCCAACTGTCCAGTCTTGGGTGTCAATTAACAGAAAGGGGGGCATAGTGATCGGCAACTACCTCGGTCCGATAAATCGGTCACCGTTAAAGTGAATCATATGGTCCGGCGTGTCGGAGAGCCATACTTCCGTTTCCCAAGCGATATCATCCACGTGTTTCTTGAACTCCTTTGCATTTGGGAATGCGGTCACATACACAATTCCGTAAGGACAATCCTTGGTGAACTCTTCCAACTCCACAACACGTTTGGCGGAAACCGGTCCGTGAGAAGTCACCACCTCGATGAGAAAGAGCCAGCCTCGATTCTCGTCGCTGATGACGATGTCGGGGAGCTTCGAATGCTCGGTGATGGGAAGTCTCAACGCTTTCAGTCCGGCAGAATTCAAGTACAAATTCTTGTCTTCGGTATCGCCGATGTAGAGCAACTTTCCGCCGGGAGCAAACCTGGGCGCGAACTCCTCGACAACTGCGGCCTGGACCTCGTTGTGAGCACCGGGTGAAAGATAATACTCATTTCCTTCGATAATCAGCGGAATACGGTGCAAGTCTCGTTCTGCCGCATATTTCTCACGTAAGATCGTGGTCTCCCGGGCAAATATCTCTACCTTCTTTTTCCATCCCCTTTTGCCATATCCCCGTACGACAGTCAATGCTTCAGGCGTAATGGCATAATGCGCTTTCGGGCTATTGACAGGCAGAGCCGGGTCATCGGGATTATAATTAGCGATGGTGGCCTGCACAAACTGATGCAGCACCTGTCGGCGGAAAGTTTCACGAGTATTGGGCGCATAGGGAGCGGCCGTCTTGTAGTTCTCGTTCACGAAAGCCATTATATCTTTCGTAATGCGCCGGCTTGTCCGCGTAGCCTTAGCCCAAGGAGTGTCCTCCTTGATGCTGCACAACGCAAGCAGCGTTAAGGCCGACATTTCATTCTGCTGTGCTGCGGGAAGTCCCAATGCTTTCAAAATCTCTTGTGCCTCAGTAATCTTGCTCATTTCTACTGAATCTTAAAGTAATCCATGACCAGATCATTGATAAAGTCGATGGAAAAATTATTCCTCAAAATAATCTTCTTCCCTATCTCCCGGATGGTCTCAACAGGAGGAAGCGGCATCATCCTCAACTCCGTGGCGCTTACATTGATGTTTCCGTTGAATGTCCTGAACCAGGCATCAAACATCTCGCTGTCCAGCAGGGCGGTGATTCCCATTACTTCATCTCTGCGCAGGTGTCCTTTCGGTCTATAAATATAGTTCAATTTGTTCTCAATTCCAACAAATTCCGACTGGGTCATATTACCGAAGTATGGCGCCGCCACCAGTCGGCTACTGTCATCCTTGGAGCTGAAACGCCTCAGCAGCACATAATTCTTGTTGGGGAGCAGTGCCGCTTTGGTCTCCGGGGCCACCTTGATGTATTGCCCCTTGTCTTTCTTCTGCACAGGATGGTCACAGAGCATCTTCACCACATTGTGGAGCCAGTACAGCGGAACGGTATCTTTACCAGGCTCATTCACGATGAAATCATATGCCCGGAACGCGACCACCGGCCCTGTCGAAATCTTGATGCCGTACTTCTCCATATTCCCGTCCCAGGACCGGAACAAACTCAATATCGCCTCATCTCGGCCGTCAACGGGCAAATAAACAACCTTCTCTTCGCTGCTTACGTCCACAATCTCCGAAGCGTCGTAATTCTTCTGATACGGATGATCCAAATCGGAAATGCCTTGGCTGTAGGATACGGTAATCCGCTTACCATTGCTGGCAGGAACCATTAGCATAATGACCAATTCCTGAAGCACCTCATCCTTGGCAAACGTGTCCTTACGGGTATTGAACAGGTGGATAAGGTCAATGCTCACATACCGGAAGAGGAAATCCCGGAACGACCGGAAATACCGTCCGGACGCAAAGCTTCTCGGGGTGATGAAGATCATTCGGCCATCTTCCGTGAGCATTTTTGCGCAGATAGCCATAAAGAGGGCGTAGATATTGGTCTGCCCATCGACTATGCCGGCACAGGAGCGCGTGTGGATATCGTCCTTGGCCAACTTGAAATACGGCGGATTGGAAATGATGTAATCAAACCTCTCCGATCCGGACAAAGCACCGAAGATGGTGTAGGTGCCGTCCAGACACTCACATTTCTCTAGGACGAAGTCTGATTCGTTCAGCAGGTAATCAAGCTTCACTTTCCTCTCGCCACACCAGGCCTTCATATAGGACAGAACGTTCTCTGTGAGTGGCAACACTTTCTTATCGGTCTCGTAGAGTGTCAGGCTGATATGCTCCGGCGTTTCCTTCTCGACAAGATGCTCAATCAATGCGCAGGAAAGGATTGCTAAGCCGCAACCGGGGTCCAGGATGGATAATCTCTTCTTCCCTGACGGGGTGGCCAAACCACCCATAAACTCCGAGATGGCCAGCGGTGTAAAAAACTGCCCCTTATGCTTCTTATCCTTCTGGATAGAGGCCTCAGCATACCATTTGCCGACCCTCTCAGCGTACTGGGCAGGTCTTTCTCCGGCAAGCGGCGCGATATGAGAGTTCTCAATAGGCATCGGCGTCATAATCCCTAACTTACAAAGTTAGGGATTATTTTCCCTAAATTCCGCAAAAAGCAAAGATTGTTTGCCAGATCCGGTCTGTTGACGGCCAAGTCCGCCCATTTTTTCGACCCGCTCTTGTTATGTTTCCGGCGCATAAACATAACGCGAAGTTATACATTGGGCGTGGGGCACCCAAATCAACCCACCAATATGCCTTGCAGCTATGCGAGTGGCCTATTCCTGAAAAATCTTCTAAAAGTGCGGAAAACAGGAAATATCGAATCCGCACGAGCCCGGATTACGGATAGACGAAGCGCAGCCCGCCCTCTGAGTGCAGGGCGAGCATCGATGCGGCGACCTCCTTCGCGGCGGCGAGGTCGTGCAGGCGGCAGTTGCCGCACTCGTCAGGATGGGTGCCGGGGATTTCGCCCTCGTATTCCGCGACGAAGCGGAACATCCCCATCACCATCTCCACAAGCCTCTCGTAGCGGGGTGTCTGCGGCTCATAGTCTCCGGCCACGATGAGATAGAATCCGGTCAGGCAGCCCATAGGCCCGAAATAGACGATGTCGTCTTTCCATCCGTCGAGATTGCGCAGATATGTGGCCCCGAGATGCTCCACGGTGTGCGCCGCCTCCGGGGTCATCGCCGGCTCGATGTTGGGGCGCTTCACGCGGATGTCGATGGTGCTGGCGGTTTCCCTGCCGATGCTGTCCTTGCGGGACAGATATATCCCCTGTGTCAGCAGGGTGTGGTTGACCTTGAATGATGCTATTTTTTCCATTTTGCGATTGCTGCGGTCTTCTCTCTGAGCCAGAGCGCGACCTCCTGCGGGAGGAGCGGGCTGAGTGTGGTGAATACCAGTTCGTTGTAGTTGTTGAGCCACTCCAGCTCGTCGTCGCCGAGCAACTCCGCCTCCAGGGCCGAAGTGTCGAAATGACAGAGGGTCAGCGGCTCGAAGTGCAGCCAGTTCCCGAACTCGTTGCAGCCGGCGTCCGTGCAGAGCAGCAGATTCTCGTGGCGTACCCCGTGCTGGCCCTCGCGGTAGATCCCCGGCTCGTCGGAGATGATCATCCCCGCCTCAAGCCCGACCGGGTTGAGGTTCTGTCTGACATCCTGCGGCCCCTCGTGCACCCCGAGGAAGAAGCCGACCCCGTGCCCGGTGCCGTGCCCGAAATTCCGCATATTGCGCCATAGCGGCTCCCGGGCGAGAGCGTCGATCCGGCACCCCGGAGTCCCCGCAGGGAAGACCGCCATCGCAAGGGCGATATGCCCCTTGAGCACGAGGGTGTAGTCTTCCCGCTCAAGCGCGGAACACTCTCCCAGCGGCACGGTGCGGGTGATGTCAGTCGTGCCGAGCGTATATTGTCCGCCCGAGTCGCACAGATACAGGCCTCTGTCCTCCAGCAGCGGAGCATCCCCGCGCGGCGTGACATAGTGCGGCAGCGCAGCCCCCGGCCCGCAGGCCGAGATGGTCTCGAAACTGTCGCCCCGGTACTCCTCTATCTCGGCGCGGAGCGAGGTGAGCTTCACCGACGCGTCCCATTCGCTGACTTTGCGCCCGCTCTCCACCGACTTCTCCAGCCAGTAGAGGAAACGCTCCATCGCGACCCCGTCCTTGACGTGGGCCTGCTTCATCCCCTCGATCTCCGTCCGGTTCTTGACGGCCTTCCACAGGCCCACCGGACTGGCGGCCTCTTCCACCGCCACCTTGGACGCCACGAGGCTCGAATAGATACTGTAGTTGAGCGTGGCGCTGTCTACTGCCAGCCGCCCCTCGAACTCCCGCCCAAGATAGTCGATGTCGCCGTACGGCAGGATGCGTATGCCCTCGGCGGCAAGTATGCTGAACGTGGCCTGCGACTCCGGGTCTTCCACCTCGTCCTTGAGCACATACCAGAACGCCTCCTCGTCGGTGACGAGCAGATAGCTGATGACCAGCGGATTATATTCTATGTCGGAAGCTCTGACGTTGAGCAGCCAGGCTATCTCGTCGAGAGCGGTGACGAGCACCCCCCGGCAGTCTTTCGCCCGCAGGAAGCCCCTCAGCCGCCCGAGCTTGCTCTCCCGCGTCTCCCCGGTCTGCACGGTGAACACCGGAGTCTGCGGTATCGCCGGCCTGTCTTCCCAGAACACGCCGAGCAGGTCCGGCACGCTGATCACCGTCCCGGGGAGGCCGGCAGCGTAGTCGGCGCTCACGCACAGTCCGTCCACGGCGACGATGCCCTCCTCGCCAAACTGCTCCCGCAGCCATTCCGGGATGAGCACCTGCTCCGGCACCCTTGTCTTATGCAGCACCGCCCCGCTGCCCTCCAGCTGGATGCGCGCCTGTATGAAATAACGCGTGTCCGTCCAGAGTCCGGCGTGGTCTTCGGTGACGACGACATCCCCGGCCTCGCCGGTAAACCCCGTCAGCCACTCCACCTGCTTCCACCGCTCGGCGGGGTACTCGCTGCCGTGCGGGTCGGAACCCTTGACAATCACCGCATCCCAGCCCTTGGCACGCATCATCGAGCGCAGAGCCTCGATTCTCTCGGCATAGATATTCATTTGGACAATCTTTGCGACAAATATAGTATTTTTGCAGATAGTGACGATAGAAAAACAGGTTGGTGCAGTTTGTGAAGGATTTTTGAGGAAGAACATAATATGAAAATAGGGAACATAGACCTTGGCGAGCGTCCGCTGCTCCTCGCGCCGATGGAGGACATCACCGACGCCTCGTTCCGCAAACTGTGCCGGGAGCAGGGAGCCGATATGGTCTATACCGAGTTCATCCCCTCCGACGGGCTCATCCGCGACGCTTCCAAGGCTTTGGCGAAGCTGCGCACATATGACTGCGAAGCCCCCGTGGGCATACAGATCTACGGGCACATACCCGAGTCGATGGTCGAAGCCGCCAAGATGGCCGACCGTGCGGCGGAGATAGCCGGAGGCCACGGCGCGGACCTCATAGACATCAACTTCGGCTGTCCCGTCACCAAGATAGCGGGCCGCGGGGCGGGCTCGGGGATGATGCGCTACCCCGACAGGATGGTCGCCATCACCAAGGCGGTGGTCGAAGCAACGGGCAAGCCCGTGACCGTCAAGACCCGTCTGGGATGGGACGAGAACTCAAAGATAATAGTCGAGCTCGCCGAGCGCCTGCAGGATGTGGGCATCAGCGCACTCACGGTCCACGGGCGCACCCGCTGCCAGATGTACAGGGGCGAGGCGGACTGGACCCTGATAGGAGAGATCAAGCGCAACCCGAGGATGCGCATCCCCGTCATCGGCAACGGCGACATCACCGACGGGCCGTCGGCCTTGCAGGCGTTCGAGCGCTACGGGGTGGACGGGATTATGGTGGGCAGGGCCACATTCGGCCATCCGTGGATATTCAGGGAGATCAAATACTACCTGGAGCACGGGGAAGCGATGCCGCCGCTGCCCGTGGCGGAGAAGGTGGAGATCGCACGCCGCCACCTCACGCTCTCCTTGGAGCACAAAGGCGAGCCGAGAGGCATCTATGAGATGCGCCGGCATCTGTCCTGCTACTTCAAGGGCCTGCCGGACTTCAAGGAAACGAGGATGAAGATGGTCACCACGCTCGACAGCGCGGAACTCTTCTCCATATTGGATGATATTCGCGAAAGATATGATTGACAGAATTCTGCTCTTCCCCTACTATTTCAGCCTGAAGCTAAGGGACAGATACTACAAGAAGAGATCCTCAAAGCTCTTCACCCCCGAGGTCCCGTCGGTCTGCGTGGGCAACGTGACCGCCGGCGGCACGGGCAAGACTCCCATGGTGGAGCTTATCCTCAGGATGCTGCGGGAGAGTCCGGAGTGGCAGGGCAGGCGGATCGCGATGCTTTCCCGGGGATATATGCGGGAGAGCAGCGGATTTCAGCAGGTGACTGCGACCGGCAGCGCGGCCATGTTCGGCGATGAACCCCTCCAGATCAAGAAGAGATTTCCGGATGTCACAGTGGCCGTGGACAAAAACCGCATCGAGGGCTGCACCCTGCTCTGCGAGCCGGCCCGACTGTCCGCGAAGCGCTACGCCGGATGCTGGGACAAGGACTTCCCGCCCGCCGAGTATATCGTACTTGACGATGCGTTCCAGTACCGTCGTCTGAAGGCGGCGCTCACGGTGGTGCTCGTGGACTGGAACCGCCCGGTGTTCAGGGACAGGCTCCTTCCTCTGGGGCGGCTGCGCGACCTCCCGGAGAGGGTGGGCGACGCCGATGTCATCATAGTGACCAAATGCCCGACCGACATCGACGGGGCCGCCCGTGCCTCGTTCGCCTCGTCCCTCGGGGTCGAGGGTTATGACGAGCTGACCTGCAGCGGCACCGTCACCGCTTCCGGACGCGGAGTGACGCTGCTCTTCAGCTCCATCAGCTACTCCCAGATTGCCGGGGTCTATCCCGAGACGGACCCCCGCTACGTCTATGCCAGGAAAGCGATACTCGTGAGCGGCATCGCCAAGGACACCCCGCTGCGCAACTACCTGAGCGACTTCTACAAGATCTGCAAGCGCTTCCGCTTCCCCGACCACCACAAATACACCTGGCAGGACATCAGCTCCGTCAGGGCTGCGCTGCGCAAGAACCCCACCGCCGCCGTCATAACCACCGAGAAGGACGTCCAGCGCCTGCTGGACTTCAACGGGATGCCGCAGGAGATACGCGAGCGGCTTCTTGTCGCCCCCATAGAAGCAAAATTCCTCTCCGAGAGGGAGAGGAATATATTTTACGAGAAGATAGTGAGCCTCAAGGCTATACGGTCATAATCTCCCTCTCCTTGGCGGCCACGAGCTCGTCCACTTCCTTGACCCGTTTGTCGGTCAGCTTCTGGACTTCGGCCTCCGCTTCTTTCTGGGTGTCTTCGGAGAGGCCCTCGTTCTTGTTGGCCTTCTTGAGGAGGTCGATGCCGTCGCGACGGGCGTTGCGTACCACTATCTTGGCATTCTCGCCGGCGGCACGGGCTTTCTTGATGAGCTCCTTGCGCCGCTCTTCGGTGAGCGCGGGTACAGTGCAGCGGATGACTTCGCCGTTGTTCTGTGGTGTGAAGCCGAGGTTCGCGTCGATGATCGCCTTTTCGATCTTCGGGATCATATTCTTCTCCCACGGCTGGATGGCGAGTGTCTTCGCGTCAGGCGCGGAGATCGAAGCCACCTGGGCCACCGGGGTCGGAGTCCCGTAATAATCTACCGTCACTCCGTTGAATATCATCGGGTTGGCTTTGCCGACGCGGTACGACTTAAGGTCCTCTTCGATGAAGCGCACAGCCTCTCCCATCTTGGAATCGGTCTGGTTTACGATTTCTATTGCTCTATCTGTTAACATTTTGGTATGTGTTTATGCGTGAACGACTGTCCCGATTTTCTCGCCGGCGAGCAGCTTCTCGAGATTGCCCTCCTCCTCGATGTTGAATACGATGATCGGCACGGGGCCCTGTTCGCATAGCGCGAATGCGGTCGCGTCCATCACCTTGAGGTGGTCGGAGAGCGCCTTGGAGAAAGTGAGCTCGTCGTACTTCACGGCATCCGGGTGCTTCTCCGGGTCGGCGGTATAGACTCCGTCCACCCTTGTCCCCTTGAGCAGGGCGTCCGCCCCGATCTCGAGAGAGCGGAGCGCTGCGCCGGAGTCGGTGGTGAAGTACGGGTTGCCTGTGCCGCCGGCAATCAGCGCGACCCCGCCCTGCTCCAGCAGCGCCACAGCGTCTTCCTTCCTATAGTAGTGGGCGATCGGCTCCATCGGGGTAGCGGTGAACACTTCGGCCCTGAGTCCCTCGGAACGGAGTGCGCAGGCGAGGCCGAGCGAGTTGATGACCGTGGCGAGCATACCCATCCTGTCGCCCGTCACCCTCTCAAATCCGGATCCCACGCCCTGCAGCCCGCGGAAGATGTTGCCTCCGCCGTTGACTATGGCGATCTGATGCCCCGCACGCACGGCGGAAGCGATCTGCCGCGCGTAGCCGACAAGGCTCGCGGAGTCGATACCTTTGCCGGCAGGTCCGCCGAGGCTTTCGCCGCTGAGTTTCAGCAATACTCTCATCTGTCTGTCTTTTAGGGACTGTCCCGGACGATTCCGGGGACTCGGTCCGAAAAACAAAAATACCCGAAAATTATGAAACTTGCAAGATTCGGGTTATATTTGCGGACCCGTACAACGATTAAACGTAGCGACAATGTTCATATTCAATTCTTCAATCGGCAAGAAATTCATTCAAGCGGTCAGCGGAGCGTTCCTTATCCTGTTCCTGCTTCTCCACGGTACAATCAACTTCTTCTCCGTGATTGACTCGTTCACGGGCAAATTCGGCAAGGTCGCGATCGACGATATCCTCTTCAGCGAGGGCGACGGGCTCTTCAAGCTCGGCTGCGACTTCATGTCCACTCCGGTCATCTCCATCATGGTGCCGGTTCTGGCTCTCGGATTTCTCGTCCACATCGTCTACGGATGCTGGCTGACCGCCAACAACGTGCTCGCCCGCGGGGGGATGAAGCGCTATGAGGTCAAGTCAAGGGCCGCCGCCGACTCCTGGTCCGCACGCAATATGTTCGTGCTCGGCATCGTCATCCTCGGCCTGCTCTGCTTCCACCTCTTCCACTTCTGGGCGAAGATGCAGCTGCCGGAGATGTTCGGCATAGGCAACTACGAGGACAATCCTTATCTGCTGCTCACCACCGTATTCGGCAACTGGTGGGTGCTCGCGATCTACATCCTCTGGTTCGCCGCCATCTGGTTCCACCTCACCCACGGCTTCTGGAGCATGTTCCAGACCGTCGGCTGGGACGGCGCGACCTGGTTCAAGCGCGTCAAAGTCATCGGCATTGTGGTGATTTCGCTCATCTGCCTGCTCTTCGTCGCCGTGGCGATCAATGCGTTCATCGAGGCCAATTTCGCCTGCTGCTGCGCATAATTTTGATTTGACAAAATATTTGCTTATCTTTGCGACCCCTATTTTGTGTAGGGATCGCAATTTTTTATTAACTATTTTAAGATCAAGACAGTGGACACACAAAGCTACAAGACAGTATCGCTCAATGCGGCGACTGTAGACAAGAAGTGGGTTGTCATTGACGCGACAGATCTCGCGCTTGGTCGTCTCGCATCCCGTGTGGCTCTTGTCCTCCGAGGCAAGAACAAGCCGGGATTCACTCCCCACGTCGACTGCGGCGACAACGTCATCGTCGTCAACGCGGAGAAGGTCGCCCTCGGCGGCAAGAAGATGACTGACCGTGTTTACGTTCGTTACACCGGCTATCCCGGCGGACAGCGTTTCACGACTCCGAAGGAGATCCTCGCGACCAGACCCGCAGAGCTTGTCAGGAGAGCAGTGAAGGGTATGCTCCCTAAGACCCGCCTTGGTGCCGTCCAGCTCGGCAACCTGCACGTGTACGCAGGTCCTGAGCATCCGCATCAGGCCCAGAACCCTCAGACAATCAAGTTGGACGAAATTTAAACAGAGCAAATGGAACAGACACACGCCCTTGGAAGACGTAAAGCAGCTGTAGCTCGCGTTTATCTCGCATCCGGCAAAGGCAACATCACGATCAACGACCGTCCTCTTGTGGAGTATTTCCCTCTTGAGTCCCTCCAGTACATCGTGAACCAGCCGTTCGAAGTCACCGGCACTCTCGGTCAGTTCGACGTCAAGGTCACCCTCGTGGGCGGCGGCGTCAAGGGACAGGCGGAGGCGGTACGTCTCGGCATCGCCCGCGCCCTCAGCGAGCTGGACAGAGAAGCGTATCGTTCCGCACTCAAGTCAGCAGGCTTCCTCACCCGCGATGCTCGCGAGGTTGAGCGCAAGAAGCCGGGCCAGCCTGGTGCACGTCGCCGCTTCCAGTTCAGTAAGCGTTAGTTATTTACTGATTTACGGCACAGCCCGGTTGCCAAACCGCTCCTTTTGAACGGTTGCCGTGCTGCGGAAAAGGCCGGAGACCGGCAGAGCCGCTACTCCGCCTTGAAGAAAAGAGACCCCGGCAGCGGGGACAGTTTACAAAAAACAGAAACAAACAGATGTCACGAACAAATTTCCAGGAATTGCTTGATGCAGGCGTTCACTTCGGCCACCTGGCCCGCAAGTGGAATCCTAAGATGGCGCCATATATCTTCGACCAGAAGAACGGCATCCACATCATTGACCTGCACAAGACTGTCGGCAAGATAGATGAGGCTGCCGAGGAGATGAAGCAGCTTGCAAAGTCAGGCCGCAAGATCCTCTTCGTAGCCACCAAGAAACAGGCAAAGGATATTGTCAGGGAGAAGGCTGCAGCAGTGAATATGCCTTCCATCACCGAGCGTTGGGCGGGCGGTATGCTCACCAACTTCCCGACCATCCGCAAGGCCATCAAGAAGATGTCCGTCATCGACAAGATGAAGGAAGACGGCACCTTCGAGAAGCTCGCCAAGAGGGAGCGTCTCCAGGTGGACCGCCAGAGGGCGAAACTCGAGAAGAACCTCGGCACTATCCGCGATATGAGCCGCCTGCCGTCAGCGCTGTTCATCGTGGACGTGCAGAAGGAGGCCAATGCAGTCAAAGAGGCCAATCGTCTCAATATTCCGGTATTCGCAATGGTTGATACTTGTTGCGATCCTACCCCTATTGATTATGTGATACCGGCAAACGACGATGCCGCCAACTCCATCGAGTGCGTTGTCAATGTCCTCTGCGCAGCCATCGAGGAAGGTCTTGCGGAGCGCAAGCTCGAGAAGGACAAGGAAGTCTCCGAGGAAGTCGGAGGCGAGGACAAGCCTGCCGCAGCCCGCAAGCTCCGCTCCCGCAGGAGCGGCCCTAAGGCCGAAGAGGCGGAGGCGTAGTTTATAAGTTCCATTTCAGAAACAGATACGATTATGGCAATTACAGCAGCAGACGTAATGAAGTTGCGCAAGATGACTTCTGCGGGTATGATGGATTGCAAGAAGGCTCTTGAAGAGGCCGCAGGCGACTTCAACAAGGCCATCGACATCATCCGCGAGAAGGGCAAGCTCGTGGCCGCCAAGAGAGCGGATCGCGAGACTTCCGAGGGAGCCGTCAAGGCCCGCGTCGCAGGCGGCAAGGGCATCCTTGTGTGCCTCGGATGCGAGACCGACTTCGTGAGCCGCAACTCTGACTTCCAGAATCTTGCGGAGGCCATCGCCGATGTCGCCATCGCGGCCTGCCCTGCCGATCTTGAGGCTCTCAAGGCCTGCAAGATGGCTGACGGCTACACCGTGGAGGAGGCAGTCGAGGCTCAGACCGGCAAGACCGGCGAGAAGCATGTCCTCGCGTACTACGCTCTCGTGGAGGCCCCTTTCGTGGCCGAGTACATCCACAAGATCAACGGCAAGCTCGGCGCTCTCGTCGGCTTCAACAAGCCTGTCCCTGAGGCGCTCGCCAAAGGCATCGTGATGCAGGTCGCTTCGATGAATCCTGTGGCCATCTCCGCCGAGGACTGCCCTAAGGAAGTGATCGACAACGAGTACAAGGTGGCCGTCGAGAAGACCAAGGAGGAGCAGGTGCAGAAGGCGGTCGATGCAGCCCTCAAGAAGGCCGGCATCAACCCTGCGCACGTGGACAGCGAGGATCACATCGAGTCCAACACCGCCAAGGGCTGGCTCACTCCGGAGCAGGCTGCACAGGCCCGCGAGATCATCAAGACCGTCGGCGAGCAGAAGGCGGCCAATCTCCCTGAGCAGATGATCCAGAGCATCGCCAACGGCCGTGTCCAGAAGTTCCTCAAGGAGCAGACTCTCCTCGAGCAGGAGTATCAGATGAGCGACGACAAGATCTCCGTCAAGGATGCCATCGCAGCCGTCGACAAGGACATTAAGGTCCTCACCATCAAGCGCTTCTCTCTCAACGACTAAGGGGACGCTTCGCCTACTATATAGGGGGGCTGACCGAAACGAGTTTCGGTCAGCCCCCTTCGTTTCCCTAACCCCCGCAGACTGCCGTCTGCGACCCCTATGAGGGGTATTTCGCTCCTACGTCGCGGTCCCTGCGGGACTTGTTTCGGTCAGCCCCCTTTCGTTTCCCTAACCCCCGCAGACTATCGTCTGCGACCCCTGGAGATAAAACCTTGTGAGGATTTGTGGGACAATGCGGCTTTTTCTGCCGCAGTATTGATATATTTGCGTTATGGCAAAGACTAAGACTGTATGGTATTGCAGCGCGTGCGGCAACGAGAGCCCCAAGTGGATGGGACGGTGCCCCGCGTGCGGAGAGTGGAACACGATGGTCCAGGCGCCTTCGGAGAGAGCCAAGCCGACCTCCCGGAGAGCAGGAGCCGGGCTTTGCGCATCGGGTGAGCGTAAGCCGCAGTCCCTCAGCGATATAGACTACTCTGGCGAGCCGCGTCTCTCGCTGGGGATGGGAGAGGTGGACCGGCTGCTCGGCGGGGGCATCGTCCCCGGATCGCTTGTCCTGATAGGGGGTGAACCGGGCATAGGCAAATCCACCCTCAGCCTCCAGATACCTCTTTGCCGCCCGGAGCTCAAGACCCTCTATGTCACGGGCGAAGAGAGCTCCAAGCAGGTGAAGATGCGGGCTGAAAGGCTCGGCGGGGCGGGCGCGGAGTGCCTCATCTTCTGCGAGACCAGGATAGAAGACATAGTCGCCGAGGCGGAGTCCATCCGTCCGTCACTGATGATAGTGGACTCGGTGCAGACTATGTTTACCGACTCCGTCGAGTCAACCCCGGGCTCGGTGAGCCAGATCAAGGAAGTGGCTGCGGCCCTGCTGCGCTTCGCCAAGGAGAGCGGAGTGCCGGTGATACTCATCGGGCATATCACCAAGGACGGCTTCATCGCCGGACCGAAGATACTCGAGCACATAGTCGATGTGGTACTGCAGTTTGAGGGCGACAACCGCGGCTCCTACCGCATCCTGCGCAGCATCAAGAACCGCTTCGGTTCCACCTCCGAGATAGCCGTATTCGAGATGACGGGGGCGGGCCTCCGCGAAGTCAGCAACCCTTCCGAACTCCTCATCCCGATGCACGAGCAGGGTCTGAGCGGCACCGCGATAGCTGCCACTCTCGACGGCACGAGGCCGCTTCTCTTTGAAGTCCAGGCACTTGTGAGCTCTGCGGTCTACGGCACGGCGCAGCGCTCCGCCACCGGCTTCGACACCCGCAGGCTCAATATGCTGCTGGCGGTGCTGGAGAAGCGTGCCGGGTTCAAGCTCAGCGCCAAGGATGTCTTCCTCAATATGGCCGGCGGCCTCAAGGTCAGCGACCCCGCCTGCGACCTCGCGGTGATATGCGCCGTACTCTCGTCCAACTTCGACTTTGCAGTTCCGGGCGATGTCTGCTTTGCCGGGGAGGTCGGCCTGAGCGGGGAGATACGTCCCGTCTCGCAGAGCGACCGCCGCATCGGCGAAGCCGCGAGACTCGGGTTCAAGAAGATATTTCTCTCTTCCTATTCCGCGACTTCCTCCGCCCCGGAGGGCATCAAGGTGGTGAAGGTGGCCGATGTCCCGGCACTTGTCAAGGCTCTCTTCAAGTAGGCTATGGAACTGTTTTACTCCACCGACATAGACGGCTCGCTTGTGCGTCTGGACGCCGAAGAGTCGGCGCACTGCGTCCGGGTGCTCCGGCACCGCGCAGGGGACGAGATCTCGGTGATAGACGGGGAGGGGACGCTCTGTCGCTGCCGCCTCATCCTCGCGGATGCCAAAGGGGCTGAGGCCGAGCTGCTCGCCAGAACTCCTGACTTCGGAGCGCACCCGTATCGGCTGACGATGGCGGTGTGTCCCACCAAGAACATCGAGCGTTACGAATGGTTCGCGGAGAAAGCGACGGAAATCGGCATCGACGCCCTCGTCCCGGTGATAGGGGAGCATTCGGAGCGCAAGGTCATCAAGCCGGAGCGGCTGCGGCGCATCCTGCTCTCCGCCGCCAAGCAGTCGCTCAAGGGCCGCGTGCCCGAGTTGCGGGAAGAGTGCAGCGTGCTGGACTTCATCCGCAGCTCTCCGCCGCAGTCGCTCCGGCTGATTGCCTACTGCGACGGAAGCCTCGACCGCGAGAGCCGCCGCACGATAGCGGACGTTCTGTCCGGGAGCAATCGCGAAATCTGCATCCTGATAGGCCCGGAGGGCGATTTTTCGCATGCAGAAGTCGAGGAGGCGCTCGGCTGCGGATGGGAGCCGGTGACTCTCGGCGAGAGCCGTCTGCGCACAGAAACCGCCGCCGTAGTAGCGGCCGCGGCGGTATATCTCAAATTCAGCTTAAACTATTAATTACCCTCGGATGATCTCCACCTCGCCGCGCAGACCGAGCTTGATGATCTGCGAGGCGCGGCCCTCTGAGCCGCGGTCGAAACTCTTCGGCACGCAGTAGTCCACCGCCGAGCGGACAGCTTCCGGGATCTCCGCGAAGCTCTTCGGCGAAGGCTCGCCGGAGATGTTGGCCGAGGTGCTCACCAGAGGTCTGCGCAGCCTGCGCACCAGCTCCCTGCAGAACGCGGCGGAACTCGTGTCGGGGGTCTGTCCCTCCTCCACATACGGGATGCGTATGCCTATGCTGCCGTCTTCCGCCACGGCATTCGGTGCGAGATACTGCCCCTGCGGGTAGATGATGGTCATCGGCGCATCGTTCACCTCCACGAGGTCGATGGCGATGGAAGGTATCTCTTTGACATATTTCGCCACCATATCGAGGTCGGAAGCGAGCAGCACGAGCGACTTGGCCCCGGAGCGCCGCTTGATGCGGAACACCTTTTCCACC
This sequence comes from bacterium, assembly GCA_963630225.1. Lineage (GTDB taxonomy): Bacteria > Bacteroidota > Bacteroidia > Bacteroidales > UBA932 > Cryptobacteroides. The sequence goes on from CAVGLS010000032.1 coordinate 16,895, forward strand.
GCCGCCTCGTTGCAGGCATCGCAGCCTATTCCCCATATCGTGTCGGTCGGGTAGAGTATCACCCCGCCGGAGCGAAGCGTCTCCACGGCCTCATTTATCACTGTCCTGCTGTCCATTGCCGGGAACTGTTTTTGGGATGAATATCAGATTATGTCCTTGTCGAACAGAACGCCCCTCCGCCTCCAGCAGCGTATCATCAGGAAGCCGAAGAGCATACCGCCGAGGTGCGCGAAATGCGCGATCCCGGCCTGAAACCCGGCGACTCCCGTGAATAGCTCTATGACCGCAAACACCACCACCATCCACTTGGCGCTGAGAGTCACAGGCGGGAAGAGCAGGGTCATCTTGGACTCCGGGAAGAGCATCGCATAGCCGATCAGCACGCCGTAGATAGCCCCGGAAGCGCCCACGGTCGGAGTGCGCTTGATATCGGCAATCCCCTGGATGGCGTTGATGCTTCCCTCCGCAGCTCCCGGCATCAGCGCCTGCATCTGGAGGTACTCCGCTCCCAGGTGCAGCGCCACCGCGCCTAGACCGCAGATAAAGTAGAAGAGCAGGAACTTCTTCTGCCCGATGATCCTCTCCACCACGGTGCCGAAGATCAGAAGCGTGTACATATTGAAGAATATGTGCCAGAATCCGCCGTGCATAAACATATGCGTGATCACCTGCCACCAGTGGAAATATCTCGAGGTGGGGTAGAAGAGGGCGAAGGTCTCCAGCATAAACTCCCTGTTGATCAGAAAGGCGAAGAAGACTATGCAGTTGATGATGAGCAGGTTCTTTGTGACAGGCGTGTCGGAGAGCAATCCCCGTCTGCCGTCGTCGTATCCGAAGTAGAAAGCCATTTTAAAACAATTTATCGATGTCCCCGATCTTGACGATGCTCACGATGCGGCGCCCGTTCGGGGTCAGTTCGGCGTTGTCACTTGCAAAAAGCGTGTCAATAATTCTCTGTGCCTCCGAGGCCGAAGAGAGCGGAGCGGCATTTCGGGCCCCGAGGGTGGCGAACCGCTCGGCTGTGCGCTGCCTCATCAGCTCCGGGAGGGCCTCGCTCTCCTCTGACAGAATGTCCGCCAGCTCGCTGACAGTCTGCTGCACCTTGCCGCTCTCGCAGCTGTAGCCGTCAGGCACGCCTCCCACCACCACGCTGTCTTTCCCGAACGGGGTGATGTCAAATCCGAGGCCGGAGAGCATCTCCGCGTGAGCCTCGAAGAGGGGCAGGTTGTCCGCTCCCACACATACCTCCACCGGGAAGAGCGCCGTCTGCGTCAGGTGCTCCCCGCCGCCGGCGAGGGCCTTGAGCGCCCGCCCGTAGAGTATCCGCTCCCAGGCGCGGGAGACATTCACCACCATCACGCCGGACGACACCGGGGTGAGGATATATCTGCCTCCGAGGATGATGACCCGTGAAGACGGTGCCCCCTTGTCCTCGAAGAGTGCGCCGTAGCCGTCGCGGGGAGTTATATATGAACTGTACGGTCCGGGGCTGCCGCCCGACCGGGCGTCGAACTTGCCTCCGCCTGCCGCTCTGAACGGGTCGTAGTCCGGGTCGATATGGCTCTGCGGCTCGCTTACCCCCCGGTACTGCTCGAAACTCCGCCCGAGCTGCGGAAGTTCCACCGCCCCTGCGGTGTCGAAGTCGATGTCCGCCCCGAAACTGTGCCGCCCGAGGGTCTCTCTGACGCAGGCATATACGACCTGGAATATCACCGAGTCGTCCTCAAACTTGATCTCCGTCTTGGTCGGGTGGATGTTGACGTCGATGGAGTGCGGGTCCGTCTCGAGGAATATGAAGTACGACGGAGTGGCCCCGTCGGGGATCATCTCCTCGTAGGCTTTCATCACCGCCTTGTGGAGATATGCGCTGCGGAAGTACCTGCCGTTGACGAAGAAGAACTGCTTGCCGAGCGTCTTGCGGGCGCTCTCAGGGCGGCCTATGAAGCCGCTCAGCCTGACCACCGAGGTCTCGGCACAGATGTCCACGATATCGCCTGCGACCGCGCCGCCGAGCAGGTCGAGAATTCTGAATTTCAGCGACTTAGCCTTCTTGAGGACGAAGATGTCGCGGCCGTTGGAGCTTAGGCTGAACCCGACTTCCGGGCGGGTGATGGCGACCCGGGTGAACTCTTCGATGATATGCTTGAGCTCGACGCTGTCCGACTTGAGGAACTTGCGTCGCGCGGGGGTGTTGTAGAAGAGGTTGCGCACCGCGAAGTTGGAGCCCACCGGAGCCGCCACGGAGGAGGAGACCGTCTCTCCGTTGCCGCCTGTGCGCACCTGGGTCGCGGTCTCGTCGCGCTCGCGGCGGGTCTTGAGGGTGACATCAGCCACCGCGGCGATGCTCGCGAGGGCCTCCCCCCGGAAGCCGTAGGTCAGGATGCTCTCGAGGTCTTCGGCGGAGGATATCTTGGAGGTGGCGTGGCGCTCGAAGCACAGCACCGCGTCCGCCGGACTCATCCCGCAGCCGTTGTCGATGACCTGGATCAGCGTGCGCCCGGCATCGGTGACGACGACTTCGATCCGGTCCGCGCCGGCATCCACCGCATTCTCCATCAGCTCCTTGACCACCGATGCAGGGCGCTGCACCACCTCGCCGGCGGCTATCATATTGGCAATCTGTGCCGGGAGAACCTTCAGAGACCCCATCCTTACAGCAGCGAGTAGAACTTGGCGACCATCAGCAGCACGGCGCAGATCAGCAGCATCGTGACTATGCCGATGATGGTCTGAGTCTTCTTCATATGGGTGCGCGTACGCTGGTAGTTGCCGTCGCGCATCGAACCCTTGATATATGAGCCCGGGACATAGGTGCCCTCTTTCTTCTCCTTGTCGAGCGAGCCGTCCACCGTCCCGAACTTCCGCCGGCGTTCATCCTCCTCCTGATTGTAGTAGATAGGCCTGTAGTTGAACACCCGGTGCTCGTTGTCACCGAAAAAATTAAATAATCCCATAACTCAAGTTTCGCAAGTAAAAAATATTGTTGTAAAATAAGCATTGTGCAGGTACTTGCAAAACTTTCCCCTCCCGCACAAGCTTCGCTTATTATTGTTATATTACCCTTTCCCTAAATCCCTTTCCTCGGGAAAGGGACTTGCTTTCGGCC
>CAVGLS010000033.1:0-19911 GCA_963630225.1 bacterium
GTTTTGCAAGTACCTGCACAATGCTTGTTTTACAACAATATTTTTTACTTGCGAAACTTGAGTTTAGTATTGCTGAATGAAATACTTCGGAAGAGTTGTCGCCGCTTTGTGGTTTCTGAGTTCCCTCCTTTCCTGCACGAAAGAGGGAAATGTCATATATGTGGATATCGACGGGGACGACGAGCTCTGCGACCTGGTCTATTTCGTCACCCGCAAGGGGGCTCTGGGGGATGTCGGCTATATGGACGATATGTACCGGGGCGTGGTGAGGGGAGCGCAGAGCTGCGGCCTTCTGCTCTCGCTCGTGGAACTCCCCTCGGATACCCTCAAAGCTGTCTCCACCATAGAGTATATGCTTGACTATATGCAGGATGAGGTGCCTGAACGAAAGGCGCTGATAATCCTTGCGAACGACAGCCTGGAGCCGCTGCTCCACGAGTATGAGGCCCTCCTCACGCGGGCGTCCAACGTGGATTTCCTGCTCGCCGAGTCGGACGACGTGACTCTGCCCGCATATACCCTGAAGATGCTCCAGTACGGGATTTATTATCAGGCGGGGATGCTCGTCGCGGACGGTCTGGGGGATGTGGATGAAGTGCTGATAGCGAGGGCCAACCCGTACACCCCCGGGCTGGACGCTATGATCGGGGGCTTCTCCGGCGCGATTGCGGACAGCGGCGCGAATGTCGAGCTTACCGCCATCAGCTTCTCCGAGACCGTCGGCGGCTACGACGAAGCTTCGACCGCCTACCGGATGTCCTACTCGCTGGACGGGCGCTTCGGCCTGGTGCTTCCCCTCTGCGGTGGCACGGCGCAGGGGTTTTTCCGCTACAACAGGGAGAACCCCGGCAGTTTCTACACCCTCGGCGTGGACTGCGACATGCAGCTCTATTCCCCGAGAGTGCCCTTCTCAATAGTCAAGAATATCGGCGACGCGATGCAGGACTGGATATACGACTGGTGGCGCGGGGAGGAAATGCCCGCCCATCAGGTGCTCGACCTGTCGTCCGGCTACTCGGAGCTGGTGGTCTCCGACTCTTTCAAGGACCGTCTGGACGGCATAGCCGCGAAATACTACGACAAGGCGCTGGAGGAGGAGCGGAAATATGCGGACCGGTAGAATCATCCCCGTATTGGCCGCAGCGGCACTGTGCCTGCTCTCCGCCTGCGTCAAGGAGGGCGACAGGATAGAGTACGTCTCCAAGTACAAGACGACCCGATACGACATAGCGGTGGTCCTGCCTATGTACGAGAGCGGGGAATATGCGGCGCATCTCGAGACTATCGCCGGCAGCGCCCTCTACAATATGCGCAAAGCACAGAGGCATCTGTGCGAGGCGGGGGACACCCTGGGAGTGGATCTCAACATAGAGTGGTACGACGAGGACGGGGTGGACCTGGACTCCCTCTCCGCCGCGCTTGCCGCACGCGAGGATCTGCTGCTTGTCGTCGGGCCTCTGCGCAACCGCAACGTGGACGTAATGGCGCGAGCCTGCAAATCCTCCGGCAAACCGCTGATCGTGCCGGGAGCGAGCAGCGAGAATGTCATCCGCCGCTATGCCGTCACCAAGTCCGGCGACAAGGCGGAGAAACCTTTCCTGTGGTCGCTCTGTGAGACCGACGTCAGCCAGAGCGAGGCTCTGCTGGCAAAGGCCTGGGAGTCGGGCGCGAAGAGCGTGGCCCTGCTCGCCCCTGACGACGAATACGGGCAGACTTTCTACGAGTGGGTGCCGTTCCTCGCCACCGAACTGGGGCTGGAACTGTCTTCGGAGAATATTTACCAATATACTGACGATCTTGCTGACAATGCGGCGAATGCCCTGAAGTCGGGGGTGGACTGCCTGATATGCGCGGTGGGCTCGGCAAAGGATGCGCAGACCGTGCTGGAGGAGCGCAGGCGGCTCGGGGACAAGACTCCCCGGATACTGTTCTCCAACGGAGCCCTCTCATCCTACCTGCTGCAGCTTGGCGAGCTTGCCGAGGGCGCGGAGGGCGTGGCACAGTATGCCGACCCCACCACAGGCTTCCAGATAGCCTATGAGGAGAAGTACGGCTACTCTCCCGCCGGAGCCGAGGCTCAGGTATATGACGCCCTGCTGCTCGCCGGCATCACGGCGTTCGTCAAGAACCACCTCGCGGCGCCGACCGACCCCAACGAGATCATCCGCCGGGTCACCTCCCTCGGGGAGGAGCCCTACCCTATATGGAGCGAGCTGGGGATGCGCTCCCTGCTGGCCCTGCTTGCCGGCGGCGAAAACTATGTCAAGCTGGTCGGCGCGAGCGGGGTGCTGCGATTCGACAGCGAAGCCTGCACGAGCCTCATACAGAGCACCTATGTGCACTGGATGGTGTATGACGGCAAGTTCATCCCCCTCGACTATATGAGCAGCGACGGCAGCAGGCGCACCGCCTCCACCCTCGCTTCCTGGAACTGGAAAGTCCGTGTGATGGAAGACATCGGGGACGAAGACAGTCCCGTCGAATACGGCGAGCTGGACGACTGCCGGGCGGTGCTGGTGCAGGGTTCGAGCGGATGGGCCAACTACCGCCACCAGGCCGACGTGCTCAATGTCTACCGTATGCTCAAGCGCAACGGATGGGACGACGACCACATCATCCTCATCGTCTCCGACGAACTCGCGGACAACCCTAAAAACGCCTTCAGCGGAGAAGTCCGCTGCTCCACCCACACGGAGGACCTCTATCAGGGGGCGGTCATAGACTACAGCACCGACACTCTGAGTGTCAGCGACATATCCGACATAATGCTGGGCAGGAGCAGCTCACACCTGCCGGTGGTCCTGAACTCTTCGGAGGGGACCAACGTGCTGCTCTTCTGGAGCGGCCACGGCTGTCTCGCGAGCGGAAGCAGGCCGAACGGCTTCGTGTGGCGCGACTCGGAAGGGGTATTCTCCGACGGCGACCTGCGGGAGGCTCTCGAGCAGATGTCCTCCACTCGGCGCTACCGCAAGATGCTCCTGCTGCTCGAACCCTGCTACTCGCGGAATATGGCGGTGCAGGCCAAGGGGATACCCGGCATCCTCGGCGTCGCGAGCGCGGGCTCGGGCGAGTCGTCGTTTGCCGACTTCCACTCCGCCGAACTCAACATATGGATGAGCGACCGCTTCTCCAACAATCTCGTCAACACGCTTTCCGACAATCCCGACCAGACCTACAGGGAGCTCTATGAGTACCTCTACACCCACACTCTGGGATCGCACGTCTATGTCGAGAACTCATACCTGTTCGGAAATCTCTGCAAGACGAGTCCGGATGAATTTATGTTTCAATCCAATAACTTACAAAAATGAAAAGAATCAAACACCTGCTTTTGCTCCTGTCCGCAGCGGCAGGAATGGCCTGCTTCGCGGCCTGTTCGAAAGACAACCCCGACGTTTCCGGCGACGATGATATCGTAGTCGAAATAGAAGATATGGAGTACTATACTCCCGAAGAGGTAGCGGACGAAGTGTTCGGGCCGGAAGGCTCCAACGCCGACGAGACGATGGCGGAAGCCCGCGAAAACTTTCTGAAGCTTGCCAGGGAAAAGGAAGCCGCACTTCAGGAGGAATACGGTGCCAACGGACTGGCGCTCGAGTATATCTCCTGCCGTTTCAAATACTACAGCCAAGATGTGGACGGCGGTTCAATCCCCCTTTCCGGCCGTATCGCCTGGGGCGGATACTGGCTCTTCGGCCATCACAATCTGGATCCCGACAATATCTACCTTTTCGAGCACTATACCATCACCTCGAATGCCGAATGCCCTTCCGAGAATGGCGCTACTGAATGTTTCCTCGCCACAGGAGACAACCTGCTCATAATGCCGGACTACATCGGCTACGGCTCCACCAAGCATATGGTGCATCCTTATCTGAACCACGAAATCGCGGCCATCAACTCCATTGACGCCCTGAAAGCGGGCTACAAGGTATGGAAAGAGAGAGGTTCCGGCACTATGGAGGATGACTGGCAGCTCTATGTCCTGGGCTCGTCCCAGGGTGCAAACAACGCTCTTGCGGTGCACAAATATCTTGACACCCACGAAGAGCTTGCGAAAGAATGGAGATTCGCATACTCCTACAGCTGCTGCGGCGCATATGACCCGGCCCTCACTATGGACACCTACTATAAATGGGGCAAGACAACATATATAGGCTCGATCCCGATGACCATCAAGTCTATGATGGTGAGCTACCCTGACATACTGTCCGGCTTCAAGGAGGAAGACTTCTACTGCGAAAAATACCTTAAGATCAAGAGTCAGGTCGATGCCATACTCGAGCAGAAGAAGACCAACACTACAGATCTCAACCACAAGATGAAAGAGCTTCTCGAGACGCAGGACCCCAAACTTGAGGATATTCTCAGCGCCGATGCTCTCAACAAGGAGTCAGAGCTGTGCAAGGCATTCTTCAAGTGTCTGGAGAAGAACAACCTGACCGTAGGATGGACGCCGAAGCATCAGATCAAGATCTGGTGCACAAAGGGCGACGATATCGTGCCTTGCGCCAATACGGAAGCCGTCAAAAACGCATTCGGCGACAAGGTTACTGTCACGTGGGACACCTGGAAGAGATCGCACGTCAACTTCTGCACGGCCTGGTATCTTTCCCTGTGCCTCACCAGGTGGTGATGGACGGGATCGGATAAACAATAAATTCCGCTATATTTGTAATTCGTGTCCCGAGCTGTTCGGGGCACGAATATGTCGTATGTACAGTGTCAATGATTTTTCGAGGCTGGAGCTGAGTCTCCCCGGATGCAGAAGCAACTACCGTTACTTCCGCTCCCTGCTCAAGCCGTCCACGCGACTGCTCGTGCTCGTCAAGGCCAACGCCTACGGACACGGGGCCGTTGAGTTTGCCTCGATGCTGCAGGCGGAGGGGGCGGACTATCTGGCGGTGGCCCTGCCTGTCGAGGGGATGGAGCTCCGCGCCAACGGTATTTCACTGCCCATACTTGTGCTCACCGCCGGGACGGACTTCTTCCCGGAGATCATCGACAACCGTCTGGAGCCCGGCATCCCCAACCTCTACACCCTCGAAGCGCTCTGCGAGACCCTGCGCGGACGCGGGATAAAGGATTTCCCGGTGCATATCAAGCTCGACACCGGGATGCACAGGCTCGGATTTATGACTTCCGAGATTCCCGCCCTGCTCGATTTCCTCCTCTCGCACGATGAAGTGAAAGTCAAGTCGATATACTCGCATCTCGCGGCGGCGGAGGACCCTGCGGAAGACGCGTTCACCCTTGCCCAGATAGGGATGTTCTCCTCCAATGCGGGCAGCATCACGGACTCTCTCGGTTATAGGCCGATGTGGCATGTCCTCAACTCCGCCGGCATCGAGCGCTTCCCTCAGTACCAGTTCGATATGGTACGGCTCGGCATAGGCATATACGGCATCAGCGCACTGCCCGGAGTGAGGCTCTCCCCGGTGGCGTCGCTCAAGGTCAAGGTCTTGCAGGTCAAGACTCTTACCCGGTCGGAAGACACCATCGGCTACGGCAGGCACGGGCACGTCGCCCCGGGCGGGACCGTGATCGCCACGATCCCCGTGGGCTACGCCGACGGCATCGACAGGCGTCTGGGCTGCGGCGCAGCTTCGTTCAGCGTGGGCGGGCACAGGGCCCCCACGATAGGCAATATCTGTATGGATATGTGTATGCTGGATGTCAGCGGCATCGATGTCAAGGCCGGCGACACCGTGACGATATTCGGCTCCGACCCGACAGTCTCCGAGCTTGCCGGCATACTGGGCACCATCCCCTACGAGATACTGACCTCCGTGCCGAGAAGAATCGAAAGAATAATAACACGATAAGGATTATGAAGAGAATCACCGTCACCGCCGCCGTCCTCGCGCTGCTCTGCGTCTGCGCGGCGGCTCAGCAGAAAGGGAGCATCACCTCCGGGATGCTCGGACAGATCGAGAAAGGCTACAGCGGCACTGCGTCCGACAAGGCCATCCGCAACGCGCTCAACACGGCCTCCGTGGCGGTGCTCGCCGCCAATGCCGATAACGCCGCTATGATCGACACCGAATTCTCCGACCGCGTCAGGACGGTAGGCATCACCGACCAGAAGTCCTCCGGGCGCTGCTGGCTCTTCACGGGGCTCAACGTGCTGAGGGCCGCCGCGATAGAGAAGTACGACCTCGGAGACTTCCGCTTCTCGCAGTCCTACTGCTTCTTCTGGGACCAGCTGGAGAAGGCGAACCTCTTCCTGCAGGCGGTGATCGACACCCGCGACAAGGGTTTCGACGACCGCGAGGTGGACTGGCTCTTCTCCAACCCGCTCAGCGACGGAGGCACGTTCACGGGAGTGGCCGACCTCGTCACCAAATACGGTCTCGTGCCGTCAGGGGTGATGCCGGAGAGCTATGCCGCCAACAACACCTCCGCCCTGACCGCCCAGCTCAAGACCCTCCTGCGCAAGGACGGCCTCCGGCTTCGCGAGACTCCTCCGGGCGTGAAGAAGAAGGACATCCCGGCATATCTTGAGTCGCAGAAGGTGGAGATGCTGAAAGACATCTACCATATACTCGCCCTCGCCTACGGCATGCCTCCGAAGAGCTTCGAGTGGCGGGGGAGGACCTACACTCCGGTGGAGTTCTACAACGAGCTGCTCGGCTACGATCTGACGGGGGGCTACGTGATGCTGATGAACGACCCGAGCCGCGAATACGGCAAGGTCTATGAGATACAGTACGACCGCCACACCTACGACGGGCACAACTGGCTCTATGTCAACCTCCCCGTCGAGCGCATCAAGGAGATGGCGATAGCCTCCGTCAAGGCCGGCAAGGCTATGTATTTCTCCTGCGACGTGGCGAAATACCTCAACCGCAGCAACGGCGTGGCCGATCTGCGCAACTACGACTACGAGTCCCTGCTCGGGGTGGACCTCTCGATGGACAAGCGGGAGAGGGTCTTGACGCACAGCAGCGGCTCCTCCCACGCGATGACTCTGATTGCCGTGGACCTCAGGGACGGGGTGCCGCAGAAGTGGATGGTGGAAAACAGCTGGGGCGCGTCCTCCGGCTACCAGGGCAATATCATAATGACCGACGAGTGGTTCGACGAGTATATGTTCCGTCTCGTGGTGGAGAGGCAGTTCGTGCCGGAGGATGTGCTGAAGATGCTGGAGCAGAAGCCGGTGCAGCTGCCTGCCTGGGACCCGATGTTTCTCGGTGAAGAGTAATCTCCTCCGCGCGTGAGACCTTTTCTCAAACAGGTGGCGGAGCATTACTATGCTCAGGGGGGAGTGGAGCGTCTGTGCTTCGTCTTCCCTAACAGGCGTGCCGACGCATTCTTCCGCAAGTATCTCGGGGAGTGCGTGGCGGAGAGCCGGCGGGTTCTGATGTCCCCGTGCGTCTACACGATGAAGGACTTCTTCTATGCCGCCTCCTCTCTCGGGGAAGCCGACCAGATCACCCTGCTGCTGGAGCTTTACGGGCACTACAGCGCCCTCAACCCTTCGCACGAGAGCCTGGACGACTTCATCTTCTGGGGCGGCGTGCTGCTGTCGGACTTCAACGACGTGGACAAGTATCTCGTCAAGGCGGAGTCGCTGTTCGCCAACATAGCCGACCTGCGCGGGATGCAGGACGACTACTCGTATCTCGACGACAGGCAGCGCGAGGCCATAGGCAGGTTTATCTCCCACTTCCGCACCGGAGGCCGCTACAAGGACGAGTTCCGCCGTATCTGGGACATACTGCTGCCCCTCTACAAGTCCTTCAACGAGGCTCTTGACGCCAAAGGTCTCGCCTATGAGGGCAAGGTGTACCGCTCGCTCGCCGAAAGGCTCGCAGGGGAAAGCGTCGCGGAGATAGTCGCTAAGGCTTTCGGGGATCGGGTGGACAAGTTCGTCTTCGTCGGGCTCAACGCGCTCAACGAGTGCGAGAAGCGGCTGATGCGCAAGATGCGGGACGCGGGACTCGCGGAGTTCTGCTGGGACTATGTAAGCCCCCAGATACGCGCCCCTCACAACAGGTCTTCGTTCTTTATGGCGGACAATGTGCTCGAATTTCCGCAGGCGTTCACTCCCGAAGGGGGGACGTCGGTCCCGGAGATCAATGTCCTCAGCGTGCCGTCCGCAGCGGGTCAGGCCAAGCAGCTTCCCTCGATACTCGACTCCCTCGGAGCTTCGGGCATAGAGACCGCGGTGGTCCTGCCGGACGAAAACCAGCTCCTGCCGGTGCTGAACTCCATCCCGGAGCGTATAGCGGACATCAATGTGACTATGGGCTACCCTATGCGCGGGAGCAGCCTGTGGACGCTGATGAGCGATATCGCCGCCCTCCAGATGCACCTCAGACAGAAAGACGGGCAGTGGTACTTCTACCACAAGCAGGTCTGGGCCATATTCTCCAACAGCATATTCAAGAGCATCATCTCCGAAGCGGGGCTTGCAGCAGTCGCGAGGGTCAAGAAAGCCGCCAGATACTATGTCTCGCAGCCGGAACTGTCGGGAGACGGGATTCTGGAGCTCATCTTCCGTCCTGTAGTGACCCGGACCTCGCAGGCCGACCCCGGGGAGATAAGGAAGATAGCAGAATACCAGCGGGAAATCATCTCCGGCATAGCCCCGGCGCTCAAGTCTGTGCCGGACATGGCGATGGAGCTGGATTTTGCGAAGGAGTATTACCTCGGCATAGGGCGGCTGATGCAGCACTCGCTGCCGGTGCTGCCCCTGACCTGGTTCCGACTTGTGGAGAAGCTGGTCGGAGGCGCTGCGGTGCCGTTCAAGGGCGAGCCGCTCAACGGCCTCCAGATAATGGGGCCGCTGGAGACCCGCGCCCTCGATTTCGACAATCTCGTCATCCTCAACTGCAACGAGGGAGTCTTCCCGCGCCGCAGCGTGTCGGCTTCGTTCATCCCCGCTGAGCTCAGGCGCGGCTTCGGGCTGCCTGCTTACGAATATCAGGATGCAGTGTGGGCCTACTACTTCTACCGTATGATACAGCGCCCCGCCAGAGTGTGGATGCTCTACGACTCCACGGCCCGGGGACTGCGCAACGGGGAGGAGAGCCGCTACATAAAGCAGCTGGAGCTGGACTTCGGCCTGAAGCTCAGGCGCTATGTGGCCCGGGCCCCGATATCCAAGCACATAGTCCCCGACAGCATCCCCAAGACGGAGGAGGACATCAGATGCCTCCGCGAGGAGAAGCATCTCTCGGCAAGCGCGCTGAGGAACTATCTCGACTGTCAGGCCAAGTTCTATTACGGCACCGTCAAGGGCCTCAAGGAGAAGGACGAAGTGGCCGAATATATGGACGGAAGCAAGATAGGCTCCGCCTTCCACGGGACTATGCAGACTCTCTATACCGTGCCGTCGGGCTCGGTGAGCAGGGAGTATCTCAAGTCCCTGCCCGCCTCCGGGCGCATCGAGGAGGAGGTCCACGCCCAGGTGCTCGCACAGACCAACAGCTTCGAAGTCCGGGGGCGCGACCTTGTCTATGAAGATATGATATGCCGCTATGTCCGCAAGACGGTCGAGAAGGACATCGCCCTGATGGACAGGCGGGGCATAGGCGGGATACGCATACTCGGGCTGGAGAGATGTTGCAAAGCCGAGATCGGAGGCTTCAGTTTCATAGGTTTTATCGACAGGCTGGACAGTCTCGCTCCGGGAGAAGTCAGGGTGGTGGACTACAAGACAGGCAAGGTGACGGAGGACGACTGCCACATCAGCGACGAGAGCGCCGCCGAGGTGGTCGGCAAACTCTTCGCCCCCGACAGCACTGAGAGGCCGGAAATAGCTTTCCAGGTCTATCTCTACGACCGCTTCATAAGGGAGGACCCGGAGTATTCGGGCCTTGCGATAAGCAACTCCATCTATCAGCCCGTGGCTCTCTTCTCCAAGGATGTCGAGTGCACCCCGCTGTCCGAGGAGTTCTACTCGCTTATGGGGGTCGGGCTGGAGAGCCTTCTCGGCGAGATTGCCGACCTCTCGCTGCCTTTCACCAGGACTTCCGACGTCGAGGGGGTCTGCAAGTACTGTGATTTCAAAACTCTCTGCGGACGATGAAGATACTCAAGGCCAGCGCCGGCTCGGGCAAGACCTACCGGCTTTCGAAGACATATCTCGACCTGCTGCTCGGCGAGCGCTCGGCGGACGACGCGTACCGCCACATCCTCGCCGTGACATTCACCAACAAGGCCACCGCCGAGATGAAGAGCCGTATCGTGAGGGACCTCGCCGCCCTGTCGGAGACCGACGCGAGGGCCGGGCGCGTGCTGCGGAAGATGCTCCACGACTACGGCGCGTTCGCGGTCAGCACGATAGACAAGTTTTTCCAGCAGACTCTCAAGGCGTTCTCCCGGGAGATAGGCCAGTTTGCCGACTACCAGATAGAGCTCGACAAGGACTCCCTCATCAAGGAGACGATGGACCGCATCCTCGACTCGATGACCGCGGACAGCAAGGACCTGCTCGAATGGCTCAAGGCCTATGTCTCCGAGAGCCTCGGCGAGGGGGTCAAGCCCAAGAGCCTCGACCGTCAGCTCTACGATATAGGAAGTCAGCTCAAGTCCGAGGGGCACCGCATACAGGCGGAGAAATACGGCATCGACGACATCTCCCACTTCAGTCCGGAGCGTCTGTCCAAGGTGCGCAAGGAGTGCTCCCGTATCATACGGGACTTCAGCGCCAGAGCGCGGGAGGCCGGAGTCAAAGTGGAGAACGGGGTCAGGATCAAGCCTATAGGCAAGCGCATTCTTGCGAAGAATCCCGCATTCGCGGAATACGTGGAGCGGGAATACCCGCGCTACCTCACCGCCTACATCATCTACGGAAACAGTTTCGGTCTCGCTCTGGCAGGGGAATTCTACCGCACTTTCGACGCCCTGCTCAAGGAGAAGAACCTGATGTGCATCGACGACTCCAACACCATCCTGAGGGACATCATCAACGGTTCGGACGCCCCTTTCGTCTACGAGAAGCTGGGCGTGAGATACGAACACTTCCTGCTCGACGAGTTCCAGGACACCTCCAATATCCAGTGGCAGAACTTCCTGCCGCTGCTGCGCGAGAGCGAGTCCAAGGCCGCGCCGGCCTCCCGCTCCGTCGGAAGCCTGATAGTGGGCGACGTCAAGCAGAGCATCTACCGCTTCCGCGACTCGGACTGGAGTCTGCTGGGGCGCGGAGTGCAGCAGCAGTTCCCGGATGCCGACATCGAGACCCTGGACTGCAACTGGCGCAGCGCGCGCGAAGTGGTCCGGTTCAACAATGCTTTCTTTACCTATGCCGCTTCCAGACTCGGCGTCGGCGACATCTATTCGGACGTCAGCCAGAAGGTCAGGTCCTCGGAGGAGCAGAGCGGACATGTCAGGGTGAGCTTCAGCGACGAGCAGATGGAGGAGATACTCGCCTCCGTCGCCCGGGCGCGGGAGAACGGCGCCCTCTGGGGGGACATCGCCATCCTGGTCCGCACCAACAGCTGCGGGGCGGAGATTGCAGACTATCTGATAGACAAGTCGATACCTGTGATTTCGGACGACTCGCTCAATATGAAGTCATCCTCGGTGGTGCGCCGCATCATCGCCCTGCTGGAAGCCTACGAGAACCCGGACGACAGCATCAGCGCCTACCTCGCGCAGTCGATGGACGTCACATTGCCGGAGAGCTACCACTCGCTCGTGGACTTCTGCGAGGGGCTTGTCAGGTCGGTCAGGGACTATGACCCCGAGTCGTTCGCGGGGGAGACCCTGTTCGTACAGACATTCATAGACGAGCTTCAGGACTGGACCGCCGCCAACGGCAACAACCTCAAGTATTTCCTGCAGTACTGGGACGAGAAGGACCACTTCATCAGCTCGCCGGAGGACTCCGATGCGGTCAGGATCCTCACGGTCCACAAGTCCAAGGGGCTGGAGTTCCCCTATGTGATATTCCCCTTCGCGGAGGCCGTGACCCTCTACAAGAAGTCGGACAAATGGTGCCGTCTCGACTTCAACGGGCGCGGCGGCGAGCCGTCCGTTCTGGACGGCATCTATCCGGTCGCGCTCTTCCCCTACACCGCCGACTCGCTCTTCGCCGACTCTTACGAAGAGGAGGCGCGCAGCCAGATTGTGGACAATCTCAACGCATTCTACGTGGCGCTGACCCGTGCCGGGAAGAGCCTGCATATCATTGCGAAACCGCCGAGCAAAAAGTTTATCGACAGTCTGGGCAAAGTCCCGGACTACTCCAGGATGACCGACCTGCTCTATGAGTTCGTCCGGACTGCGGGACAGGAGAGCTTCGGGGAGGAGTATGATTTCGGCTCTATGGAGCGCAAGGAGGGGCCGCATCAGATCGCATATAGTATTGAATATGCCTCAATCCCTATGGGAGGCAGGCTGTCCGCTTCGACGGACGCGCTGGATTTCTTCGGCGAAGACGGTCTCACCGGAGCCGGAGCTTCCGCCCGTCTCAAGGGCGTGGTCCTGCACAGGATACTGTCGGCGGTGGTCTCGGCGGAGGACGCGGGGCCGGCGGTGGAGGCGGAGATACGCTCCGGGGCGCTCGACGCCCAGGGAGGCGCGGACGCGCTCGAGCTGCTGCGAGGCCGCATCGCTTCGCACCCTGAATGGTTCCCTGCGGAGTCGGACTGCGAGGCTGCGGTATATAACGAACAGTCCATTTTCTCCTCCGACGGGCGTGAATTCCGTCCGGACAGGGTGGTCGTCCGCCCTGACGGGGTGAGGGTCGTGGACTTCAAGTTCGGCAGGCGCGAGGGGCGCTACCGCTCCCAGGTCGCCAATTATGCCTCCCTCTACAGAAGCCTTGGCTACAATGTCGTTTCGGCCGCGATATGGTATGTCGAGGAGGATGACGTTGAATTTGTATGAATATGGGACACAGACACCTGATATTGCTGCTTCTGGCCTTGACTGCGACTTTCTGCAAGGCGCAGGACAACGGACACACTCTCCATCAGCAGCCCCCTAAAGTGCCCGGGGAACTGGTCTTCGCCGGACAGACCGTCAGCTTCGGACGCTCCGACCTCTATGAGAGGATGGACAGGGAGCTGATATCATTTACCTATATGCACAGCAACTCCACCCTTCTGCTCAAGAAGTCCGGACGCATCTTCACCCAGGTCGTGCCGATACTGAGGCGTGAGGGTGTGCCGGAGGATCTCAAGTACCTGATGGCTATAGAGAGCAATCTCGACCCGAGGTCAGTCTCTTCCGCCGGGGCGGCGGGGCTGTGGCAGTTCACCAAGGCCACCGCCAGAGAATACGGTCTGGAAGTGAGTTCAGAGGTGGACGAACGCTACGACACCGAGAAGGCGACCAGGGCCGCCTGCGCATATCTCAAGGCCGCATACGCCAAGTACGGAGACTGGATAACGGTGGCCGCGAGCTACAACGGAGGACAAAACGGCATCACCAGGAGACTTGCCGACCAGAAGCAGGAGAGCGCGCTCGACCTTTGGCTGGTGGAGGAGACTTCGCGCTATATGTTCCGTGTCCTTGCGGCCAAGATGTTCTTCGAGCACCCCCGCGACTTCGGCTATGATGTGCCCGACAGCGAGAAGTACCCTTACCGTCCCCCTGCCAAGATCGTCGAGATAAGTTCTCCGATAGAGAGCCTTGTGGACTTCGCGGAGGAGCACGGCGTCAGCTACGCCCGTCTCAAGGGCGCGAACCTCTGGCTCAGGGACTCCAAACTCACCAACAAAGCCGGCAAGACCTACCGCATCGTCATCCCGCGCGAGGAATAGTGTCTTCTAATTCCTTTTTTTGCTAAATTTGTGGACGGTTTAACCACAGAATAGCGAAATGGAAGAAAAGAAAGTGCCGACATATCCTCTCATAGATATGTCCGAGTTGAATAGATGCCTGCTCTGCAGCGATGCTCCTTGTACAAAGCAATGCGTCAAAGGTCTCCCGGTAGGGGATATTCTCCGATCCATATATTTCCGCAACGGGATGGGGGCTCTCGAAAAGGCGAGGGGCGTGCAGTGTCTGGACTGCGACGCCCCTTGCGAGAGCGCCTGCCTGCTGGGGAGGAAGAGTACTCCTGTCGGCATAAAGTCCATAATGAACGGGCTCTACGAAGCCGCGCAGAGTACCGTCGACTCGGGAGTCGTGAGCGAAGAGCAGATACGCGGTGCGTTCATCGTCCCGCAGCAGCCTGACATCACTGCGGAGATATGCGGCGTCAAACTTGAGAACCCGTTCCTGCTGTCGTCTTCCGTGGTGGCCAGCAACTACGAGATGTGCGCCAAGGCGTTCCGTGCCGGATGGGCCGGCGCGGCCTTCAAGACCATATGCTCGTTCCCGCAGCACGAGGCTTCTCCGCGATTCTCCACGATCACGAACCACTCCAACTCGTTCTGCGGCTTCAAGAACATCGAGCAGCTCTCCGACCACAGTGTGGAGGAGAATATGGAAGTGTTCCGCCGCCTCAAGGCCGAATTCCCGACCAAGGTCATCATAGCCTCGATAATGGGCAAGAACGAGCAGGAATGGACCGACCTCGCGCGCCGCTGCGAGCAGGCCGGGGCAGACGTGATCGAGTGCAACTTCTCCTGCCCGAATATGGAATCTGACTCGCTCGGAGTCACCATAGGCCAGAATGCCGATCTGATCGAGAGATTCACCAGGGCGGTGCGCCGGGGCACGAAACTCCCCGTGCTTGCCAAGATGACCCCGAACATCACCGATATGGTGC
Organism: bacterium; assembly: GCA_963630225.1. Lineage (GTDB taxonomy): Bacteria > Bacteroidota > Bacteroidia > Bacteroidales > UBA932 > Cryptobacteroides. Next base: position 14,672 of record CAVGLS010000033.1, read on the forward strand.
CTATGGCCGCAGCCGCGAAGAGAGGCGGGGCCGACGGCATCGCCGCCATCAATACCATCAACAGCATCACCGGCGTCAACATCGACACCTTCACCGCCGAGCCTGACGTGCACGGCAGTTCGATCGTGGGCGGCTACTCGGGTCAGGCAGTGAAGCCTATCGCGCTCCGCTTCATCTCCGACATGGCCAGAAGCGAAGATCTCAAAGGACTGCATCTCAGCGCGATGGGAGGGATCGAGAACTGGGTCGATGCGGTGGAGTTCATTTCGCTCGGCGCGGGCAGCATCCAGATAACGACGGCGGTGATGCAGTATGGCTACCGCATCATAGACGACCTCGTCAGCGGCCTTGGATACTATCTTAAAGTCAAGGGTTTCGGCGGTATCAGGTCCATAATGGGGGCTGCAGTGGGCAGCATCGTGGCTCACAACAAACTCGAGAGGGATACCGTGCTCCTGCCTAAGTTTAACTACGACAAGTGTATAGGCTGCGGCAGGTGCTATATCTCCTGCTTCGACGGAGGACACCAGGCCATCGACTTCGATATCGAGGACCGCAAGCCCCATCTCGATGCCAGGAAGTGCGTGGGCTGCCACCTCTGCCGGCTCGTGTGCCCGTCCAAGGCCATCGGCACCGCCGCCCGCAGGATAGACCGCTCCCCGGCCGCTGCGTGAGAGGCGCACTGACTCCGTGCTCTGCGGCGGCCTTCTGCGTTTCGTAAGCCTCCGGTAAAGGACGTCTTGTTTTATTGATTCGGATTGTCAGCACTTGCGTCAGTTCGTCTGAACTTTTCAAAGTTTGTACATTTACCTTTACGAAAATCGGTACATTCTACTTTGCCAAAAATTGTACAAGCAAAGTTACCTATTACACCGGCGTCGAGAACTACGCCACTGTCGCCTCCGTCATACAGACAGCGGTCAAGAACGGGCAGAACCCTTTCGAGGTCCTTCGGGTCATTGCAACCCTTGCCGGAGCGTAGTACCATCGTTTGAATCATCTTTATCGTGAGCTTATGGCCGGTTGGCTATGGCTGGGGCACCTGAGTAGTTACTCCATTTCTTTTTCTTCGGCGCCGTTTTGAAAAAAAGAAATAAAAAGAAGCAAGTGACTGATATTTAGCCGATTGCTTTTTTTTATTTTCTGATTTTATTTTCGATTTATTTTTTATATGCCATCTTTTGGGGAATAAGATCTATTCTTCTTGGGCCCATTGGCAATAAGTTCCTTATCCACCATAGAATAAACCATTTTCCGTATTTCAGGCAAATCGACATCTGGAATACGTGAAGATATTCCTGATATCTTGGATCCGGGATGTTTCTTCAGATCTTCAACGATAAGTGCTTTGAGAACATGCGGCTCTATGGTTTTCAGCGAAGTCTTTATGTTGGCTTTGGCATTGTTGATCAGTTGAGGATTGACCTGGAATTGTGTTGATCTCTTGGTGCCGCTCTTTATGACCAGACCGCCTTCAAGAATCTTATCGATGTAACTCCTCAACCTGTCATCTTCAGAGAGTTGGAGCTGCTTGGTGAGCTGGGTTGAGAGAATCTTCCTTTCCCGGGCAATGATGCCGAATGCTATGAAGGATTTCTGGGACAGCTGGTAGTTCTGCATCACGTAGTCGAGAAGCGGAAGCAGGTCCACGTCGATGATTTCGGCCCTCTGGACAACTTTGAATTCGTTGTAGGAAGAATCGACCTCAGGGGGAAGCTTCGCCTCCTTCGCGTTCAACTCGTATATCAGATCGTAGCCGGAGCCTTCTCCTTCCATCAGTTCGAGGGCGTTCATTATCTCGATCATATTAGGATTGCGACGGTGCTTCGTGTGGAGGATATTCTCCTTTGATATTCCAAGAGGCAGGCCGCCCGGATTTGATATCTCCAGCCTGTCTGGATATGCCTGAATCATTATGTCGTTCGAGATGGTGAAACTCTTGTGGGCGAAGGCGTTCACAAGAAGTTCGCGCAGGAGCTTCGGATTATAGTGCCTGATCTGCTTTCTGAACAGTCCGTTGGGGAATTCGTAACTATATGTGAGCTCGACGGCCTTCTGCTCGATGTCGAGAAGAAGTTCTTTGGGATTCAGTGCCAGGTCGTGCCACTCTTTCTTGCGGACTTTCTCTTCAAGGGCGTTGTAAACGATGTACTGAACCGTGAGAGGATAGCATATCCCGGCCCTCTGTTTGGGTGTCCCGAGCCAAAGGACTCCGAGATTGGTCAGTTTCTCGCCGTCAATCAGATGGTAGTTCTCGGCTATTTCGATGTCATCCAACTGCTTGATGTGTTCTTTCACACGCGGGGACCGGCGTATATCATCTGCGAATTTCCGGAGATTGGACATTATAGCCTCATCATTCCAGAGGTATTTGGTGGCGTTGATCTCCCATTGGTATGCACCTTTTTCTTCGGCAAGGCGCTGGATGTCCTCCGTCCTGACGGGCTCGCATTTGTCAACGATACGGACAAAGAGTTTTCCGTCCGAGGTGGACGCGATGGTCTTTGTGCTTGGAAGCACGGTGATTATGAAATACTGGCTGCCGTTCTCGTCAGAAAGGATGTCGGATGAGTTGATTGCCACGCTGAAACAGAGGCTGCGAATACGGCTGACGGCATCGTTCTGCTCCTGGGTCGTTATGACCTGGTCCGGGCCGACCGTCAAAGTCTTGTTCTCGATTCCGATATATATCTGACCTCCCTGCGCGTTGGCAAACGCGACACATTCCCGAGCCAGTTCCTTGAACCCTTTGTCTCCGGTGCGTATCTTCTGAATAGCCTTGCATTCAATATTTTTGTCTTCGGTATTGAACTTCATATCCGATTCCCAATGTTCGATACGCAAATTTAACGAAAATAATCTGATGAGACTATAATTTCCGGCGGCGATGCCTTCACCTAGAACGGTAGAACTCCATACAGATCGTCCAGGATGCTTTGCGCATGCTTCTCCATAACGTCATCTTTTATTGCGTTATACAGCATCGTAAAAGCCTGTGACTCCATCATCGCATAGTCATCATCGTCGGGGTGTTTGAGTCCTTCTTCGATTGTTTGTGCGTAGATCAAGACGCACTTCTTGAGATTTTCTTCAATTGCTTTATTCATAATTATATTGTTTTGATTAATAATGCCTTAAGATATATTCGTCAAGGAACTTCCTGCGATTGTCACGGCTCAGTCCGCTATGGACTCTCACTTTTGTCTTGAGATCAGAGAACAGGCCCTCCAACGCATTGTTCGTATTAGGAAGCCCCGTTCCCGGTCAGCCTGTTTCACCGGGCACGGTTGCCTCGCACGCACTCCACCCGTGCGGCGATTTCCTTTTCTATCGTCTTTATCCATTCTTCGCCGACACCGGCCTCCCGACCGTACTCCGAGTAACGCGAAACGATGTTTATGGCCTTTTCTATGAACGGCTCCGCGGCCTTTATATCGTACCGGCGGGCTACTTCCAGCAGATCCGCTGCAGTAATGCCCTCCGTCTTGTTGTTGACCGTCATGCTGTGGCGGTTGACGTAGTACGGCGCGTCCGGATCGACCGAGAACGTGTAGTCGTAGGCCGGAGCAATGTGCCAACGCCCGTCGTCGTCCATCAGGAAACTGAAATTCTTGTTGTGGTCATCGACGTTCCCACCTAGCACGTTCAGCACCATCGAGCGGAACAGTTGACGGAGTTCCCCCGGCGGCACGCCGATGCGGAAGGCCGTATCGAACAAAGCTTCGTAAGAATCCGCCGAGGGGTTCATGGCCGCCAACGTCTGGATATGCACCTTTTTGCCGTTCCGGCGGTCGAAACGTTCGGTCAGGAAATGCGCTGTCTGCTCGCCTTCCTGCAGGCGGCTCGGCATCATCTGAAGCCCAGCGTCCACGGCCATCAGGTAATAGCTGTATTCTATCCGTGTCGTCGGCATCTTCTGGTGTTCATCGAACTTGACGATCATCGGCGTGTAGCCCGGATAAGGGGTCGCCACCTGTCCGGAGTAACATTGGCCCTCCTCGAAATTGACGTTGATCACAGCTTTTGGCCGCCGTCCTCCCGCAGACGTTCCCACCTTGAACAGGCTCTCGACCATCAGGTCGCCCGACACCGGGACATTGAAACGTCCGGCTTCCTCGAAAGCCTGCCGGGCCAGTTGGTAGAGGTCGGCGATCTCCACCTTGAACGGTGCCTCCAGCTCCTCGGCAGTGGGCGGGATGAACTCCAATGCCCCCATGCCGCGCCGCCCGATATAGGCGAGACGGTCGAGGGCGGACAAGTCCCTCATACGGATATGATGTACTTTGGCCCATTCGTTGAACACGGTGTTTCCCCAATGGTCGGGCAGTGAATCGGCGATGAACGACGGCAGCCCGCCGAAGATCCGCTCTTCATCGGGATAGACCGGCAGTCCGCGCTGCGCGACAACCCCTTTTACCGGCGCACGAAGCGGGGCTATGTCATAGCCGTCGCGGACATAATCGCTGTCGAAATAGAAACAGGCTTTGTTGCGGTGTCCCTCCCGGCTGGCAACAAGTGTACCGACCTTTTTATCCCACAGTATCACATCGAGACTTTCTATCATTTCTTGTTCCTCCTTACCCGTTTAGGTATCAGTTTTTCGATTTCCCGGAGTGCCATCGGCGGCATGGGCAGTTCCGGCAGGATCTCCGCGAGCCGATCTTCCTGACCGAGCGCACGCAGCAGGGAGATGAAATTGGCCAAGGTCAGGTTACGGCTCACGCCCTGTTCGAAGTGGCTGATCGTTGTCTGGCTCACGCCCGACTGTTCGGCCAGCTCCTTCTGGCTCATGCGGGCTGCCAGGCGGTACTCCTTTACCCGCAGTGCCAGAAGCGTCAGTATATCGCTGTTTGTGGTATAGTTGTTCATTACCTCAATAATATCAATATATCGCTATTTATATGCAAAAATAGAAACAATTATCCATATATAGATACATAATACCTCTTTTTTAACTTCCGCCCGTCCTTTTCTGCCGCTTTCAGCCCGGTATTCTCTCCCGTCTGGCTTTCCCGTCCGTCACCGCATAGGTTTTTATCGGTGCAAATATGGGCTGTCGCGCCCGATTCCGTCGTTTTGAAGTGCATTTCTTGCAAATTCTTCCTTCCGCGAAGCGTAATTGGCAAGAAAAAACGGGACACTTGCAAATTTCCGTGGCATAATTTGATTTAAGTATATCATCCAATCTGAGTTTTGCAAGAGTTTGTACTAATAAATCGTAAACTTCTCAAAATTAGCCG
>CAVGLS010000034.1:0-19681 GCA_963630225.1 bacterium
CGGAACATATAAGAATGAGAATTATATCATCTGGGAAGCAGATACAAAGTGATGCCGATGTGTAAACTTCCCCTTTTTTGTAAACTTCCCTTTCGTAAACCGTGGAGCGGGCCGGATGGTCAGGTTTTGTATAGACCGTCCAAAGATAGTCATTATTTTCGGTAAGTCGGGAATCCCTCGTCAATGCATTTTATTGCATAGAAGATACATCATTGTTTCATCATCGTTCGCCCGCAATCATAATCCCGTTTGCAGAAACTCCCGTAAGTGAATGTGCCTTATTCCTTCTATGCTTCCGCCGCTTGTCCATTCATCGAGACTGACGACATATTTGGGGTAGTTGTTTTTAATTGCACTGAGGTTGCCGAACTCGCGTTTTTTTGTGGACTCGTCAGATAAGAGGTAGCAGGACTGGATATAAATCATCTCATCATCTTTGCGTGCCACGAAATCGACTTCTTTTCCCGAAGAATTCTGACCGGTAAAAACTTCGTAATTGTTCTGTTTCAAGTGAAGGAATATCGCGTTTTCGATCAGTTTGTGGATGTCATTCAGCAGATTGAAACCTAAATGGCAGTTGCGTAATCCCAAATCTTCAAAGAAATACTTGTCTCCTATTTCAAAAGCATGCAGACCATTCACATCAATCCTTCTCACCTTATGCAGGAGAAAGGCATTCTGGAGAGCCTTAAGATAATTAATTACCTGCAATGGTGAAATATTGATTCTCTGTGATTTAAGACAGCGGCTTATATTGTTTGCCGAAAACAGATTGCCGACATTGTCCGCCGCATAGGCTGCCAGAGTCTCAAGAAAATCAACATTGCGTATGCCCTCACGTTTGATGACATCTTTCAGGATAATCGTCGAATAGACATTCTTCAGATATTCAAAAGCCACATCACGCTGAAGCGGCAAGTTATGCAAATATGGAAGTCCTCCGAAGATCAGATAATTACGGAGGCTCTCGGTCGTGTCTGAAAGCGAGTGGAAAGTGAGAAACTCGGTATATGTGAGGCTGTGTATATGAAATTCCACATACCTTCCTGAAAGATAAGTGGAAAGCTCTCCGGAGAGCATTGTCGCGTTACTGCCGGTTATGAATATGTCGCATGCGTCCTGTGCCTGCAGGCTGCGCAATGTGTGCTCGAAACCTTCTATGTCCTGAATCTCATCGATAAACAGATAATTCTCCACTCCCTGTTTCATATGATTTGATACATACTCTGACAAATCCTCATTTGTACGGATAGACAGAAATTCATCGAACTCTTTGTTGATGAATATGGTGTTGCTTTCCGGTCTGGTCTTGTCAATGTATTCCTGTATCTGTTTGAGGATGCAGCTTTTCCCTACTCTTCGTTGTCCGGTCAGTACTTTTATTATGTTTTTCCCGATAAACGGGATAATGGCGTCGGTATATGTCGGGCGATAGATGATGTCTGTCATTTTGTTAATCGTGTTTAAAATTTTCGACAAAGATAGCTATTTTATTAATCACGGCAAATAAAATCAGAAATACGTAGCCTCTTTGATTCGTTACCAAGTTGGTAACGAATTGTATGCTTGACTTTCCCCGTCACGCCTTGCCGGCAAGGGCCCACGAAAGTGTTGAAGATGTCTGTTTTTAGCCGTACCTTCGCTTTGGGTTTACAAGTATCGGTTTATGGAGAATTTAAGTGTCCGGCGGGCGGTGCCGGCGGATCTGGAGCAGATAATGCAGATTTTCGAGCGCGCCAAGGAATATATGCGTTCGCACGGCAATGCCGACCAATGGTGCGGCTCCTATCCGGGGCGCGAACTGATGCGCGGCGAGATAGAGTGCGGGCATTGTTTCGTAATATGCGCCGGGGATGCGGTAGTGGGGACATTCTGCCTGATCTTCGGTGACGATTCTACCTACGGCCGGATAGATGACGGACGATGGTTGAACAACGCACCCTACGCCACCATACACCGTCTCGCTTCGAACGGCACTGCGAAAGGCATCGGACACGCCTGCATAGGATTCTGTTACAGTCAGATAGAGAACCTCCGTGCCGATACGCACCGCGATAATCTCACGATGCAGCGCCTGCTGGAGAAGGAAGGGTTCGTCAGGTGCGGGATCATCTATCTTCAAGACGGGTCCCCGCGCATCGCGTATCAGAAGTCAAACCCACTGAAGAACAGATTCAGGAACTCGTCTGCCCCCGCTTTATGAACGAAGACAGATATCGTAACGGGCACGTCAGAATAATCAACGCATTTTACTCCATCAGCATCACCAGGCTGCCGCCCGTTATCAGCAGCGCTCCGATGATGACCCTCGAGTTGACAGGTTCTTTAAGCAGCAGGCACGACAGGCAGATGGTGATGACGATGCTCAGTTTGTCTATAGGCGCCACGCGCGACACGTCTCCCGTCTGCAATGCCTTGAAATAGAACAGCCATGAGAGGCCGGTGGCGATGCCTGACAGAATCAGGAACGCCCAGGTGTGCCCGCTGATGTTTTTTATCCCGGCGGTATGGTTTCCGGCAAAGACGATCCCCCAGGTGATAAGCAGGATGATCAATGTGCGGATGGCGGTGGCCAGGTCCGAGTTGATGTCTTTTACCCCGATTTTGGCGAATACGGCCGTCAGCGCGGCGAAGAAAGCCGAAAGTAAAGCGTACAATTTCCACATAAGCGATAAAGGTGTATCAGCTAATTCTTTGGACGACAAGAGCCTGTCTTCGCTTCCCAAGGTGCTCGGCGAGCTCCGTAATCTTTTTTTGCAAAGATAAGCCTTTCTTTATGTTTAGCGATCGGCTTTCACCCAGGTCATCCGCTCCCATAGCCGGAGGGGAATCAGCCGCCAGGCGAACACCGTGAGGCGGTACTTCCAGTCGAAGGTGTGAATGCGCTTTCTCCCCCGGAGGGCCTTCATTATCTCGTCCACTGCTTTGTCCTTGCTCATCAGCATGGGGTATTTCTTCTTCGGGTCGAGCAGGTCGGTGGCGATGAATCCGGGGCGTATGTCCGTGAAGCGGACGGGGATCTTTTCCATTGCGGCGAGCTGGCAGAGTGCCGAGATATAGGTCTGCCCCATCTTTTTGGTGGCGGAATAAGCGGGAGCCGTACCCATCCCGGCAGTCCCCGCAACGGAAGTCACTACGGCGACGTGGGCCTTCTTTCCCGCCGAGTACGCCTCCGGATGCCTCCGTACGAAATTTACGAAATAATCCACCAGACGCACCATCCCCTCGCAGTTGGTCCGCACGGTGCGGATTTCCTTTTCGATGTCGAGTTCCCGGTTCTGATAGCCGACCCCCGAGACATAGAAGAACAGGTCCGGCGCGCCCATCTCCTCCAGCAGGGCGTCCAGCGCGGAGCCGGCTTCCGGTCCTGTCACGTCCATCGCCGCGAAATGCACGGCCTGCCCGAATTCGGCTTTAAGCGCCTCCAGGGCCTCGACGCGCCTTCCTGCAACGCCGACCTCCCAGCCCTCATTTATAAGACGGACCGCAGTCTCGCGGCCGATGCCGGATGTGGCACCTATGATAATCGCTTTACTCATATTACGCTGACATTTTCAATCCTCAGCCGGGACGTCCCCGACGGGGCGTAAGTCACAGTCCCTCTGCGGACGGAGTCCTCGTTATTCTGGCGGCCCAGCCGCCGCCTGGCGCGAGGTGGACGGTGATGCGGCCTCCTGACTTGACATTGAGGGTTTCGCGCCTGTAGTCTTGTCCCGCACGGTCGGCATTGATCCCGTCTCTGAATACATCCATCGTCCATTCCCCCTCCGGGAGGAAGTCCAGTCCGAGGGTCAGGTCCCGCTCATTCCAGTTGTTGAGCGCGCCCAGATACCACACATCTCCGCTGCGCCGTGCCAGGCTGATGTATTTGCCCAGCTCCCCGTTGACCGGCACGCTCTCGTCCCACACCACTGGGCAGGAGGTGATGAACTCCGTGCATTCCGGCTCCCTCATATAGTTGGACGGAGAGTCGCAGAGCATATTCAGCGGAGAGTCGAAAATCACATATTCGGCGAGCTGGTGGCATCTGGTGCCCTGGCTCATAGGTTCGCTGTTGCAAGGGGCGTAGTTGCCTCTGGAGGCGTTGCGCATGGCGCCCTGGGTATAATCCATACTGCCGGCCGCCATCCTGATGTAAGGCACCGTCACATCGTAGGTCACCTGGTCCGTCGTGGCCGGGCTCCACTTCATCTGCTCCAAACCGTGCACTCCCTCGTAGTTGATGACATTAGGCCAGGTGCGGCTGAGCCCGGTCGGCTTGTATGCGCCGTGGAAGTCGATGAGCAGCTTGTACTTGGCGGTCATCGCGGCGGCGCGGGAGTAAAACCTCACAGTCTGCTGGTCGTCGCTGTCCATAAAGTCCACCTTGAAGCCCTTGACCCCCATGTCGGCGTAGTGCCGGCAGACATTCTCCATGTCGCGCTCGAACGCGTAGTAGCCGGCCCAGAGTATCAGCCCCACGCCGCGTCCGGAGGCATATTCGCAGAGCATCGGGAGGTCGATTTCCGGCACCACCTGCATCAGGTCGGCCTTGAGATTGACTGCCCAGCCCTCGTCGAGTATCACATACTCGATGCCGTGCGAGGCGGCGAAGTCGATATAGTACTTGTAGGTGTCATTGTTGATGCCGGAGCGGAAATCCACATCGTAGAGATTCCAGTCGTTCCACCAGTCCCAGGCCACCTTGCCGGGCTTCACCCAGGAGAAATCCGTCCCGGGATCCTGCTTCGCGGCGAGGTTCCAGACCATATCATTGACCGCGAGCCGGGCATCGTCGGTGCTGACTATCAGCACCCTCCATGGGAAAGTCTCCCCGGCGGCGGCTTCGGCGATATAGTCCTTGCGCGAGCTGATAATCTTCTGGAGCATATTGTGCCCGCCTGTCTCCCATTTGTCCGGATACGGGGCGAACTCTCCTCTCACCCCCGTCTTGCCCCCGTCATTGCGGAGGAACATCCCCGGATAGTCGGTCAGGTCGGCTTCGGTGATAAGCACTTTGACTCCGTTGTCGGCGGCGACGGCGACCGGCATAAAGGCTATCCTGCCCTTCTGCCACCCGGAGAGGGGGTGTATGGCATAGGTGTTCTCAAACGAGCAGCAGTACTGCGACTCGATGCTGCTGTAGTCGGCATTGGCGTAAGGGACATAGGCTGTCCAGTCCTTGTCGAAGTTGAATTCTGCGCGCTCGGAGAGGACCTTGGCCGCCTTCTTGAGCGAGCTCCTGAACCTGTAGGCCACTCCTTCGTCGTAGGCGCGGAAGATGAGATCGAACTCCTTGAAGACGAGGGTCATCTCGTTGTAGTTGTCCCGGACTTCGGAGCGCCTGTAGGCAATTGCGGGCAGCACTTCGTCCCGATCTGCCCTGCGCACCCGGCGGAGATGGTCATTCTCCCCGAAGACCACCCCGTCGGAGAGGGTCATCGCGACGCCTGACGGGGCTATGAGCTGCTCTCCGTCCTTGCTGACGGTGTAGCTGATGCTTGTCCCGACGCTTACGCTCACGCAGAGGCTTCCGTCCGGGGAGGTGAGGTTGATGGTACCGTCGTTGGCGCCGAGCGGCATCGCCGCGCCCAGTCCGAGCGCCGCGACACAGAGAAATGCACGTAATTTCATAATCCTATCCGATGCTCTCCACAAGGTCGAGAACCCTGCGGCGGTTGTCGTCGATGGTGCCGTTGTCGCCGTTGCACTCATAGTACTTGCCGGCTTGCTTGTAGTAGCCGACAAGCGGCTCTGTCTGGGCGTGATAAGTCTTGATGCGGTTGGTGATGGTCGCCTCGGAAGCGTCGTCCGCCCGGCCTTCGATGGCGGCTCTGTGGGCGATCCGCTGTCGGATCACGTCGTCGGATATCATGATCGCCACAACTGCGGTCACGCTTTGCCCCCGCTTCTCGAGTATCTTGTCGAGGTCGCGGGCCTGTGCGATGTTGCGCGGGAAGCCGTCGAGCAGGAAGCCGTTGACCCCCTTGATGTTGTCGAACGCCGACTCGATCATCCCCTCGACCACTTCGTCCGGGACCAGCGCGCCGGCATCGATGAGCGACTTCGCCTGTCTGCCGAGAGGGGTGTCCGCGGCGATTTCGGCGCGAAGCAGCTCTCCGGTTGAGATGTGCTTGAGATTGTATTTTTCTGCGATGGCACCTGCGTGCGTGCCCTTGCCGGCTCCCGGAGGGCCGAAGAGAATGTAGTACTTCATAGTATTATCAATTACATAAATATCCTTGCTGTTGCGCCCCAGCTCGTTGTAGTCGAGTCCGAAGCCGACGATGAACTCGTTGGGAATCTCCATCCCCACATAATCTATCCTCTCCGGCTTGTCATAGACCTCGGGCTTGAGCAGCATCGTGCAGATCTTGACGTCCGCCGCGCCCTTTGAGAGCAGCATCTCCTTGAGGGCCACGATGGTGTTGCCTGTGTCAACTATGTCTTCGCAGATGATGATCCGCTTGCCGCGTACGTCGGCGGTGAGCCCCATCACGTTGAGCACCGTGCCGGTGGATTTGGTGCCCTGGTAGGAGGACATCTTGATGGAGACGAGCTGGCAGGTGAAGTTGAGCCTCTGGAGCAGCTCCCCGGTGAACGGTATCGCCCCGTTGAGCACGCAAAGCACGACAGGTATGTCGGTGCATCCGTTGAAGTCTGCGTTGACCTTGGCGGCAACTTCGTCTATGGCCTTGATAATCCTCTCGTTGGGGATGAACGGCCTGAATGTCTTGTCCTGCAAAATTAACTTGTCCGGCATAACGATACGGTTCTGACTCATTCCACGAAATTACGGATTTTTTTCGTATTTTCGCAGTACTTTAGACTTAAGGACTATGAAATCGCTTCTTTTGCTTATCGCCCTTGCCGGGTCGGTGTTCAGCGATGCGGTGCTGCGTATCAGCGGAGCTTCATGCATCGAGGAGCTCTCCGAAGAGGAACTCCAGCATTATCAGACTCTTGTGCAGCATCCCCTGAACATCAACCGCGCCGGGGAGAGCCGTCTGCGCTCCAGCGCCCTGTTCTCCGCCTACCAGATCGCGTCGCTTCTCGACTACCGCCGCGAGTCCGGCGACATCCTTTCCGTCCGGGAGCTCGGCCTCGTGGACGGTTTCTCCCCCGCTCTCGCCGAGTCCCTCTCTCTCTTCGTCAGCTTCGAAAGCTCCGCCCCGCCGGGGCACAGGGAGGATATCGACTACCATTGCAGCCTCACTCTGAAAGGCTCGATGCGCAGACCGGAGCAATATGCCCGCGGCCTTCGCTATGAGGCGTCGCTCGGGGAGCGTGCTGAGCTGAGGTGGACCTCGCGGACGACATATTCGGACCCCGTGCCCGGACTTGGCACGGTCAGCGCGGCATACTATGGCAAGGGCATCCTCGGCAAGATCGTGGCGGGCCACTTCAACGCCCGCTTCGGGCAGGGGCTGGTGAGCTGGAGCGGGTTCTCGCTGAGCAGTTTCTCATCCGCCGCCTCGTTCTACCGAAACCCGGGCGGTCTGTCGGTGACCGGGGCCGCAGGAGCTGAACTCTGCGGGGTCGGAGCGGACTGGAATCTGGGCCGCTATACTCTCAGCACTGCCTGGGATGTGGCAGGGAGCGGCGGCATATTCAATCTGAGCCGGATCGGGCGGCGCTCCACCCTCGGGATGACGGCTTCGATGAGCGCCGCATCGCTGGACTGGAGGCTCTCACTGCCGCAGACAAGCATTTTCGGGGAAGCGGCCTGCAGCTACGGGGGCGGGGTCTCGGCGCTTGCGGGCGCTCTCTGGATACCGCAGTACGGAAGGAAGTACACCCTGCTTGCACGGTGGTATGATGAGTGCCGTCCGGAATACAGCGGCCTTGCCCTCGGGATGGATACGCCCCTTTGTGTGCTCACCGCCGATTTCGCGTTCAGGCGCGACAAGTCCCAGGCCCGGCACAGGCTGCTGCTGCAGCTGCGCAAGGAATATCTCGCCGCAGATTCGCTCCTGCTCAAGCCTGCACTGCGCTTCACCGCAAAGTATCAGCCCTCGGAAAGCAATCCGCTCCGCGCCGAGCTGCGCTCAGACTTCTCGGCACAGAAGCACGGCTGGACTCTGGCAGGCAGATTCGACGCCCTATGGTGCAGAGCTTTCGCCTGCCTTGGCTACATTGAGGGCGCTTATTCGGCGGAGAGAGTCGGTTTGTGGCTTCGCGGCGGCCTCTTCCGCATAGACCATTGGGACGACCGCATCTATGTCTACGAGCGGGACGCGCCCGGCAGTTTCAATGTGCCCGCCTATTATGGACGGGGCTGGAACGCCTCGCTATACCTCGCCTGGCACATAAACAAGGCGCACAGCCTGTGGCTGCGCGCGGAAAGCGTTGATTACCCCTGGAATACGGCAGCAAAGGAGGGCAGAAGCCAGATCAGCCTGCAATATAGATGGAAACTCTAAAGCTCCGGCAGCGCCTTCTCCATCTCTATGCCCCGTGAGCCTTTGACGAGTATGGTCTCCCCTTCCAGAGGAGAGGCCTTGAGCTCGGAAGCCAGCGCGGCAGAGTCCTCCAGCCATTTCCATCCGGAGGAGCTGCCCTCTATGTCCAGGGCCTTGCGGAACTCCTCGCCGACGAGATAGACCTTGAAGCCGCAGCCCTTGAGCCTGCGGACCACCTTGGAATGCTCCTCGAGCGAATCGGCGCCCAGCTCACGCATATCTCCCAGCATCACCGTCTTGTGCGGGGCGAGCATCGCGGAGAAGTTGTCGAGCGAGGCCGCCATCGAGGAGGGGTTGGCATTGTAGGCGTCTGCGATGAGAGTGTTGCGGGCCGTACGGAGCAGCTGAGAGCGGCTGTTGGCCGGGACAAACGCGCCTATGGCCTCTATCGCGTCTTCGCGCGGCACTCCCAGCCTGTCGCCGACCGCGATTGCGGCGAGCACATTGGCGGCGTTGTAGCTTCCGACAAGATTGGTGCTGATGATCTTCCCGTCCAGCCAAATACGCAGATACGGGCTCTCCGGCGTGCAGGGAAGTATCTCCGCGCCCTGATAATCCAGTCCGTAGCCGTAGATATGGCAAGGCAGACCGCGGGCCATCTCCTTGAGGTCAGAGTCGTCTTCGTTAAGGAAGAGCAGCGAACCGTCGTGCTCTCCGAGCCAGCGGTAGAGTTCTCCCTTCGCCCTCTTCACTCCCTCGAAAGAGCCGAAGCCGAGCAGATGCGCTCTGCCGACATTGGTGATGAGCCCGTAGTCGGGACGGCAGATTTGCACCAGACGGGCGATGTCGTCCGGGTGGTTGGCCCCCATTTCGATGACGGCGATCTGAGTCTCCGGGCTGATCCTGAGCAGCGAGAGCGGCACCCCGATGTCGTTGTTGAGATTGCCTTCGGTGGCGCAGACGCGGTATTTACGCGCGAGCACCTCGCGGATGAGGTTTTTGGTAGTGGTCTTGCCGTTGGTGCCCGTGAGGCCGAGCACGGGAAGCTTGCCCCCGCATACGGCGCTCCTGTGCAGAACTGCGAGTTCCCGCAAGGTGCGCAGGCTGTCAGCAACCTTGACAATCCCTTCTCTCTGAGGGAGTCCGGCACTGTCCACCACTGCCATCGCGGCCCCTTTTTCAAGGGCGTAGAGCGCATAGTCGTTGCCGTCGAAGTTCTCCCCCTTCAGCGCGAAGAATATCTCTCCGCCGCTGATGCTGCGGCTGTCGGTCGTGACTCTGCAGCCGCAGGCACAATATGCCTTGTATAGTTCCTCTGTCGTCATACTGTTATCTGGTGCCGGTGCTGCCGAAGCCGCCCTCGCCCCTGGCGGATTCCGCCAGCCGCTCCGCCTCTTCCCACTCTATGCGCCCGTGCGCGGCAAGCACTATCTGCGCGATTCTCTCCCCCCTCTCCACCGTGAAATCTTCATTGCTGAGGTTGACAAGGATAACCCTGAGTTCGCCTCGGTAGTCCGCGTCCACCGTCCCCGGGGAATTGAGCACGGTGATCCCTCTCTTTATCGCGAGGCCGCTGCGGGGACGCACCTGAACCTCATATCCGGCGGGGATCTCGAGATAGAGTCCGGTCGGCACGAGAGCCCGCTCCAGCGGATGCAGCACTATCGGTTCGCTATTGTCCGCACGTACGTCCATCCCGGCCGCAAGCTCGGTGGCATACTCGGGCAGCGGATTGCCGCTTTTGTTTATTATCTTGACTGTCATATGCTTGAGAGACTATTTCGGAGCAAGTTTATATAGCACGGCTGCGATGCCGGCGAAGAGAATGTTGGGTATCCAGAGGGCGATCCAGGGCGGAAGAGTGTCGGTATACACAAACATCTCGCTGAAGCGCAGGAAGAGGATGTAGGAGAACGCGAGCGCTATGCCTATGCCTATGTTCCAGCCTATGCCGCCGCGCTTCTTCTTCGAGGAGAGCGTAACCCCTATTATGGTGAGTATGATGGCCGAGAACGGCATGGCCCATCGCCGGTTCTTCTCGATCAGGGCATACATCACATTGGCGTCGCCCCTCATCTTCTGCGTGGCTATCAACCCGTTGAGCTGATCCATACTCAGAGTTTCCACCGTCTTCTCGTTGACGAAGAGGTCTTTGAGCTTAAGCGCGAGGACGGTGTCGACATTCTCCCTGAAGCTGACGCGGTCGCCCAGCCCTGCGGAGTAGTCGCGGGTGAAGACCCGGCGCATCTTCCAGCTTCCGGAGGTGGTGTCCCAGACAGCGTTCTCCGCGCTGACCTTACGGGTGAGACGGTTGCCCTCGATATTCTCGATGGTGAACTTGTAGGCCGTGTTGTTCCAGCGGCTGAACGACTCGATATAGACAAATTGCCCCGGGGCTATCTGGTAGTGTATGTTCTTGAGGTTGAAGTTGTTGTGCCGTTTGATATACTTGCTCTCGAACTCCACCCGGGTGGAATTCGACTTCGGGATCACATAGAAGTTGAGCCCCAGCGACAGCACCGTGATCAGCGCGGCGGAGGCCAAGTATGGCACGAGCATCCTGCGGTAGCTGATCCCCCCGGAGAGAATGGCGATGATCTCCGAGTTCGCGGCCATCCTCGATGTGAAGAAAATCACGGTGATGAACACGAAGAGCGGGGAGAACATATTTACGAAATACGGGACGAAGTTCAAGTAATAATCGAATATGATGGCCTCCAGCGGGGCCTTGTTCTTGACGAAATACTCGATCTTCTCGGAGATGTCGAAGATGATGACGATGCCGATGATGAGCAGCAGCGACATAAAGAAGGACAGGATGAACTTCTTCGATATATAGAGGTCTATCTTCTTGATTGTCGGGAACTTCATAACCTTGAACTTAGCCGTTTGACGGTTGCGTCCTTCCAGGAGCTGAAATCCCCCGCTTCGATGTGGGCGCGTGCCTGGCGCACGAGGTCAAGGTAGAACGCGAGGTTATGCTCGCTCGCGAGCATCGCCGCGAACATCTCCCCTGCGATGAAGAGGTGGTGGAGATAGGCTCTGGTATATGCGTGGTCGACAAATGACGCGCCGTCAGGGTCGAGCTCCGAGAAGTCCTGCGCCCATTTGGCGTTGCGCATATTCATTATCCCGTTCCAGGTGAAGAGCATCCCGTTGCGTCCGTTGCGGGTCGGCATCACGCAGTCGAACATATCCACTCCTCTCGCAATCCCTTCGAGTATGTTGGCCGGAGTCCCCACTCCCATCAGATACCGGGCCTTGTCCCGGGGGATTACGGGGTTGAGCGTCTCGAGGATTTCGTACATCGTCTCCGTCGGCTCCCCTACCGCCAGCCCGCCTATGGCAATGCCGGCCTCGGAAAACTCCAGCGCGTGCTCGGCG
This sequence comes from bacterium, assembly GCA_963630225.1. GTDB lineage: Bacteria > Bacteroidota > Bacteroidia > Bacteroidales > UBA932 > Cryptobacteroides. The sequence goes on from CAVGLS010000034.1 coordinate 11,766, forward strand.
GCCTCCACTCTCAGGTCGGGATAAGTGCAGCCCTGGATAATCGGGAAAAACGTCTGGCCGTATCCGTACAGCGGCTCCGTCTCGCGGAAGCGGCGGGCATACCTTTCGAGCCATCCCTTCGTGAGATTGAGGCTCCTGCGGGCATATTCGCGGTCCGCCTCGCCCGGGCAGCACTCGTCCAGGGCCATCATTATGTCCGCTCCGATGATGCGCTGCGTGTCCACGTTGTTCTCCGGGGTGAAGCTGTGTTTCGAGCCGTCGATATGGCTGCGGAAAGTGCAGCCCTCGGCCGTGAGCTTGCGGATCCCGGTCAGGGAGAACACCTGAAACCCTCCGCTGTCCGTGAGTATGGGGCGGTCCCAGTTCTCGAAGCGGTGCAGCCCTCCGGCGGCCCTGAGGGTGTCGAGGCCGGGACGGAGGTAGAGGTGGTAGGTGTTGCCGAGGATGATTTCGGCTCCGATATCTTCCTTGAGATCACGGTGATACACTCCCTTGACGGAACCCACCGTCCCGACAGGCATAAAAATGGGGGTGTGTATGTCCCCGTGGTCTGTCTCGATGAGTCCGCATCTCGCGTCGCTGTGCGGGTCGGAAGCTGTCCGTATGAATTTCATCCTCACTAATCTTTAACTTGCAAAAATAGCGTATTCTTTTTGTTTTGCAGGGAATTCTCGCTAATTTTAACGCCCTAAAACCAATTTTGTACTGAAATGAACAATTCGCAGATCAGTTTAAGGCTGATTATTATGAACTTCCTCGAGTTCGCCGTCTGGGGGGCCTACCTCACCTCGATGGGAAGTTTTCTCGCCGGGGCCGGCTTCGGTCCGCAGATCTGGCTCTTTTTCGCCACTCAGGGTTTCGTATCCATCTTTATGCCGGCACTGATGGGCATCGTAGCCGACAAGTGGATCCCTGCGCAGAAGGTTCTCTCTCTCTGTCAGGGGCTTGCCGGAGTGTCTATGCTTGCGGCGGGCTTATATGCCCTCAGGGCCGGAGCCGGGATTGAATTCGGCGTCTTCTACGCCCTCTATACCTTCAGCGTCGCGTTCTTCATGCCGACCATCGCCATTTCCAACTCGGTGGCTTACAACGCTCTGGAGAAGTGCGGCAAGGATCCTGTCAAGGCCTTCCCTCCTATCAGGGTCTTCGGCACGGTAGGCTTCATCTGCACGATGCTCTTCGTCAATTTCGTCAAGGGCGCCGACGGAGTGCAGTTCCAGCACAGCTGCAACCAGTTCCTCGTCTCCGGAGTCCTGAGCCTGGTGCTCTGCCTCTACGCTCTCACGCTTCCGAACTGTCCGTGCAAGCCTAAGACCGCAGAGGTCCAGAGCTTCGCGGAAGCCACGGGACTCAACGCCTTCAAGCTCTTCAAGAACAGGCAGTTCGCGATATTCTTCATCTTCTCGATGCTGCTCGGCGCCGCGCTTCAGATCACCAACGGCTACGCCAACACCTTCATCACCTCATTCAAGGACAATCCCGCGTTTGCGGGCAGCTGGGGAGCCAACAACGCCAATGCGCTCATCTCCCTGAGCCAGGTCTCCGAGACCCTGTGCATCCTGCTGATCCCTTTGTTTATGAAGAAGTTCGGCATCAAGAAAGTGATGCTCATCGCGATGTTCGCCTGGGTGTTCCGCTTCGGCTTCTTCGGCCTGGGCAACCCGGGGAGCGGGGTGTGGCTCTTCGTTCTGAGCTGCCTTGTCTATGGCGTCGCCTTCGACTTCTTCAACATCTCCGGCTCGCTCTTCGTCAACGAGAATGTGGACAAGAGTATGCGCTCCTCGGCGCAGGGCCTCTTCATGCTGATGACCAACGGTCTGGGCGCATCCATCGGCACCTGGGCCGCGGGACTCGTCGTCAACCGCTTTGTCTATAATGCCGCTGCTCCGGACTGGAGCACCGCCTGGTATATCTTCGCCGCCTATGCCCTCGTGGTCGGAGTGCTCTTTATGATTCTCTTCAAGGATCCGCAGAAAAAGAGCCGTACTGTATAAAACGGCGTTTTATACAGTACAGCAATAGAAAGGGGGGCCGGCTGAAAATTTCAAGCCGACCCCCTTTCTATATTGGGGCAATGCCATCTGCCTGTCTGCAGTCTATGTCCGGTCGTCGACGATGAAGTCGCAGGCTACCCGCGATTCGCGGATTCTTTTGCAATAGGAAGAGACTGCAACATGGGCGGGATGGTCTTTGTATCGCCTGAGAGCCTCAAGAGACTCGAATGTCGCAATGAGACAGGCATCGTAGTTGCCGTCCTTGACATTGATCCCGACCTCGCAGGAGAGCAGTTCCGGCACCACTCCCATCAGAGACTCCAGACTCTCCTTCATCCACCGTGCATTCTCAGCGGCGCTCTTCCCTTCGGCCTGAGGCAGAAGCTTCCACATGACCACATGCTTGATCATAACGCTTACCTCCCTGCCTTCCGGCGGCCGTTTTTGCGGTGGGATTTGTTGAGCTTCGATGAGACCGCAGCGATCGCCGCGCCCAGGAGAAAGGTCGAGATTACGATGAGCGTCATATTGCTGGCGTTGTCGCCCTTGACGCGGGACCACATGGCGATGAGCGGCTCCGTCCTTTCGCCCCAGTCGTGCTCCATAGTGCTGCGCGAGATCGTCTCGGTATCAGGATACAGCACCGGATCCACACAGACTGCGGTGGCCTCCGGGCCGAAGAAATAGCTCAGGTCCGCAGGAGCGTATTCCTCGTCGGAAAACGCCTCCAGCAGCTCCGGCGAGCCGATCACAGAGACATAGCCCGTCACGTCCACATTGCGTATCGCGATGTCCGGACGGCACATATAGTTGATCCAGTACTTCGCCGCCTTGGTGTTGCGGGCATACTTCGGTATCACCCAGCCGTCGAACCATACGGTGAATCCTTCCTTCGGGCAGACATACCTCAGGTCGACTCCCATCTCCTTCGCCTCCTCTATCGCCCAGACCGCGTCGCCGCTCCAGGTCAGGTTGACCCAGCCGCGCTCCTGCGTCATCTGATCCTTGCCGAAGTCGGCCTCCCAGCCGGCCACGAGGTCCTTGACCTCCTTCATATAGTTCTCCACTTCCGCGATAGACTCGTCGGAGGAGTCGTACATCAGCGAGTCGAGAGTCACCTTGCCCTCCTGCAGGTCTTTCTGCCTCAGATAGATGATAATCTGAGAGAAGACATCCCGCGCGGAGTCCTTGATGAATATCTTGCCCGCGAACTTCGGGTTGCGGATGACGTCCCAGGTGGAGGCCTCCTCGTCCGTGACATATTTTGCGTTGTAGAGTATGCCGGTCGTGCCCCACATATAGCCGACGGAATAGTCGTTGGCGTTCTTCCCGCCGCCGTCCATCTTGTCGAAGCAGTCGCGGATATACGGGGCTATGTTGCCGTCGATATAGTTGGGAGTGTCACCGAAGTCCCTGTCGATGGGCAGGATGAGGTCGCTGCGGAGCATCCTCTCGATGATGTAGTCCGACGGGCAGACTACATCGAAGTCCTCGTGCCCCTTCTCGATCTTGGAGAGCATGGTCTCGTTGACATCGAAAGTCTGGTAGATGACCTTGATGCTCTCGCCGGTCTGTGCCCGGTACCATTCTTCAAAGTCGCCGATAACATCTTCGTCGATGTAACTGGACCAGTTGTACACCTTGAGGACCTGGCTTCGGTCTTCGGTGCAGCCGCAGAGCAGTGCCACGGCGGAGATGATGGTCAATAATCTTTTCATTGTCAATTATTTGCTTGGTTTTTACTATGTTTTGCCTGCCTGAGATTGATCACTACCAGCAGCACCAGAATCACAAGGAACACCAGGGTCATCAGCGGACGCAGCTCGGGGGTCAGACCTCCCTTGCGCGCGTCTGTGTAGATATATGTCGAGAGCGTGTCCAGACCTATGGTGCCGCGGGTGAAGAAAGTCACGGCGAAGTCGTCAAGCGACATGGTGAACGCCAGTATGAAGCCGGAGACCATACCCGGCTTGAGTTCGGGCACCATAACCTTCCGGAGCGCCTGGGCCGGAGTTGCTCCCAGGTCGAGCGCCGCCTCATAGATGTTGGGGTTCATCTGCCGGAGCTTGGGCAGCACGCTCAGCACCACGTAAGGGGTGCAGAAACTGATATGTGCCAGCACCACGGTCACATAGCCCTGACTGATGTGCAGGAAGACGAAGAGCAGGAAGAGCGACACGCCCGTGATGATGTCCGGATTGATCATGGGGATATTGTTCAGGAAAGTGACAACTCCCTTCTTACGCCCGGTGAGATTGTGGATGCCGATGGCGGCCACCGTGCCGAGCAGGGTCGAAATCCCCGCCGCGATCAGGGCTATCAGCAGAGTGTTCTCCACTGCGGAGAGCAGCGAACTCCCGCCCTGCATCTGCCCGGTGAAGAGGTTTGCATAGAGCCTGGTGGAGAATCCCGTCCAGTTGCCGAGCACCTTGCTCTCCGTGAGCGAGAATATCGCGATGAACAGCAGCGGCGCATAGAGCAGGGCGAGAAGAATCCATATATAGATCTGCGCGAAGAGCTTTTTCATATCCTCGACGCGCCCTCCTCAGCGGCCTTGCTGCTGTCGGTGAACAGCGATGATATACCGATGATTATCAGCATTATGAGCGCCAGCGCGGCTCCGTAGTTCCACATCGACGAGTTGATGTTCTCCTGAATGATGGTACCGAAGAGTTTTATCTTGTTGTTGGTCAGGAACTCCGAAATGGCGAAGGTGCTGACGGTAGGCATGAACACCATCAGTATCCCGCTGGTGACGCCCGGCATCGATAGCGGCACGATTACCTTCCAGAACACTTTCCACGGCGTGGCGCCAAGATCCTGGGCGGCCTCCGCGTATGATTTGTCCATCCTGTTGAGCACGTTGTAGATAGGGTAAATCATAAACGGCAGATAGTCGTAGGCCATACCGAAGAGCAGCGTCCCCTTGCCGAGGGGAATCCCGACCATATTGAAGAGTTCCGCAGTGGCCAGCGTGCGCATCAGGGCGTTGATCCACATCGGGAGAATGAACAGCACCACCGTCACCGCACTGCGGTTAAGCTGCTTGTTGGCAAGAATATACGCTGCCGGGTAGCCGAGCAGTATGCAGATGAGCGTGTTTTCGATCGCCACCTCTATCGAGAGGGCGAACGTCCCGATCGCGTCAGAGTCGGAGAAGAACTTCGTGATGTTGGAGAGAGTGAAATGCCCCGAGCTGTCCTGGAGCGCGTACACCAGCACGAGCACCAGCGGCAGCAGCACGAAGATTATCAGGAAGATCAGATAAGGGATGCACCAGTTGCTTCTCTTAGTCATCGCACTTCTCTATCTTGATGTCCTTCGGTGCGAAGTTCACTCCCACGAGGTCTCCCTTGTCCCATATGTCATTGGTGTCCACCCAGATATGGTCACCGTCCGCAGTAAGGACCGTGATATGGTAGTGGTCGCCCTTGTAGAGCAGGAAGTGCACCTCGCCGGCTATCATCCCGTCCTCCTGATGGTCCAGCAGGTCAACCTTGTCGAACGCTATGCTGACCCTGACCCTGTCGCCCGAGTGCAGACCTGTCTGCGGCCTGCACTCGAACTCTTCTCCGAGGAAGCGCACGCGGGCCTCGTCCACCATCTCGCCCTCGAATGTGTTGCAGAGCCTCTCCTTGCGCATCACCTGTATGTCGTTGGGACGGATCAGAAGCCCGACCGTGGAGCCGACCTCGAAAGCGTTGTAGTCCTGGATCATCATCTCATACCCGCTGTCCGTGTCCACGAACATCTCGTAGTGCACGCCCTTGAAAGTGCAGGACTTCACCTTGGCGCTGAACTGTGCGCCTTCAAGCCGGTTCATTATATAGATGTCTTCCGGACGGATCACCACATCCACCGGCACATCCTCCCCGAATCCTTCGTCCACGCAGTCGAAGCTGTGCCCGGCAAACTCCACCCTGCGATCGGATATCATCTTGCCGTTCAGTATGTTGGACTCTCCTATGAAGTCCGCCACAAAGGCGTTCTGCGGCTCGTTGTAGATATCCACCGGACTTCCGACCTGCTGGATCCTGCCTTCGTTCATCACCACGATCGTGTCGGAGAGGGTCAGAGCCTCCTCCTGGTCGTGGGTCACATAGATGAATGTGATGCCGAGCTTGCTGTGCATCTCCTTAAGCTCGATCTGCATATCCTTGCGCATCTTGAGGTCGAGCGCGGCAAGCGGCTCGTCGAGCAGCAGAATCCTGGGCTGGTTCACAAGCGCCCTCGCGATGGCAACCCTCTGCTGCTGTCCGCCGGAGAGGGTGGACACGTCCCTGTCTTCGTAGTCGGTCATACTGACCATCTTGAGCACCTTGCGGACCTTCTTGTCGATCTCTTCGGACGGCACTTTCTGGAGCTTCAGGCCGAAGGCTATGTTGTCGTAGACGTCGAGATGCGGGAAGAGCGCATATCTCTGGAACACGGTATTGAACGGTCTCCTATATGGAGGGATGGACGAGATGTCCTTGCCGTCGAGCATAATCGTGCCCTCGTCCGGCGAGAGAAATCCCGCTATGAGCCTCAGGGTTGTGGTCTTGCCGCAGCCGGACGGGCCGAGCAGGGTCACGAACTCCCCTTTGCGGATGTTGATGCTGACATCGTCCAGGACCTTCTTCCCGGCGAAGGACTTGCTCACTCCGTTGAGAGAGATGACGGTATTTGATTTGACCATTGCCGCTTAGAAAAGTCTGAAGCTGAAGTTCCAACGGGCGCCGAGGCTCAGTGTCGCCCGGGAGGCGAGAGAGTTGTAGGCGAGAAGCGCGTGCAGGCGCAGGTCCTGCGAGTCCGCAAGCGGGAAGTACTCCAGTATGCAGCCGGCGGTCCAGTGGTCTGTAAACGTCTCGCTGTCTTCCGGCGCCACATAGGAGCCTTTGGCCGAGAGGTTCATCCTGTCGGAGAACTCGTAGGCGAGAGTTGCGGCGAGGGTATTGCCCTTCCCGGGCACGAACACATCGTCCGAACCGTAATTGTTGCTCCAGTCAAGCGTGAGCGTGAAGCCGTCCAGGCTCACTCTCTGCCCCAGGTAGACGATATAGTCATATCTGCTCTTCTCCCGCTCTATGGCGCTGACGCTCCAGATGTTGGAGAATGCCCCCCACTCCCCTCTCCACATCGCGGAATAGGCCCACAGTCCGCTGGCGAACGGCTGCTCCCCGAGAGGCGAGGTGGTCATCTGTGCGCTGAAAGTGCTCTGTTCTGACGGAGTGGTGTAGGAGAGCTTGCCTCCCCACTGATAGCAGGAGAAACTGGAAGCGAAGGGAGTCGAGAACACCGGGTAGATGTCCCAGTCCCAGTCGTCGTACTCAAATCCGCCGGTGCTGACCATATCCTTGCCCAGGGTCAGAGTCCAGCCTGAGAAGCTGAAATCGGCCTTGAAGTAGTCGAGCCAGTTGGTGGAGTCGGAGCGGCCCAGAGACTTGTATGGCCAGAGGCAGTCCTCGCTGTCATACTGTATCCAGTGATTGGCTACCGTCCAGGAGAAATGCTCGGAAAGCGAGCCTTCGAAAAGAGTGTAAAGTGAAGAATTGCCAAGGTCAAACCCGAGTTCCGAACTTTCGAAACCGTAGGCCGGGTTCAGGTCAAGGCGTGGGATGACGCTAACCTCGGCGTGTCTACCGAGGTTGTCAGCCTCTTGCGAGTACGCAAGGAAGCCAAGCAGCAGTGCTGCGATCGATAAAACTGTTTTCTTCATTTCCTACCATAAAAAAGGGGTTGGTGAAACTTGGCCGCGAATATACGAAAAAAATATTGTAGATTTGCTTCCCGGGAGTTTGACACATAATATTTGAAAAAAATATCGCAGAAGAGGCTCGGGCCTCTTTTTTTTGTCAAATTAAATTTATATATTTGTGGTATATATTAGTATATACCACCATGAGACTCGTTATCAAGCAAAGCGGCCGCTTCACATACCTC
>CAVGLS010000035.1:0-18623 GCA_963630225.1 bacterium
ATTAAAAATATTGTTTTTTATATCGTTTGCATTTTTGATTAGATTTTTATATCTTTGCAACAAGAATCAAGTCTCTTGCACCTTTTTTGCAGACGACTTTAAAATATCCTTTAAAATGGGACTAAATATTTACAGCGCGAAACAATATAGCGCAAAAATGAAAGTAACAGTCCAAGCAACAGGCAAACTTGGATTTACGGCCGAGACCGCAAATATTCTTGGCTTGACCAACGATACCTATATAAAGATAGCCGGGGATGATGAGTCAAAGGATGTCTTATATATGATTGTTTGTCCGGGAAAAGATGAGGACGGATTCAAATCGCACAGTTCTGCGGGGTATTTTTATCTGCCTACGACTATGCTCTTCAACGACCTTCATCTTGACTACAAGAATTTCACGATTATGTTTGACCTTAGCCGCGAGCCTGATTTAGACAACGTGGCTGGCGGAAAAGTTTTCAAAATGAACAAAAGACAGAATCCAAAAAAGAAGAAAGAAGGAGCGATGAAATGACGGCAAGAGGCAAAAAAATCATCGCACCAACTGGCATTGGTACGATGAAATAGGTCTAACTTCCCGATTGATAAGACTTAGCCTCACACTCGATGGAGATGGAAGACCCCCTTGGGTAGGGACTTCAAAGGTAACACAATTCTTGTAATTTACCAAATTCTTCAGAATCGGATTTAACCCTTTACTCTTTCCGAAATCCGGATGGATTTGTTTCATACAAATCATTTTACACTATGGATGATTTATTACAAAAACCTGATTACAAGATACCTTTGAAGCATCGGCTATGTGCAGAGGTGTCCTTTACGAGCAGATATCAGATGCCGCTCGTGCAACCTTATCGTGGAGCAATTCCCGATAAAATCCTATCATTCAATCGTGCAAGAGGTCATGCCCCCAATGGTGCAGCCATTCATTTCTATATTGCCGATTCCCATTTTGAATGCATCTGGAATAAGCCGGAAGCTTATCTGCAGATGTTGCAATGTTTCCCATTCGTGATATCCACGGACTACTCACTGTATTCCGACATGTTACTGCCGGAAGTCATGTGGAATTCTTTCCGCAACAAACTAATTTGCGCCTGGTGGCAAAAACACGGAGTGACCGTCATCCCGAATGTGAGTTGGAGCAGGGAATGGAGTTATGATTTCGCGCTTGAGGGGTATCCCAAGGAGTCAGTCATATCCATCAACAGTACTGGAATAGGCACTGACCAGAAATCCAAATCCTTATGGTTAAGGGGATATGAACGTGTCCTTGAGGAACTCAATCCCATTCATATTCTCCGCTATGGCGCACCGCTGGATGGAGAGGACAAAAGTATCAGCACTTTTTATAGAAACGATAACTATAATGGAGCGACCTATGGGAGGTAATGGTTCTTATAGTTCACTGTTGAAGGGTGTCCCAAATGCGTCACGTACCCACAATGAGGCGACATCCCGTATTGACGGGCACAAAATTCTTGTCCAAAAGAAAACTGAGAAGCAGATAAAGATACCGATGAACTCTAATTCGGATAATCCTACATATCTTTGTGCGAAGGTTGACAAGGATGGAAATATTCGCATATCCTCCATATCAGAATACAAAAACCATAAATTAGTCAAGAGTGTCGACCTCGAATTTGACAAGAATGGGGATTATATTCCGTATTCAAAAGACAAGAAGTCGTCCCACTGCCACAATTGGAATGAGAGTTCGGAGGGGAATGTAGGTCGAAAACGGCACGATGGCAGGAATGTTTACCCGATACCCGAAAAATACAAGCAGCTTATCGACAAAATTATGAAATACAACAAAGAAAAGCACAAATGGAGCAAAGAAAAATAGCAATAGAAAATTTCTACGGAGACGGAGAGCACATCTATGTAGACCAACTTGGGTGGCAATCCGAAGAACGGAGGGAAGCCCGTTCGTCAATCTCAAAGGAAATATTTGACTTTGAGATTGTGGAAGTTGGGCTAAACCTCTCTTTCTACTATCTGGACAACGACACCTTCTATGGCATTCATACTGAAAGGATACCTATAGAAGTAAAAGAACTTCCACGCGACCGCACAGAACCTTATATCGGATGGCAATGCGATGGGAACACCCATGATGAAGGGAAAGTTCTATATTCCTTCGAGGAAGCCGAGGATATCTGGGATAATGTCATAATTAATGGCAAATCCCTTGAAGAGGTTCTTGAACGTTCATATATTATAGGACTTAATTAGACCCTTGTTTCGGCTAGTCCATAAGAGTTTTCTGTTTGCTCCGGGAAGCCAAAGATAGGCAGAATTCTTCAAACCGCAGCGTCACCCCGGGCAGTTCATGGTACGGTACGGCCCCTATGGGGAGATGCTCGAATATTTTAGAGAATCGTTATAATATATTTGATTTTGTTATAATATTTATACCTTTGTAAAAAATTCAAGAATTATGGCTCACACATTGATTCAGATAGGGAACAGCAAGGCACTGATCATTCCGGCTAAAATCATCCGGACTAAAAAGTACGACAACAAAACCGAGTTTGACATCATTGAAACCGCTGACGGTTTGAGGATTGTCCAGAAGCACCGTTCCATCGAATCTCTGGAGTTCCCGAAAGTTTCCGATGCAGACATCTCCCCGAAGGTAAGGAAACTGATGGGAGCGGTGAAGTTCACGCACGAAGAAGTTGAACAAGACGAGAGGCTTGCGTATATTCTGTCGCGATGAAAGTTTTCCTTGACACCAACGTCCTGCTTGACACTCTCGTGTCACGTGATAATCCCCAGCTCGCCCGGAATGCCGCAACCATTCTGAGCCTCGGAGAGAACGGCACGTTTGATCTGTTCATGTCGGCTCTTTCCGTCCCTACAATAGCGTATGTGCTTAAAAGCATGTCTCCAGCTGCGAAGAAGACCATAATCGGAGAACTTGTAGATATTGTCAAGGTGCTTCCTACCCTTCCGGATCATGTGACGAATATGCTTGAGAGCCAGATGAGTGATGTCGAGGACGCGCTTCAGGTGCAGTCGGCCGCCGAAGGCGGATGCGATGTGATTGTCACCAGAAACATTCACGATTTCAAGCTGTCCGAAATCCCGGCTATCTCTCCGGAGGAATTTCTTCGCCGGATTCTGCCACCTGATCTATAGTAATTCTTTTTTTTCATCATTACCATCTTCGCAAAGGCGTACCGTATTCCGCGAAAACCGATATCCATCATCCGAGCGAGGCCTTGAGGGCGACGGCGGAGTTGATGCCGTCCAAGGCGCTGGAGACTATCCCGCCGGCATAGCCGGCACCTTCCCCGCAGGGATAGAGACCGGGCATTGAAACATACTCGAGAGTGTCGGGATCCCGCGGTATCCTCACCGGCGAAGAAGTGCGGGACTCCACTCCGAGCAGAAGGGCCGCGTTGGTGTAGTAGTTGCGCATTTTCACCCTCGGGAAGGCTTTCCGAAGCCGTTCCGACACAATTGACGGCAACAGAGAATGCAGCGGGGCGCTCACGACTCCCGGATGGTAGCTGGTCGGAGGCATGGTCTTGGAAAGTTTGCCCAGGCAGAAATCCTCCATCCTCTGCGCCGGAGCGGCCATAAGGTTGATTCCGCCGTTGCGGGAGGCGTATTCGTACATATCCTTCTCGACCCCGTGCTGGAAGTCCATCAGCCTGAACGGCCCCCCGCCCGGCACGTCTTCCGGCTCAATCTGCACCACCACCCCGGCATTGGCAAACTGACCGCTGCGGGCAGAATTGGACATACCGTTAAGCACTATGGTGCCCGGCTCGGTGGAAGACGGCACGAGTATTCCTCCCGGGCACATGCAGAACGAGAACACCCCCCGGCCGTCCACCTGCTCGACGAACGAATACTCAGCCGCCGGCACGCCGGGCTTCCACTGTCCGTGGTACTGGCACCAGTTTATCTTCTCCTGCGGATGCTCTACCCTCACTCCGAGCGCGAAACCCTTGGCTTCAAGAGCTCCCCCGCCATCATAGAGCATCTCGTAGATGTCTCTGGCAGAGTGACCTGTGGCGAGTATCACCCTGCGGGAGCGGTACGCTTCGCCGCCGGCGGTCAGGGTCTCCATACCGCCGTCATCCAGCCGCCGGACGGAAGTCACGCGCGCGCCGAAATGGTATACCCCGCCCCGCTCCGTGATGAACTTGCGTATATTCTCCACTATCGCCGGAAGTTTGTCGGAACCTATGTGCGGATGTGCGTCTATGAGGATGCCCGCAGATGCGCCGAACTTCACCAGCAGATGGAGCACCTCCCGGATGTCGCCGCGCTTGGACGAGCGGGTGTAGAGTTTGCCGTCGGAGAAGGCTCCCGCTCCGCCCTCGCCGTAGCAGTAGTTGGAGTCGGGGTCCACGACCCCCTCGCGGGAAAGCCGGGCCATATCGAGCTTACGCGCGTGCACATCCTTCCCCCGCTCCAGTACTATAGGCCTGAGTCCCAGGGAGATGAGTTTCAGCGCGGCAAACATCCCGGCAGGCCCTGAACCCACCACCACGACAGGCTCAGCCCCGTGCGCGTCGGGGTATTCCGGCAGGGAGAACGGCTGATAATCGTCTTCCGGAGCGTAAGCCTCGTAGCGGTAGCGCCATACCGGCTCCCTGCGGGCGTCGATGGAACGCTTCTTCAGCACCCACCGCAACCCTCCCGCCTTGGCCTCTATCTCCTTGAGACGCGGCTCGCGGGTGAGCGGACAGACTATTTCAAATTCTTTCATACCTCGAGATTTCAGAGCATTTCCTCACAACTTCTCAAAACCCTGACGCCCTCGATACCGGGGCGATATCGAGCGGAGTGCGCTCGCCTGCAAGGTAATGATAATATCCGGCGACGGCGATCATCGCGGCGTTGTCGGTGGTGAAGCGGAATTCCGGAAGGTAGGTGTTCCAGCCGCGGCGCTTCCCCTCCTCCTCGATCCGGGTGCGGAGCCCGCTGTTGGCTGACACTCCCCCGCCTATCGTCACTTCGTGTATGCCCGTCTGCGCGGCGGCCTTGACAAGCTTGTCCATCAATATGTCTATCAGCGTCTTCTGGAACGAGGCGCAGATGTCCTCCTTGTTCTTCTCCATAAACTCCGGGTCGCGCGCCATCTCGTCGCGGACAAAATACAGCAGCGAAGTCTTGATGCCGCTGAAACTGTAGTCGAGCCCCGGGATGTGCGGCTTTGCGAATTTGAAACGCTCCGGATCGCCGAGCTTCGACAGAGAGTCTATGACAGGCCCGCCGGGGTAGCCGAGGCCCATCATCTTGGAGCACTTGTCGAAGGCCTCCCCCACGGCATCGTCGATGGTCTGCCCGAGTATCTCGAAGTGCAGAGGATCGTCCACCCTGACTATCTGGGAATTGCCGCCGCTGACGAGCAGACACAGATAGGGGAACGACGGTTCGCGGACCGGTCCGTCCGGGACCTTGATGAAGTTTGCGAGCAGATGTCCCTGCAAGTGGTTGACCATCAATATGGGGATATCGAGCGCAACGCCCATCGCCTTGGCGAAGGAAGTGCCCACGAGCAGCGAACCCAGCAGACCGGGGCCTCTGGTGAAAGCGATTGCAGTGAGATCGCGGGGCTTCAGGCCGGAGCGCGTCAGGGCCTCGCTGACCACCGGCACTATGTTGAGTTCGTGCGCTCTGGAGGCGAGTTCGGGCACCACTCCACCGTAGGCGCGGTGCACGTCCTGACTCGCGATGACATTGGACAGAAGCCACCCGTCCCGTATGACTGCGGCGGAAGTATCGTCGCAGGAAGATTCTATTCCGAGGATTATATCTGACATATGCATTGTTTCGACCCCGCAAAGTTATCAAAAAAATAAGCAACTGCGCCCTATGTGCTTCTAACGCATTATTGTTATATTTGTAGGTTCAAGTTTCGCAAAAGCGAAACACAGTTAATGGACAGGGCGGGCTCATATATCGCGGCGCGTGTCGCCGGACTGCTGGTGGTGCTGGTTTTGGCGGCGGCACTGGCGGTGCAGACTCCTTATGTGCAGTCCCGTCTCGCCAACCGGGCGCTGGAAAGTCTCAAGGGCGTGATGGACGGCAGGATTCAGTACGGCGAGATCAGTGTGATGCCGTCGGGGGCGCTGATGATCAAGGACCTGCTGCTCATAGACGGCAGTCCCTACACCGAGGATGAATTCTGCCGCGGCTGGACTCCCGTGGACACGGTTTTCACAGCCGGCACACTCACGGCCACGTTCTCGCTGCCGAGCATCTTCAGGCCAGGCGGCATACATATAGGCAGGGTCAGCATAGACGACGGATTCTTCCATCTCACGACGGAACCGGGCGGCAACCCCAAGACCACCAACATACAGCGCATGTTCGGGATGGAGAGTGACAGGGAGAAAAAGTCGCAGCGGGGCGAGCTGTTCACCGTCGGCAAGGTGAGGCTCAGCAACTTCCGCTTCCGACTCAACGACTTCTCCCGCAAGAGATACGACTGCCCGGAAGAGGCCGTCAACTACGATGACCTCGACATACGCCTGAGTCTTGAGGGGCACGGCATAAGGATGACGGACGGCAGGGTCACGGCGACTCTGGACAGGCTGCGCCTGAGGGAGAAGTCCGGCTACGAGATACTGAACCTCAAGGCGAGATGCTCAGTCGGCCCTGGCAAGGCCGTCATCCGCGACATCCGCCTCACTGACCCCTGGTCCGAGACCCGCGTGAAGTACTACTCGATGACCTATATGAACGGCAAGTCGTTCCTGCACTACAATTCCGAGGTGCTGATGGAGGGCGAGATCGAACCGGGCGGCACCCTCTCCATGCACACCCTCTCCTATCTGGCGACGGGAGCGTTCCGGGGCAGTCCGGCGCTGCTCGACCTCGGCGGGGGGCATTTCAAGGGCTATGTCAACGACTTCCGCATCGACGGGCTCAAGTTCACGGACCTCGACAGCGGAGTGTCCGTCTCCGAACTGGAGTGCAGCCTGACCGGGCTTCCGAAGGTCGCCGAAATGCTGACTTCCGTCAGCGTCAAGCGTCTCAGATTCACTCCCCGCAGCATCGAAAGGTTCGTAGGAGGCCTGTCTTCCGCGAAGATTTCCATCCCGGAGCATATGGCCCGGGGGCAGCATTTCTCGCTCGACCTCCAGGCGAGCGGGCCGGCAAACAGGCTCAAGGCCAAAGTCAGCCTCGCCTCGGAAGCGGGGCGCACAAGAGCCGAAGCCGACATCAGAAACCTTGCGGACAGCGGACGGAAGACTCTGGTCAGCGGACATATCCTCACTTCCGGGCTCGATCTCGGAAGATTGCTCGGAGAGCAGTCCCTCGGCAGATGCGCTCTGTATGCCGAAGCCGGCGCGGCGCTGGGAGCCGGGCTGCCGGAGCTCAGGCTCGACTCGCTCCGGGTGGACAGGCTGGAAGCCTACGGCTACGGTTTCCGTGACATTTCGGCAAGGGGGTCGCTGCGGGACAGCAGCGCAAGGCTCACTTTCGTCAGCGCCGACCCTAATTTCCGTCTCCGTTTCGAGGCCTCCGCAGATCTGCCGCTCAGAGGGAAGAACGCGTCCTACAGCGTGGACGGAAAGGCTGAACTGATAGATCTCAACGCGCTCGCGATAGACAGACGCACAAGCACTTCGAGAATATCATTCGACACCCGGGGCAAGATGGACAGGAGGGGCTCCGCCCTCGACGGCCTGCTCGGCATACGCGACATCCGCCTGGAGAACGGCTCCGGGGAGAAAAACATCGGGGACATAGAACTCAAGGCCTATATGCTCGGAGGCGAGCAGTGTCTCAGTCTCGACTCCTCTTTCGCAAACCTCTTCCTCTCCGGGAGCGGCTCTCTCACCCAGTTTTTCGAAGACCTCCAGACCGTCTCGCTGCGGCGCTCTCTGCCGTCGCTCTATGCGGAGCGGCATCCTGACCCCGGCCACGGACACTACGACCTCGAGGTGCTGCTTCACGACTCCAGGCAGCTGCTCTCGTTCGCGGCGCCGGGCCTCTACATCGCGGACAGCACCAGAGCCTCGATGACCATATCCCCGGACGGCGGACTCGTCGGCAGCCTGACTTCGGGACGCATAGCCTTCGGGACTACCTTCCTCAAGGACGTGGATCTCCAGATCGACAATCTTGACGGCAACCTCAACGCCACCGTCACGGGCGGAGAATTCAAAAGCGGGAGGTTCAACTTCAGGCAGCCCGACATCAACCTGACGGCGGCTAACGACGCCGTGGCGCTCGCTCTGCGCTACAGCGCATCCTCCGAGGACGAGGGCGCGGGAGAGCTATATGCCGGAGGAGAGTTCTACCGGGACTCCACCAATACGCTGGTCATCAAGGCTCATCCGCTCGACTCCTACATCTCTGCGGCGGGAGGGGTCTGGGAGATAGGCGAATCCGACATAGTGCTGAGAGGCAACGACCTCTATGTGAAGAATCTCCGCATAAGCAACGGAGATCAGTACATAAGCGTTGACGGAGGCGTCTCCCGCGACCGCAGCGACACTCTCGCAGTCAATGTCAGCAGAATAGACCTCTCGCAGATCGACGAGCTGCTTCCGCAGAATTACGGCATACGGGGCACGGCGAACGGCAAAGCCCTGCTGACCTCCCGCTCCGGACGCGCCAGAGGTATGCTGCTGGACCTCAAACTGGACTCCCTGCGAGTCGGGCAGGCCGATGCCGGCAGCATACAGATCGCCGCAATACTCGAAGACCAGAGCGAGGATATCAACATCTATGTCCGCAACGAGCTGGAAGGGCGCAATGCCCTCTATGCCACGGGGATGTACTTCCTCGACGACGGGAGGATGGACTTGAGCGCAGAGCTTGACAGGCTGCCGCTCGCCACCGCCGGACCATTCCTCTACTCGATATTCAGCGAGATGGACGGCAGCATCAGCGGAAGCCTGCACCTCCAGGGGACGCTCGACAACCTCTCCGCCACCAGCAGCAGGCTCACTCTCAACGATGCCTACCTGCGTCTCGCCTACACCGAAGTGCCTTACACTCTGAGCGGTCCGCTCAGGATGGAGGACAACGGCCTCCACTTCGACCTCCTGCGGCTCCGGGACGACGAGGGAGGCAACGCGGAGATTTCCGGGGCTCTCTTCTTCAACAGCCTCCACAGCCTGAGCCTCGACTCCGGCATCAGTTTCAACTCCCTCAAGCTGATGGACTCCGGGGAGCGCGAGGGTGGAGTCTACGGTAAGCTGAAGGCGAGCGGCAGCGCATCGGTAAAGGGCCCGCTCTCGGCTCTGAGCATCAAAGCCGAAGCCAACACCTCGGGCGACGGCAATATCCACCTCCCGCTCTCCGGGGGGACAGCCGCCACGAAGAGCGACCTGCTCACCTTCACCGAGCCTCCTAAACGCAGCGACCCTTATGAAGAGATGGTCGCCGACTACGGCTCGCAGCGCAGAAAAGAGAGCGACCTCGATATACAGCTCGACCTTACGGCACATCCGGGAGTCAAGGCCTACGCCAAGCTCGACAAATCCGCCGGCAATGTGGCCTCGTTCAGCGGGGAGGGCAACATCAAGCTGCACCTCAGGCCGGCCAAGGCCGTATTCGACATCAACGGAAACTTCAACATCCGCGAAGGCAGCTATCAGTTCGTGCTCCCGGGCATCCTGAGCAAGGATTTCAGCGTTGAGGACGGAAGCACCATCAAGTTCGGAGGCGCCATCGCCGACACGGAGCTCGACATCAACGTGCTCTACAGCCTGAAGGCATCGCTAGGATCCCTTATCGCAAGCAGCAGCTCATCCGTCAGCACCAAGCGCCTCGTGGAGTGCGGCATATCGGTGTCCGACAGGCTGAGAAACCCTCAGATCGGCTTCAGCATCAATGTCCCGGACCTCGATCCGACCACCAAGGCCCAGGTGGACGGCGCACTCAGCACCGACGACAAGGTGCAGAAGCAGTTTATGGCCCTGCTGCTGATGGGATCGTTCGTCCCGGACGAGAACTCCGGGGTCGTCAACGGCTCGGAGATACTGGTCTCCAACGTGACGGAACTGATGTCCAATCAGCTGAACTCCATACTCCAGAAGCTGGAGATCCCGGTCGATGTGGGAATAGGCTATCAGGGAGCATATCAGGGCTCCAATATGTTTGACGTGGCCATCTCGACCCAGCTGTTCAACGACAGGGTCATAGTGGGCGGGAGCGTAGCCAACAGGAAATACAACAACACCGCAAGCGGCGGGGATATGGTCGGCGACCTTGACGTCCAGATCAAGCTGGACGACGAGGGCCGCTTCAGACTCAATCTCTTCTCCCACTCGGCGGACGAATATACAAGCTACCTCGACCTCTCGCAGCGCAACGGGGTCGGCGTCAGCTACCAGAAGGAATACAGCGGCTTCAGACAGTTCTGGAGAAGCCTCTTCGGGCGCTCCGCAGACGACGCCGGGAGCGCGGATACCACGATAAAGATAGAGTTTTAAGTTTTGCAAGTACCTGCACAATGCTTATTTTACGACAAGCTTTATTGCTTGCCAATCTTGAGGATAGAATCTGATGGACAGAGGGAAACTATACCTGATACCGGCTCCGCTGGGAGATAGCCCGCTGGAGGAGGTTCTTCCCGCCGGAGTGGCGGAAATAGCCTGCCGGCTGCGCTGTTTCGTGGTCGAAGAGATCCGCACCGCGAGGCGCTTCCTTTCGGCATACGGGCTCAGGGGACGGATCGACACGTTGGAGTTCCACAGCCTCAACGAGCACACCCGCCCCGAGGAGGTCGAGGCCCTGCTGCCCCTCTTCGACAAAGGTGACGTAGGCTATATTTCCGAAGCCGGACTGCCGGCGGTGGCGGACCCGGGAGCCTCTCTGGTGGCGCTCTGCCACAGGGAGGGGATCGAAGTCGTGCCGCTCGTGGGCCCGTCCTCGCTGATGCTGGCCCTTATGGCTTCCGGACTCAACGGGCAGTCATTCGCATTCTGCGGCTATGTCCCGGCCAAGTCGGAAGAGCGCAAGGCGGCCCTCAAGGCGCTGGAGCGGGAGTCCAAGGCTGCATCGCAGAGCAAGATCATCATCGAGACCCCCTATCGCAACGACGCTCTCTTCGCCGATATGCTCAAGGTCTTCGCCCCCGGGACGCGGATCTGCATCGCCGCAGACCTCACGCTCCCCGGCCAGTTCATCAGGACCGCAAGCGTCGCCCTGTGGAAGCGGAACACCCCCTCGATAGGCAAACGCCCCTGCGTATTCGTCGTGCTCGCATAAGATATGAAGATCGCTTTCCTCACCCTCGGCTGCAAGCTCAACTACGCCGAGACCTCCACCTACGAGCGCGGCTTCAAGGCCGCGGGGTTTGAAGTGGTCCCGTGGAGCGAGCGTGCCGACGTCTATCTCGTCAACACCTGCTCCGTCACCGCCATATCCGACAGCAAGTCGCGCAACCTCATACGCAAAGTCCATCGGGTCAACCCGGAAGCCGCAGTGGTGGTGACCGGCTGCAGCGCGGAGCTCCGCCGGGCAGAAATAGAAGCCATCGAGGGGGTGAGCCGCGTCTTCGGAGCGGCGGAGAAGCATCTGGTGGTGAGCGGGACGCTCGAGCTGCTGGGGCTTCCTGCGCCATCCGCAGACGAAGTGCGCAAGAGCGGAGTTTTCGGGGCCTACAGCACCGGCGAGAGGACCAGGTCCTTCCTCAAGGTGCAGGACGGCTGCAACAATTATTGCAAATACTGCACGGTCCCCTACGCCAGAGGCGGAAGCCGCAACATAAGCATCGCCGAAGCGGTCTGCAACGCCCGCAAGATCGCAGCCGAAGGGGTCAAGGAAATAGTCCTGACGGGTGTCAATACGGGAGATTTCGGGCGCAGCACCGGGGAGAGTTTTCTCGACCTGCTCAAGGCGCTGGAGGAAGTGGAGGGCATCGAACGCTACAGAATCTCCAGTATCGAGCCGAACCTGCTGAGCGCGGAAATCGTGGACTGGATCGCATCCGGCACGAAATTCCAGCCCCACTTCCACATCCCGCTGCAGGCGGGGTCCGACATTATCCTGAAGAATATGGGCCGCCACTACGACACGGAGTTCTTCGAGCGGAAGATCAATTATATACGCTCGCGTATGGAAAGGCCGGGAGCGCCGCCGGTATTCTTCGGCATCGACATTATGGCAGGGCTTCCCGGTGAGACCGGGGAACTCTTCGAGCAGAGCTGCAGCTTCATCGGGAGGCTGAACCCCGCATTCATACATATCTTCCCCTATTCCCGCAGACCGGGCACTCCGGCGGCGGATATGCCGGGACAGGTCGCGGAGAGCGAGAAGAAGCGCAGAGTGGAAGTCCTGGAGGAACTGTGCGCCCGCCTGCACTCCGACTTCCTGGAGCGCAACCGGGGTGTCAGGGAACGGGTGCTGTTTGAGTCAACCGACCGCGGAGGCCGTATGCAGGGCTACACCGGCAACTACATCCGCATAGAGCGGGAATACGACCCCGCCCTCGCGGGGAGGCTGGTGGACATAATAATCTAATCCCCGATCACCAGCCCGTCATAAGCGGGATGGACATGCGGCGGAAGTTCGCGGCAGAAGTCTTCGTACTTGGGCAGAAGATGCGAGAGATGCGTGATGTAGGACTCCCTGGCGCCCACCCTCTCAAAGAAGTCAAGGCATTGCTGCAGAGAGGGATGCGAGCGGTGTTCGTCTCTCTTGACACATCCGAGTGTGACATATTCCACTCCTTTGAGTTTGGCGTATTCCCCCTCGTCGATGAGCTTGATGTCGGTGAGATAGGCGATGTTGCCGAAACGATAGCCCAGGACTGAGATTTCCCTCGTACTCAGATGCCAGCCCTGGATCGGAATCACCTCCACCGGGGCGGGGACCTCTTCGGGCGCCTCGGGCGGCAGATGCCTGTAGCCGAATCCCTTCTCCCAGACCAGCACTTCCTCGTCGGCGTTGGAGTGGATGATTATCGGATGCTGCGCGTCGATCAGATGCACCCTCCACTCCGGGGAACCCGGATAGCGCGGCAGTGTGAACGCGTAGGAATAGTCCTCGCGCAGGGAGTCCTCCACATATTTCTCGCAGTAGATATTGACGGGATGGTGCTCTATGAGGTTGTAGGCCCGGATGTCGTCGAGTCCTCCGGTGTGGTCCTTGTGGTTGTGGGTCAGCAGGATGGCGTCGATGTGGCGCACGTCGGAGCGGAGCATCTGATAGCGGAAGTCCGGGCCGGCGTCGACCAGTATCGTCAGTCCGCCGTACTCCACGAGCGCGGAGGAGCGCAGGCGGCGGTCGCGGGGGTCGGTCGAGCGGCACACGGGGCAGTCACAGCCTATCATCGGCACGCCCTGCGAGGTGCCGGTGCCCAGAAAAGTGAGTTTAGCTTTCATCGGAGCGCAAAGATAATATTTTTGCCTCATCAATCATCTCCCGGCAGACTTCCATCGCGTCGGGAGGCAGGGAGTTGCGCGGGTCGTCGCACCACGCCTTAAGCTCCCTGAGGCTGCAGTCGGGATGGGCCCTGACATAGCCCTTGACGGCATCCTCCGTGCTGGCGCGGCCTGCACGGGCGCGACAGACATCGCAGGTCCCGCAGTCGCGGCTCTCCTCCTGCCCGAAATAGCGCAGCAGGTAGCGGGAGCGGCAGAGCTCCGACTCGGAGACATATCCCTCCATAGCCTCCATCCTCTCGCGGGCGGTGCGCCGGAGAAACTCGTATTTGTCTTTCTGGAGGTTGAGATTGCCCGGCATCAGGCGTCCGTGGTGCAGGTAGAGCACCGAATAGCGGTCGCAGGGAATGTATTTGACAATATGCTCCAGCGAGAGACGATAGAGCAGCTGCCGCAGTTCCGGCACAGTCACCCCGCAGGCGCGGGAGAGTCTCTCCTCATCCACCGGCACGGAGAAAGAGAATATCCCCGGATAGGAGCGCATCAGAGCGTCCAGCAGTGCGGGCATCTTCGGGTCTGGAAGGTCGATTTCGTAGAGAGCCTTGCGGTCCACGCGAATCCTGACCTGGGTGGCTATGTCCGCATCCTCGGTGTAGGTGAGGTGGTCGCTCATCTGGAGATAGCGTATGGCATAGTGCAGCTCGGCGCGGTTGAGGCTGAAGTGCTTCGCGAAGCTCTCCAGCTCGAACTTGAGGCTCGCCCCGGCTCCGCCCTCGTAGGGTATCTGATTGAATATGTGTATCTTCTGATATATGTCCTCGATATAGTCCAGCGGGGGGAAGGAGAGTTCCAGCAGCTGGTGCAGGCGGCGCGTGTCGGTCCCGTTCCAGAGCATCACGGCCCAGGAGCGCTTCCCGTCGCGGCCCGCACGCCCCGCCTCCTGGAAGTAGGCCTCGGGACTGTCGGTAAGGCCGAGATGCACCACGAAGCGCACATCGGGCTTGTCTATGCCCATACCGAACGCGTTGGTGCACACCATCACCCGTATCTCTCCCCTCTTCCAGGCCTCCTGCCTCTCGCTGCGGGTCTCCGAACCCAGCCCGGCGTGGTAGAACGATGCGCTGACTCCTCCCGAAGAGAGCAGCGCGGCGACCTCTTCGCACTTGCGGCGGTTGCGCATATAGACTATCCCAGAACCCGGGACCTTGCCGCAGATGTTGAGCAGCTGGCCGGACTTGTCCTCGCAGCGGCGCACTATATACGACAGGTTCGGCCTCTCGAAGCCGCTGCGCAGCAGGACGAAGCTCCTGAGGCTGCGCTCCTGCTCGCCGGGAGGGCCCGGGCGCACCAGCCGGCGCATAATGTCATCCGCAACCCGGGGAGTCGCAGTGGCGGTGAGGGCTATCAGCGGAGCTTTCACTACCTTGCGCATCTCGCCTATCCTAAGGTAGTCCGGCCTGAAATCGTAGCCCCACTGCGAGATGCAGTGCGCCTCGTCCACCACTATATAGCTGACCCGCATCACTTCAAGATAGGACCGGAACAGGCTCGTGCCGAGACGCTCCGGCGAGACATAGAGAAACTTGAAGTCCCCGTAGGCGGCATTGTTGAGCGCGAGGTCGACCTCGCGCCTGCCCATCCCGGCGTGCACCGCCACCGCCCTGACGCCCCGTGCGGCGAGGTTCTGCACCTGGTCCTTCATCAGCGCGATCAGCGGCGTCACCACTATCGCGAGTCCGTCCCGCATCAGCGCCGGCACCTGGAAGCATACGGACTTCCCCCCTCCGGTCGGGAGAATCGCGAGCACGTCACGCCCGTCGAGCGCGGCGGAGATGATCTCCTCCTGCATCGGGCGGAAACTCCCGTAGCCCCAGTATTTCCCCAGCGTCTCCAGTGCGGTCATAGACCGCAAAAATAGTCAATCTCACGCGCATTTCCTCATTTTCGGCGATTGTAATTCCAACGCGGATTGTATATCTTTGCTCCTCGACCGATCATCTTCTGCGTTCTTATGAAAGTCTCAATCACTCCGCTTCTTTCCGCTCTCGCCCTCCTCTGCGCCTGCTCCGGCGGGCCGCAGCCCGAAGTCAGGCTTATGCGATACTACCCCGACGGGCGGGACATCGTCTGCCTCAACGGCACGGGCCGCTACACCCGCGCCCTCTACGGCACCCACAGCCGTTTCCGTCTGGAGACCTCCGACCGGCCGATATTCGCCGTCTACGACAAGGCGGACAGCCGCAACATACGCTTCTTCCTCAAATACGGCGGACGGGTGATGCAGCTCGACAGCGCCGCCCGCTGCGAAGCCCGCTATCAGGGCGGGAAGCGCACCTATCTGCTCCGCGACGGGGTCTGGGGGGCGCAGGCGGAGATGGAGATCACCGCTCTCGCATCGCTCAGCGACGAGTCCGCCCTCTGGAAGTTCTCTCTGAGGGGGTTCAAAGGCGAGACTGTCCTCATAGCCCGGGTCTGCGAGACCGCAGGCAAGAAATTCAAGCGCGACGGCGACCTCGGGATGGACCCGAGGGAACTCTTCGACCCCGCAGCGGACGAGGCGGGGCTGCGGACGCTTGAATGGGCCGCCGGAGAGGAGTCCTACTTCTTCTATCGCCATAAAGACACTCTGGAGTCCGCCACCGCCGGGCAGGGCCGTCCCGTCTTCGACAGGGAGGAGAGCGCCCGCATCGAGCTGGTCAGCCGCATTGAGATCAACACCCCCGACCCGTACTTCAATACGATAGGGGCCAACCTGGCGGCGGCTGCGGACGGCATCTGGGACGGAGAGACGTTCCTGCACGGGGCAATAGGCTGGCGCACCCCGCTCGCGGGCTGGAGGGGCGCCTACGCGGGCGATGTGCTGGGATGGAACGACAGGGCCGTCTCGCACTTCAGGGCCTACGCCGCAAGCATGGTCACAGACCGGCCTCCAATATATCCCCAGCCTCAGCAGGACACGCTCCAGAACCTCGCGCGCCCTACCAAGAAATGGGGCACGCCGATGTACTCCGACGGCTACATCTGCCGCCTCCCGGGGCGCACGGACGTGATGAACCACTATGATATGAACATCAACTACATAGATGAGTTGATCAGACACTTCCGCTTCGATGCCGACACGGTGCTCATGAGGGAGATGTGGCCGAAGCTCAAGCTGCACCACGAGTGGGAGAAGCGCAACTTCGACCCGGACGGCGACCACCTCTACGACGCAGTCTGCTGCATCTGGGCGAGCGACGCCCTCTACTACAGCGGCGGAGCGGTCACACACTCTTCGGCATACAACTATTACTCCAACCTCATGACCGCGCGTATCGCCGAAATCATAGGCGAGGACCCGGCTCCGTACCGGGAGGAGGCGCAGGCGATACGCGAGGCGATGCAGGCCCGGCTCTGGCTGGAGGACGAGGGCCATTGGGCCGAATATCAAGACTATATGGGCCTCAAACGGCTTCACGAAAGCGCGGCGATATGGTCGGTTTACGCTCCGATAGACTGCGGGGTCGGCACGCCGGAGCAGGCATATAGGGCGACCCGCTATGTGGACAGGGAGATCCCGCACATCCCGGTAAGATACGCCTACGACAGCCGGGCCGTCAAAGCCCTCGGGCTCAGGCTTCCGCGTCCGGAAAGCGACCTTTTCACCATCTCCACCTCCGACTGGCTGCCCTACGACTGGAGCACCAACAACGTGGCCCACGACGAGGTCGCCAATATGGCTCTCGCCTACCTGGAAGCGGGCCGGAGCGACTCCGGATTCAAGCTCCTAAAGGCCGACATAATCGATGAAATGTATCTCGGCGAGTGCCCGGGCAACTTCGGCCAGATCAGCTACTACGACAAGGCAAAGAGCGAAGCCTACCGCGACTTCGCGGACAATGTAGGCATCACCTCCAGGGCCCTCGTCAACGGCCTCTTCGGCATACTCCCGGACGCCCTCAACGGGCAGTGCGTCATCCGGCAGGCCTTCCCCGACGGGTGGAAGGAGGCCTCCATCAAGACCCCATACCTCTCGTATTCCTACAGACGCGAGGGCAGATTCGACATCTACGAGGTCGAGCAGCACTTCAGCCGCCCGCTCAAGATAGTCGTCAGGGCCAATGCCGGCGGAGGACAGTATCTCGAAGTCGAGGGCGGCTCCGAGGCCGTCCAGACCATCACCGTCGACCGCCGGAGTCTTCCGAAGCTCAAGTTCCGCGAGCGCAGCGCAATCCGGAAGCCTGACCCGGACTCCCGGGCATATATCGAGAGGATGGGTCTGGGCGACATCGACGCCCGCAAGGCTTCCAAGAGCAGGATGGTCGACATCAGCGGACACTTCAACGCCAATGCCGACGATATCTTCCGCAACGAATACCTCTCGCCCCGCCCGCCGTTCGCCTCCCTCCAGCTTCCGAAGCAGGGAGTCGGCGAATGGTGCATACCGTTCGAGACCTACGAGATCGAGGACGACGGATTCCGCAGCACCATCACCGACGGCGTCTATGATACCGGACTGGGGCTGAAATTCCTCTCCCCGTCCGACGGGCCCAACACCGTATATACCTCACTCTGGGACAATTATCCGGACTCCGTCACCGTCGGCCTCGGAGGGGGCAAAGCCTCCTACGCCTACCTGCTGCTGGTCGGAAGCACGCAGAATATGCAGAGCCGCATCGAGAACGGGGAAATCAGGGTGCGCTACGCCGGCGGCGGGCCGGAGAGCGTGCTGTATCTGGTGAACCCGGTCAACTGGAGACCGGTGGAAGAAGACTGCTACACCGACGCTTACGCCTTCCGCTCCGCAGGCAGGAATCCGTACAGGGTATCCTTCCTCACGGGCGCGGTGCACCGCGAGATGCCGCCGGAACTCCTGGGCGAGGGCGGGGCGAGCGCGGACTACCGTCCGGAGGGGAAACAGGCGGCCAAAGCCAAGTCCGACTACAACCCCGTCACCGACCGCGTCATCAGCTGCGGCGGCGCTCTCATCCTCAAGATGCCGCTCGACTCCGGCAGAAGTCCGGACAGCCTGACGCTCCGCACTCTCTCCAACGACGTGGTCATCGGATTGATGGGGATAGCATTGGAGAAATAATTAAAAAACGCTATCTTTGCGCGAATTTTGGAACGCTTATTGAAGCGAAGGGAAGGTTTTTATAAAAAGTTGTTAATTTGAGTTTCGCAAATGCGAAACACGGTTTTAGAGGCCCATAGGGCCGAAACCAAGTCCCTTTCCCGAGGAAAGGGATTTAGGAAAAGGGTAATATAATATAAGCGAAGCTTGTGCGGGAGGGGAAAGTTTTGCAAGTACCTGCACAATGCTTA
>CAVGLS010000036.1:0-18273 GCA_963630225.1 bacterium
GTCCCGCAGGGACCGCGACGTAGGAGCGAGATACCCCTCATAGGGGTCGCAGACGGCAGTCTGCGGGGGTTAAGGCAATAAGAAGGATTGGCTAAAAGGTTTAATAAGAAGGATTGGCTAAAAGGTTTTTAGCCAATCCTTCTTAAGCGCCTCTATCTTGGCGTCGGCGTCCGCGCCCTTGGCCCCGAAATAGAACTTGATCTTCGGCTCTGTGCCTGAAGGGCGCACGGAGACGACATCTCCCGCCTCGTTGAAGAACTGCAGCACGTCGGACGACGGCTGCCCCGTCTTCTCCGGCTCAAGGTAGTCCACCACCCTGCACACCGGCGACCCGCATATCTCCCGCGGAGGATTGCTCCTCAGGCCGGACATCATCTTCCGGATATCCGCCGCGCCCGACACTCCCTTGCGGACCACTGACACGAGCCCCTCCTTGCGGTAGCCGTACTCGGCATATATCCTCTGGAGCAGCTGATAGAGGGTAAGCCCCTGCTCTGCAGCCCAGGCCGCACACTCGGCCACCATCATCGCGGTCACCTGGGCGTCCTTGTCGCGTACGAACTGGCCCACGTTGAAGCCGTAGCTCTCCTCGCCGCCGCAGACAAACTCGCCGGAAGCCTCGTTGCGCTTGACCACCTCGGCGATATATTTAAATCCCGTAAGCACATTGTACACAGGCACTCCGAAGCTCTTGCAGATGTCGGTAACCAGCTCCGTCGTGACTATGGTCTTCACCACATACTTGCCCTCCCCGAGCGTGCCGAGCTCGCGGCGGCGGCTGAGGATGTAGTAGGTTAGGATGGAAGCGGTCTGGTTGCCGTTGAGCAGCACCATCCTGCCTTCGTTGTCGCGCACCGCGACCCCGAGCCTGTCAGAGTCCGGATCGGACCCCATCACGATGTCGGCTCCGGTCTCTTCGGCCTTGTCGAGGGCCATCTTCAGGGCCGCCGGCTCCTCCGGGTTAGGAGAGACCACGGTAGGGAAATCGCCGTCAGAGACATCCTGGTCGGGCACGTGTATGACGTGCTCGAATCCGGCCCGCTTGAGAAGCTCCGGTATCAGGCGCACCCCGCAGCCGTGGAGCGGGGTATATACTATCTTTATGTCGCTATGCTTGCGGCAGAGCTCCCCGCTGAGGCTCAGCGACAGCAGGTCGCGGAGGTACTTCTCGTCCACGTCGGAGCCCATCGCCTCGACTTCGCCGCAGCGCAGTCCCGCCTTGAACTTCACCATCGACGGGTCGCTGACCTTGGCCACCTCCGCCACTATCTCCTTGTCCACCGGGGAAGTCACCTGACCTCCGTCGGACCAGCTGACCTTGTAGCCGTTGTACTCCTTGGGGTTATGGGAAGCCGTGATCATCACTCCGGCCACCGCACCCTTGAGGCGCACCGCATAGCTCATCTCCGGGGTGGGGCGGATATTGTCGAAGATATAGACGTGGATGCCGTTGGCGGAAAGCACGTCGGAGGTGATCCGGGCGAACTCCTTGCTGTGGTTGCGGGAGTCATAGGAGATGCACACCTTCGGATCCGGATCGGAGCAGCGGCTGAGGATATAGTTGGCAAGCCCCTGCGTCGCCATCCCCACCGTGTACTTGTTCATACGGTTGGTGCCCACGCCCATCAGCCCGCGCAGTCCGCCCGTGCCGAACTCCAGATTTTTGTAGAACGCGTCCTCCAGCGCGGCCGGGTCGCTGCGGAGCTGCATCACCTTGATTTTGGTTTCCTGGTCGAAATCCCCTTCCAACCAACTCTGTGCCCTTAATTCGAATTCTTCCATCGGTCAAATGATTATATATCGGTTCAGACTTCAAATATAGTCAAAATAAACCGTAATCTGTCCGGGGATGATTGCAAAAATACTTCACAACAGATTCTCAGAACACCAGCAGGCCGATGACGCCGGCGGAGAGTATGATGGCAATAGGGCCCAGAACCCGCTTCTGGCTGAGCAGGAGAGCGGCGGCGAAGAGCGCCCAGGCAATCCAGTCCGGGAAGTTCTCCTCGATGACGGACAGGGGACGGACGTGCAGCGTCAGCACGATGGCGGCGGCGGCGATGAGCCCGGCCACCACCGGGCGCAGACCCGACATAGCATAACTGTAGGCCCGGCTGCCGTGATATCTGTTGAAAATCCTGACGACCACGAGAAACACCAGGAACGAAGGCAGCACCACGGCGAAGGTGGCGAGGAACGAACCCAATATTGAAAGCCACATCCCGCAGCCGGCTGAACGGACGACTTCGTAGCCCACATAGGTGGCGCAGTTGATGGCCACCGGACCGGGGGTGCTCTGCGAGATGCCCACTATGTCCGTGAACGCGCCCTCGCTGAGCCAGCCGTGCAGCGTCACCACCTGGCTCTGGATGAGCGACACCATTGCACCTCCTCCGCCGAAGTTGAGCAACCCGATGAGGAAGAATGTGCTGAAAAGCTGCCAGAAGAGCATCATTTCGCTTCCCTCCCGTCCTTGAGAGCCGAGATGCTGACGGCGCCGGCGATGACAGTCAGGATGATCCACACCGGCGACACGCTGAGGAAGGCCACAAGGAATATGGTCCCCCCGCAGAGCGCGAGCGCCCACCAGCTCCATTTCGCACCCTTGAACATGTCGAGGGCGGCGGAGAGTATGAGCGCGACGGCGACCGGCCTCACCCCCTGGAAGAAGCGGCGCACATAGAGATTGTCCTGGAAATTGGTGAACACCATCGCTATCGCGAGGATTATCAGGAACGAAGGCAGGGCGGCCCCGACTGCGGCGACGACACTGCCCCTGACTCCCCGGATGCGGTAGCCGGTGTAGTAGGCGATATTGATGGCGAGTATTCCCGGGGCGCTCTGCGCCAGCACGGTGACGTCTTTGTAGTCCTCCGCATCGATCCATCCCCTCCCGGTGACTTCGTCGCCGATGAGAGGCAGCATCACATAGCCTCCCCCGATGGTGAACATCCCCACCTTGGCAAACACTCCGAACAGACTCAGGAGCGAAACTTTCTCCTCATTCTTAAGCATAGCGGGCGCAAAGATAGCCAAAATTCGGGCTACTTCCGCGGGTGGTGCGAGAGAACGGCGGCCTGCCAGGTGCCGGAGTCGACGTGGGTGTATATCTCGGTGGTGAGGATGGACTCGTGCCCGAGCATTTCCTGCACCACGCGGAGGTCGGCCCCGTTCTCGATGAGGTGGGTCGCGAACGAGTGGCGGAAAGTGTGCGGGGAGATGTTCTTACTCACTCCTGCGAGCCGAGCCTGACCCTTCACGATGTTGAACACGGCCACCCGGCTCATCGGAGAGCCGAAGCGGTTGAGGAAGGCCACGTCGTCATAGGCCGCGGCAGAGGGTTCGGGACGGGAACACAGGTAGTCGGCGAATGCGGCGGCGGCCAACTCCCCCATCGGAACGATGCGCTCCTTGTTGCCCTTGCCCACGATACGGATGAAGCCCTCGTCGAGATATACGTGCGAGATGCGCAGAGCGCAGGCTTCCGATACGCGCAGCCCGCAGCCGTAGAGCAGCTCGAGTATCGCCCTGTCCCTGGGGCCGGACGCGCTCTTGAGGTCGACCGACTCCATTATCGCTTCCACCTCCCCGACCGACAACACGTCAGGGAGATGGCGTCCGATTTTCGGCTGGTCAAGACGGTCGCAGGGATTGTCCTTGCGCTCCCCTTCAAGTATCAGCCAGTCGAAAAACGATCGCAGCGAACTCAGCTCCCTTGCCTGCGAGCGGGCGCCCAGCTCCCCGGAGCGGGATGCCATATAGGCCACGAGCCCGTCGGAAGTCGCCGCGGCGGGGTCACAGCCGGACGCGTCAAGGAAGCGCGAGACATCGCGGCAATACGCGGAGACGGTGTTGGGCGACATCCCGCGCTCGATTTTCAGATAATAGGAGTAGTCCCGCAATGTCCTCTTGGCTTCCATTCGAACAAATATAATCAAATTT
The DNA here is from genome assembly GCA_963630225.1 of bacterium. GTDB lineage: Bacteria > Bacteroidota > Bacteroidia > Bacteroidales > UBA932 > Cryptobacteroides. The sequence goes on from CAVGLS010000036.1 coordinate 3,943, forward strand.
TCCTATCTTTGTCGGGATGCAACGCGCCGTACTGCTCATATCCGCCGTCATAGTGACGCTCGCCGCCTCGTGCACGCGGGAGGAGCGCCCGTACAGCGGGACCTTCGACAATGTGTTCATCTACTGCGGCCTCGGCTACAACAACCTCAGCGCCGCGCTCGAGGCCGACCTTGCGGAGCTCTCGGAGGGTGATGTGCCGTCGCTGTCGCAGCCACGCGCAGTACTGGCGTACTGCCACAACCTCAGCAAATCGGGAGGCTACTCCATCCCGAACGAGCCGGTGCTGATACGGCTCTACCGCAAGGGAGGGACGACGGTGCGCGACACCGTCAAGGCTTATCCGACAACGACCGTGAGCGCGTCTGCCGACGCGATCAACACGATGCTCTCCGACATCTTGCGGATGTTTCCGTCCAGACGCTACGGGATGCTCTTCTCCTCCCACGCGACCGGCTGGATCCCGCCGGGATACAGGTCGGGCAGCGAAAGGTCGGGGATAGCATTCGCCGCTCCGGCTTCAGTCGAACCCGAGGAAGACAGGATATACCCGCTCACCAAATCGGTCGGCGCACAGTTCTATGTCGAGAACTCCACTACATATTCGGAAGAAATCGACCTCAAGGACTTCGCGGCCGCAATCCCAATGCATCTGGACTACCTCATCTTCGACGCCTGCCTGATGGGAGGAGCGGAGGTGGCCTGGGAGCTGAGGGACGTCTGCGACCGCCTGGTCTTCTCCCCCACCGAGATCATCTCCGACGGTATGGTGTACGGCCCGATGCTGCGGCATCTCCTGTCCGGAGATCAACCCGATCTGGAAGCGGTCTGCAAGGAACACTACGAATACTACGAAGCCCAGACCGGAAGCCACCGCTCCGCCAGCATCAGCCTCGTGGACTGCTCGGCCATCGAAGCCGTAGCCGCAGTGTTCGCAGGCATAGTCTCCTCCCGCCGCGAGGGTTTCGACAATCTCGACAGGAGCTCTGTCCAGCCGTACTTCTACGACAGCAAGAAGTGGTACTACGACCTGCGCGACGCGGCGGCACAGGCGGGCGCTTCCCAGGAAGAGCTTGCAAGGCTCGACCGCGTCCTCCTCAAATGCGTGCGATACCACGCCGAGACGGAGAAGTTCTTCGATGTCCCGCTGCTGAGGTGCTGCGGCCTGAGCGTCTACCTCCCCGACTCCGGCCGCCCGAAGCTCAACGCCTACTACCGCACTCTGGGGTGGAATGCGGCCACAGGTTTGGTGGATCAGTAATTTTTCACTATCTTTGCGCGCATTTGAAAACCGCCTGCGGTTTTGGTGCAATGGGGTCTGAACTGTTTCAGACTGAGTAACACATTTTAATTTATCAGAAATGCAGCATTTCGAACTCAAAGGCCAGGTCCGCGAAGTCGGAAACAAGGCCACGATCAAAGCTCTCCGCAAGCAGGGGCTCGTGCCTTGCAATCTCTACGGATGCGGGCTTGACAGCAACATTCTCTTCACCGTTGACGCAAAGGCTCTCAAGGGCCTCACCGACACCCCGGCGTCCTACATCGTCGACCTCGTCCTCGACAACGGCAAGAAATATGAGGCGGTGCTTCACGAAGCCCAGTGGCATCCGGTAAGCGACGCCTGCCTGCACGTGGACTTCCTCGCGGTGGACGGGAAGAAGCCTATCAGCATCAAGGTCCCTATCGAAATCACCGGACACGCCATCGGCGTACAGCAGGGCGGCAAGTTCTTCCAGCCTTCACGCGAACTCCGCATCAGCGCCCTTATGGCCAATCTTCCTGACAAGGTCACCGTCGACATCACCACGCTCGGACTCGAGAAGAAGATCAAGGCCGGCGACATCCAGCTCAAGGATGTAGCCGTCCTCAGCGACAAGGACACCATCATCTGCGGCGTCAAGACCACCCGCAACGTGACTGCGGACGCCACCGCCGCACAGTAGACATAGCGCATCGTGTCCGAGAAGACTTTTCTGATAGCCGGACTGGGCAACATCGGAGCCGAGTACTCCTCGACGCGACACAATGTGGGGTTTATGATACTGGATGCCTGGGCTCAGGCATCCGGTATCGTTTTTTCCACGGAGCGCTACGGCGACATCGCCCGGCTGCGCGACAAGGGGCGCGAACTCTGGCTTCTGAAGCCGTCGACCTATATGAACTTGAGCGGCAACGCGGTACGCTACTGGCAGTCAAGGCTCGACATCCCGACGGAAAACATAATGGTCATCTGCGACGACCTCAACCTGCCTTTCGGCACGGTCAGGATGCGCAAGTCCGGCAGTGACGGCGGACACAACGGGCTGAAGAACATAGAGGAGGCGCTCGGCACTCGCGACTTCGCCAGGACGCGGATAGGGGTCGGACACGACTTCGCGCAGGGGGAGCAGATCGGCTTCGTGCTGGGCAGTTTCAGCCCGGAGCAGACGGAGGCCCTCCCGCAGATCGGGAAGAGAGTGATAGGAGGGGTGCGCACCTGGGTGCTTGCAGGGCCGGACAAGGCGATGTCGGAGCTCAACGGCAAGGCAAACCGGCCAAAAGAAGCGAAAAATGAAGAAATTTAACCGAAAGTTTAGGATTTGAATTTTTCTTTTTATATCTTGCACCGAGTCAGGGTTTAGCAGTGCTATGTGTATTTGATAATCAACTATCAACATCATAAATTTATAGAAAAATGGAAAATCTTGTAAAGAAAATCAAGGAAAACATCGATGTTTTCGCAGTCAACGCTGAGGCTCAGCTTGTCAAGGGCAACAAGGCAGCAGGTGCCCGCGCTCGCAAGGCAGCTCTCGAACTCATGAAGGACCTCAAGGAGTTCCGCAAGGTTTCTGTAGCTGAGACAAAGAAATAATCACTTTTATTGTTTTTTTATGCAACGATACTGAACCGGCCTGCATCTTTGCCATAGGTTTAGGTTTTAGTACACGTTTTAAGGGTCGGTGAGCCGTGAGGTTTCCGGCCCTTTGCTTTTGTCGCTTTTTTTCACTATCTATGCGGTCGGAAAGCGTGTACCGGATGGACCTTTGCGCCGCAATCATTCTCACCATATTCAGGATGGTGGTGATCCCTGTCCAGTTTGAGGACAGGGAGTTCGGTTGTACCGCCGAAGAGCTGGAGGCGACGGTCTCCCTCTCGGAGGAATACTTCCGGCGGCAGTTTCGGGGCGGCAGAGACTTCAGTTTCGACCTCGCGCCCATCGTCACCCTGCCTAAAAAGGTCGCGTACTACGGCTCCAACTACTCCGACCGCAGGGACGTGCTGCTGCACGAGGCGGTGCGCACCGCCTGCTCGCTGTCGTCCGGCAGTGTGGATTTCTCCCTCTACGACAACGACTCCGACGGCTACATAGACAATGTCTGCCTGATCACGGCGGGGCTCTCCGAGGCTGACGGCGCAGACGAGAGCTGGATCTGGCCGCAGCACGGATATCTCAAGGACCACGGCGGCACGATGGGCATAGGCGGATTGCAGATCAACAGCTTCACCGTCTGCACGGAGCAGGTTTCGGATGCGGGGACGGCTCCGCGCACAGCCGGGATCGGGGTCTTCTGCCACGAGTTTGCACACGCGCTCGGCCTCTACGACCTCTACGACACCGACGGCGAGGGCAGCGGCGGCCTGTCCAAGGGCCTCCGGGGGCTGTCTCTGATGGACATGGGATGCCGGCTGAATGACGGGTTCAATCCGCCGGACTTCAACGCGGTCGATATGGACATCCTCGGTCTGGGAGAATGCGGCATCCTCTCCAAGGGCAGCCATATACTTGAGCCGATAGAAAGCGGCGGACGCTACCTCAGGGCGGAGACCGACAGCGAGGGGGAGTACTATCTCTTCGAGTGCAGGAGCGGACGGGGTCTTGCAATCTATCATATAGACCGCTCCTCCAATCCTGCCGGCTGGTCGGACTACTACAAGACGGATCTTACCGCCGCCGGAAGGTGGGAGCGCTCCCAGATCAACTGCCGCCCGGACAGGGAATGCGCGAGGCTGGTGGCCGCAGATCCTGATACCGAGGACGCCTCCGGGGTGTTCTTCCCGCAGAAAGGCCGCGACAGTTTCGGCTCCGACACCTCCCCGGACTACCGCTACTGGAGCGGCGGGAAGGCCGCTTTAGCGCTCACGGACATCAGCCTGCGCAGCGATGGCAGCGTGTCGTTCGATGTAATAGAACCCCTGACGCTGGGTGATGTCACGGTCTTTCAGGACGCAGCGATAATCAGCTGGAAGAGTGACGCATCGCTGAAGGATATCAGCGGCTGCGAGATAGAGTGGTCCGACAAGGACGGAGAATACGCCGGCACTGCGGACGGCGACGCGGTCAGCTTCACTCTGACGGGGCTGAAGCCGCAGACCGCCTACAGCTTCAGAGTGCGCATCCGTCTCAGCGACGGCAGCGCCTATTCCGCCGGCTCAAAATTCGTCACCAAGGTACATCTCCGGAACGGCTACCCGTATATATACCTCAAGGGCAGCGACCGCAAGTCGGACGGCTCGTTCAACCCCGGGGCGAAGATCGCCCTGCGCGTCTTCAACGCCACTGACGCGGCGGAAGTGAAGTGGTACTTCGACGGGAAGGAGATCTCCGCAGGCGCGGACGGGTACTGGACCGTCACGGCTTCCGGCACGCTCAAGGCGGAAGTGCTTATGGCCGACGGCTCTACAGAAATACTGACTAAAGAGATACGGCTATGAGGGCAGGGGGTGCGATCACGGCTTCGCTCGCGGCGCTCGCGCTGCTGACAGCCTGCAACAGGACCATGGAGCGCAACGCGTTCGTCGACAGCGGCGAGATACGCCTTCAGGTCGGAAGAGCGGTGCAGTTCAGATACGACCCGCTGAAGTGCCAGATGTCCTTCAACCGTGCCCGCAGGGAGTTCCGCGTACAGACCGACAATGTCTCGGACTACTATGCGGTGACTCTTTCGGTCATCCCTGTCTCCGAGGGCGAAACTCTCACGGCTGACATCTTCTGGACCACCGAGACGGATGTCCTGCACAGAAAGAATCTCGCCCTCGAGGTCGTGAAGATCGAGGGCGAGACCATCTGGCTATGGAGCGACTCCGGACGCATCGGCCTGAGCGTCGTGGTCTTAGAATGACATCGCAATCTGGATGAAGTCGTCGGCCTTGAGGGCGGCGCCTCCGATGAGACCTCCGTCGATATCCTTCTGGGCGAAGAGCTCCCGGGCGTTGGACGGCTTGCAGGAACCGCCGTACAGGATGGTGACATCCTCGGCGAGGGTCTCTCCGAACTTCTCGGCGAGAGTTTTGCGTATATATGCGTGTATCTCCTCCGCCTGCTCCGCAGTAGCGGTCTTGCCGGTCCCTATCGCCCACACTGGCTCATAGGCCACGATGACCTTCTTCATATCCTCGGCGCTGAAGTTGTAGAGGACGTTCCTTATCTGCTCGCCGCAGACGTCGAAATGCCTGCCTGCCTCCCTCTCGTCGAGGTTCTCGCCCACGCAGAGTATCACTCCGAGCCCCGCTTCGAGAGCGAGCTTCACTTTCTCGACGAGTTTCGCGTCGGTCTCCCCGTAGTACTGACGGCGCTCCGAGTGTCCGAGGATCACCCATTTGCAGCCCACCGCCCTTATCATCTCGGCGGACACCTCTCCGGTATATGCACCCTTGATGTGGTCCGCACAGTTCTGCGCAGAGAGCTCGACCCTTGAGCCTGCAAGGTGCTTGCCTACCGCGCAGAGGTGGGTGAAAGGGGGGGCCACGATAAGGCCCACGTTCTCCGGCACCAGGGCTGACTTCTCGGCCACGGCCTTTGCGAGTTCGACGCCTTCAGGCTTGATGGTATTCATCTTCCAGTTGCCTGCAACAATTTTCTTTCTCATAATGGTATATGTATTTAACTGATTTTCGCGCCGCGAATTTCGCAATTTTTATCGAGAAAAACTACTCCACAGTGACCGATTTGGCAAGGTTGCGCGGCTGGTCCACATCGCGCCCCTTGGCGATGGCGATATGGTATGCGAGCAGCTGGAGAGGGACTACGGAGAGTATAGGCACGAAGCACTCGTCGGTGTCGGGGATTTCGAAGCAGTAGTCGGAGATGCCCCGCACGTCGACATCGCCCTCGGTGACTATGCTGATGATCTTGCCCTTGCGGGCTTTGATCTCCTGTATGTTGCTGAGTATCTTGTCGTAGCGTCCGCGTTTCGGGGCGATGACCACCACCGGCATCTCCTCGTCGATGAGAGCGATCGGACCGTGCTTCATCTCGGCGGCAGGATAGCCCTCCGCGTGGATGTAGGAGATTTCCTTGAGTTTGAGAGCCCCTTCGAGAGCCACGGGGTAGTTGTAGCCGCGTCCGAGGTAGAGGAAGTTGCGGACATAGGTGAATACCTTGGCGAGTTCGGCAATCTCCGCATCGTGCTCGAGTATCTTCGCAATCTTGTCCGGGATGGTCTGGAGTTCCCTCACGAGCTCGAACCTCCTCTCGTCAGAGACGGTGCCGAGCTGCTCCGCGATGCTTAGCGCGATCAGGAAGAGAGTGGTGACCTGCGCGGTGAACGCCTTGGTGGAGGCGACTCCGATCTCCGGTCCGATATGGGTATAGCAGCCGGTGTCGGTGGCACGGGCGATGGAGGAGCCGACCACGTTGCAGATACCGAAAAGGAAGGCGCCGGACTCGCGGGCGAGCTGGATTGCCGCCAGAGTGTCGGCGGTCTCACCGGACTGGGAGATGGCTATCACCACGTCGTCGGGCCGGATGACCGGTTTGCGGTATCTGAACTCGGAGGCGTACTCCACCTCCACCGGGATGCGGGTGAGTTCCTCTATTATATATTTGCCGATAAGCCCCGCGTGCCAGGATGTGCCGCAGGCGCAGATGACAAACCTTTTGGCCCCCAGCAGCTTGTCCCTATGGTCTATGATGCCGGAGAGCTTGACTGTGCCCAGTTCCGGGTGCAGCCGGCCTTTCATCGAGGCGCGCAGGGTGCGCGGCTGCTCGAAGATCTCCTTGAGCATGAAGTGCGGAAATCCGCCCTTCTCGATCTCGCTGAGGCTCATCTCCAGCTGACGCACCACCGGAGTCTGCTCAACCTTGCTGAGGTCGGTGATTTTCAGCTCCTGGCCGCGCTGTATATAGGCTATCTGCTCTTCGCCGAGATATACCACCTTGTTGGTGTATTCGATGATCGGCGACGCGTCGGACCCGACGAAGTATTCGTTCTCCCCCACACCTATGACGAGCGGGCTGCCCTTGCGGGCGGCTATCATCCTGTCCGGCTCGGCCTTGTTGATGATCACGAGCGCGTACGCCCCCACCACGTTGCGCAGCGCCAGAGGCACCGCCTCCTCAAGGTTGATATGGTGCGAATCCATAATATACTGGATGAGCTGCACGACGACTTCCGTGTCGGTCTGGCTCACGAAGTGGTAGCCGAGGCGGGTGAGCTCGGTCTTCAGGGACAGATAGTTCTCGATGATGCCGTTGTGGATGAGGGCCAGGCTGTGGTTTTCGGAGAAGTGGGGGTGGGCGTTGCAGTCGCTCGGCTCTCCGTGGGTGGCCCAACGGGTATGGGCGATGCCCACCGTGCCGCTCGTGTCCTTGTCGGATGTCAGCGCCTCAAGGTCCTTGACCTTGCCTTTTGTCTTGTATATCACAAGGTTCGAGCTGTCGTTTATAAGGGCGACGCCGGCGCTGTCGTAGCCCCTGTATTCAAGTCGGGTGAGACCTTTGATCAATATCGGGTAAGCCTGCCTGCCCCCTACATATCCTACTATTCCGCACATATCTTAACTAAAGTTTCGCAAGTAATCAAATATCCGTCAAACCTCAGCAGACCGTCCGTGCGGCCCGCCGCGATAAGTCAGTAATCCAAATTGTCCATCAGTTCATCCAGCTGCCGACGGTCCTTCTTTGTGGGGCGGCCCGTCCCCCTGTCCCGCCGGAGCACGAGCGTCTCCCGGGGAGCGTGCAGTTTCTCGAGTTCTGCCTCGGGCGTGAGGTTTTCGGCATACTGCGGCACAAGGGCCGCCCCCATACGTGACTCCGTGAGCTGCAGCACCTTATAGCTGAAGAGGACCGCAGCCTTGCGGACCTCGATGACATCGCCTGCCTTGACGGACTTGCTCGGTTTAGCGCTCACTCCGTTGAGCTTGACTTTATTGCCGTTGCAGGCGTCGGTGGCTTCGCTGCGGGTCTTGAAGACCCTGATGGCCCAGAGATATTTGTCCAGTCTGACGCTGTCCATCGCTATCCGAGATAGAGCGAGCGGCTCACTTCCGCAGCCACCGCCTCGCCGCGCAGGGCCTTGAGTATCGCGAGGCCGAAGCTGAGCGCGTGGCCGGCGGAGCGTCCGGTGATGATCCTTCCGCAGATTACGGCAGGTTCCGGACGGAACTTCGCACCTCTGGCGATGAGGCTGTCCTCGAAGCCGTCGAAGCAGGTGAATTCCACCCCTTCAAGGTCGCCGAGCTGGCTGAGTACCAGTCCCGGCGCGGCGCAGATGGCAGCCACGGCGCCTCCCGCGGCATAGTGCGACTTCATCATCGAGATGAGCTCCCCGCACTGCGCGAGACTCTTCGAGCCCGGCATCCCTCCGGGGAATATCATTATGTCCCCTCCATCCGTGCCGTCCACGGAAGCGTCCACATCGGAAAGATATGCGTCCGGCACGACGGTCACTCCGTGCGACGAGCGCACGGTCGGCTTATCGGAGATGGCGGTGAGCTCAACTTCGAGTCCGCCCCGACGGAGAGCGTCGCAGACACCGAGGGCTTCCACGTCTTCGAAGCCGTCAGCGAGAAATATTCTTATCCCTTTCATAATCTATCACTCAAGTTTCGCTCTTGCGAGCCTCATATTCATCACCAGGAAGCGTCGCTTCCGCATCGGGGTTGATATACTTGTCCGGCTCCACCCTGTCGACCGACGCGGCGAGGAGCACCGTCCCCCTGTCCCGGGGCACGAGGGCGAAATCCCCGCACTCCGCAGGCACGAGTATGGCCTCCCCGTCGGCGAGGGGATAATCCTCCGTGCCGTCCGGAGATATGGTCTGCACCGAGGCGGCGCCTCCGATGCAGCAGTAGACAGTGAATGCGTTATCGTCGCCGGCCTTGATGCGCATCGGGCCGGACAGAGCGATCCTCTCCGCTCTGAACTGCGAGATGTCGGCGAGCCTGTCCCCCGCCGGGGTCGCGGCTACGAATCTGCGGTAGTCGATGAAGTCCATCGCGTCGGTGGCCTGGAGCGCGGGGTCGAACTGCTCTTCACTGACCTCCTGCCCCCAGCCGCAGAGACAGAAGTCCAGCGGCGACGACTCGGCTATCTCCAGCAGCTCGATGTCCCCGAAAGCCGCGTGAGGAGTGCCGGAAGGTATCAGAAGGCACTGCCCCGCGTAGGGAGCGACGATGTTGAGAAGACTCTCCGCAGTGCCGTCCGCGCAGGCTGAGTAAAACTCGGAGGCGTCGCAGTCGCGCCTGAAGCCCAGCATCAGGCCCGCGCCGCTGCCGGCACGCAGCACATACCAGAGCTTCTCCTTGCCCAGCAGATCGTATCTCTGCCCTGCCGTCTCATCGTCCGGATGCACCTGCAGAGGCATCCTCCCCTTGACGCACAACTTCCTGACACAGAGCGGGAACTGCCTGCCGAAGAAGTCATAGTTCCGCTCGCCCGGGATACGGTCGAAATAGGTGTCCATCAGCTCGCCTATACTGTTGCCGGCAAGCCAGCCCTCACGCACGAGCGAGTCGCGGTAACCCAGGTCGGCGAGTCTGAACTCCTCCGACCCCCAGGCATAGTCATCCTGCAGGGAGCAGAATTTCATAGGATATAACTTCCTTTCTTCCATATACGGACAAAGTGCAAATATAGCGTTTTTCAGAGAATCATTCAACACGGCGCCGCCGCATTTTCTCCGTGCAGGCAGAATCGCCCCCTCCCTGTCGTCGCGCTAAAAGCACGCGGTCACTGGCGCGGAAGACGCGACGAGGAGAAAAACGCCACCACGAAGCCTATCAGCGCGACCCCGGCGGCGGTGAGGAGGACATCCAGCGTCTGGAGTTCGACCGGATAGGCCTGGATGAAGAAACCCTGAGGCATCTTGATGAAGCCGAAATGCTGCTGGATTATGGTGAGGCCGACCCCCACAATCAGCCCGACGGCAAGGCCGAGCAGCGAAATCATCCAGCCCTCCAGCAGGAAGACACGGTGCAGCAGGGAGTCCTCCGCACCCATCGCACGCAGAGTGCCGATATCCTCAGTCTTCTCGATGATGAGCATGGAGAGCGAACCGAAGATATTGAAAGCCACGATGATGACCACAAATATCAAGATCAGGAAAATGGCGAGCTTCTCGTATCTCATCATCTTATAGATGGAGCTGTTCTGCATATAGCGGTCGCGCACGGCAAACCCCTCCCCGAGAGCCGCAGCAAGCTCCTTGCGCACAGCGTCCGTCTGCGAAGAGTCGCCAAGCCGCAGCTCAACCCCGGAGACGGCCCTGTCGGAGCATCCGACAAGCTCCCGCATAGACTCCAGAGGCACGATCATCAGAGAGGCGTCGGTCCCCGAACCTACGCTGAATATGCTTCCCGGCACGACCCGCACGCAGCCGAGCGCGGAGACCAGCCCGAGCAGCGAACCGCCCGCAGCGCTCCTGGGATAATAGAGCTCTATCTTCTCAAGAAACCGGGGGCTGATGCCCATCTCATAGGCAAGTCCCGAACCCACCGAAGCGAGCGGGATGTCTCCCTTGTAGAGGGCGAACTCTCCGCTGCTGACGTGCGAGGCAAGGGGCGACTCTTCTTCGTAGACTCGGTCCACGCCCTTTGCGCGGGCGAGGGCCTGCCTCTCGCCATAGGACAGGAAGACATTGGCTTCCAGCACAGAAGACACGGTCGAAATGCGTTCGTCGTCGAGTATGGAGTCGAACACCGCTCCTTCGGGGACGAAGAAATCCCCGCCCGTTGAAGTGACGAGGATATCGGGATCGAGATCCGAAAGATTGTCCCGGATGATGCGGTCGAAGCCGTTATAGACGGACAGGATCAGTATGAGTGCGGCGGAACCGATGGCAATGCCGGCTGCGCTGATTGCGGAAATCACATTGATGACATTGTGGGACTTCTTCGCAAACAGGTAGCGTAGGGCTATGAACAATCCGGGGTCCAAATACTATTTCCTGAGCAGTTCATCAATATGTTCGGCGTAGTCGAGGGTGCCGTCCAGGTAGAAGTCAATCTCCGGGACGATGCGCAGCTGCGACGCGACCTCTCGTCCCAGCTCCCCGCGTATGGCGCGCTTGTCCTCCTCCAGAGCCGCAAGCGCCGCTGCGGCCTTATCGGAAGGGAATATGCTCACATATACCTTGGCGATGCCGAGGTCCGGGCTGACCCTCACCTCGCTCACCGTCACCAGGCAGCCGGAGTAGGCCGCCATCCCCCTGCGGCGGATAATCTCCGCAAGGTCGCGCTGAAGCTCGCGGGCGACCTGAAGCTGCCTCTTGCTTGCCGGCCTATCCATTGACGACGAGGATATAATAGTCCTTCCTGCCCTTCTGGACAAGGATATACTTGCCGTCGATGATATCGTCTTCCGTGAGGGAGCGGGAGATGTCGTTCATCTTCTCCTTGTTGAGGCTGAAGCCGTTCTGCTGTATCATCTTGCGGGCCTCGCCCTTGGACGGGAAGACGGAAGTCTCCACCGCGAGCGCGTCCAGTATGCCGAGCGGAAGGCTTGAGCGCCCGATGCCGAACGTGGGCACTCCCTCGAACACGGCGAGGAACGTCTTCTCGTCGAGGCTGCGCAGGTCGTCCGCGGTGGCTTTGCCGAAGAGTATGCCGGATGCCTTGACGGCGGTCTCGTATTCTTCCTCTCCGTGCACCATCACCGTCACCTCCCTCGCGAGAAGCTTCTGGAGTTCGCGCCTCTCCGGGCACTCCCTGTGGGCGGCAATCGCCTCCTCGATGGTCTCGCGGGAGAGCATGGTGAATATCTTGATGTAGCGCTCCGCGTCCGCGTCGCTGACATTGAGCCAGAACTGATAGAACTGATACGGAGAAGTGCGCTCCGGGTCGAGCCAGATGTTGCCCTTCTCGGTCTTGCCGAACTTGCCGCCGTCCGCCTTGGTGATGAGCGGACAGGTCAGGCCGTATGCCTCGCCGCCGCAGCTGCGTCGGATGAGCTCCGTCCCGGTGGTGATGTTGCCCCACTGGTCGGCGCCGCCGAGCTGGAAGCGTACGCCGCGGTGCTGATAGAGGTAGAGGAAGTCATAGCCCTGAAGGAGCTGGTAGGTGAACTCCGTGAACGACATCCCCTCGGAAGAGTCGCGGCTGAGGCGCTTCCTGACGGAGTCCTTGCTCATCATATAGTTGACCGTGATGAGTTTGCCGATGTCGCGGGTGAAGTTGATGAACGTGTAGTCCTTCATCCAGTCGTAGTTGTTGACGAGTTCCGCCTTTCCGGGGGCGTCGGAGCCGAAGTCCAGGAAGCGGGAGAGCTGGGCCTTTATGCACGCCACGTTGTGAGAGAGGGTCTGCTCATCCAGCAGGTTGCGCTCCTGACTCTTCATCGACGGGTCGCCGATCATCCCGGTAGCGCCCCCCACGAGGGCGAAAGGCTTATGCCCGCAGGCCTGGAAGTGCTTGAGTATCATTATGCTCACGAGATGCCCTATATGCAGCGAATCGCCCGTCGGGTCAATCCCGACATAGGCCGAAGCGGGGCCTTTCATAAGTTCTTCCTCCGTGCCGGGCATAATGTCGTGTATCATGCCCCTCCATTTGAGTTCCTCGATAAAATTACGCATCGAATCAGTATTGTTCTTTATTATAGTCGAAACGACCGCGCTTCCGGAGTCCCCGACGTGCGCGGTCTGCAAAGGTATTAATTATTTGCGAGATTAGCGTCTCTCCGCCAGGCCTATGTAATAGAGCAGCGTGGCGAGCGAGCCGATTGCCGCTATGACGTAGGTGTAGGCGGCCCATTTGAGGGCGTCCACCGCCATCGGGCGGGAAGTCGCGTCCACAACCCCGGCACCCTCCAGCCACTGTACGGCCCGCTGGCTGGCGTTGATCTCAACAGGAAGCGTGACGAAGCTGAAGACGGTGGTCATAGCGAAGAGCGCGATGCCGATCCATATCAGCGAAGGGAACACGTTGAGGAGCAGCACTCCGAGCAGGAGCACCCACTGCACGGTGTTGTTGGCAAACGTGACCACAGGCACAAGGGCGCTGCGCAACTTGAGCGGCGCATAGCCTCTGGCATGCTGGATGGCGTGTCCGGTCTCGTGCGCGGCCACCGCGCAGGCGGCGATCGAGGCGCTGGCGTAGACCGACTCGCTGAGGTTGACGGTCATATCCTGGGGGTTGAAATGGTCGGTGAGCTTGCCCCTGACGGACTGCACGGTCACGTCGGTGATGCCGTTCTGCTGAAGCATCAGCCGCGCCACGTCCGCTCCGGTGAGCCCGTGCGGCGAGGGCACGCGGGAGTATTTGTCAAACTTGCTCTGAAGTGTAGCCGAGATGATGAACGAGAGCGCCATCACCGCTATCAATACAATCCAAATCATATCACGGTCTTTTGAATGGTCATACGCTCTCTAATACACAAATGCTATGCCGAACACTACCCTGAACGCGTCCTTGAAATAATTGTTGGACCAGAGAAAGAATTCGTAATGTCCCACAGCCCAAGAACATCCGATGGCAAGGTCCGGATCGGAGTCGAACCTCCAGGAGTGTATCGCGCCCACCATGGGATGTATCAGAGTACCGTTGGAAAGCGGGAATTTAGCCCCGAGGTAGAGCCAGTGCTCCACATCTGCCATTTTGTCAGTATGCACCGTCCAAAGGCTGTTGGAGAGCCAGTAGAACCGACCCTCCGTGTCGAAGGCTCCGTGGACATAGAGCCCGCTGGTGATATATGAGAACTTGTGGCGGTCGGAGAGGGAGAACGTAGGACTGGTCTGGAAACCTATGTTGAAATAGTTGCTCTTGTAGAACCCGGCCCGGAAGGTGTAGCCCGAATACGCCCCGTCCGGGCAGGTGTAGAGCTCAAGCCCGACGGCCGTCTTGCCGATGCCGTACTGGAAAGTGGTGAAACTCTCGTTATATCCGCTCGCAGGGCGGAACTTCAGCGAATGGTATCCGAAGAGCACGCCGTCCCCGGGCGCGGCGGCGTAGAAAGGCACCTGGGCGGAGAGCGCCCCGCAGCCGAGCAGCATAGCGGCGGAGACGAGCATCGTCTTGATGAGGAGTCTGGTCTTGTTTGCCATAGTGTTATTTTTCCCCAAATATAAGCATTTTAAGTTTCGCAAATGCGAAACACGGTTTTAGAGGCCCATAGGGCCGAAAGCAAGTCCCTTTCCCGAG
>CAVGLS010000037.1:0-17966 GCA_963630225.1 bacterium
TCCTCTGGCAGGCCGTCCGCGCCGCACGCACCAACCCGGCCGTCGAGCTGAAGAAAGAATAATGTTCCCCCGAAGGGATTGAGCCCCGAAGGGATTGCCGTTGTCAGATTTAAGTTGAAGTTTTGCAAGTATCTGCACAATGCTTGTTTTTCAACAAACTTTATTACTTGCGAAACTTGAGTAGTGGATTATTCCCTCGACATGGAGGTTTACGATGGCCCTTTTGCCGACGTAGGATTCGAGGAAGGCGAGTTGTCGTGGAAGAGATTTTCGGTGAGTGCCGTCCATCCTGGCGGCTTAAATATGGATGGGGCGGGCAAAAACAGCGTCCCGTCCATAATTCAGCCTTCAGGATGGACGGCAGGGGGAATTTGCCAGTCCCGTCCATGATTTAGCCTCTAAGATGGACGGCGGGCTGTAGTTTCTGCGGACGGCGGGCAGCGGTCTCTGCGGACGACGGGGGTTAAGGCAACGATACCGGGGCGGCAGCCCCGGTATAAAGCGAAAGCGAGCCGCCGACGCGACTCGCTTGAGAGCCACTCACCAGGCTCGAACTGGCGACCTGCGCGTTACGAATGCGCTGCTCTACCGACTGAGCTAAAGTGGCTTGATTACGGACTGCAAAGATAGTAAAAAAAATGATAGTGTCAATCCTTTGCCCGCCTCTTGCCGGCAGCGTCCGCGATGTTCACCATAATGCTTCCTATGACCCCTGCGCTGACGGACGCCATCAGGATGGCTATCTTGCCCGCGTCGGTCAGCTGCCGGGCGATTTCGGGCGCGTTGGCACCGAACGAGAGCGTGTCCACGAAGATGGACATCGTGAATCCTATGCCCCCGAGGCACGCTGCTGCAAACATCTTGCCCCAGCCGGCGCCGGAAGGCATCTCGCCGAGGCGGAGTCTCGTCGCCAGCCAGCTGAATAGCGTGATCCCTACAGGCTTGCCAATCACCAGCCCCAGGAAGACTCCCATCGACACGCTGCCGAGCGCCGGGTCGAAGCGGAACAGATTGAAATACGACGCGTCGCTGATCGCAACCCCCGAATTTGCAAGGGCGAACAGAGGCAGGATCAAGTAGTTGACCCACGGATTGAGAAATCTCTCCACTACGAATGTCATCTCCATCGAGCCGTTCTCTATCTCCGAGAGCTTGCGAAGGCACTCCTTCTGCTGACCGTCGGAGTAGCCCTCGCCGCCGTTGTCGAACCTTGCGAGCATCGCGATCAGGCGGTCGCGCTTGAGGCTGTACTGCGCCTTGTTGTAGCGCGGGGTCGCCGGGATCAGGAATGCCATCACGACTCCGGACATCGTGGCGTGGATGCCGCTGTAGTAGAAGAGTACCCAGACGAGGAATGCGCAGAGCAGGTACGGAGTCATCCGCTTCTCTCCCAGCCGCCTGATGATGAATGCCATCCCCATCGGGACGGCGGAGAGCAGGAGCAGCGGAAGGTTGATGTCGCCGCCATAGAAAAACGCGACCACCAGTATGGCTATCAGGTCGTCAGCAATCGCCAGCGCGGTGAGGAAGACCTTGATGGAAGTCGGCACCTTGTCGCCCAGCATAGTGAGGATGCAGACCACGAAAGCTATATCGGTGGCGGTGGGGATGCCCCAGCCGCTGGCGGCGGCAGTGCCGTGATTGACGATGGCGTAGATGGCGGCAGGGAAGAGCACCCCGCCGAATGCCGCAATCACGGGAAGCAGCGCCTTTTTGGGCGAGGAAAGCTCTCCGCAGGCAATTTCCCGACGTATCTCCAGCCCCACGGTGAAGAAGAACACCACCATCAGGATGTCGTTGATGAACTTCTCGACCGTCATCCCCCGGGGGAAGTGAAGGTCAAAATCGCCGCCGCTGAATATGTGTATCTGTATCTCGGTCTCCAGGATGCTGTGGTAGAGATGGCCGGTCAGCGGCAGGTTGGCGAGCAGCATCGCCGCCACCACGCAGCACATAAGCAGCATGCCCTGAAACCAGGGACATCCGGAAATCTGCTTCCAACGCTTGTCAACGCGCACTATGCCCCTGTTCCATTTGGAAGTGGAAATGAACCCCATCTGTCTATATTAAAAAATAGTCTTGAAATCAAACACTCTCACCTCCCCGAGCATCCCTTCCAGCCGGGTCGTTCCGTCCGTGCGCACGCACAGCGGCTCGCGCGGCCTCAGCTCGGCGGCGACAAGGTCTCCGGTGCGCAAGTAGCAGAATCTGCTGACTTCCGCGATGCTCTCCTCAATCATCCGCTCAGACGCGCTTTCACTCACGAAAATCTCCTCCCCGTCCCTCAGAAGTCTGAACACCTGGCCGCCCGTGACGCTCTTGTCCGGCATCTCGCCCGGCAGGAACGAAGTGTGGTCCAGGCAGCAGGCGCTGGCATATCCCTCCTCCGAGCCGTCCACAAGGTCTTCCGGATACAGAAGCGCCCCGTAACCGAAGGTCCGGAAATACCTTCCGGCGAACTTGAGCCCTATGCTCCGCCCCGGCTTGGAGACTCTTGCATAAAGCACCGGAGACCAGCTGACGCGGCTCACGAAGTCAGGGACGTACAGGTCTTCGCTGTCCTTCTCCCAGGTCGTGTCAGGCCTGACCACAGTGCGCCTCCCGGCGGTGAGAACCACTATATTCATCAGAAAGGCCCGACGGTGTACTTAGTGGCGAACTTCTCGCGCCTGAACTGGTCCTCAAACTTCTCGAACTGCGCCTTGGTGTCGAGGGTGAAACTGCCCTTGCGGATCCAGTCGAAGTACGACGGGTCCGTGTCGAAGACCTGCCGTATGGTCTTGCCCTTGTGCTTGCCGAAATTGACCAGGACCTGTCCCTTGTCGTTGTAGATGAGGTGTCCGGAGAAGTCCACATACTTCTTGCCGACATAGGCCGAGAGAGCCTGGACATCGTTCTTGAGCTCAGGATAGCGGTCCAGCTGTCCCTTGAGCACCTCGTAGGTGGCGACGGTGTCCGCCTCGGCGCTGTGGGCGTTGTCGAAATCCCCGCCCCCGCAGTAGAAGCGGTAGGCGGCCTTGAGGTTGCGCGGCTCCATCGTGTGGTAGATGTTCTGCACGTCGACCATCAGCGGCTCGTGCAGATTGACTTTCAAGTCCTTGCCGGCGAGTTTCGCCCTCTCGAACTCCTCCGCGAGCATCGGAAGGTCGAACTTGGACGAGTTGAACCCGGCGAGGTCGCTGCCCTGCAGCCACTCCGCCACCTCGTCCGCCACCTCGAAGAAGGTGGGGCAGTCTGTGAGCATATCGTCGGTGATATGGTTGACCTTGGAAGCCTCCGGGCAGATGGGGCGCTGTCTGCGCTGCTCGTAGTCCCAGGGCTTTATCCTCCAGGTCTTGACCTTCTCCCCGCCGTCAGGGAAGACCTTGACGAAGCTGAGCTCTATGATGGAGTCGACAGGAATGTTGAGGCCTGTGCTTTCGATGTCGAAGAAGAGCAGAGGCCTGCTGAGATTGAGTTGCATCGCCGTGATCTCTTTATGATACCATTATAGGCATAAGGATGCCGCAGAGCTTGGCGCTCTCCTCCTCTTCCTCCGACGGCACGATCAGGGCGGCCCTGCGGGAGTCGGCAAACTTCATCACGACGGTCTCGCAGCTCATATTGCCGAGTATGTCGGTCAGGAACGACGACTTGAAGCCGATGCTGATGCTCTCGCCGCTGTAGTCGCAGTCCAGCTTCTCGTATGCGGCTAGCGCGAAGCCGAGGTCCTGGGCCGTGATCTCGAGCTGGCCCTGCCTGAGGTCGAACTTGATGTGGTTGGACGCCTTGTTGGCGCAGACCGCCACGCGCCTCACCGTGTTGAGCAGCCGGTTGCGGTCTATCCTCAGGATATTGGAGTTGTTCTGCGGGATGACCCTGCGGTATTCGGGATACTTGCCCACGATGAGCCTGCATACCATCATAGTCTCGCCGAAGCTGAACACCACCGTGCCCGTGTCGAACGATACGGTCACATCCCCGACCTCCTTGTCGAGAGAGGACTTCAGCACGGCGGCCGGCTTCTTGTGGAGGATGAACGAGGCTTTCTCGCCCACCTTGACGTCCTTTGTGGAGTAGCAGATGAGCTTGTGGGAGTCGGTCGCCACGAGGGTGACTCCGTCCGTGTCCATATCGAAGAAAATGCCGTTCATCGTCGGGCGGATCTCGTCGTCCGCGGTGGCGTAGATGGTGCTGCTGATGCCTTCCGCGAGCACCTGCGCCGGGAATACCGCCGTGGAGGCGTCAGCCCCCGCGCCCTTGATGGCAGGGTAGTCTTCCGCCGGGAAGTAGGGCAGGGAGGAGTTGCCGTTGCTCCAGATGCACTCGAAAGAGCCGTCGGAGACGGTCCTTATCGCCACCGGCTGGTCCGGCAGCGCCTTAAGCAGGTCGGTCATCTGACGCGCGGGCACGGCTATGCTGCCCTCCGTGACGGAACTCTGCACTTCAATCACCGTCCTGAGCGTGAGCTCCTGGTCGGAGGCGGTGATCTCGAGCCTGTCGCCCTTGAGGACGAGGAGGAAGTTCTCGAGTATTGGGAGGGCGGTCTTCGTCGGGATGGCTTTGGACACATCCATCAGACCCTTGAGCAGTCCGGCGCTTGAAATGTTGAATTCCATATCAGTCAATAGTTCATTTTGACAAAAATACTAATTATTCCCGAATATTGGCATACAATTTGACTTTTTAGACGGCGGAAATTTTAAAAGACTTTAAGATATGAAGAAAGGTTTCTTTATCGTGCTTGCGTCGATGGCCCTGAGCGGGCTCACCGCATTCGCCGTCGTCCGGAGCCAGTCCCCGGCCACACAGGAGGCTTCTTCGCAGGTGTCAGTCACCCCGGAGGGGCAGCTCGTCAAGACTGTCAATTTGTCACTGTCCGACTACCCTGACTTCACCTACGCGGCGGAGACCGCAGTCGAGGCGGTCGTGTATGTGGAGGTGAGCTCCAAGGTGCCGCAGCAGGAGTATATAGATCCGTTCTTCCGCTTCTTCTTCGGCGACGGCTACGGCCAGCAGGGCGGCGGAAGCCGTGAGCGCAAGGGCAGCGGCTCCGGCGTGATCATCCGTCAGGACGGCTACATCGTCACCAACAACCACGTGGTCGCCAACGCCACCAGCGTGAGCGTCACTCTCAACAACAACAAGAAATACACGGCCAAGGTCATAGGCACCGATCCGGCGACCGACGTGGCCCTGATCAAGATAGAGGAGAAAGGCCTTCCGACCCTTCAGTTTGCGGATTCGGACAAGCTGCGCCTCGGCGAGTGGGTGCTCGCGATAGGTTCGCCTCTCGGAGAGCAGCTCCGCTCCACCATCACCGCCGGCATCGTCAGCGCCAAGGGCCGCTCGATGTCCAGCGGCGGCGAGTTCAAGATTGAGTCGTTCATCCAGACCGACGCGGCAGTCAATCCGGGCAACTCCGGCGGCGCGCTCGTCAACAAAAAGGGAGAGTTAGTAGGAATCAATACAGCAATTGTCTCAACCACAGGCTCTTATGCCGGCTACTCCTTTGCCGTGCCTTCGAACATCGTCCACAAGGTCGTGGCCGACCTCATCGACTTCGGCGCGGTCAAGAGGGCGAAACTCGGAGTTTCAATCACTTCCGTCACCGAAGAAATGATGAAGGAGATGAAACTTTCTTCGCTCGACGGCGTATATATAGCTGAAGTTGTGAAAGGAGGGTCTGCAGACAAGGCAGGCGTGAAGGAGAAGGATGTGATAGTCGCCATCGACTCCACCAGGATCACCACCCCGCAGGGGCTTCAGGAGAAGGTCAACGGCTTCCACCCGGGCGACAAGGCCACGATCAGGCTCGTCCGCTCAGGCAAGACGCTCGAGCTCCCGGTGACGTTCCTCGACGAGGACAGTCTGGAGGCCGCGGCCCGCAACTCTGACGGTACGATAGTGTTCTACGGCGCAAGCCTCAGGGCCGCCAAGAAGGGTGTCGAGATCGTCTCAGCGGGCAACGGCAGGATAGCCAAGGCCGGCGGAGAAGACGGATTCATCATCCTCTATGTCAATGACAAGAAGGTCAGCAAGCCTCAGGACGTCATCGACATCGCCAAGAAGAGCAACGGCGCCATCTTCATCGAGGGCGTTACTGCGAGCGGCAGACCCGGATATTTCGGCTTCGGAAAGGACGAATAGGCAGTCTGTCGGCAGGCAAGTGTTGTCGCGGTCGGACAAGCCTCCGGCCGCGACAATCATATCATACTATAATGAGACAGTTAAAAATCACAAAATCCATCACCAACCGCGAGAGCGCGTCGCTGGACAAATATCTCCAGGAGATAGGACGCGAGGAGCTGGTGTCCCCGGAAGAGGAAGTGGAACTTGCGCAGCGCATACGCAAGGGCGACCAGGAAGCGCTTGAAAAGCTCACCAGAGCTAACCTGCGCTTCGTGGTGTCGGTGGCGAAGCAGTACCAGAACCAGGGCCTGAGCCTGCCCGACCTCATCAACGAGGGCAACCTCGGGCTGATCAAGGCGGCGGAGAAGTTCGACGAGACCCGGGGCTTCAAGTTCATCTCCTATGCGGTGTGGTGGATACGGCAGTCCATCCTCCAGGCGCTTGCCGAGCAGAGCCGCATCGTGCGGCTTCCGCTCAATCAGGTGGGTTCGCTCAACAAGATCAACAAGGCTCTCGGCAAGTTCGAGCAGGAGAACGAGCGCCAGCCGTCCGCCGACGAGCTCGCCGAGATGATCGACATACCTAAGGACAAGATCGCCGACACCCTGAGGGTCTCCGGACGGCACGTCAGCGTGGACGCGCCTTTCGTCGAGGGAGAGGACAACAGCCTGCTGGACGTGCTGCCCAACGACGACTCGCCCAGCGCCGACAAGGGCCTGACCAACGAGTCGCTCAGCACCGAGATCGAGCGTGCGCTGCAGATACTCACCGGGCGCGAGAGGGAGATCATCAAGTCGTTCTTCGGCATAGGCTGCCAGGAGATGACCCTCGAAGAGATAGGCGAGAGGCTCGACCTGACCCGCGAGCGTGTCCGCCAGATCAAGGAGAAGGCCATACGCAAGCTCAAGAAGCCGGCGGCAAGCAAGCTCCTCAAGACATATCTGGGCTGATGACCGCGGAGCAGTTTATCGCCGCGAAGGCCTCAGAGGCCGTCAAGGCAATCTACGGAGCCTCGGTGGAGGCTTCCGCGCTGCAGGTGCAGCCCACCCGCAAGGAGTTCGAGGGCGACTATACCCTCGTGGTGTTCCCGCTCCTGCGCATCACCCGCCAGTCGCCGGACGCCACCGGGAGCGCGATAGGGGAGTGGCTTCAGGCCAACTGCCCGGAGATCAGCGCTTTCAACTCGGTCAAGGGCTTCCTCAACCTAAGCCTGTCCAATCTCTACTGGAGGGAGAGCCTGGAGTCCATAGCCGCCGACCGCGACTACGGCAGGCTTCCGTCCACGGGGCGCAGGATTATGGTGGAGTTCTCCTCCCCCAACACCAACAAGCCCCTGCACCTCGGGCACGTACGCAACAATCTGCTCGGCTCGTCCGTGTCCGACCTGCTCAAGGCCGCCGGCAACGAGGTGATCAAGGTGACGCTCGTCAACGACCGTGGCGTGCACATCTGCAAGTCGATGTATGCCTGGCAGCAGCGCTTCGGCGGTGCGACCCCTGAGAGCAGCGGCAAGAAGGGCGACCACCTTGTGGGCGACTGCTACGTGGAGTTCGCCAAGATGGAGAAGGAAGACCCTTCCGTGATGGACAAGGTCCACGAGATGCTCGTCAAGTGGGAGGAGGGCGACCCCCAGGTCCGCGCCCTCTGGCAGATGATGAACGGGTGGGTGTTCGCCGGCTTCGAGCAGACCTACAAGGCTCTAGGCATCAGCTTCGACAAGACCTACTACGAGCACGACACCTACCTGCTCGGCAAGGAGCTGGTGCAGAAGGGGCTCGATATGGGAGTATTCACGCGCGACCCGGACGGCTCGGTGTGGTGCGACCTCACCGCCGACGGACTCGACCGCAAGCTCCTGCTCCGCTCCGACGGCACCTCGGTCTACATCACCCAGGACCTCGGCACCGCGGAGCGGCGGTTCAGTGAATATAGCCTCGACTCCCACATCTACGTGGTCGGCGACGAGCAGAACTACCACTTCCAGGTGCTCAAGCTCATCCTCAAGAAGCTCGGCTTCAGCTGGGCCGACTGCATCTACCACCTCTCCTACGGTATGGTGGAGCTGCCGGAGGGCAAGATGAAGTCCCGCGAGGGCACGGTGGTCGATGCCGACGACCTGATCGAGAAGATGTATCAGGAGGCCCGCGCCACCTCGGAGGAGAGCGGCAAGCTCGCAGAGATGCCGGAGGAGGAGAAGGAGAAGCTCTACCGGACCATCGGGCTGGGGGCGCTCAAATACTTCATCCTCAAGGTGGACCCGAAGAAGAAGATGCTCTTCAACCCCAAGGAGTCCATCGACTTCAACGGCAACACCGGCCCGTTCATACAGTATACGCACGCCAGAATATGCTCGATCCTCCGCAAGGCGGAGGAAAGCGGCGCCAAGGCGTCGATATCCCCGGACATAGTCCTCAGCCCCAAGGAGATACGCATCGTGCAGATGCTCGCCTCCTACCCGCAGAAGGTCGCCGAAGCTGCGGAAGCCCTCTCTCCTGCGCTCATAGCCAACTACTGCTACGAGCTCGCCAAGGAGTTCAACCAGTACTACCACGACACAAACATACTCCGCGAGCCGGAGCGCAGGCTGCTGGAGATGAGGCTCGCCCTGATCTCCTCCACAGCCCGCGTCCTCCGCACTGCGATGGGACTCCTCGGAATTGAACTGCCTCAGCGAATGTGACATACCTACTTCCGTCAAGGAAGTGCAGAAGCTCGGATGGGACTACATAGACGTCATCTTCTTTACGGGAGACGCCTTTGTGGATCATCCGAGTTTCGGCACGGCGTGCATTTCCCGATATCTGCAGAAGTTCGGCTACAGGGTGGCCGTAGTGCCTCAGCCCAACTGGAGGGACGACCTGAGGGACTTCCGCAAGCTGGGCGCTCCGAGGCTGTATTTCGCAGTGAACTCCGGAGCGATGGACTCTATGGTCAACCACTACACTGCGGCCAAGCGTCTGCGCCACGACGACGCATATACGCCCGAAGGCAAGTTCGGGCAGCGTCCGGACAGGGCGGTCACGGTCTATACCAAGATACTCAAGCGCCTGTGGCCGGAGGTGCCGGTCGTGATCGGGGGCGTGGAGGCTTCGCTCCGCCGGCTGACGCATTATGACTACTGGGACGACAGGAGGTACCCTTCGATACTTGTCGACAGCGGGGCCGACTGGCTCTGCTACGGGATGGGCGAGAAGCCTATGCTGGAGCTCACCCGCGCCATCGAGGCCGGGCGGAATCTCCGGCAGATAGAGAAAATCCCGCAGCTCGCCTTCCTGAGGCACGGCAGGTGGAAGGTGGAGGACCCCCTCGTCCTGCATTCCTACGAACGGTGCTGCGTGGACGGGAGGGCCTTCGCCGAGAACTTCCACAAGATAGAGACCCACGCGAATATGCTTCACCAGCAGGTCATAATAGAGCCTGTGGGGGACGGCTATGTCCAGGTAAATCCCTC
Source organism: bacterium (assembly GCA_963630225.1). GTDB lineage: Bacteria > Bacteroidota > Bacteroidia > Bacteroidales > UBA932 > Cryptobacteroides. Next base: position 9,563 of record CAVGLS010000037.1, read on the forward strand.
GTATCCTCCCTCGACGACGGAGGAGATGGACTCGTTCTGGGACCTTCCGTTCACCAAGCGTCCCCACCCGCGCTACCGGGGCAAGCGCATCCCGGCCTACGATATGATCAAGGACTCGATCATCACCCATCGCGGATGCTTCGGAGGCTGCAATTTCTGCACTATCGCGGCGCACCAGGGGAAGTTCATCCAGTCCCGCTCCGAGGAGTCCATAGTGGAGGAGGTGCGCAGGCTTGCGGCGATGCCGGAGTTCAGGGGCAACATTTCCGACCTCGGCGCCCCGACCGCCAATATGTACGGGATGCAGGGCCGCGACCCGGAGAAATGTGAAGTGTGCAGGCGCAAGTCCTGCCTTTTCCCCGCTCCCTGCCGCAATCTCGACCGCGACCACCGCCGCGTGACCGCTCTCTACCGCCGCGTGGATGCGGTGCGGGGGGTGCGGCACTCGTATATAGGCAGCGGCATACGCTATGACCTCTTCCTCGACGAGAACGGATTTATAGACGACAGCGGCAAGCCATATCTGCGCGAACTGATGCTCAGGCACGTTTCCGGGCGCATGAAGGTGGCTCCCGAGCACACGGAGGAGCGGGTGCTGTACTATATGGCCAAGCCGTCCTTCCGCCTTTTCGGGAGGCTGCGCCGCGAGTTCGACCGCATCAACAGGGAGAACGGCACGCACATCGAACTCGTCCCGTATTTCATCTCCTCCCATCCGGGATGCACGCTTGAAGATATGCGCAGATTGGCCTCCAACCCCTGTCTCAAAGGTATATGGATGGATCAGGTGCAGGACTTTATGCCTACCCCGATGACCACCTCGTCGATTATGTTCAGCACCGGCATAGACCCCCGCACGATGAAGCCGGTATATGTCGAGCGCGACCCCGAGCGAAAAAAGGCGCAAAAGGCCGTTTTTTTTAAGAAAAAGTAGTATTATTGCACTCCAATTCAAAGACAGCGTTTACGGATATATGGCACAGGACAACAAGAAGCGTCACATCGTAAGTTATGAGAATATGTCCCGCGAGCTCGCGGAGGCATTTGCGGAGAAGTATCCCAAAGGATTCAGCGACTATCTCCCTGATCTTGTGAGATACACCAAGCCGGACGGCACTCCGTTCTACGCCGTGATGGTCGAGATCCCCGATGCGATATATCTGGTCAAGATAAAGGTCAAGATAGACGATGCCGACGACATAGAGAGGTGGCTCGAGGGCGAGGAAGACGCCGAGAACGAGCAGGTGGCAGGAACGGCCGGCGATACCGGCGACGAGGGCGGCCCGCTCCCCGACGAGAACATCTCCCAGTACGGCTCGGAGGACGAACCCGGGGATGCGGCCGAGTAAGATTTTAGGCGGAATATCCGAGCAGAACAAGCTCCTGCTCCTCAGTTTTGTGGTCGGCGTGCTCTCGGGGTGCGCCGCCGTCATCCTCGACTGGGCCATCGAGAGCATCAGCAGGGCGCTGGACGGGAGTTTCGCCGGCAGTCCCTACGAGTGGGGCTTCCTGATATTCCCCGGCATCGGCATGCTGATCTCGCTGCTCCTGCTCAAATTCGTCATCAAGGACAACATAGGCCACGGAGTGACCAAGGTTCTGCTCGCCGTCTCCCGCAACGAGTCCCGCATCAAGCCGCACAACACCTGGTCTTCGGTGCTGACTTCGTCCTTCACCATAGGCTTCGGCGGTTCGGTGGGGGCCGAGGCCCCGATAGTCTATACGGGCGCGGCGATAGGGTCCAATCTCGGGCGCGTCTGCGGCCTTTCGTACCGCAACGTGACGGTGCTTCTGGGCTGCGGTGCCGCCGCCGCGATTTCCGGCATCTTCAAGGCCCCTCTCGCGGGGGTGCTCTTCACCCTGGAGATACTCCTCTTCAACGTGTCGATGAAGTCGATGCTTCCGCTGCTGCTTTCCACCATCTCGGCGACGGTGGTGAGCTACGCTTTCCGGGGGCAGACTCCGGTGTTTGCCTGCGAGCTGACGGAGTTCTCGATGGGCAATATCCCGTTCTACCTCGTCCTGGGCGTGGCTGCGGGGTTCTTTTCCCTCTATTTCACCGACGGGACGCTCTGGCTGGAGGACAAGCTCGGCAAGCTGCGCAACGTCTACCTGCGCTGGCTGCTCTGCGCCGTCGGGCTGGGGCTGCTGATATTCCTCTTCCCGCCGCTCTACGGGCAGGGCTATGACTCGCTCAACTGTCTGCTTCGCGGGCAGGAGATCAGTTTGGAAGACAGGACCGTGCTCTCCGCCATGATGCATAGTCCCTGGGGCGTGCCGCTCTTCTTCGTGTTGATATTGTTCTTCAAGATTGTGGCTATGACCCTCACCAACTCCGGCGGGGGAGTCGGCGGCACATTCGGCCCTACGCTTTTCGCCGGGGCGATACTGGGTTTTGTCGTGGCGAGGTGTCTCAATCTCTGCGGCAATTCCGTCCCGGAGCAGAATTTCGTGCTGGTGGGGATGGCGGCGCTGATGGCTTCAGTCATGCAGGCCCCGATGACCGCAATCTTCCTCATCGCCGAGATATCGGGAGGATACGAGCTGCTGATACCGCTGATCATGACTTCCACTGTCTCGTTCGGCACGGTGCGGATCTTCGAGAAGTACTCCATCTACACCAAGCGCATCGCGCAGAGCGGCGACTTGCTCACGCACGACAGCGACCAGGCGGTGCTGACCCTGCTGCGCACCGAGGACCTGATACGCGACAAGTACCCGAAGGTCAGGATCGACGCGACGCTGCGCGAAGTGGTCGAGACGCTTTCGGGCTTCGAGTCGGATGCCTCGGTGATGGCGGTGATCGACTCTAAGGGCCGGTTCCAGGGGATGGTGGACCTCGCCTCCGCCCGCAAGTATCTCTTCAGTACCGACAAATATGACAGCATCCACGTCTACAACATTATGGAGACCCCGCCGGAGTACATCCACTACGGCGAGAAGATGGGCTCGGTGATGCAGAAGTTCGACAAGACCGGGGCGTGGAGGCTGCCGGTGGTCGACCAGGACCGCAAGTACCTCGGCTTCATCTCGAAGTCCCGGCTGCTGATGGCCTACCGCAGCGAGCTGCGTGAGATCTCGCAGGAGGACTGACCCCTGTTCATCGCGATGCGGGCCTGGAGCTCCCAGGTGCGGAGGCGGTCTTTGTAGAGATTGTTCGCGTTGGTCTTCTCGACGGAGAGGGCGGCGTCGGAATTGTCGTCCCAGCGTCGGCAGTCGTACAGCACGTCCCAGATGCGTCCTATCTGATATTCGCGGCTGATGCGCAGCGCCACGGCGTAGTCCTCGCCGTATTTGGTGGTAGGGAAGTTTATCTCCCGAAGCAGCGGCGTCCAGAAGCCGCGCGGGGCTCCCAGGCCGTTGATGCGCAGGGCGTTGTTGCGCCCGTTCTCCGGGGTCCACTCGCGGTGGTCAATCACTCCCGGGGGCAGCGGATTGAGATCGATGTCGGTCAGGCGGTAGGAGCCTATCACCATCGCGCAGTTCTGCTCCCGAAACGCGTCCACGAACTTCTGCACCGTGTCCGGCCCGGAATAGACGTCGTCCGAGTCGAGCTGCAGCGCGAAGCGCCCGCACAGGGGGTGGTGGACGGCGGCGTTCCAGTTGCCTCCGATGGCGTGGTAGGTCGCGTCCTGGGCTATGTAGATGAGGCGCGGGTCGTCGAAGGAGCGGATCACCTCCTGCGTCCCGTCGGTCGAATTGTCGTCGACCACGATGACATTGTAGCCGAACGAAGTCTTCTGCCCGAGCGCCGAGCGTATGGCATCCCCTATGGTGCGGACCCGGTTGCGGCAGGGGATGACCACCGAGGCCTCGCGCTCAAACTCGCCGCCGCGCGAGAGGTCGACAGGCTTGAATTCCGGCTTCAGATAGCCCCCGACGGCTTTCAGGTGCTCGGTGCAGGCCTGCTCCATCTCGACCTGCACCGCCCGGTTGCGCGGGTCCACATAGTCGAAGAGCTTCTCTCCCGACTTGCGGGTGTCGAGGACCAGCTCGTAGTAGAGATACTCGTTGATGTGCACCAGGCTGCCTTTCTGCGAGACTTTGAGCCTCAGGTCATACAGGCCGGCGTATACGTAATCCCTGTCCATCCTGGAGACCGCCTCGCGGAGGGCGTCGCTGCGGTAGAGCTGCACCCCGCCGAAGTCGAAGTCGTCCCGCAGCGCCCCGGCCTGGCAGTCGATCACCGGATACGGCTGCACCTCACCCCCGACGGAGGAGAAGTGGTCGGCATAGACCATGGCCGCCCCGCTGTCGGAGGCGACCTGCATCATGCGCTCCAGGCCGAAGCGGACCCACCTGAGCTCCGACGGGCCGGTGTAGATGAGCGTGAAGTCCGAGCCAGCGGCGGCATCGGCGATCTCCCGGATGCGGGAAGTGGAGACCCTGAGGGGGATATCAAATCTGCTGACTGTCATACCTGCGGTTTTTGCTCCCAAAAATAAGAAAAAAGCACTACATTTGTGGAATTGACACACAGATTATGGAGCGGAAACTGGTAATAATCCCGACCTACAACGAGATTGAGAACATCTCCAAGATCATCCACGCGGTTCTGGGGCTCGAAGGGGAGTACGGCATCCTCATCATCGACGACGGCTCGCCGGACGGCACCGCCGCCGTGGTGCGCGACCTGATGAGAGTATTCCCGGGCCGACTGGATATGATTGAGCGCGAGGGCAAGCTCGGACTCGGCACGGCCTATGTGGCAGGGTTCAAATGGGCTCTGGAGCGGGACTACGACTACATCTTCGAGATGGACGCCGACTTCTCCCACAACCCCGACGACCTTCCGCGTCTGCTCCGCCCCTGCGCCGGAGGGGAGGCCGATATGTCCGTGGGCTCGCGCTACTGCGACGGCATCAACGTGGTGAACTGGCCGATCTCCCGCATCCTCATCTCCTACTGCGCCTCCATCTATGTGCGCACCGTGCTGGGGTTCCGCATCTACGACAGCACCGCCGGCTTCGTCTGCTACTCCCGCAAAGTGCTGGAGACCATCGACCTGGATGCCGTCAGGATGAAGGGCTACGGCTTCCAGATCGAGCTTAAATACACCGCCCGCAAGCTCGGGTTCAAGATCGCCGAAGTGCCCGTGATCTTCGTCAACCGCAGGGAGGGCACCTCCAAGATGTCGGGCAGCATCTTCGGCGAAGCGTTCTGGGGCGTGCTTGCCCTGAGATTCAGAAAAATCCTTCCGAAGCGATGAAAGAACTCTATATCAACCATATTGCCGAACTGCTGGAGCTGAAGGCCTGGCAGGTCGAGAACTGCGTGGAGATGTTTGCCGACGGCGACACGATACCCTTCATCAGCCGCTACCGCAAGGAGCGGACCGGCGGGATGGACGACGCCCAGGTGGCCGAAGTGCGTCACTGGGCGGATGTCTATGACGAGATGGAGAAGCGCAAGGAGACGATACTCAAGACCATAGGCGAGGCCGGAGCGCTCACCGACGATCTGCGCTCCAGGATTGAGGGGAGTCTGAGCTCCACCGAGCTGGAGGACCTCTATCTGCCGTATCGTCCCAAGAGGCGCACCAGGGCCACCGCAGCCCGGGAGCTCGGACTCGAGCCGCTCGCGGACCTGATGTGGAACGTCCGCACGCGCAATCCCGAGGCGGAGGCCCTCAAGTTTCTCGGCGACAAGGTTCCCGACACCGCCGCGGCCCTCGCGGGGGCGCGCGACATAGTGGCCGAAAGGCTCAGCGAGACCGCGCGGATCCGGGAGGACCTCCGCGGCATCTTCCGCTCCAGACGGGTGTGCGCCTCAGTCACCAAGGCCGGACGCGACTCGGCGGAAGCTTCCAAATACCGGAGCTACTTCGACTTCAAGATGCCTCTCGGGCGCATCCCGTCCCACAATCTGCTCGCCATATTGAGGGCGGAGAGCGAGGGATACCTCAGCGTCGGGATCGATGCCGACCCGGAGAAATGCGCCGCCAAGATATACTACGACTTCTGTCAGGAGCACTCCTACCCGTCCGGGGCCCTCGCGGACCAGATCAAAGAGGCGGTGGCCGACTCCTACAAGCGCCTGCTGGAGCCTTCCATCTCAGGCGAAGTCATCAGGGAGGCCAAGCGCAAGGCCGACGTCGAGAGCATAAGGGTGTTTGGGGAGAACCTCCGGCAGCTGCTGCTCGGCGCGCCGGTGGGGCAGAAGCGGACTATGGCGATAGACCCGGGATTCCGCAACGGGTGCAAGATAGCCTGCCTCGACGGGCAGGGCAATCTGCTGTATCACACGATAATATACCCTCATCCGCCGCAGAACGACAAGGTCCGGGCCATCACCTCCGTGCAGGAGATGACAGACAAGTTCGGGATAGAGGCGATAGCGATAGGCAACGGCACCGCATCCCGCGAGACGGAGGAGTTTCTGCGCAGAATACGTCTTCCCGAGGGCTGCAAGGTATGGACTGTCAGCGAAGACGGGGCCTCGATCTACAGCGCCTCCGACATCGCGCGGCGCGAGTTCCCCGACGAGGATGTGACCGTGCGCGGGGCGGTGTCCATAGGCCGCCGCCTGATGGATCCGCTCGCCGAGCTCGTGAAGATAGACCCGAAGAACCTCGGCATCGGCCAGTATCAGCACGATGTGGACCAGTCGCTCCTCAAGGAGACGCTCGACAACACCGTGGAGAGCTGCGTCAACGCCGTCGGGGTCAATCTCAACACCGCATCTCCTTATCTGCTCGCCTATGTGTCGGGCATCGGGCCGGCGCTCGCCGAGAATATAGTCGCCTACAGGACCTCCTCCGGCGGGTTCAGGAGCCGTGCGGAGCTGCGGAAGGTGCCGCGCCTCGGGGCCAAGGCATTCGAGCAGTGCGCCGGGTTCCTCAGGATCCGCGGGGCCGACAACCCGCTGGACGCATCCGCCGTCCACCCCGAGTCCTACGGCATCGTGGACAGGATGGCCGCTTCGCTGGGAGTCAGCACCCGCGAGCTGGTGGGCAATGCTGAACTGTGCTCCCGCATCAGGGCGGAGGACTTCGTCACCGCGACGGCTGGCCTGCCTACCGTCAGCGACATCCTTAAGGAGCTCGCCAAGCCGGGCCTCGACCCCCGCGAGAGCGCGGGCGAGTTTTCGTTTGCCGACGACATCCGCTCCATCGAAGACCTCAAGACGGGGATGGAGCTGCCGGGCATAGTCACCAACATCACCAATTTCGGTGCGTTCGTGGATATAGGCCTGCACGACAACGGGCTCGTGCACGTCTCGCAGATGGGGCCGCGGGGCACCGACCCCGCCAAGGTCGTCAAGCTGCACCAGCAGGTCAGGGTGACCGTGCTGGGAGTGGACCTCGACCGGGGCCGCATCTCGCTGAGGCTGTCGAAGTGACGCCCGCCCGTCCCCGCAGTTTGTGAAATGTAAAACACATTGATGATGAAAATAGTATATCTTGACGCCTCCACGCTGGGGGACACCCCGCTGGACGAGATCAGGCAGCTGGGCGAGCTCGTCACCTACCACACGAGCACCAGGGAGGAGTCCCTGGAGCGGGTGGGGGATTGCGATGTGCTGATGGTCAATAAGGTGCGGGTGGACGAAGAACTGCTCTCCCGTGCCCCGAAGCTGCGGCTCATCTGCGAGTCCGCCACCGGGGTCAACAATATCGACCTGCAGGCCGCGGAGCGGCGGGGGATAATAGTGCGGAACGTGGCAGGATACTCCACCGGAGCCGTCTCGCAGGCTGCATTCACCCACCTGCTGTCGCTGCTGGGCAACGCGCCTTATCTCGACGACTGCGTCAAGAGCGGGAAGTACAGCGCGAGCGGCATATTCACCGACGTCACCCATCCGGCGGTCGAGCTGTGCGGCAAGACTATGGGCATCATAGGGATGGGGGCGATAGGCTCGCGGGTGGCGTCCATCGCCGCCGCATTCGGGATGCGGGTGGTGTATTACTCCACCTCCGGCACCTCCCACAACACGGACTATCCGAGCCTGAGTCTTGAGGAGCTGCTCCGCTGCGCCGATGCGGTGAGCATCCACGCCCCGCTCAACTCCCGCACACAGAGTCTGATAGGAGCCCCGCAGCTCGCGATGATGAAGCGGAGCGCGGTGCTGCTCAACCTCGGCAGAGGCGGCATCGTGGACGAGGCTGCGCTCGCCCGGGCGGTCGACGACGGGGTCATAGCCGGAGCCGCGCTGGACGTATTTGTCGAAGAACCCCTGCCCGCCGACAGCCCGCTGCTGCGGCTCAAGCACCCGGAGCGCTTCCGCTTCTCGCCGCACAGCGCCTGGGCGAGCACCACCTCGCTCCCGAGACTCGTCTCGATGGTGGCGGACAACATCCGCAAGGGCTGGTAGGGCTGCATCAGCTCCTTTCAGGTTCCTTAACCCCCGCGGACTGGCGTCTGCGACCCCTATGAGGGGTATTTCGCTCCTACGTCGCGGTCCC
>CAVGLS010000038.1:0-17369 GCA_963630225.1 bacterium
GACTAAAAAGTCTATATGGGACTTTTTAGTCAGCCCCTTTCAGGTTTCTTAACCCCCGCAGACTGCCGTCTGCGACCCCTATGAGGGGTATTTCGCTCCTACGTCGCGGTCCCTGCGGGACTTTTTAGTCACCCTCACTTGCTTTCAAAACCGTGTTTCGCAAATGCGAAACTCAAAATCTGAATTCTCCGAAAAATAAGTCCCAAACTTGGGCGAGTTATGGGCAAATTTAAGTATTTTTGTCTACTTTTGTCTTTCAACCTACAAGGAGTTAGTAAAATGGCATTTTTGAATCAGGAACTGGCGATTGACCTCGGGACGGCCAATACCGTCATCTATCAGGACGGAGCTATCGTGCTGGACGAGCCGAGCATCATCGCCATCGACAACAATACGGGCAAGTGCATAGCTATCGGCCAGAAAGCCAAACTGATGCAGGAGAGGGAGAACCCCGGCATCAAGACCATCAGACCGCTGCGCGACGGAGTCATAGCCGACTTCAACGCCGCCGAGATGATGATCAGCGGCTTCATCAAGCAGGTCAGCAGCCGCAGGCGCAGCCTCTTCACCCCGAACCGCAAAATCGTGGTCGGCATCCCGTCGGGCTCCACCGAAGTGGAGATCAGGGCCGTGCGCGACTCCACCGAGCACGCGGGCGGGCGTGACGTCTATCTGATCTTCGAGCCTATGGCCGCCGCGCTCGGCATCGGCCTCAACATCGAAGCCCCTCAGGGCAATATGGTAGTGGACATCGGAGGAGGCACCACCGAGATTGCAGTGATCTCGCTCGGGGGCCTTGTGCAGCAGGACAGCATACGGACCGCCGGCGACGTCTTCACGAGCGACATCCAGTACTACCTCCGCCAGCAGCACAACATCAAGGTGGGGGAGATCACCGCCGAGAAGATAAAGATCGCGGTCGGCGCCGTGATACCTGACCTCGACGAGGAGGAGCCGGAGCCGTTCATCGTGCGCGGACCGAACCTGATGACCGCGCACCCGGTCGAGGCCACCATCACCCACCAGGAGATTGCGCACTGCCTCGACAAGTCCATCGCCAAGATAGAGACGTCCATCCTCCACGTCCTCGAGAACACTCCGCCGGAACTCTACGCCGACATCGTGGAGAACGGCATCTACCTCTCCGGCGGCGGCTCGCTGCTGAGGGGTCTCGCCAAGAGGTTCAAGGACAAGGTCAACATCGACTTCCACGTCGCCGAAGACCCGCTGCACGCGGTGGGACGCGGCACGTGCGACGCTCTCAAGCACACCGACAGCTACACTTTCCTTATGAGGTAGATGTCACAGGGCAGACGAACTTACGCTGTTGTGGCGAGCGCGGCAATCTTCATCCTGATGGAGGTTGCTGCGATTGCTATGCTGGGCAGGAGTTCCACCTTGCAGAACATCTGGCTCAACCGCATCTCCCGCAGGACCGCCGCAACTCTCTGGAGCGGAGGGGAGAAGTTCCGCAGCCACTTCTACACCTACCGCCAGAACGACTACCTCGCCTCCGAGAACGCGAGGCTGCGCGAGGAGCTGAGGGCACTCAAGGAGCAGGGCGGCTCCGGACAGGCTGCCGCAGCGGCGTCGAGGAGCGGCGGCTTCATCTACACCCCCGCGACCATAGTCAAGCTCAGCCGGGGCACGATGCACAACTATATCATCATCGACCGCGGCTCCGAGGACGGCATCATCCCGCAGTCCGGCATCATCAGCGACAAGGGCATAGTCGGGGTCATCAGCGCCGTGGACAGGCACTACTCCTACGGCCTGACGCTGATGAACTCCAACGTCAGCATCAGCGTCCGTATCGGCAGGAGCGGGGTGACCGCCCCTCTGCGCTGGGACGGGGTGAGTCCCGACGGAGCGGTGGTGAGAGACATCCCTCCTCACTATCAGATCAATCCGGGCGACACAGTCACCACGAGCGGGCTTTCCGCCCTGTTTCCGGGCGACATCCCGGTGGGAGTCACCGGAGAGAGCCGCCTGGTGGACGGCTCCACGCGGCAGGTCAAGGTGCGTCTGTTTCAGGACTTCAACAGCCTCCGCTACGTGACGGTGACGGAGAATGCCGAGAGAGGGGAAATCGAGGCGCTTGAAGCCTCAGAATATGGGAAGAAATGAGCTACAGGGTCAAATATGTCCTGCTGCTCGCCGCGCAGGTGCTGCTGTGGAATTTCTGCGATTTCACACCCCTGCTCGTGGTGACGCTGCTGCCCGCGATGATACTCTGCCTGCCGCTGAAGTGCAGTACGGTCAGATGTATGCTCGTCGCCTTCGCGTCCGCTTTCGCTGCCGACTTCCTCGTCGGCGCTCCGCTCGGGCTCAGCTGTCTCGCGCTGGTGCCGGTGGCGTTTTTGCGAAGGTTGGTGCTGTCCGCCGTGTTCGGCAGCGAACTGTTCGCCCGAGGGGAGGAGATTTCCTCCGGGCGGCTCGGCCTGGCCAAGCTGCTCCTCGCCGCAGTACTGCTCAATGCCGTGTTCCTCCTCATCTACATCCTCGCCGACTGCGCCGGGACCGTCCCGCTCTGGGCGATGGCCGTCAGGTTCGCCGCATCGCTCGCCCTGGATTCGGCCATTGCGCTTCCGGTCGCCAATCTGCTCTGTCCAGACCCTGAGGCGAGATGGAGATAAACCGGAAAAACAAGCTTCTCATCGGGCTGGGAGCGGTGGCTATAGTGCTGCTGGCCAGGCTCTTCTATGTCCAGCTGATTAACGACGAGTTCAAGCGGGACGCGTCCAACAACTCGATGGTCTATTCCACCATCTACCCGCCGCGCGGGGTGATCTACGACCGCAACGGGGAGATACTGGTGGGCAACTCGGTCTGCTACGACATCCTCGTCACCCCGAGGGACGTGGAGCGGTTCGACACCCTCGCCCTGGCCGCCGCGCTCGACACCACCGTCGAGTTCGTCAGGGGCAGGATGGAGTATTACCGCACCTACCGCAGCAGGATCGGCTACCAGACACAGACTTTCCTCAAGCAGGTGCCGCACGCGACTTATATCAAGTTTGCGGAGCAGGAGTACCTCTTCCCGGGATTCAGAGCCCAGGTGCGAAGCATACGCGAATACCCGTTCAACGCAGGCGGCAACCTGCTCGGCTACATCTCCGAAGCGGATGCGGACTACATCCGCAAGCACCCCGAGTATAAGTCCGGAGACTATGTCGGCCGCACCGGGCTGGAGGCCGCGATGGAGGAGACGCTGCGCGGCGAGAAAGGCTACCATATATTCCTGCGCGACTCCCACAACAGGCTCCAGTCCGCCTATGAGGACGGAGCGGAGGACAAGGATGCCGTGCCCGGCAAGGATATCGTCTCCACCATCGACGCGCATCTCCAGCAGTACGGGCAGCGCCTGATGGAGGGCAAGGTGGGTTCGGTCGTGGCGATCGAGCCGTCGACCGGGGAGATCCTGGCTATGGTGTCCAGTCCGGGCATCGACGTGGACGTGCTGTCCGACATCGGCAGACACTACGACGAGATCGCCCGCAATCCGCGTAAACCTATGTTTAACCGTACCGTGATGGCTTCCTACCCGCCGGGCTCGGTGTTCAAGCTCGTCAACGGTCTGATAGGCCTGCAGGAGGGTGTGCTGACGCCGTCCGACTCCTACCCGTGCAACAAGGGCTTCAACTACGGCGGCAACCACAAGCTCGGCTGCCACGCGCACGCCTCGCCGCTGCAGTTTAAGGATGCGATCGCCACCTCGTGCAACGGATATTTCTGCTATGTGTTCCGCAACATCCTGGAGAACAAGGCATACGGCGGCACGGCGCAGGCCCTCGACAAGTGGCGGGAATATGTGCTGAGCTTCGGATTCGGGCTGAAGCCGGGAAGCGACTTCCCTTCCGAACTCGGAGGCAACATCCCGACCTCGTCCTACTACGACCGCATCTACGGCAAGGGCCGGTGGAAGTTCCAGACCGTGGTCTCCCTGTCCATCGGGCAGGGTGAAATAGGCGCGACACCGCTCCAGATCGCCAATCTCGCCGCGATCATGGCCAACCGGGGCTACTATTATATCCCGCACATCGTCAAGGATTCGGAAGAAGTCAGCATCGACCCGCGCTTCCGCGAGCGGCACTACACCCTGGTGGACACCGCACACTTCCGGACCGCCGTGGACGGAATGTATATGGCGGTCAACGGGGGAGGCTCGGCGGGGATGACCGCGCGCAACGCCGCCATCCCGGGGCTGGACGTGTGCGGCAAGACAGGCACGGCGCAGAACCCGCACGGCAAGGACAATTCCGTCTTCATCTGCTTCGCCCCCAAGGACAATCCGAAGATTGCGGTGGCCGCCTATGTGGAGAATGCCGGGTTCGGGGCCACCTGGGCGCTGCCCGTAGCTTCGCTGATGCTGGAGATGTATCTCAACGGAGAGATTTGCCCGCAGAGGAAGTATCTGGAAGACAGGATGTTGAGTACTAAATTCTTCTAGAGGGCCATGGGACTGTTCAACACCGTCAACCGCAGATATGAGCGCAACCTCCGGCAGACCGTCGACTGGAAGCTGGTGCTGTGCTATCTCACCCTGATGCTGATAGGCTGGGTAAGCATCTACGCCTCCGTCCACTCCACCGAACCGTCGTCGATTTTCGACCTGAACTGCCGCAGCGGCAAACAGTTCACCTGGATGCTGATCTCGCTCGGGGTGGACATATTGATACTCTTCGCCATCAACCCCAAGCTCTGGGAGGTGGTCGCGCCGGCGACATATCTGCTGGTGCTGGTGCTGCTGGTGCTGGTGATATTCGTCAGCAAGGATGTCAAGGGCTCGCACTCCTGGTTTGAGCTGGGACCGGTGAAGTTCCAGCCGGCTGAGGTCTCGAAGATCACCACCTCCCTGATGCTCGCGCTCGTGATGAGCCGCCAGGGCTTCCGGCTCGACTCGCGCCGGGGCTTCCTTCTGGTCGCGGCGGTGCTCGGGCTGCCTATGCTCGCCATACTCGGAGAGAGCGAGACGGGCTCGGCGCTGGTGTATGCCGGCTATCTTTTCGTCCTCTACCGCGAGGGGCTGTCGGGATGGTGGTTCATATTCATCGGGGCTGCGGTGCTGCTCTTCATCCTGACCCTCACCGCCCCGTGGTGGGCTTCGGCGATAGTCATAGCTCTGCTCTGCACCCTGTATTTCCTCTTCGGCTCCGGCTACCGCCGGGGACGGCTGCGGGCGGGACAGATAGTCCGGACCCTGTCGGTGCTCGCGGCGGGAGTCGCGCTCTTTTTCGCCACCGATTTCCTCTTCAACGATGTGCTTCAGGACCACCAGCGCAAGCGGATCGAGATCCTCCTCGGGATGAAGGAAGATCCCGCCGGAGTGGGCTACAATGTGCGCCAGTCGATGATCGCGATCGGCTCGGGAGGCCTGGTCGGCAAGGGATTCCTCAACGGCACCCAGACCACCTTCGGCTTCGTGCCGGAGCAGAGCACCGACTTCATCTTCTGCACCGTCGGGGAGGAATGGGGCTTCCTTGGCTGCCTGCTGCTGATATTGCTGTATGTCTTCCTGATATACAGGCTGATACAGGATGCGGAGAAGTGCCGGGAACCGTTCACCCGGATCTACGGCTACTGCGTGGCGGCCTGTATGTTTATGCACCTCTTCATCAATGTCGGGATGACCATCGGGCTGATGCCGGTCATCGGCATACCGCTGCCTATGCTGAGCTACGGGGGCTCGTCGCTGCTCTCGTTCTCGGTGATGATTTTCATATTCCTCGCCCTCAACAGGCAGGAAAAGAAATATTTTTAAGTATCTTTGCGCACCGCTGCGGCGGCCCCGGGCCGTCGCCCTTTTTTGCCTTGGTGGTGGAATGGTAGACACGAGGGACTTAAAATCCCTTGGGCAGCAATGTCCGTGTGAGTTCGAGTCTCATCCGAGGCACTTTCCTTTACGGGGCTGCCGCCCCGAACCCCTGCGCCGCTCAATGAGGGAGCAGTTCGTATGCGAAATAGCTCCCTTTGCGCGCATACGGTATCCCGGACTTCATCCAGGCCGGCTCCGGAGCGCCCTGGAGATAGTGGTCGAAGAACTGCTGGAGTCTGATTGAGAGGTCCTTGCAGTTGCGGCGCTCCTTGAGGTTGTGCGCCTCGTTGTTGTATTCGAGCAGCCAGGCCGGCTTGCCCAGACGGCGGAGCGACATAAAGAACTCGATCCCCTGATACCAAGGCACCGCCCCGTCGGCATCGTTGTGCATTATCAGCACCGGAGTGTTGACCTTCGGAGCGAAGAACACCGGCGAATTCTCTATATACAGCTCAAGTCCGCCCTCGTCCCAGAGAGTCTTGCCTATGCGGCTCTGCCCGTGTTCGTACTGGGAGATGCGGCTGTTGCCCGACTCCCAGCGGATTCCGCCATAGGCGCTGGTCATATTGCCCACCGGCGCGCCGGCCCCGGCGGCAGCGAACATATCCGTGCGGGTGACGAGGTATGCGGTCTGGTATCCGCCCCAGCTCTGGCCCTGGATTGCCATCCTGCTCCTGTCGATGTAGCTGAAGCGGTCGCACATCGCCTCCGCACCGGCACAGATGCAGTTATAGGCGCTCTCCCCCGGGTGGCCGTCCTTATAGACGATGTCCGGGACGAAGACCACATAGCCCCGGCTCACATAGAACGGGATGTTGATGATGGAGCGGCTCGGCGCAGGCTGTATGTAGTTGTAGAGGGCTTCGGAATTCTTCTCATAGAAATATACCATCATCGGGTACTTCTTCAGGGTGTCCAGCCCGTCCGGAGTGTAGAGCAGTCCCTTGAGCGGAGTGCCGTCGTAGGCGTTCCAGCGGACCATCTGCACGTCGCCCCAGAGGTAGCTGTCCTGCTGCGGGTTGATATGCGTGAGAGGGGTCTGTACGCGCCAGTTGTCCCCCGTCACATAGAGGTCCATCGGGTTGCGGAAGTTGCCCTTGAGGTAGACTATCGTGTCGGCGTCGCAGGCTTTGACGACGGACGAGAACGACCACCTGTCAGTGAAGCAGTCGGACACTCTGCACCTCGCGACGTCGACCACTCCGAAACCGTTCTCGGAAGTCTCCTCGTCCTGGCAGGAGAGGTAGATCTTGCCTTTGCGCGGGAAACTGAGGATATTCTGGTAGAGGTACGGGTTGTTGCGGCGGCCAAGGTCGAGGACGCTCAGGCGTATCCTGGCACTGCGTCCGAGACCCGCGGTGAGCAGCTCGGCCTTCTTGCCGTCAGGGGAGATTTTCCAGATGTCGTAGCGGTCGGAGAGAAGCACCGCCTCGTCCTCCCCTACCCAGCGCGGCGAGCCGTAAGGGATGTAGCAGCCGAGCGGATGGTCGTCCTCCTCGTCATAGAATACGGAGCCGCACTGCGCGGTGAGGTTGACGAAGTCTCCCCCCGCCGTGCTGCGGGAGTACCAGTGCCCGTCCCGCGGGTTGAACCAGACGAGGTATCTGCCGTAAGGTGAGACCGATGCGTTGCCTTCCAGAGAGTCGACGATGCTTCTGCGGCTCCCGTCCCGCAGGTCCACCACCGAGTAGTCGGCCTTGGGATTGACGGCCCAGAGCGACTCGAGCATATACTTGCCGGAGTCGCGGGAGATGGCGAAGCCGCCCTCCGCCCCGGCCACAAAAGTGATTCTGTCATTGGCGTTGGCGGAGAGCGTCAGCAGCTCGGACGGAGCGGAGAGGTTGACTACTGCGGTGCGGATGTCCTTGCGGAGATTGGCCTTGTCCATCGGAGGGAGTCTGTAGCTGTCCCAGTTCCAGATGTCCAGCGAGGGTGTCTCGAAGGAGACGAGAGTGGTGTCCTTGGCCGGGAAGTACTCCGCGAGGTTGAGGATGAGCCGCGATGAAGCGTTGGAAAACCGAGGATTGGCGCTTTTGGAGATCACCCATCCGTCCGGCAGAGCGGCGGCGTGCTGCGGGACCAGCTCCCTGACCCGGAGCTCGGTCTTCGCCGGAGTGCGGCGCGTGGCTTTCTGCAGCACGACCTCCTCGGCGAGATGCACGGCGTAGCTCGGCGTGCCGCAAAGCTTCTCCTCCTCATCGCTGGAGAGGAACACGAGCTTGTCGCCCGCGTCGTTGAACGAGAGCCCGGAGTAGCTCTTGCGGCCCTCGGAGAGCTCGCGGCTGCCCGCTGCGGAGTAGTCATACAGCACGACCGCGCTCTTGGAGAGCGAGTCCTTCTTGTCCTTTGCGGTCACCACGGCGAGCTTGTCGCCGCTGCGCGAAACCGCAAACGAGGCAATCCGCCGGAGGGTGTCGACGCTGTGGTCGGAGGTGTCGAAGACGAGCAGGGATTTGTATTCCTTCTCCCCCTTCACCTTCCGGCTTATGAATATATACGGCGCGGCGTCCCAGCCGGTGGCGGCGCTTGACGCGTCGGCGATTTTTGTGACTTCGAATGTCTTGAGATTGATGCAGGCGATGCTGTCCCGGGGCATCTCGTCGTCTTTCTTCTTGTCTATCTTGGCCTGACGGGTCACGGCGTACGGGGCGCTGATGCGGCAGGTGGCGAAGTCCGCAGCCTCGCTCATCCTGAAGTCGGAAGAGCGCTCGAGCACCAGTTCCTCGCCAGTCTTCATCCTGCGGATGACGATACGGCTGTCGCCCTCCTGCTCGGAAACCTGCCAGGCGAGGATGGAGCCGTCGTTGGAAATCTTGACGGAGGACACCCTCTGCCAGGAGTCATAAGCATCGTGGTCGAGAGGCCGGCGGTCAGCAGGGGTCTGCGCCGCAGCGGAAACAGTCAGCGCAAGAAGCAGCGCAAGCGGGAGAATTCGTCTCATCATATATCGGAAAGTTTAAACGGATTGTACGAAATGTCAATATCATAGACGTCGACCCCTTCCCTGCGCTTGAGAGTTTTGACCACCAGGGAAGTGAGAGGGAGAACGATGATCTCAAAGAGAACCTTGACGCATACTTCCATAGCCCCGAGGCTGAGTATGCCCAGCGGGGACATCATCCCCCAGTAGGCGATCGGGAAGAAGACGCAGGAGTCCAGCACCTCGCCCCCGACGGACGACACGACGGCCCGCAGGCCGAACCGCCTGCCCGAAGAGAGGACTTTCATCCTGCTCATAATGAAGGCATTGAAGGTGGAGCCGCAGACAAAGGCGAGCAGCGATGCCAAGGTGGTCCGGGGCACGAGCATAAACAGCGAGTTGAAGCTGTCCGCCACCGCCCTGCTCTCCGCGTCAATCGGCTCGGGCAACGCGCAGGCAAGAGCCGACATCAGCGCCACGAACGCGCTCATCGCGAAGGCGATCCAGATGACGAGGCGGGACCGGCGGTAGCCGTAGACCTCCGTCAGACAGTCGTTGATCACATAGGTGACGGGAAACAGCAGCACGGGCGCGGACAGCTGCAGGGGAAGACTCCCCAGCCGCCATACCCGGGGGACGAAGAAGTTGGAGGTGATCAGGCAGACCGCAAACAGCACTGCCATTACCATAAATCTGGTGCTGAACTTTGACATTTTCTTGTTTTTTTCGGGAGCTCCGCACGCCCCCTCTGTGGTTTCAAGAACACAGGGCCCGCCCCGTCAACGGACGGGACCCTCCATCATCAGACTTCCGGCGCGGAGTCGAACTCCCTGAGGAAACGCAGGTCGTTCTCGAAATAGTGGCGCAGGTCGTTGACCCTCCACTTGAGCATCGCGATGCGCTCCAGACCCATCCCGAAAGCGAAGCCGCTATATTTCTTCGAGTCTATCCCGCTCGCTTCCAGCACGTTCGGGTCCACCATACCGCAGCCGAGTATCTCCAGCCAACCGGTCCCCTTGCAGATGTTGCAGCCCTTGCCGTGGCAGATGTTGCAGCTCACGTCCACCTCGGCGGACGGCTCCGTGAACGGGAAGAACGACGGGCGCATACGGATCTGCGTCTCGGGCCCGAACATCTCGCGGGCGAAGAGCAGTATGGCCTGCTTGAGGTCGGCGAAAGTCACGCCCTCGTCGATATAGAGACCCTCTATCTGGTGGAAGATGCAGTGCGCGCGGGCGCTGATGGCCTCGTTGCGGAACACACGCCCCGGGCAGACGACCCTGATGGGCACTTTCTGCGTCTCCATCGTGCGGACCTGCACGCTTGAGGTGTGGGTGCGGAGCAGCAGCGGGTCAGGATGCCCGGCGGACACGAAGAAAGTGTCCTGCATATCGCGGGCCGGATGGTTCGGAGGGAAGTTGAGAGCCTCGAAGACGTGGTAGTCGTCCTCGATCTCCGGGCCTTCGGCAACATCGTAGCCAAACTTGCGGAATATGTCCACAATCTCCTGACGGACAATGGATACCGGATGCCTTGAGCCGAGCTTGAAGTCGTCGCCCGGCATAGAGAGGTCTTCCTTGCGGGCGTCGCCGTCCCCTTGGTCGGAGACCTCGCCGCGGAGCTCTTCTATCCTGGAGAGGGCCGTCTGCTTCAGCTCGTTGAGCGAGCGTCCGAACTCTTTCTTCTTGTCCTTGTCCACCACGCGGAACTCGTCGAAGAGCGCGGTGATCTCCCCCTTCTTGCCGAGGAAACGCACACGCGCCTCCTCCACTTCCTTCCGTGTCCGGCACTTGAGAGCGGAGAGCTCTCCAAGCACCCTTTCTATGTCTTCTCTTGTCATATCCTATTTGTTACGCTTCGCCTCGCGCTTGTCGCGCGCCTTCTTATCCCTTGCCGCCCCGGACTTCTGGTACTTCTCCCACTGGCTGTCGCTGAGCACCTTATGCATAGATTGGTACATCTGCTCGAACCACTTGTCCATCGTGCGCTGGTAGGCGTCCGTGTTGCTCACCTTCGAATCCCTGAGCCCCTTGAGGGCGTCGCTCATCGCCGCGTAGTCGTGGGTCATAATCGAGTCGGCATAGAAAACCTGCCAGTCCTCGAGATCCAAGGTCCGCGTAAGGCTCTCTATCTGAGCGTCGATGGCTGCGCGCATCTGCTTCGCCTCCTTCTCGGCGTCGGAGACGCTCTGCTGCGCCATCGCACAAAGCGGCAGAAGCAATGAAACCACTATTCCCAAAAATTTCATAGATTTGTGAGTTGTCAAACCACAAATTTAGTAAAGATTAATAAAAATGAGAAAATTTCTGCCTCTCTTCCTGCTTGCCGCACTGCTTGCCGCACACCGGGCGGACGCCTGCTCCAATATCATCATCACGCGGGGGGCAAGTGCCGACGGCTCCTGTATGGTCTCGTACTCCGCCGACTCCCACCAGCTCTACGGGGAGCTGTACTTCACCCCTGCGGGCAGGTTCAAGGCCGGCAGCATGCTCGACATCCGCGACTGGGACAGCCAGAAGCCGCTCGGAGCCATCGAGCAGGTGGAGCGCACCTGGCAGACCGTGGGCAATATGAACTCCCGCCAGCTCATCATCGCCGAGACCACCTGGGGAGGGCGCGAGGAGCAGGTCGACCCCAATGGCATAATGGACTATGGCTCACTGATATACATCACCCTCCAAAGAGCCTCCACAGCCCGCGGGGCCATTGAGACGATAGTGGCTCTCGCCAACCGCTACGGCTACCCTTCCGAGGGCGAGACCTTCTCCATCGCCGACACCGAGGAGGCATGGGTGATGGATCTCGTGGGCAAGGGAGAGGGCGACAAAGGCATAGTGTGGGTGGCGAGGCGCATCCCTGACGGGTATATCTGCGCACACGCCAACCAGGCCCGCATCACCCGCTTCCCGCTGGACGACCCGGAGAACTGCCTCTATGCGCCGGACGTGATCTCTTTCGCCCGCGAGAAAGGCTGGTTCAGCGGCGAAGATGCCGAGTTCAGCTTCCGCGACGCCTACAACCCGCTCGACTTCAGCGGTGCGAGAGCCTGCGACGCCCGCGCCTGGAGCGCATTCAACATCCTCTGCGACGGGCAGTTCACCTACACGGAGAGTGGCGCTGAAGTGACCCGGCCGGCCTCCGACTGGCTCGACTACGCGATGGGATACGATCTGGACGGGGAGATGCCGCTATTCGTCAAGCCGTCACGCAAGCTCACGATGAAGGATGTGGCCGACGCGATGCGCGACCATTTCGAGGGCACCCCTATGGATATGACCGTCGACATCGGGGCCGGAGGCAACGCGCTCCCGTACCGCTGGAGGCCGATGAGCTTCAGCTGGGAGGGCAAGACCTATGTCAACGAGAGGGCGATTGCCACCCAACAGACCGGATTTTGGTTTGTGGCGCAGTCCAGAGGCTACCTCCCGGACGAGGTGGGAGCTCTGATATGGTTCGGCTGCGACGATGCCGCGACGTCCTATCTCACTCCGATTTATGTCAACACCAGGGCCGTCCCGGAGTGTCTCCGCGTGGGCAACGGAGACATGCTCCACTACAGCGCGACCTCCCAGTTCTGGATGTGCAACCGCGTGGCGAACGCCTGCTACAGGATGTACAATCATATGGCCCCGGTGGCCCGCGAGGCGGCTGACAGATTTGAGAACTATCAGATGACCGTGGGCGTGCCGCAGACGGACGCCAAGGCTGCGGAACTCGTCGCCGGAGGCAAGACGCGCAAGGCGCTCAAACTGCTCACCGACTATAGCGTGGACACCGCCCAGGAGCAGTTCGCGGCGTGGACAAGGCTCGAAGAGCTGCTGCTCGTGAAGTTTATCGACGGCAACATCAAGGCCCAGGCCGAGGACGGCTCGTTCGTCCACTCCGAGTACTCGGAGGGCATTCCGGTCAAGATAAGCCAGCCGGGCTACACCGACCGCTGGAAAGCTGCCGTCGTCCGCGACAACGGGGAAATACTGGAGTCGCGGTAGCCCATCTTTCCTTGTTTTTGAGTATATTTGCGGGATGTCGCATCCTCGGGGAGGATGTGACGGGATATTATCGATATGAAAAGGTTTATTATTTCTTTATTTGCTCTCTCGCTCGCGCTTGTGGGCTTTGCGCAGACCCCGGCGGGGAGGGAGGTCAAGGCCACGCAGGGCGAGGTCTATGTCGAGAAGCAGAGCAGCTACACCCCATCGTTCAAGAACGACGGCAAGGAGAAGGGGATACGCAATGTCATCCTGATGATCGGCGACGGGATGGGGCACGGAGCGGTCAATGCGGCGATGTATGCCAACGGCTCGCTCACGATGACCAACCTGCGGACATTCGGCTATGTGCGCACCCAGTCGGCCAACAACTTCACCACCGACTCGGCGGCGTCCGGCACGGCCTACGCCACCGGGCAGAAGACCAACAACGGCTACTTGGGGATGTCCCCCGACCTGCAGCGGCTGGAAAATCTGCCGGAGAAGCTCGCCCCCCTCGGCTATGCCTGCGGAGTGCTCTCCACGGACAATCTCGACGGCGCCACACCTGCGGCGTTCTTCGCCCATCAGACGGCTCGCGGAGCGTCCGCCGCTATCTGGGCCGATCTCCCGCAGAGCAGCCTCATCTTCGCCTCGGCGGGGAGCGGCGACATATTCGGGAAGCTCGACCTCAAGACTCAGGAAGCCATCAAGGCCGCCTACTCGGTCGTCTATTCGCCTGACGACGAGGCGGTCGGCGGCAGCTCACGCCTGCTCTACCTGCCGGAGAGCGTCCAGTATGAGCAGCGCGGCGACTATCTCCCCGCCACGACCAGGCTCGCCATAGAGTACCTGTCCGCACGGGCGAAGAAGGGCTTTTTCCTGATGGTCGAGGGAGCCCGCATCGACAAGGAATCGCACAGCAACAACTTCGCCGGCACGGTGAGGGAGACTCTCGACTTCGACAAGGCGGTCGAGGAGGCGATACGCTTCGCCGAGAAGGACGGGCATACCCTCGTGCTCATCAGCGCCGACCACGAGACGGGCGGGGTCATACTCTCCCGTGGAGTGCCTGAGGATGCCTATGTGCAGGGGGTATATACCAGCAGGGGGCATACCCCGATGATGGTGCCGATCTTCGCCTACGGTCCATATTCCCGCGAGTTCACGGGGATTCAGGAGAACAGCGATGTCGGAAGCAAGATCTACTCCCTGCTCTCCGGACGAAAATAGGGCCCGGGGCGCGGAAATGATTTGCAAAACAAAGTTTTTGTTGTAACTTTGTCGTCCCGCTGACAGGCAGAAGCGGGACCACTGGAGAGGTGGGTGAGTGGCTGAAACCACCAGTTTGCTAAACTGACGTACGGGTTATTCCGTACCACGAGTTCGAATCTCGTCCTCTCCGCAAAATGACAAGGGGGTGACTAAAAAGTCCATATGGGACTTTTTAGTCACCCCCTTTAGGAAAAGGGTAACATAATAATAAGCGAAGCTTGTGCAGGAGGGAAAGTTTTGTAAGTACCTGCACAATGTTTGTTTTACAACAATATTTTTTACTTGCGAAACTTGAGTGGATATATTGAATTCAAAGAGCTATTGGTTATGAAGAAGGCTTGTATTGCTGCGATATTGGCCGTTGCGGCCGCCTTGACGGCGAATGCGCAGACCGGAGACTGGACGGGGAAGCTGAAGGTGTCGGGGGTGGAGCTCGCGCTCGTCTTCCACATCGGGGAAGAGTCCGCCACGCTCGATGCGCCGGACCATGGTGCGAGAGAGATCCCGGTCGAGGTCTCCAGAGACGCGACCGGAAGCATCACGCTGAATGTGCCGGCGATTGGCGCTTCGTTCCGGGGATTGTGGGCCGGGAAGGTCATCGCAGGGACTTTCACCCAGCGGGGGATGTCGCTGCCGCTGACGCTCGTGCCGGGTGCGCCCCTCATCAGGCGGCCGCAGACTCCGGTAGGACCGTTCCCCTACACCACCGAGGAGGTGGCCTTCGCCAACGGCGACGCTGTACTGAAAGGCACGCTGACGCTCCCCGAGCACTGCGGGCGGAGTACTCCCGTGCTGATTATGGTTACGGGCAGCGGTCTCCAGAACAGGGACGAGGAGTTGTTCAGCCACAAGCCCTTCGCTGTCATCGCCGACGCCTTCGCGAAGGCGGGGATAGCGACGCTCCGCTACGATGACCGCGGATTTGGGGAATCGACGGGAGATGTCGTCCTGTGCACGACCGAGGACCTCAAGAACGACGCCCTGGCCGGAGTGCAACTTCTTAGGAGCCGTTTCGACAATGTCGGGATCATCGGGCACAGCGAGGGAGGGACCATCGCGCTTATGCTCGCGGCCGAGGGACAGGTGGATTTCGCCATAAGTCTGGCGGGGATGATCGTCTCCGGAGCCGAGACTCTGCTCGACCAGAACAGGCGTGCCTATCAGAGCGCCGGGCTGGGAGATGCAGAAGCCGAATCATTCACCCGCCTTCTCTCCGACACTTACGAGGCCATAACGTCCCGCTCTCCGCTTCCTTCGGCGGACGACTATGGTCTGTCCGAGGCTCTGAAGCAGAACTACAATCTGGCAGTGAAGCAGCTGCGCACGCCATATATGGAATACTTCCTGGGGCTGGACGTGTCGCGGAGTCTGTCCGGAGTCACCTGCCCAGTCCTGGCCCTGAACGGCAGCAAGGACACCCAGGTGGACTGCAAGCGCAACCTCGCTGCTCTCCGGGAGGGGCTCCCTTCCGATGGCAGGAACGTCATCCGCGCCGAGGAAGGCCTCAACCACCTTTTCCAGCACTGCGTCACCGGCGAACTCTCAGAGTATAAGGAGATAGAGGAGACCTTCTCTCCCGAAGTCCTTGCCGAGATGATCGCCTGGCTCCAGGCGCTCTGACTTGACCCCCGCATAGAGCTGACAGAAAAACAGATTGTGAAATGGGAAACAATATCGTGACAGATTGGGCCAAAGGCCTCAACTGTTCCATTACCGTGTGCGACAGCAACGGAGTAATCATATATATGAACGACAGGGCGGTGGAGCAATACCGCAAGCGCGGCGACCTGATAGGCCGCAACCTGTTCGACTGCCACAACGAACGCTCGCAGGAAATTATCCGGGAGCTCTTGGCGACCGGAGGTTCGAACTGCTACACCATCGAGAAAGAGGGGGTTCATAAGCTGATATTCCAGAGTGCCTGGACTCTGGACGGCAAGGTGGCCGGCCTTTGCGAAATATCCATCATCACACCTGAATCTATGCCGCATCATATCCGCGGATAGAGAGTCTCCCCAGCCGTCAAGGAGCGTGATTACATATCCTCCAGAGAAAGGCATCCGGAGATGATCTCCTGCCTGCCGAAGACACTTTCGCTCAGGTCCTCCGTCTTCTGAGCCATCAGCGCCGGAGAATACTTCTTCCTGTTCCTCTTGACCTCGTAGGCGTGAACCTTCCCGTCAAGGGAGACTGCGACTATGTCTATCTCATTCTCCTGTACGGTATTGGCATTCCCCCGCCTGGAATGCCACCAGCCCCCTATCTCAAGATACTGCTGTGACTCCATCATCTTCTGGCGGAACCATCTCTCCAGAACCCTTCCGGAATATGTAGCGTAGTCGTTTTTGATTATATCTGCGAGCGCAGAATAGTTCTTTATCTCTATCAGCGTGCGGTACCTGTCAAAATACCTGAACCAGAAGCGCAGGAACACATCGTTTATCTCGTAGCGCACGGCCTTCGAGGTCTCCGAGGACCTTATCGGCCTCTTCTTGCTGATGAGTCCGTAGTCTTCCTCGAGAGTCTTCATCTGTCCGCCGAGACTCTTCTCCCCGAGCATCCCCTCTATCTGCGGCAGGCAGACCTCTCCCGAAGCTATGATCCCCAGGATCGAGAAATAAGTTCCGTAGTTCTTTCCGAACTCCTGTATCAACATATTCTTGCCCTCCTCGAAGAACTGCGAGTCCGGGCGGGTCATATAATCCACCATACTCTCCATATCCGTGCATCCGTTGTCAAGGAAAAGCTCGACATACTTCGGGACTCCGCCGGTGAAGCAGTAGAGCGCGAGCAGGTCGTCATTGGTGTAATCTGTCTTGTAGTCCGCGAGGATCTCCTTCATCACATCCGTGCGGAACGGATCCAGCGTGATGCTGAGGTCAGCGCGCCCGAACAACGGCTGCTTCCCGTCCTTGAATATCTTTTCCATCAATGTGAACACCGAACCGCTGACCACGAGATTTACATTGGAGAGTCGCCTCTCGCGGTCCCACACATCCTGAATGTCCGAATATATGGAAGGATTGACATAAAGGAAATCCTGAAACTCGTCGATGAAGAGATTGAACCGACGGTGCTTCCCGATGCTGAGCAGGAGTGCGAATATGTCCTTGAAGTGGTATATCCCCTGAGGAACGAATTCCCCGAGAGACTTTCGTACAGCCTCCGAGTACTCTGCGCAGAGATCGGCCTCCGCCTTTTTTGAGACGAACAGATAAACCGAATCCGTGACCTCCATAGAGAGCCCTCCGAGAGTCGTTTTCCCGATTCGTCTGCGCCCCTTGAGCACGGTCATCTTCGAGAACTCCTCGAAAGATCGGGTCTGGATGTCCTTGAGCAGCCCCAGCTCATATGTCCTGTCGTAGTATTTCATCTTTTCAGGTGATTAAAA
>CAVGLS010000039.1:0-16898 GCA_963630225.1 bacterium
CAAGTACCTGCACAATGCTTGTTTTACAACAATATTTTTTACTTGCGAAACTTGTGTTTTCTGATATACCTGAGTGATGAATACCGTCGGACAGTTTTTTTATCTCGGATGGTGGTGGGCCCGCGCCATACTTGGCCGCCGCAGGCCGCTCCAGAGCGTGATTTTCATCTCTGACCGCTGCAACCTCAGCTGCAGGCACTGCAGCGTCTACAACCACAACGACCCGCAGAGCAAGACCTACGGGCAGATCCGCAGCGAGCTGGAATACTGCTACTCGCTGGGGGCCCGATTCGTCGATTTCGAGGGCGGAGAACCCTTCCTCTGGAGGGACGGGGAGCGCACGGTCAACGACCTGTGCCGGCTCGCCCGCGCCATAGGATTCTTCTCCTGCACCATCACGACCAACGCGCAGATGCCTTTCGACGGCAGCATAGCCGACAGCATCTGGGTGTCGATGGACGGAGTGGGCGAATACCACGATCGCGTCCGCGGCAAAGGCAGTTTCGAGCGGCTGGAGAGAAATGTCGCGACCTGCGGTTCAAAGCACCTGAGCGCCAATATGGCCATCAATACGCTCAACTGCGACTCGGTCGCGGCGGCGATAGAATATGTGGCGGAGAGCCCGTATTTCGAGAGCATCTCGCTCAACTTCCACACCCCTTTCCCGGGCACGGAGGACCTCGAACTTCCGCACGGGAAGCGGCTGGAGGTCATCGATACGATACTGGCCTACAAGAAGCGGGGCTACCCTATAATGAATTCCCGCAGCGGCCTCGGGAAGATGCGGGACAACAAGTTCCGCAAGCGCTGCTGGATGACCAACTTCATCTTCACCGACGGCACGCGCAAGAGCCAGTGCATCGGAGAGGAGGCGGGCATCTGCCCGAAGTGCGGCTTCTGTATGGCGGGGGAAGAGTCGGCGGTATTCGAACTGCGGCCTGACACCATCCTCGCCGGCCTCAAGCTCAGGGTATAGACAATCGTACTGTCATCTCCCCCGCAAACGAGAAATAATCACCACTCAAGTTTCGCAAGTAATAAAGTTTGTTGAACCCTGCATTCCCGAAATAACTCCTAACGAGGCATAAAATTTATATTACAAACGGCTGATTTTCAGACAAATTATTTGCGATTCTCATCGTTATGTATTATCCTTGCACATAAGCATACCCTTTATATATGGACACATCTACCGAACTTGAGGCCAAGATTCTCTTATTGGAATGATTTCTTCGATATTCGGAGTCGCTGTAATAGCGCTCCCATCTGGGGTTATTACGGCGGGCTATTTGGATGAGCTTCGACATAAGAACAATAATCAATAGTATCTATCGCTATGTTCAACACTAACCGCGGACTTCTGAAACTTATCCTTCTTGAAATCATCACATTCGGGATATATGGTCTCGTAATGATGTCTCACATTTCGGAGGAAATCAACATCATCGCCACTCGGCGTGATGGGAAACATACAATGCACTACCTGCTGATTGCCTTTATCTTCTCCTGGCTTACTCTGTGTATAGCCCCGTTGGTTTGGTATCATCGACTCAGCAACCGCATTGGAGAGGAACTCAAAGCACGCAATTGCAACTATTCATTTGGTGCTGAGGATTTCTGGCTTTGGAATATTCTTGGCAGCCTTATCATTGTCGGCCCGTTCATCTATGTGCACAGGTTCTTGAAGTCAATGAACCTCATTAATGCTGATTATCTCCGGAATAGGGCATATTATCTCCGGAATAGGGCATAATCCGTTTGTATATGGCACTCCGCAGAATAATAATACCCACCTTGGCTATCTTCGGCATTTTGCTGACCATCGTGGCAAATGCCCAGAAGAGTGTTGCACCCACAAGCCAGAATGTCATCATTGAGCGCCACGACAACCTCATCTGCTATTACCCCCAGTTCAGCAGGATAGACCTCGTGACGGAAACTATGCCAGCGAAATCCGACAAGGAAGTCATCTTTGTCTGCGAAGCCGCTTTTACGGGAGTGCTTCTGAACGAATTCAAGCACTCGAATATAGCAGGCCATCACGTATGCTCCGGGAAGTTTTATGAAGGTTTCCACTGCGGGCCGAATAATGGCGTTTTCACTTGGAGCAAGACCGGAGGCTGGCATTTCTACAATAATGGACACAAGAACTCCGTTACACCTCTCAAAGCGGCAGCTGCGGCAGGTGGATGCGGATTCTGTCAGAATCTGATATTATTCAACGGAAAGGAGTTCACCGGATGTTTCAAACCGGAGTCCAGGAACCAGTACAGAGCTCTGTGCGATATCGGAGGAAAGCTTTGCATTGTTGACTGCGCTGTGCCGATAACATACGCTGATTTCAAGGCCGGGCTCAAGAAGATAGGCGCGAAGACAGCACTGTATTGTGATATGGGACGCGGATGGAATTATTCCTGGTACAGGAAGGATGATGGCAGCGTGAAGGAAATCTTCTCCATTCCCGGCAAATACACTACGAACTGGCTTACATTCTACAAATGATGGACAATAGCATAGAAAGATTCCTTGACGGACAAAGATTCGGCTACGACACGGCACTTGCCGAGGTAAAGGCCGGGCAGAAGCGGAACCATTGGATTTGGTATGTGTTCCCGCAGCTGAAAGGCCTGGGGCACAGCCCGAATTCCATTTATTACGGCATCAATGGTGTTGAGGAGGCGAAGGAGTATCTGGCTCATCCGATTCTTGGGGCTCGTCTTCGGGAGATAACACATGCTCTGCTTGATGTTTCCGGGAAGGATATTGAAGATATTATGCCCGGAATTGATGCGTTGAAGCTCAAATCCTCAATGACGTTGTTTGATGCCGTATGCCCTGATGATGTATTTTCGCAGGTGCTGCAGAAGTATTATGATGGGAAGAAAGATGGTAGGACTCTGCAAATGATACAGAAAAACGAGAGCGACCGTTGAGGCCGCTCTCGATGTGAAAGATCTTTGAAATACTAGTGCCGCAGGCCATCGAGGTGATCACAGATTCCCTCGACGTGCAGCCTGACTATCGCATCCTTTCCGGCGGAGCTGGTGATGTAGGATAGCGACTCGCGTGAATCCATAAAGCCATTCTCTGTCAGGACTGCCGGGCAGAGGGTGTGGACCAGAAGGTAGAACGATTCCTCGAAGTCGACGTCTCCGTCTGACCAGTCGGAGCGGATGCGACGGCCGGTGAGATTCTTGATGGCGGCTTCGGCGAGGCAAGTGGCCAGCTGGTCGGCGGCTGTGTTGCCTTTGGAAGTATAGACACTCCATCCGGTCGCATTGAGCCATTTTGAGCCGTTTCCGGCGGCATTGACGTGAATGCTGACCAAGATTACATTCTTGCGTCCGTGAAGCAGGCAGGCGGCGTTTGCGCGCCTTACACGTTCTTTGAGAGAGATATCATCGTCTTCCGGAACGAGAAGTTCTGCGTCATAGCCTCGGTCGATGAGGTCGGCTACAATACGGCGGGCAATTTCTCTATTGTAGAAGGATTCTCGAAATTCCCCGTCCGGAGAGCGTTTGCCCGGGGTGAACTGGCCGTGGCCATTGTCGATAAGAATTTTCATTGCGTTGCACTGTGGTGCAGCAGCCGGTTCCCGGTTACGAAGATACGAATAATTGACGAGGTGGGAGAAATTTCGTATTTTTGTGACGACTTATCCGGCAGCCATTGCCGGTATGTTAAAATTTCGTCGGGGTCCGGGGCTGAGAAGCGCCCGGACCCTTTTCAGTACAGAGGGCGGAGCGGCTCAGGAAAGATTTCAGTACAGGCCGAAAATTTCAGTACATTTTCAGTACATAATTCCGAAATTTTGGAAACGAAAATGCCCCAGAGTGACCTCTGAGGCATTTTGGAGCGGTGCGGAAGGGACTCGAACCCTCGACCTCCGGCGTGACAGGCCGGCATTCTAACCAGCTGAACTACCGCACCAGACTGGCTGCCTTTTGCAAAGGCGGATGCAAATATAGACATAATTTATGAATCTACAAGCGCGGCGTAGAAATTTTCCTGAAATTTTTCGCGCCTTTCCGGGCCGCTCCGCAGCCGTTCGAGTCCCGGCAACGCGGAGGAGGACGACTTGCCAGTTCTTTTCTTTATCATCGTCCCGTCCATAGGGAGCCCCTTATCGTGGACGGGCCGAGCGAAATCATCGTCCCGTCCATAGAAAGGCCCATATCGTGGACGGGCCGAGTCGGCCCAAAGAGGGAACCCAAAACGGCAGGGGTCGCAGACGGCAGTCTGCGGGAGGCAGATGAAAGAGAGGGATGTCAAGGCCTTCATTATAGCTACGCTTGTACTGATGGCCTGAGGGCTACGCAACAATGAGGACAGCATTGCAACGCCTTGTTCCGTGAATGCGAATGGAAGTTTCCTTGTGCCGCCCCAACTTGATGTCACAGTGCCTCCCCAACTTGATGTCACAGTTTGTGATTTCAAGTAGCCAGCCCCCTTTCGCCAGCCCCTCCAGCCAGTCCCGCGCCAATTTGCATACGACGCAATTTATGCCTAAATTTGTGCGTTTATGCATAGTGGCGCAAATTGTGCGCCGGGTGCACATGTGGATACAAACAATTCAAACATAATGAAAAAACTCTACTTTTTAGTCGCGGGACTGCTTCTGCTGCTCTCCTGCCCGGTATTCGCCCAGATGACGGACGACCAGGTCGTGCAGTATGTCCAGTCCGCCATAGCCGAAGGGAAGAGCGAGAGCCAGATTGGCAAGGAACTGCTCGCCAAGGGCGTGACGAAGGAGCAGGCCGAGAGGCTCAAGTCAAGGTACAGTGAGCAGATAGACGGCAAGGGCGGCTCGGTCGCCGCCATGGCCGCGTCCGGAAGTTTTTACGGCAGAGACTCCCGCGCAAGCGGATTGACAGGAGCCCCGACAAAGGACGGAAGCCGTGATGCCGGCATCTATGGCAGTCTTTCCGGCCCGGACGCGCCCCGCAGCGACGCTGACAGCATCCGCATCTTCGGACACAACATCTTCGGGAAGAGGTCCTCAGTGTCGTTCGAACCTAACGAGAATGTGGCCACTCCCGAGAGCTATGTGCTCGGCCCGGGAGACGAGGTGATCATAGAGATATGGGGCGTCAGCGAAGCCACGATCAGCTCAGTCATCTCCCCGGAGGGCCGCATCAACATCAGTCAGGTGGGACCTGTCCAGCTCAGCGGCCTGACCATCGCGGAAGCCTCGAAGAAGCTCAAGGGCAAGCTCGCCGGCAAATATGCGGGAGTGTCCGACTCCAGCTTCAGCGTGACCCTGGGCCGCATTCGCACCATACAGATCAACGTGCTCGGCCAGGTCAACACTCCGGGCACCTTCCGCCTCTCCCCGTTCACCACGGTGTTCAACGCTCTCTACCGCGCGGGCGGAGTCAACAGGAGCGGCAGCCTGAGGAACGTGCAGGTGGTGCGCGGCGGCAAGGAGATAGCGACGGTGGACATATACGACTTCCTCTTCACCGGACGCACTGACAGCGACATCTCGCTCCTCGAAGGGGACGTGGTGATGGTGCCGCCGTACGACGAGCTCGTCACCGTGGAGGGAGGCGTCAAGATGCCGATGAGATATGAGCTCAAGCAGGGCGAGACCCTCGACAAACTCATAGGCTATGCCGGCGGATTCTCCAGCGCGGCCTACCGCGACGACGTGAAGATAGTCCGCAGCACCGGCCACGAGAAGGAGATACTCACCGTGCGCAACTCCGAATTCGGCTCCTGCGCACTGCAGGACGGCGATGTGGTGACCGTGGGCTCCAACCTCGAGCGCTTCGCCAACAGGGTGGAAGTCAGGGGTTATGTCTTCCGCCCCGGGGAGTTCCAGCTCGGGGGCGACATCGCTACCGTGCGCCAGCTGGTCAACTCCGCCGGAGGCCTCACGGAGGATGCGTTCCGCGGGCGGGCCGTGATCCTCAGGGAGAAGGACGACCTCAGCCTTGAGACCATTCCGGTCAACATAGGTGCGATAGTGGACGGCAGTACCGACGATGTGCTGCTCCGCAAGAACGACGTGCTGGTGGTGTCCGGCATCTACGAGCTGGAGGACAGGGGCACGCTCTCCATCAACGGAATGGTGACGCGTCCGGGCGAGTATCCCTATGCCGACAGGACCACCGTCGAGGACCTCATCCTGCAGGCGGGCGGTCTGCTGGACGGAGCGTCCACCTCGAGGGTGGACGTGACCCGCAGGATATATGACCCGGCCTCGATGACCTGGTCCGACACCCTCGCGCTCGCCTACAGCTTCGCCATCAAGGACGGTCTGGCCATCGGGGGCGGCGCCGACTTCATCCTTGAGCCGTACGATGTGGTGTCCGTGCGCCGCAGTCCGGGCTACAGACCGCAGAAGTTTGTCGAGATAGCGGGCAATGTGGCGTTCCCCGGCAGATATGCCATCCTCCATGAAGGCGAAAGACTCTCCGACCTGGTCGAGAGGGCCGGCGGATTTGTGGGCAATGCCAACCCCCGCGGTGCGGTGATGATCCGCCAGCGTGACGACTCGAAGGACCGCGAGCTGCTCGCCGAGTCGGTGGACAAGCTCTCCCGCTCGGTCTCCGACAGCCTTATAGTCACCCTCGATAACAGATACAGGATCGCGGTCGACCTCGACTATGCGATGGCCCACAGGGGCGGGGATTCCGATATCATCCTTCAGGAGCACGACTATGTCAATGTGCCGGAGTTCGTCAATACCGTGCAGATCGCAGGCGAGGTGATGACCCCGAATTCCGTGGTGTTCAAGCCGGGCAAACCGGTCTCCTACTATATCAACGCCGCCGGCGGCTACACCGACAAGGGCAAGCGCAGCCGCGTCTATGTGATCTACCAGAACGGCAAGGCTTCCCGCAACCTGTTAAACAGCGCCAGGGTCGAGCCGGGATGCACGATAGTCGTGCCGACCAAGCCTGAGCGCCAGGCTCTGTCCGCGGCGGAGGTGGCGTCGATAATGAGCTCGACATCGAGCCTCGTATATATGTTGGCCATC
This sequence comes from bacterium, assembly GCA_963630225.1. Taxonomy (GTDB): domain Bacteria; phylum Bacteroidota; class Bacteroidia; order Bacteroidales; family UBA932; genus Cryptobacteroides. The sequence continues at coordinate 6,986 of CAVGLS010000039.1, forward strand.
CTGACCAGACTCTGGTAATAAGTTGAATCATCGCACAATACATCAATAGCGCCATGGAAGAAAGGGAAGAACAATACGATGAGATAGACATCATGGAGCTGCTGCGCAAGCTGCTCAAAGACTGGAAGTTGATCCTTAAGTGGTGCGGCGTTGCCGCCGTTGTGGGGCTGGTGATAGGCTTCAGCACGCCAAAGGAGTACACCGTGACTTCCAAGCTCGCTCCGGAGATCGTCACCAAGACCAGCAACGCCGTGTCTTCGATAGCCTCGATGCTCGGCGCGAATGTCAGCAATATGACCACCAACGACGCCCTCTATCCGGAACTCTACCCGGAGATAGTGTCGTCGACCCCGTTCATCACGGACCTGTTTTCCGTCGAGGTGAAGTATAAGGACAGGAAGGAGGGGATGGTCACCACCGACTACTACAGCTACCTCAAGGACCACACGAAGTCTCCGTGGTGGAGCGTCGCGCTGGCAGCCCCGTTCAAGGCCCTGGGCTGGTTCGTCGGACTCTTCCGGGAGAAGCCGGAGGCGGTCGAGGGCTACGCGGATCTCAACCCTTCGGCGCTGACCCGCGAGCAGTCTCTTGTCGCCAAGGCCATCTCGAAGAGCGTCGGCATCGATGTGGACAAGAAGACCCTCGTGATGACGCTCACCGTGACCAGCCAGTCGCCGTATGTCTCCAAGGCCATCTCCGAGACCGTGATCGACAAGCTCCAGGAGTATGTGACCGGCTACCGCACGCAGAAGAGCCGCAAGGACCTCGAATACTACCGGCAGCTCTACGAAGAGGCGCAGAGCGACTACTATGACGCGCAGCAGAGATACGCCGGATATGTCGACGCCAACAAGGGCGTGGTGCTGCAGAGCGTGAAGATAGAGCAGGAGAGGCTCCAGAACGAGATGAACCTCTCGTTCCAGCTCTACAACAGCTGCGCCCAGCAGCTCCAGATGGCCAGGGCCAAGGTCCAGCAGGAGACCCCGGTCTGCGTGGTGATGCAGCCGCCCGTGCTTCCGCTCAAGGCGAGCAAGCCTTCGAAGATGATGACCCTCGTGGCCTGCATCTTCCTCGGCGGCATCTGCGCTGCGGTCTGGGTGCTCTGGGGGCGCGACTGGATAGCGCGCTTCAAGAGTGAGGACGAGGAATAAAGTGGACGGAAATATCATAATCAAGAGCGCCAGAGTCAACAACCTCAAGAATCTGACGCTCGCCATTCCGAGAGGGAAGTTTGTCGTTGTGACCGGGGTTTCCGGCTCCGGCAAGTCTTCCCTTGTCTTTGATACCCTCTTCGCGGAGGGTCAGAGGCGCTTCTCGGAGAGCCTCTCGTCCTATGCCCGGCAGTTCCTCGGACGGATGAGCAAGCCGGACGTGGACCTGATAGAGGGGATCCCGCCGGCCATCTCGATAGAGCAGAAAGTCGCCGTCCGCAACCCGCGCTCCACCGTGGCCACCGCCACAGAGGTCTATGACTATCTGCGTCTGATATTCGCCCGCATCGGGCATACCTTCTCGCCCGTGTCGGGCAGGGAAGTGCGCCGCGACACCGCAGGCGACGTGCTGGACTACATATTCTCCCTCGGCGGCGGGATCTGCCATATTCTCGCCGACATAGGTTGGGAGGGCAGGGAAGACAGGCTTGAGCTGATGCTCCGCCTCAAGGAGGACGGATATAGCAGGCTCTATACCGGAGGCGCTCCGGTAAGGATAGACGACATCCTCAAGCTGGACGGGGACTATCCCGCCGAGGCCAAGCTGCTCATAGACAGGGTCAGACTCGCTTCGCCGGACGACGGGGAGTTTCGCGCGAGGCTGCTGTCTTCGGTGTCGGACGCGTTCAGCCGCGGCGACGGCAGGATGAGCGTCGCGCAGGAGGGGGGTGTCTGCCGGGATTTCTGCAGCCGCTTCGAACTCGACGGCATAAGTTTCAGACCTCCGGACGAGTATCTCTTCAGCTTCAACTCCCCGCTCGGGGCCTGTCCGGTCTGCGGCGGCCTCGGCAAGATCATCGGGGTCAGCGAAGACCTCGTCGTGCCGGACAAGTCGCTCAGCATCTACGACGGCGCCATCGCCTGCTGGCGGGGGGAGAAGATGGGCTGGTTCAAGGACCATATGGTCAAGGTGGCCGACCGCTACGGCATCCCTATATTCGAGCCGTACTGCAACCTGTCCAGGGAAGTGCGGGACACCGTCTGGAACGCGCACTCCGTCGAGGGGGACGAGGACTCGCTCATCGGCATAGGGGAGTTCTTCGACTGGGTGGAGACCCAGAAATACAAGATACAGTATAAATATATGCTCAGCCGCTTCAGCGGGCGGGCCACCTGCCACTCCTGCGGCGGCAGCCGTCTGCGCAAGGAGGCTCTCTGGGTCAAGGTCGGAGGGAAGAACATCGCGGAGGTGCTCGCGATGAATGCGGACGAGGCGCTGGACTACTTCGCGTCCCTCGACCTGAGCGCACAGGAGCGGGCGATAGTGGCCGAGCCGCTCGCCGAGACTGTGTCCCGTCTGAAGTGCATACGCGACGTGGGGCTGCAGTACCTCACCCTCGACCGCTCCTGCAACACCCTCTCCGGAGGCGAGAGCCAGAGAGTCAGCCTCGTGTCGGCGCTGGGCTCCAGCCTGGTGGGGTCGATGTATATCCTCGACGAGCCGAGCATAGGGCTGCATCCGCGTGATACCGAGCGGCTCATCTCTGTGCTCTGCAGGCTGCGCGACATCGGCAACACCGTCATCGTGGTGGAGCACGACGAGGAGATAATGCGCTCGGCGGACATATTGATTGATATGGGACCGCTCGCCGGCAGGGACGGCGGGGAGATAGTCTATATGGGCTCCCCTTCGGCGCCCCCGGACCGGTGTGGCTCCCTGACCCTGCAATATCTCTACGGAGACCGCAGCCGCTACCGGAGGGAGAAGCGCGGCTGGCAGTATTCCATCACTGTCAAAGGTGCGATGGAGCACAATCTCAAGGACATAGACGTGCGCTTCCCGCTCGGGACGCTGACTGTCGTCTCCGGAGTGTCCGGCTCTGGCAAATCCTCCCTCGTGGGGGACATACTCTACCCGGCCCTATGCCGCAGGTTCGACAGCGGCAGCGGGCGTCCGGGGGCGTTCCGTGGTCTGGGGGGCAACCTCGACCGCATCACGCGCGTGGAATATGTGGACCAGAACCCTATCGGACGCAGCTCCCGCTCCAATGCGGTGACATATCTCAAGGCCTACGACGACATCCGCAGGCTGCTCGCCGGGCAGCAGGCCGCCAAGATCAACGGCTTCGGCCCCAACTACTTCTCCTTCAACACCGACGGCGGTCGCTGTCCGGAGTGCCAGGGCGACGGAGTAGTGAGGATAGAGATGCAGTTTATGGCCGATGTGGAGATGGTCTGCGAGGCCTGCGGCGGCAAGCGCTTCAAGAGCGAGGTGCTGGATGTGCGCTACCGGGGCAAGAATGTCGACGACATCCTCAATATGAGCGTCGACGAGGCCGTGGAGTTCTTCTCCGAGGGCGCCGAAGATGCGGCACGCTCCGCAGCGGCGAAGCTCCGCCCTCTCCAGGACGTGGGGCTCGGGTACATCAAGCTGGGCCAGAGCAGTTCCACCCTCTCCGGAGGCGAGAGCCAGCGGATCAAGCTCGCCTACTTCCTCTCCCTCGGCAGGAACGGCACGCGCCGCGACAGGATTATGTTCATCTTCGACGAGCCGACCACCGGCCTGCATTTCTACGATGTCGAGAAGCTCCTCAAGGCATTCGACGCGCTGCTCGCCGCCGGGCATTCGCTGGTGGTGGTCGAGCACAATCCCGACATCATCCGCGCCGCCGACTGGGTCATCGACCTCGGCCCCGACGCCGGCGACGGGGGAGGACGGATTGTCTTCGAGGGCACGCCGGAAGATCTCAGGGGAGCAGACACTTTCACAGCCCGATATATATGAAACGCATCGCAGCATTGACAATGGTGAGGAACGACGAGTTCTTCCTCCGCAAATGGGTGGAGTACTATGCCGCCGCTCTCGGGAAGTCCAATCTGTATGTCTTCCTCGACGGACTCGACCAGAATATCCCCGACTTCTGCAAGGGGGTGAACATCAAGGCGGTGGAGCATATTGAAGGCAATGTGCGGCAGGCCGACAGGGGGCGGATCGACTTCCTCTCGGAGCGGGCCGCCGAGCTCTTCGCCGGGGGATACGGGATGGTCATCGGGACGGATGTAGACGAGTTTCTCGTCGTCGACCCCTCTCTCGGGAAGACATTGCCGGAGTTTCTCTCCGCGCAGGCGGAGGGCCGCCGCTGCCCGTCGATCTCCGGTCTGGGAGTGGACGTGGGGCAGAAGATAGGCGAGGAGACCGCCATCGACCCTGACCGTCCTTTCTTGAGCCAGCGGCACTATGCGCGGCTCTCCACCCGCTACAGCAAGTCCACCGTGCTGTTGCGTCCCGTGCAGTGGGGTTCGGGCTTCCACCGCACCAGAAGGGGCGATTTCCGCATCTGCGAGGGGCTCTACCTCTTCCACTTCGGCTGTGTCGACCTCGGGCGCATCAGGGACAAGATGCAGGACAGGGGCCTGGTGGACGCGGGCTGGACAAGGCATCTCCGCAAGCGCGCCCGCACCATATATCAGGTCTCCGGCAGGCCTGCCCGGGAGTGGGAAAGGACCGTCCGCTGCGCACGCCGTACACAGAACACGGTGCGCTCCCCTTTCGCCTGGAACAAGCCGGCGATGTTTGAGGCGGTGGTGATCGTGAGGATACCGGAGCGCTTCGCCGGGATAGTCTGACCCTCCCGCCTTGTCCGGACCGGGAGGCTTATCGCCCTTCCTGACTGACCGTGCAGGAGAACGAATCGGGGCCGTCGACACTGATTTCGACCACTGTCCTTGAGGCCCTGCCGAGCGGCGGCAGGTCCACGGTGAAGCTGCAGCGCTTCCCCTTTATCCCGCATTCCAGCTCCAGCGCGGTCCTGTCCTGCCCTATGATGCTCTCCGGAGTCTCGTTGGGGTAGCAGTAGAGGACCGTCCCGGGCTCCTGCGGGTAGTATCCGACATCGCAGGGCAGCGCCGCCCAGACCCCCTTGTCTATGGTCTCGGAGGGCAGATAGTCTTCGGTGCTGAAGAGCCTTGCCGACGCGTTGATGCCGCGCAGCCGTATGCGGGGCTCTTCCAGCAGCTCATAGTCGTCCATCGTGTTGGAGATTGTGCCGAGGACGACCTCGCAGAGCAGGGGAGTGAGTTCGATCTCCGCCTCCCTGTCCGCACTCTCCGCGCAGCCGCCCATTATGGGCAGCGACGCCGAGTCCTCCGCGAAGCCGTAGCTGATCTGCGGCACTGCGGAGTAGCGCGCGAGGGCCGACTCCTTAAACTTCTTTGGACTGTTGGCGACGGCGGCTATCAGCTTGTCCCCCTCGCTCAGATATAGCTCCAAAGACGGCGGGAGGCTGTCGAGGATGAGGTGTTTCTCCAGCGGCTGCACTCCTGACGTCCCGAATATGAATACGTCCAGCCTCCCGACCCGCTCTTCGACGCTCTTGAACGCGATGCGTGTCACTGCGGAGTCCTTCCGCTCCTGCTCCGGAGTGTCGGGTGCGGTCTGCGACCGGAGCGGCTTCTCGCAAGAAGATACCAGGAGAGCCGGCAAGAGTACAAGCAAGCTATAAACAATGAATGAAAGGGACCGGCGGTCCGGCAGACTGCCTTTGCTCTTAAACCGGTCAGGATAGTGTTGCCGGCTCTTCTGGTGAAGTAAGTTTTTCATAATTTTCAGTTACTGCCGCAAAGCTATCGAGCCTTTTCCGCATTCCGAGCGATTGTTAAAAAACAAATTGAAGATTTATCTGTTTCTTTATAAAGAATTATTTTTATCACCCCTTCCGGGACGGAATTCCACTTCCCGGAGGGGAAACGGCCCTCCCGATATGCCGCCGGGGGACGCAGGATGCCGTGCCGCAGCGGGGTGCGTGTTGTTTTAATAGCTTATTTCCGTTAACTTTGTCCACCAAGCAAGACAAGCAGCGAATATGACAGACAACAGAAAAGAAGTGGAGCGCGCAGAACTCCACAGAACTATCTGGGCGATAGCGGATGAGATGAGAGGTTCCGTGGATGGCTGGGATTTCAAGTCCTACATCCTCGGGATGCTCTTCTACAGGTATATCAGCGAAAACATCACCGCCTATATCAATTCCAGCGAGCGGGAGGTCGGGATGGAAGACTTCGACTATGCGAAGATGGCGGATGCCGAAGCGGAAGCGGCGCGGGAGGATCTCGTGAAGGTGAAGGGCTTCTTCATCCTGCCCTCACAGCTTTTCGAGAACGTGTGCCGCAACTGCGACGCCGACCCGGATCTCAATATGACCCTGGAGGGCATCTTCGCCGCCATCGAAAACTCCGCCAAGGGCACCGTCAGCGAGGATGACTTCAAGGGCCTTTTCGCCGACCTGGACGTCAACAGCAACAAGCTGGGAGCCACCGTCGTCAAGAGAAACGAGAAACTGGTGAAACTCCTCAGAGGAATCCGGTCGATGAAGCTCGGTGACTATCAAGACAATACCATCGATGCTTTCGGCGACGCCTATGAATATCTGATGGGGATGTATGCATCGAATGCCGGCAAGAGCGGCGGCGAATACTACACCCCGCAGGAAGTGAGCGAACTTCTCACGAAACTCGCCACCGTCGGTAAGACCGAGGTCAACAAAGTTTATGACCCGGCCTGCGGCTCCGGTTCGCTGCTCCTGAAAGCTGCAAAGATACTTGGCAAAGACAATGTTCGGCAGGGCTTCTTCGGGCAGGAGATCAACCTCACCACCTATAATCTGTGCAGGATCAATATGTTCCTCCACGACATAGACTATGACAAGTTCGACATAGCCTGCGAGGACACGCTCCTTTCTCCGCAGCACTGGGATGATGAGCCTTTCGAGGTGATAGTCTCAAATCCGCCTTATTCCACAAAATGGAAGGGGGATGATGACATAACCCTCATCAATGACCCCCGTTTCGCCCCTGCCGGAGTTCTGGCCCCGAAGTCCAAGGCCGACCTTGCCTTCATAATGCACTCCCTGAGCTGGCTTGCCACCAACGGGACAGCCGCCATAGTCTGCTTCCCGGGAGTGATGTACAGGGGCGGGGCGGAGAAGAAGATCAGGCAGTATCTCATCGACAACAACTTCGTGGACTGCATAATCCAGCTTCCGGACAACCTCTTCTTCGGCACGAGCATAGCCACCTGCATTATGGTCTTGAAGAAGGCGAAGAAAGACAACTGCACGCTGTTCATTGACGCCACCAAGGAGTGCGTCAAGATCACCAACTCTAACAAGCTCACTGATGAGAATATCCGGAACATCCTGAAAGTCTTCGTCGAGAGGAAGGACGTGCAGTATGTCAGCCGCCTTGTGGCCAATGAAGACATAGCTGGGGCGGACTACAACCTGTCGGTCTCGACCTATGTGGAGCAGGAGGACACCCGGGAGAAGGTTGACATCGTGAAGCTCAATGCGGAACTCGCGGAGATTGTGGCGAGGGAGAACGAGCTCCGGGCCGAGATTGACAAGATTATTGCTGAACTTCAATAAGGAAGATATTTATGAGTAAGTTGGAAGAACTGATACGGCAATACTGCCCTGACGGGGTGGAGTATGTACGGCTTGGGGATGTTGCACAAGTATGTAGAGGGACGCGGGTTGTAAAAAGTCAGCTAACAGAGGTTGGGTATCCCGTTTATCAGAACTGTCTGACTCCTATGGGCTGTTTTGAAAACACAAACTGCCCCAAGGGAACTACATTTGTTATTTGTGGTGGTGCCGCAGGTAATGTTGGATACACAGATGTAGATTGTTGGGCTGCTGATGACTGTGAGTATATTGAATGTGGCCATACTATTTCAAACAGGTATGTTTACTATTGTCTGATGTCCAGACAATATTACCTGTTGTCAAAAGTCAGGAAAGCAAGTATCCCGAGGTTGAATCCGAGTGTAATAAAGGAGATTGAAATCCCCATCCCGCCGCTGCCGGTGCAGGAGGAGATTGTGAGGATACTGGACACTTTTACAGAACTGCAAGCAGAACTGCAAGCAGAACTGCAAGCAGAACTGCAAAAAAGAAAGCAACAATACAACTATTACAGGGATAATCTTCTCTCCAATTTCACCCCAGAACAGAATGCAAAGGAATATTGTTTGGGAGAATTGTTTGAGTTCAAGAATGGTCTTAACGCATCAAAGGAACAATTTGGTCATGGGAAACCAATTGTGAATTATGTCAATGTTTATAAAAAGAACTCCATAGTGCCTTCCGACCTGACCGGAAGAGTTGAGTTAGATACCTCAACCATAGAAAGATATAGGGTAAAAAGAGGAGATGTATTCTTCACCAGAACATCAGAGACAAGGGAAGAAGTAGGCTTTACATCTGTATTGTTAGAGGATGTTGAAGATTGCGTTTTCAGTGGTTTTGTTTTAAGAGCAAGACCTATTACAAATGTCATTTTACCAGAGTTTTGCAAGTATTGTTTTGCGACCTACAACATCAGAAAACAAATCATACAATCAAGCACTCTAACTACAAGAGCTCTAACAAATGGAACTTCTCTATCAAAGGTTAAGATTTCCGTTCCGTCTATTGATGAGCAGAAAAGAATTGCTGGTATCCTCGACCGCTTCGACCGCCTGACAGGCGACCTCTCCTGCGGTCTTCCCGCGGAGATGGAGAAAAGACGCCAGCAGTACGAATATTACCGCGATAAACTCTTGACCTTCAAAAGAATCTCGGATTAACTGAACACTTTTCGTATTTTTGCAAAAGTTTTCTGTAGCACTGAAAGGTTTCTGCGATACGACAAATAATCTATATGTACAACATCATCGCCGAAAGTCAGGAATACACCGTGGTCGCCGAATATGACCGCGTGGCCACTCCTGCGGAAAGTTATCAGAGCGAAGCCGAGCTGGAAAAGGAGTTCATAAGGCTTCTTGAGGAACAGGGCTATGAGTATCTCCCCATCCATACGGAAGCCGACCTCATCTCCAACCTGCGCACGCAGCTGGAGAAACTCAACTCCTACCGCTTCACGGACAGCGAATGGGAGCGCTTCTTCGGCGAGTGCATAGCCAACAGGAACGATGACATCGTCGCCAAGACGCAGAAAATCCAGGACGACTACATCCAAGTTCTCAAAAGGGACTCCGGCGAGAGCCGGAACATCCGACTTCTGGACAAGGACAACATCCACAACAACTTCGTCCAGGTCATCAACCAGTATGTCGAGGAAGGCGGGAACTATGACACCAGATATGACGTGTCCATCCTTGTCAACGGCCTTCCCCTTGTGCATATCGAGCTCAAAAGGCGGGGTGTCCAGCTCAAGGAGGCCTTCAACCAGATAAACAGATATCAGCGGGACAGCTTCTGGGCAGGATGCGGACTATACGAGTATGTGCAGATATTTGTCATTTCAAATGGCACAAACACAAAGTATTACTCAAATACCACAAGAGCCAGCCACATCAAGGAGCAGGAGACGGGCGGCAGGAACAGGTCGAAGAAGACCAGCAACTCATTTGAGTTCTCATCCTTCTGGGCAGACAGCAGCAACAAGGTCATCACGGACCTTCTGGACTTCACCAAGACATTCTTCTCCAAGCACACCCTGCTCAGCATCCTTACAAAATATTGTGTATTCACCAGCGAGAAGATGCTTATGGTGATGAGGCCGTACCAGATTGCAGCCACTGAAAGGATCATCCAGAGGATAAATGTTGCAAACAACTACAAGCTCTACGGCAGCATCAAAGGCGGAGGATACATCTGGCACACCACAGGTTCCGGAAAGACACTCACATCCTTCAAGACCGCCCAATTGGCATCAAGACTCCCCTACATCGACAAGGTTCTCTTCGTCGTGGACCGCAAAGA
>CAVGLS010000040.1:0-16478 GCA_963630225.1 bacterium
CCTCAACCCCCGCAGACTGAGACTATCATAAGGGGTAGATTTCCGCGCCGACGAAGTCGATGAGGTCCTGCGGGGCGATGCGGAGCTGCAGCCCGCGAACCCCCGCGCTTATGTAGATGCGCTCATACATAAGGGCGGACTCGTGGACGAATGTCGGATACGCCTTCTTCATCCCTATAGGCGAGCAGCCGCCGCGGATGTAGCCTGTGAGCGGGAGCAGCTCCTTGAGGCGGACCATCTCGCAGCTCTTGTTGCCGGAGATGCGTGCGGCCAGCTTGAGGTCCACTTCGAAGTCGCCGGGGATGACGCAGACGAAGACCCCTCCGCGATCTCCCCTGAGCACCAGCGTCTTGAAGACGGTCTCGATGTCCTCCCCCAGCTCCGCCGCCACGTGCACGGCGGACAGGTCCTCCTCCGTGTACTCGTACGGTATCAGCTCATAGGATATTCCCGCCGCATCAAGCAGTCTTGCCGCATTAGTTTTTATCATTTGATCTCCGGTTTTGGCACGATGATTGTAAATATTCTTGTCGAATAGATTTTTCATAGGTTAAATTTTGGTTAGAATCAGAACTGAAGGTTCCCGATGTGATATCGGGAACCTTTCTTCTTGTCCCCGGGCGGCTGCAAATATAGCCAAAAGCGAGCAAAGAGACCAAAAATTCGCTATCTTCGCGGCTTGTTAGTTTTTATTAGTTTTTAAGTTTCGCAAATGCGAAACTCAAATTTTATCACTTGCGAAACTTGAGTCAGTTTAAGCAGAAATGAGACAGAAACGGTTCATACTTCCAGAAAGCGAAGTCCCGACACAATGGTATAACATACAGGCGGACATGGAGCATAAGCCGGAGCCGATGCTGAATCCCGCGACCCGTCAGCCCGTCAAGGCGGAAGACCTCTATCCCCTCTTCGCCAAGGCCTGCGCCGACCAGGAACTCAACACCTCCGACCGCTGGATAGACATCCCCGAAGCGGTGCGCGAGCAGTACTGCTACTACCGCTGCACCCCGCTGGTACGCGCCTACTCTCTGGAGAAGGCGCTGGACACCCCAGCCCACATCTACTTCAAGAACGAGAGCGTGAGCCCGGTGGGTTCGCACAAGCTCAACTCCGCCCTCGCCCAGGCCTACTACTGCAAGCAGGAAGGGGTCTCCAATGTCACCACCGAGACCGGTGCCGGGCAGTGGGGCGCGGCCCTCTCCTACGCCGCCAGCGTATTCGGGCTGGAATGTGCCGTATATCAGGTCAAGATCAGCTATGAGCAGAAGCCCTACAGACGAAGCGTAATGGGAGTGTTCGGCGCCCAGGTGACCGCGTCGCCGTCGATGTCCACCCGTGCCGGCAAGGACATCCTCACCGCCTGCCCCAACCACCAGGGCTCGCTCGGCACGGCCATCTCAGAAGCCGTCGAGCTGGCGATGATGACCGACAACTGCAAATACACGCTCGGCTCCGTGCTCAGCCACGTCTCCCTGCACCAGACCGTCATCGGTCTGGAAGCGGAGAAGCAGATGGAGATGGCCGGCGAGTACCCCGACACGGTCATAGCCTGCTTCGGCGGCGGCTCCAACTTCAGCGGTCTGGCGTTCCCGTTCATGAGGCACAGGGACAGGAAGACCCGCTTCATCGCAGCCGAACCGGCATCCTGCCCCAAGCTCACCAAGGGAGAATTCCGCTACGACTACGGCGACGAGAGCGGCTACACCCCGCTCATCCCCATGTTCACCCTCGGCCACGACTTCCAGCCGGCCAACATACACGCAGGCGGCCTGCGCTACCACGGAGCGGGAGCGATAGTCTCGCAGCTGCTCAAGGACGGCAGGATGGAGGCGGTGGACATACGCCAGCTCGACTCGTTCAAGGCCGGGTGTCTCTTCGCGAGGACGGAGGGCATCATCCCGGCGCCGGAGTCCTGCCACGCCATCGCCGCCACGATACAGGAGGCCCTCAAGTGCCGCGAAGAGGGCGAGAGCAGGGTTCTGCTCTTCAACCTCTCGGGCCACGGGCTCATAGATATGAGCGCCTACGACCAATATCTCTCCGGCTCCATGTCCAATACGGGAGCATAGCAAAGTGAACTCAAGTCTCAGCGTCCGCAGAGATGCAGCGCATCTCAGGACTATCGCCATCGGCTACACGGCCGGCATCATCGCAGGCGCGTCCTACGGCACCAATCCCCTATTCGGGAAGGAAGTGCTCGCGGGCGGCGCATCGGTGGCGACGGTGCTCTTCTTCCGCTACCTCTTCGCCACGGTCTTCATGGTCCTGCTGATGGCGGCAAAGCGGGAGAGTCTCAAGATAAGCCGCCGTCAGGGCTATATGCTCGCCCTGCTCGGGTTGCTCTTCAGCTCAAGCAGCCTCTGCCTTTTCGCCGCCTACAAGTATATCCCCGCCGGCCTCGCCACCACGGTGGTCTATCTCTACCCGGTGTTCACGGCTCTGATTATGGTCTGCCTCAAGGTCCGGCAGAGCTGGCAGATCTGGGCCTCCATCGCGGGCTCGCTCGCGGGAGTGTTCATACTTATGGACCCGCTCGGCAGCGCCACCTTCAACGCGGCAGGCGCAGCTCTTGCGGCGCTCTCGGCCCTGAGCTACGCGGTGTATCTCGTCATTGTCAACAGTTCCAAGCAGATGCACAGCCTCTCGGCGCACACCATCACATTCTACGCCCTCTTCTTCGGGACGCTGCTATTCCTCGCAGAGCATCTCGCCGAGGGAGGAGAGTTCCTCCAAGGCATCGACAGCGGGAAGGACTGGTTCGACCTCTTCTGCCTCGGACTCGTCCCGACCATGATCTCGATGCTCGCGCTCGCGCTCGCCACCAAGTCCATCGGCCCGACACGCACCGCAGTGCTCGGGGTCTTCGAGCCTGTCACCGCCATCGCCATCGGCACTCTGGTCTTCGCCGAACCTTTCACCGTCAACATAGCGCTCGGTGCACTCATCTGCATCGGGGCCGTTGTCTTCATGGTGATTTCGGGGGAATAGTTTTTTTCGTAACTTTACAGCCCGAATAAAGGAGGGGTGATCTGCCGCTCGAAAGAGAGGAAAGTCCGGACAGGAAAGGGCATCCCGCTGCGGAAAGCGCAGGTAGGGGCAACCTTACGCCCGCCGTAACAGAAAACGACAGCCGCAAGGCAATGGTGAAAACGCGAGGTAAGAGCTCACGACGCAGCGGCAGCGATGCGCTGCGGGTACGGCACCGGGACCTGCAAAACCAAATATACCGGCAAACGAGGACGGCCCGTCCGATGCCGGGGGGTAGGTTGCGAAGATAAATGGCAGAATAAAACAGAAACCGGCTTACTGCCTCTCCTTTATTTTTTTCATTATGGAAGAGAACGCCTTTGAGCGGGTCTTGTCCTTACGCTCCCCGAAGATCTCGGCGATGTTGCGGTTGAGCTGCGGGAAGCGCTCGAAGAGGTTGTCGAGCTGCTGGCGGAGATAAGGCTCCTTGTGGCGGTCCCTCTTGTCGGCATACATCTCATTGAAACATACGAGGATGGCTGTCTCCTCCACATCGGAAAACTCGTCGTTGACGGCAGTCCCGCACATCTTCATCGTAGGCGAGGTGTTCATATAGGTGTTGACCAGCGGCGGGATGCCCGTGCCAAGTTTGCGCACCGCCTCCTTGAGGTTGCGGTAGTCGGGTTTGAACTCCTCGTCCTTGAGGATGAGGTCCAGTATGCGGCTGTCCAGCTCCGGCATCACCGGGTTGTAGGGGCGGATGAGGTTTTCGTCGTCCCCGAAATGCTTCCAGAGGAAGCGCAGGATCAGGTCGCGGCAGCTCTTGTCGTAGGACGGGTACATGGTCATCTTGCCGAAGAAGTAGATGATGTTGGAATGCTGCATCATCACCGCCCCTATGCCGTCCCAGAGGTTGTCCAGCGCATAGATTGCCTTGGCCCCGGCCTTGGAGCTCTGGTACTCCGGGGTCACGAAGGAGCGGCCCAGCTCCATAGTGTGCGGCAGGTAGTTCTGTATGAACTGGTCCGAAAAATGGAACATATGGGCCGTGGCGAGGTGCGGCTGACCGTTGTCGGAGAATTTCACATCCGGTCCGAGTATGTAGCGGTAGCCGCCGAGTATGGCCTCGGCCTCCGGGTCCCAGATGACAATCTGCCTGTAGCAGTCCTCCGCCGTGTCGAACTCGTCCAGGTCGAGGGCGAGTCCGGAGCTGCCGCCGGCCTGCCTGAAGGAGACTTCCCGCAGACGGCCCACCTCGCGCAGCACATTGGGAGCGTTCGTGCCGTCGATGATGTAGATCTCATTGCCGGCCTTGTTGGTGTCGCAGAGTTTCTTGTCGGGAGTGAGCTCGGCCTTGAGCAGGTCCACGCTCACGGGGTCAATTATCTTCTCCATTCTCTTATTGCATCTGATAAACCTGTTCACGCATATATGCCGCCCACTCGAGCGGAGTCTTGGAAGCATCCAGCTCCCCGCAAGGTATAGGCTTGCCGAATACGATACGGAAGCGGGAATTGCGGGTTCTGTAGAGTTCGTCCGGGAGCAGAAGCTGCGCGAAGTTGAACTTCAGCCTGAGCTTCTTGCAGAGATTGGACACGCGGTAGAAGCGCTTGGAATTCTGCCCGATGAAGTGCACCGGCACTATGGCGCGGCCGGTCTGCCTGCTTTTGGTGACGAACGTCTTGGTCCAGGGCAGGTCCTGGATCTTGCCGCCGATCTTGCGCGAGCAGATGCCGGCGGGAAATATCAGTATCTGGTCTGAGGAGCGGAAGGCCCGGTCGAGGAGTATCGGGAGATTGCGGGACTGCGCACCCGTCTTGTTGATCGGGACGCACATCGGCGCAAGCGGGCGCAAATACATCAGGAAGTCGTTGACCGGCATCTTCACGGAGCCGAAACGCCTGCCTATCAGCGCGCAGAGCGCCAGCCCGTCCACTCCCCCGAGCGGATGGTTGGAAGCGAAGGTGTAGAGCGTGCCGTCCGCAGGCACATTGTCCAACCCCTCGACGTCGAGGCTGACATTGAGATATCTGAGAGTATGTTCGCAGAAGTCGAAGCCGTCTCCCCCGTCCTTGATTATGGAGTTGAGGAAATCCTGGTGGATCAGCTTCTTGAGCCAATTCACTACGAAGCGGGGGATCTTCTTCCCCTTGAACTTGGTCGCCACGACCTCGTCAAGGTCGATCAGACCGTCATTGGCGGACTCGCGCATAGTGTTCGATGCTTTAGTACAACAACTGCGAATATAGTGAAAGTCCGGCTAAAAACAAACTGTCAGTCTATCCTCACGGCTTCCAGGTCGTATTCCTCGGCGGCGGCGATCCGCACGCGTATGAACTCCCCGGCCCTGACCGGGGAGGAAGAGCGCCTCACTATGATCTCGCCGTCCACCTCCGGACTCTCGTACTGCGAGCGGCAGACAAGCGTGCCGTCAGGCATCACTTCATCCACCATCACATCGATCTCCTCTCCCACGCGGGAGAGGTTGCAGGCATAGGAAATCCCGCTCTGGAGCGACATCAGACGGTCGAGCCGGCTCCGCTTCTCCTCCGGCGGGACATCGTCCCTGAAGTGTGCCGCGCCGTATGTCCCCTCCTCCTCGGAGTAGGTGAACGCGCC
The DNA here is from genome assembly GCA_963630225.1 of bacterium. Taxonomy (GTDB): domain Bacteria; phylum Bacteroidota; class Bacteroidia; order Bacteroidales; family UBA932; genus Cryptobacteroides. Next base: position 5,587 of record CAVGLS010000040.1, read on the forward strand.
GAGCCTCTCGAAACGGGCATCCCGCACAAAATCAAGCAACTGCCCGAACTCCTCCTCCGTCTCTCCCGGATGGCCCACTATCATGGTCGTCCTGAGCGCCACGCCGGGCACGCGGCTGCGCAGCCTGGATATCAGCGAGCGCGTCCACGCCCCGTCCACATTGCGGTGCATCCTTTCCAGGACTCCGTCCGCGATGTGCTGAAGCGGGATGTCGAGATATTTGCAGACCTTGGGATTGTCCGCCATCTGCCGGAGCACATCCTCCGGGAAATCGGCGGGATAAGAATAGTGTATGCGTATCCACCTTATCCCCTCTATCTCCGAAAGCCGCCTTATCAGCTCGGCGAGGGCGCGTCTATGATAGAGGTCCAGACCGTAATAGGTCGTGTCCTGGGCGATGAGTATCAGTTCCTTGACCCCGTCTTCGGCGAGCATCCGCGCCTCCTGGACGAGAGCCTCCATCGGCACGGAGCGGTGCGCCCCCCGGATGAAAGGTATGGCGCAGTAGGAGCAGCGGCGGTCGCAGCCTTCCGAGATCTTCAGATAGGCATAGCCCTTGCCGTCGCGTGGTCTGCGCCTCGCGGCGGCATCGGGACTCACCCCCAGATGCCGCAGCACTTCGGAGAGGTCCCGCGCCCCATACCAGGCGTCGACTTCCGGTATCTCTTTACGGAGTTCGGCACCGTAACGCTGCGAGAGGCAGCCGAATACGACCAGCTCCCCGACTTCGCCGCGGCTCTTGCGGGCGACGGCTTCCAGCACCGCCTCCACCGACTCCTCCTTGGCATCCCCGATAAATCCACAGGTGTTGACCAGCAGCACATCCACAGGAGAGTCGTCGTCGACTATCTCGAAATCCGAGTCCGGCAGGCGCGCGAGCAGATGCTCCGTGTCCACCGTATTCTTGGAGCAGCCGAGAGTGACGGCCCTAAGCCTCCGCCTGTCCGCCATCCTCTTCCTTGACGAAGTCGAGCGACGCGTACTTCACGATCTGGCTGTACCAGTCGACGATCTTGCGCATATGCGAGAGGTAGAAGCGGTCCGCGTCGTAGTTCGGCACGGCCTTGCGGAAGAGCCCCTCGATCTCGGCTTCCGGAGCCTTGGGCGACGGGGCTTCACTCTCGCCCAGAGCCGCCTTGAGCGCGAGGAGCACGTCGGCAAGCTTCATCTCCCCCTCGGAGGTGTAGATGGCGATGTCGGCGAGGGTGGTGATGCGGCTCGCGCCGCTGAACACCGTCCTCTTCTTGTCCGAAAGGCTTTCGGCGATGGCCCCGTTACGGGCCTGCGCCACATACTCGTAGAGTCCGCGCTGTCCTGAGACGGCGAGTATCTTGCTTAAATCAGTCTGCATAATAATTGATCTGTCTTTTTATGTAATTCTTCAATGCTCGAGTCATTCTCGATCGTGTAACATATCCTCCCGGAGTCGAAGCTCTGCAGCGCCCCCCGGATTGCGGCGTAGGGGTTGCGTCCCAGCCTCAGCTCCTCCGGGGCCGTGACGAGCAGCACCTTGTCGTAGAGGGAGTCGAACTGCCTTTTGTCCAGTGCTATCGCCGACTCGATGAATGCGAGGTTCCCGGTGAGGCCCGACTTCCACTTGAGTATGTCCTCCACCACGAGGGGATAGACTATGCTCTCCAAACGCAGTCGCCGCCGGGAGTCGGTGAAGATGATGCCTATATCCTTCCACTCTATCTCCAGCTCAGCCTCTATCCTCTCGCGCAGCCCGGGCACGGAGTCGTACAGGCGCTTGGTGCGCGAGTCGCAATCATAGACAGGGAAACCCTTGGAGACGAGATACTTGCACACCTCCGACTTGCCGCTGCCTATAGGCCCTGTGACGAGTACCGCCGTCATCGCTGCTCGGAAGTCCTGACGATGCAGTCAAACACCTCGGGAGTCATAGTCCAGGAGATCACTCCGGACGGCAGCTCATCCGCGCGGGCGACGCAGCGTCCCGTGATGGAACCGGCGAAATCATTGTAGTCCACATAGAAGCGGGCTTTCTTCGCCGGGTCGCCGCCCATAGGGAACACGCAGCGGAAAGTGACGCTCGCCCTGGAAGGCAGCAGCACCAGCTCGGAGCCGCGGGGCACGTGTCTCGTCTCCACATCCACCTCGGACGTGACTTCCACATAGCGGGAGACCTCCATCGAATACGCGACTTCGGTCTCGGAAAGCCTGACCCCGGAAGGGACTTCGAGCCTGACGCTGCCGTGCACGCTGCCTCTGATGTTCCAGAGGTCGATCGGACGGGTCAGCACATACTCTATGCTCTCTATCCTCGCAGGCTCGCCGTACACCAGCACCGAATCCGGCTGCAGGGTCATAGGCCGAGTGGCCATATACTGCGGCTCGAAATCCAGCGACTGCACCTTGCGGACGGGCACCTTGCGGTATGCGACCGCCGGGAACACGAATCTGGGGGACTCGGAGACTATCGACTCGATGGAGACGCCGTCTCCGAAGATCTGTGACGAATATTTATAGAGATTGGATACGGGTATCGAGTACAGATTGTCTCCCTCCCGCCTGAAGTCGGATGGGCTGACACTGATGCGGACGGGCCTGTGATGCCTGCCCGACATCTTCGCGTGCCGGAATCCGCTCGCCCTGACCTGGGCCGAGACCGTGGCCTCCGTGGTGGAAGCCCCGGCGTGCCCCTCGATATTGCTTTCTGCCGCGACAGGCACGCTGACCAGACTCACATAGGTCTGCGAGAGATTGTGGATCAGCCAGATGCCGGCGGACAGCAGCAGGCAGAGCAGGAGCTGTACCCAATTGCTCTTCATCCGCTACTTTTTCTCCTTGTCGCCGCTCTGGGCGGAAGCCGCCTCGGACATATCCTTCTGGATGGAAGACTTGTCCACGCGAAGCTTCACTTCACCGTCGACCTTGATCAGCACGGTGCGCTCCTCCACTTCGGCAATCACTCCGTAGATACCTCCGGCGGTGATCACCTTGTCGCCCTTCTTGAGGGCGCGGCGCATCTCCTCGAGGGCCTTCTGCTGCTTGCGCTGAGGTCTGATCATAAAGAGCCACATCACCAAGAAGATGAGCAGGAGCATAACCCACATGCTCCATCCGCCGCCTGCGGCCGAGCCGGAGGCCGTTGTCTGTAAAATCGTAGCAATCATTATTTATACCTGTTAAAACAAATTATTCTTTATCTGCAGTGTCCTTTTTGGCTATCAGCCTGTCCAGCAGGCCGTTGACAAAGCCGCTGCTCTCCGGGGTGCTGTAGGACTTGGAGAGCTCGACGTATTCGTTGATTATGATGCGCACCGAAGTGTCCGGGCACGCCTCCGCCTCCGCCATTCCGCACACGATGAGCGCAAGGTCGGTCGTGCAGAGGCGGTCTCTGTTCCACTTCGGGGTAAGCGCGGACACGGCGGTCGAATAGCGCTCGAAGCCCGTGAATGCGGTGCGCAGCAGACCGGTGACGAAGCGGCGGTCGTCGGAATAGCCCTCCTCGCCCGCGAACGGGCTCCTGTAGAGCGGAGGGAGCTCCCAGTTCTCCCCCTTGCCGAGGGAGCGCACGGTGCGGCAGCACCAGCTCAGGGCGTAGCCGAGGTCGTCGTTCCACCAGATCGAGAGCTCCTCCAGGATGTCGGCGAGCTCCCTGTTGTCCTCAAACTCTCTCTCGAAGATGCGGCACCACAGCCGCGCGTCCTCCTCAAGGCTGCTCTCCGCCGAGGCGAGGTAGTCCCGGAAATACTTCCGGGAGCGTATGCTCTCATACAAGTGCCTCAGCAACACGTCGTACTGCTCCCAGGAGAGCTTCCTGCGGGAGATTATCCTGCAGAAATCCGGATCCTCGGCCAGCAGCGGCGCGATGCGGTTCTGCACGAACTTCATATTGGGGTTGAGCTCCTCCTCGCTGGGATTGAACTTGGACCTGGCGGCCTCGATCCTGGTCCGGGCCTCAGAGGTCAGCGGGCCGATAATGGAGAGCAGAAACAGATAGAGGTCTCTTGTCGACTCGCAGGATATCTCGAGCATGGCTTCGGCTTCCTTAAGGGACATAGCGGGATTTTCCGCATAGCAGAATATGGTCTTGAACGCCTTGGTACGGAGAATTCTGCGGTTGAGCATACTTTCAAACAAAATTAACGCACAAAGATAGCAAGTAATCGATAAAATATTCTAATTTTGCAAAGCTAAAACAAAAAAAAGCAAGAAGCTTCATATTATGTACAGAGACGATTTCGATAGGTCCGGATATGACGGACGTGACGGTGAGGATGTGTTTTCGAAGCCTGTCAGGGCGGGAAAGCGTACATACTTTTTCGATGTGAAGTCCACGAGAGGCAACAAGGACTACTACCTTACGATAACCGAGAGCAAGCGCAGGACCGGCCCGGACGGGAACTACAGCTACGACAAGCATAAGATCTTCCTCTACAAGGAAGACTTCGAGAAGTTCGCCGAAGGCCTGAACGACGTCATCGGATACATCAGGGACAACTGCTTCCACGGAGAGATCCCGCAGCGTCCCGTCGAAGAGGGGGCCGGCATTGAATTCGAGGATCTTTAATGGGTGACATTCTTCTCAAGGACATCACTGTTGAAGGCTCACGCAAAGACATACTCATAAGTAAAGGTCTGATATCCGCAATAGAGCCTTCCGGCTTCTGCGCGGGCTGGGAACTTGCCGGCGACATCGAGATGATGGACTGCTCCGGCAAGGTGGCGGTGCCGGGGTTCATCAATATGCACACACACTCCCCGATGTCCCTTATGAGGGGGATAGGAGAGGATATGCTCTTCCCGCAGTGGCTCGACAGGATATGGAAAGCCGAAGAGGGCATCAACGCCGAATATGTCTACTGGGCGACCAAGGTGGCCTGCATCGAGATGATACGCACCGGCACCACTACCTTCAACGACCACTACTGGTTCTTCGACGCCTCGGTCAAAGCCGCCGGAGAGATGGGCCTGAGGATCGCCACGGGCTATGATGTCATCGACAAGGGCGACCCCGAGGAGTCGGAGCGGCAGAAGCAGCACTGCGTCCTGAAGAGCGAGCCGTTCCTCGGCAAGGACACGCCGGGGATGGTCTACGGAGTCGCGTTCCACGCCATCTACTCCGTCAGGGAGGAGATGATGCTCTGGGTCAGCGACTTCGCCAAAAAGCACGACATCAACCTCCACATCCACCTCAGCGAGACGCGCAAGGAAGTCGAAGACTGCAAGGCCGCCCACGGGGGGCTCACCCCGGTGGAGTACCTCGACGAACTGGGGATACTCTCCGACCGCGTCGTGGCGGCCCACACCCTGTGGGTCAGCGCCCACGACATAGAGATACTCGCGCGGCGCGGCGTGCATTGCGTCCACAATGTCAACTCCAACACCAAGCTCGCCTCCGGCTACCGTTTCCTCTACAACGAGATGCGGGACGCGGGCATCAACATCTGCCTCGGCACCGACGGCTGCGCCTCGTCCAACAACCTCGATATGCTCGAGACGATGAAGACCAGCGCCATCTTCCAGAAAGCCTGGAGGGAGGACCCGTCGGCGATGCCGCTGCCCGAGCTGCTGGATATGGCCACCGTCAACGGGGCGAAGGCCCTCAGGCTCAACACCGGCAGGCTGGAGGTCGGGGCGAAGGCCGATATCAACATCATCGACACCGACAATACCTTCTTCCTCTCGCCGGGGTCTTTCCTCGCAAATCTGGTCTATTCGGCCCACTCCGACTGCATAGATTCGGTGATATGCGACGGCAGATTCCTTATGCGCGGCAGGGAGATCGCGGGTGAGAAAGAAATCATCGCGGAGGCTCGCAGGGAGCTCTCCAAAATCATAAAACAACACTAAAACCAATGAGCCAGACAGTTGAGAGAATCAAAACATCCGCCGGCTACATAAAGGAAAGGATCGGGGGACGCATCCCGGAAGTCGGCATCGTGCTCGGAAGCGGGCTCGGCAAACTCGCCGACAGGATCGAAGACCCGACAGTAATCCCGTACGGCGGGATCCCGGAGTTTCCGCTGTCCACCGCGACGGGGCACAAAGGCAATTTCATCTTCGGGAAACTCGGCGGCAAGACGGTGATCGCGATGCAGGGCCGCTTCCACTATTATGAAGGCTACCCGATGGAACTCGTGACCATCGGCATCAGGGTGATGAAAATCCTGGGCATCAAGTACCTCTTCGTGTCCAACGCGGCCGGAGCGTGCAACCCCGACTTCAAAGTGGGAGACCTCGTCATCATCAGGGACCACATCAATATGCTCCCAAACCCGCTCATCGGGCCAAACCTCGACGAGTTCGGGCCGCGGTTTCCGGATATGACCTGCGCCTACGACCTCAGGCTTCAGGCCCTCGCCGAGAAGATCTGCGCCGAGATGGGGCTTCCGGTCAAGAAAGGAGTGTACCTGAGCAGCACCGGCCCGACCTACGAGACTCCGGCGGAAGTGCGCTTCTACCACTCCGTGGGGGCCGACCTCCTGGGGATGTCCACGATACCGGAGGTCATAGTGGCCCGCCACTGCGGCATCAGGGTGTTCGGGATGTCCGTCGTCACCAATGTCTCCAACTTCCTCAATGTGGAGAAGAATTTCAACGACGGCGACGACGTGGTCAAGCAGGCCGACACCGCAGCGGAGCGGATGACCGGCCTGTTCACCAGGATGATTGAGTCAATCTAGGAACTCGAGATATCCTGCGATGTCCAGATTGTATGCCCTCGGGCCCTTCAGGATGTCTCCGTCAGGGCTCAGGATGAAATAGTTGGGCTGCGAGTTGACTCCGAAGCGCTTGAGCGCTATCCAGGAGTTGACCCTGCCAACATCCTTGAGAAGCTTCCCGCTGTCGTTGCTTATCCACTTCGACTCGGGGAGCTTCGTCTTGTCGTCCACATAGAGGGCGACTATCACGAAATCCTCCCTCAGGGAGCGCTGCACCTCCGGATCGGACCACACGCGGGACTCCATCTCGCGGCAGTTGACGCAGCCGTGGCCGGTGATGTCGACGAATATGCGCTTGCCGGACGCTCTCGCCGCCGCTATGCCGTCCTCGAGGTTATCGTAGGCGTTAAGCCCCTGGGCTATGGTGATCATCCCCTCCGGAGCGCTTTCCGCCCCGCCGGGCGTAGCCGCACGAGAGACGGCGGAGGATGACTCCCCTCCCAGGATGAAGTCCTGGGTCTCCATCGGAGGCATATAGCCGGAGAGCGCCTTGAGCGGTGCACCCCACATCCCCGGTATCATATAGACCACGAAGGCGAAGCTGATGATCGCGAGCACCAGCCGCTTGACCGGGATATACTCCATAGGAGAATCGTTGCGGAAGCGGAGCTTGCCGAGCAGGTAGAGACCGAGCAGAGTGAAGACCACGATCCATATCGCGAGATACACTTCCCGGTCGAGGATGTGCCAGTGGTAGGTCTGGTCGGCGACGCTGAGGAACTTGAGGCCGAGGGCTATCTCGATAAATCCGAGCACCACCTTGACCGAGTTGAGCCAGCCTCCGCTCTTCGGCAGCTTCTTGAGCAGCGACGGGAAGAGGGCGAGCAGGGTGAACGGCAGAGCGAATGCCACGCTGAACGCGAGCATCGTGACCATCGGGGCCCAGAACTCTCCCTGGGTGCTCTTGATGAGGACCGTCCCCACGATAGGACCGGTGCAGCTGAAGCTCACCAGCACGAGGGTCAGCGAGAGGAAGAATATGCCGGCGAGACCCTTGCGGTCGCTCTTGCGGTCAGCGCTGTTGGTCCACTTCGACGGGAGGGTGATCTCGAACGCGCCGAGGAAGCTCGCCGCAAAGACCATGAATACGATGAAGAATACGATGTTAGGCAGCCAGTGGGTCGACAGCCAGTTGAATATGTCCGCCGTCACCCCGCTGCCGCCGACGATCCAGGTCACTCCTATGATGAGAGAGATCGGCACGGTATAGAGCAGGACTATGAACAGTCCGTACATAAATGCTTTGAACCGGCCCTTGGACGCGGTCTCGCTGCCCTTCATGAAGAACGACACCGTCATCGGCACCATAGGGAATACGCAAGGGGTGAGCAGCATCGCGAAACCCCAGAGTATGGCCTCAAGCACCAGCGACCAGAGGGACTTGGAGCCCTCCCCGGCCGGAGCTGACGCCCCTGCGGGGTCAGGGCTGCTCTTGACCGCCGCAGAGGGCTTCACGACGGCCCCTTCGCCGTCCGGGGCGGATAGAGCCCCGAAAGACGAGGACTGCCGGCCCTGCGGTGTGAAACTGTGGTCGAAGTCGAAGTCCTCCGGCGAATAGCAGTTCGTCCCCTGACAGGACGAGATGCTCACCGTGCCGAAGACATGGTCAATCCCCTGCCTGACATCGCCGGTCAGGACAATCTGGCTTCCGCTGTCGGTCTGCTTCAGTTCCGACTTCCAGCTGACATTCGGGGTGGCCTGCAGGATAAGTAGCGGGAGAAGTAGGCTTAACATAGTGTTTTGTGTTTATTTTGCGATGGCTACTGAGCGGGTCTCCCGGATGACGGTGATCTTGACCTGCCCCGGATAGGTCATCTCGTCCTGGATGCGCTGGGCGATATCGACGGAGAGGCGGGCGGCCTGGTCGTCGGACACTTCCTCGGCGCCGACTATGACGCGGAGCTCGCGGCCGGCCTGGATCGCGTACGACTTGGTGACACCCGGATAGGAGGCTGCAAGGTCTTCCATCCCCTTGAGGCGCTTGATGTAGGACTCGATGACCTCGCGTCTTGCACCCGGGCGCGCGCCGGAGATGGCATCGGCCACGAGTACCAGCGGAGCATAGATTGAGGTCATCTCCATCTCCTCGTGATGTGCGCCGATGGCGTTGCAGATGTCAGGGCGCTCCTTATACTGCTCGGCGAGCTTCGCACCGAGTATCGCGTGAGGATACTCGGGCTCGCTCTCGCTGACCTTGCCTATATCGTGCAGGAGACCGGCGCGGCGGGCTATCTTCGGGTTGAGTCCGAGCTCGGACGCCATCGTGGCGCAGATATTGGCCACTTCGCGGGAGTGCTGCAGGAGGTTCTGTCCGTAGGAGGAGCGATATTTCATACGGCCTATGAGCTTGACGAGCTCGATGTTGAGGCCGTGGATGCCGAGGTCGATGCAGGTGCGCTTGCCGGTCTCGAGTATCTCGTCCTCAAGCTGCTTGCTGACCTTGCCGACGACTTCCTCGATGCGGGCCGGATGGATGCGCCCGTCGATCACGAGCTGGTGCAGGGAGAGTCTTGCAATCTCTCTGCGCACCGGATCGAATGCGGATATCAGTATGGCGTCGGGAGTGTCGTCGACCACGATCTCGACCCCGGTGGCGGCCTCGAGCGCGCGGATATTGCGGCCCTCGCGGCCTATGATGCGACCCTTGACTTCGTCATTCTCTATAGGGAAGGTGGTGACGGCGTTCTCGATCGCCGTCTCCGTCGCCGTGCGCTGTATCGTATTGATCACGATGCGCTTGGCCTCTTTGGCGGCATTGAGTCTCGCCTCGTCCATAGTATCGTTGATGTAGGCCTGGGCTTCGGTGCGGGCCTCGGCCTTCATATTCTCCACCAGCATCTTCTTCGCCTCCTCGGCGCTCATCCCCGCCACATTCTCAAGCTCCCTGTTGACCTGTGCGGTGAGCCGCTCACACTCCTCGAGCTTTGCGTCCAGCTTGGTCTTCTGCGCGTTGAGCTGCCCTTTCTGGCTGTCCAGATCGTGCTGTCTGCGTCCGAGTTCGCTTGCCTGCTGCGAGAGCTGTGTCTCGCGGGTCTTTATGCTGTTCTCCCTGTCGCGGAGCTCGGCGTTCTTGGAATTGACCGCCTTGTCGTGCTCGCTGCGGAGCTGGATAAACTTCTCCTTGGCCTGAAGTATCTTCTGCTGCTTGATGTTCTCGGCCTCGGTACGGGCTTTCTCGATGATGGCGTCTCCGCGCCCCTTGGAGATACGGCGCGCGACCAGAATATAGGCCGCAATCCCAAGCGCGGCCCCGGCAATAGCCGTAAGGATATAGTACAATAACATAACTAGATAGTATATAATATAATAGTTGTCAATAAAAAAAACAGTGCCCGCATCTCACAATGCAGACACTGTCCTCTTACAAAAGCCGTCAGCCGAACTTTCAGAAAGCCTCTGAATAAGATTTGGGCTCCGTACCGTCTCGGGCTTCCCGTCGGGCGGGCCTGCCTTCCTCGGGCCGAGTGGACCCTGTTCCGAAGAACTTGTTGTTTTCAGAAGATGGGCCTGACGGCTATCTTTTCTCCGTACCTTCAAGATATGCTTCGAGCTCTCCCGAGAGCGCACTCAACTCGCCTCCCATCTGCGAGAGACGGGCCTTGGCGACGAACTTCCCCACTGCCTCCTGCACCGCCACAAACGCGAACTTGTCCTCCATATCGGTCTCAGGGAAGCGGGAGTTGAACTTCTCCAGCATCTCGTTGACATCCTTGGCCGCCAGACGCATCATCTGCTCCTGCTCCGGAGAAGCGGCGGTCAGCGCATAATCCTTGCCCGCTATCTTCAGTTTGACACTCTGCCCCATATCAACTCTCCAGCAGCCTTATACACTTGTCAATCTCCCTAATCAGACCGTTCACGCGCTCTCTCGCCTCATCCCGATCGCCTTCCCCGAGGAAAGCGCTCATCAGTCTCTGATTGTCTATCTGAAGGTTCAGATCAGTAATCTGCTCCTTGTACTTCCGCACCTCGTCCTCACTGGCGGCAAGCTTCCCCGCAAGAGCGTCCGCTCTCTGCTTCTCAGCCTCATACAAGGCAATCAGCCTTGCGATGTCCGATCTGATATCATTTATATCGCCGTGCATAAGAACTGCGCCGAAAGTACTTCCTATGCAAATATAAGCATCTGTTTTGAAATACGAAACTATCAGGCCAAAAAAGGAAGCAATGAAAGCGAAAGGGGGGTTAAGAAACCTGAAG
>CAVGLS010000041.1:0-14621 GCA_963630225.1 bacterium
TGTCCATCCCCCAGTCGAATTCCACCCAGACGAAGGAGTATCCGTACATCGAGGAGGAACGGACGCGGCGCACGTTGGTGGCGCCGTTGACCGCCGTCTCGACGGGGAAGGTGACCAGCCTCTCGACCTCTTCGGCTGACATCCCGTGCGCATCGGACATTATCACCACGGTCGGGGCGGTGAGGTCCGGGAACACGTCCACGTCGGTCCTGTTTGCGCTCCAGAGACCTCCGGCTATTACCAGTGCCGCTCCCAGCAGCACCAGCAGACGGTTTTTCAGCGAAAACCGTATGATTTCGTTGAGCCAGTTCATATTGCGCTAATGGACGTGTCCGGCGTGGGCGTCGAGTCCGCCGGCAGCCTGGGCGAGTTTGACGATTACCGCACCTCTGGTGACGACCCTCTCGGAGCCGTCGAGTCCGGAGGTGATCTCGGTGCGCAGGCCGTCGGACGCTCCGATGCCGACTTGGATCTTCTCGAAGAGTTCCGGGGTTATCTGCTTAAATACAAAATAGTTGCCCATCTCCTCCACTATGGCTCCGCTCGCTACCGTGAGCGCTTCGGCGCTGCCTGTGGTCTTGATGCGGATGTCGGCGAAGGTGCCGGGGAGGAGCTCAGCCCTGTTGGAGATCTCGAAGCAGACAGGCAGCAGGGGAGCGTACGGGGAGACGCTCCGCCCCACTGAGGCGACGCGTCCCCCCAGCTCGTCGAGCGACAGGACGCGGTCGCTGCCGCTGAAGCGGAAGTTGGCCCCTGCGACACCGGAGCTGAGGGCGGCGTAGTATCTGGCCTGAAGTTTCGCTTCCACCAGAAGCCTGTCGTTGCTGCTCACTGATGCGAGAGCCTGCCCGGCCTCGACATATTCGCCGTTGGAGACGAAGACTTCGGAGATATAGCCGTCGATGTCGGAGGTGGCGGCGAAGCGTCCCTCGCGGTAGTTGCTCTCGAGGTTCTCGAAGGCTGCCCGGGCGCTCTCGTATTCCGCTTTGGCGCGGCTCAGTTCGCTCGCGCTGACTATCCTTTTCTCGGCGAGCGTCTTCTTGCGGGCATATTCTCCCTTGGCGCGTTCGTATTCGCTTCCGGCTTCGATATAGCGCACGTCCATATTGGAGTCCGCGAGCCCGTCGCTGCCTATGTAGAGCAGAGGCGCAGACTTGCGGACCGGACTCCCGGCCAGAAGTGAGCCTCCGGCTATGGTGACTATGCCGGAAGCCTTGGCAATGACGGTGCGGACTCCGCTCTGCGCGGGCAGTATCTGTCCGACGCAGCTGATGACCTCTCCCAGCGCCTCGCGCCGCAGAGTTTCGGTGGCGAAGTCTATCTTCCAGCTCTGCTCCTTGGTGAAGCTGACGCGGTTGCCGCCCGCTTCGGGGAGTCCCGTGGCGGCTTCTTCTGCATCGTGTTCGCAGTGATATACCGTCACTTCCGTGCCGAGCAGCGTCCCGTTGACGGTGAAATCCAGGCTTGCCCTGCCCTCGGAAGCGGGGGTGAGCGTCACCTTGTATATGCCTTCAGTTGAGGATGGGGCCGCTTCCGAGGAGCTTACCGTCCCGCCGGCACTGAGACTTGCGCTCACTCTGCCGTCTTTGAGCGGCTTGAAGCCGGGGATGACGCTGATATGGGCGAGCAGCGTCGAGGTTTCTCCTGCGACGAGCGGCTGCGACTCCGCAAACAGCTCATATCCGTCGCCGTATATCGTTATCTGCTGAACGGCATCGTGTTCGTGCCCGTGTTCGTGTTCGTGCCCGTGTTCGTGTTCGTGTTCGTGCCCGTGTTCGTGCCCGTGTTCGTGGGCCGTCTCGTGCCCGTGTTCAGCTTCGCCGTGATGCCCGGCGTCGCGGCAGCCCGTGCACAGAGCTGCGCATATCGCCGCCAGAGCCAATAATCTTTTCATCTTTTTTGAGTTACGTTTTTGGCAATTTCCATATCTCCGGCAAGTCGTGTGCTGTCCGGCACACAACTGCCCCTGTCAACCCGCCGCAGGGCTTGCGGACGGTTCGGTTCTCCCGTTGGAGGGAGTGAAAACATCAGGAGATCAGATGGTTGGCGGGCCTCTCAACGCCCCGTGCGGGAGGCAGTCCCGAAGCCTGATCCGGAAATGGTCCGTACTGTCCAGAGGCCTTGGCTTCCCGGCTTCAGGCACGGAGAGCGCGTCGGAAGAAGCGCAGGCCGGCAATGCCTGCTGGAGGATCGGGCTGCTTTGGGACGCAGCGGAGCCGTCGTACTTGACGATGAAGGTGCCGAGCTCCTCGCAGTGCTGGAAATGGTGGATATGCTGCTCCACCGCCTCATCGCAGTGATGCTCGTGGGGCACGACGGAGTGGGCGAATACTACAAGAAACGCCAGCGCGCAGAATGCCGCGGATAATGTCCTGCTCCGTCCCATCGGAGGCAAAGGTAATTATTATTTTTATATTTTTGCGCTTATGAACGTTCAGCAGGACTATACCCAACTGATGACGACGAAGATCCGCAGGATACTCCTCGTCTGCAACAACTACGACAGCTTCTCCCTGGAGGAGGACGGGCACATCGAAGAGCTTATCAGCCAGGAGTATTCGGAGCTCAACCTGAGCAATCCGCCCTCCATCGTAAGGGCCGAATCCACCGTCGAGGCGCTGGAGACGCTGCGGGCTGCGGAGGAGAGATTCGATCTTATCATCACCATGTACAATGTCGGGGAGCTGGACGTGTTCGGCTTCTCCAGGCAGGCCAAGCAGCTCCGACCGGAGACCCCGATAGTGCTGCTGAGCGCCTTCTCGCGCGAAATCTACCGCACCATCGAGAGGAGCGACCGCGGCGATATCGACTATGTCTTCTGCTGGAACAACAGCACCGACATCATCATCGCCATCATCAAGCTCCTCGAGGACAGGCTCAACGCCGAGCACGACATACTCCGTATGGGAGTGAGGGCGATCCTGCTGGTGGAGGACTCGGTGCGCTACTACTCCACCTACCTCCCGCTGCTCTACAAGCTTGTCCTGCAGCAGAATATAGAGTCAATCAAGGATGCCCTCAACGAGGAGCAGCAGGTGATGCGCAAGCGCTCGCGGCCCAAGATCCTGATGGCGACCAATTACGACGAGGCCGTAGCGCTCTACGGGAAGTACAAGTCCAATATCATCGGAGTCATCTCCGACGTGGGATTCGTGCTCCACAAGGGCGACCGTCCCGAGGACGAGAAGAGCGACGCGGGAGTGAGCCTGTGCCGGCTCATCCGGGAGGACAACCCTACGATGCCGTTCCTGATGCAGTCCTCGCAGGCGAGCATGCGCACTGTGGCCGAGCAGCTCGGGGTCGGCTTCGTGCAGAAGACCTCCAAGACCCTCACCCACGAGGTGAGCGACTATATCGGGCGCGAGTTCGGATTCGGCGACTTCATCGTCACCGACCCGGAGACGGGGCAGGAGACCGCACGCGCGCGCAACCTCTATGAGTTCGAGAAGGTCATCGCGACGATGTCGGACGAGGCCCTGAAGTATTTCGCGGCCAAGAACTATATCTCGCGCTGGCTCTACGGACGGGGCCTGTTCTCCATCGCCGACCTTTTCCGTCCCATCCGGATCGGACCGGACAGCGATGTGTCGAAAGTGAGGGAGATGAACCTGCGCAAGATCCACGACTACCGTATCAATCAGGGGCTCGGGGTCGTGGCGAGGTTTGACCCGGCCACCTACAACGACGCGATATGGTTCGCCCGCGTCGGCAACGGTTCGCTCGGGGGGAAGGCCAGAGGCCTCGCGTTCCTCAACCATATTCTCCAGAAATACGAGCTCTACGACAAGTGGGAGGACGTGCGGGTGCTAGTGCCGCGCACGCTGGTGATAACGACCGAATACTTCGACCGTTTCATCATCGAGAACGGGCTGCAGTACGTGATCAACTCCGACATCTCCGACGCGGAGATACTCTCCGAATTCGTGGCATCCACCCTCCCGTCGGAGCTGACCGAAGACCTGAGGGTATTTATACGCAATGTGCGCAAGCCGCTTGCGGTGAGGTCTTCGTCCAAGTTGGAAGACTCATATTATCAGCCGTTTGCCGGGGTGTATTCCACCTATATGATCCCCCACACGGAGAACGAGGACCAGGAGCTGCGCCTGCTCTCCAAGGCCATCAAGAGCGTATATGCCTCGGTATATTTCGCTTCGTCGAGGGGCTATATCGTCTCCACCTCCAATGTGATTTCGGAGGAGAAGATGGCGATAGTGGTGCAGGAGATCTGCGGGAGCGAGGATTCGGGCTTCTATTTCCCGACCTTCTCCGGGGTGGCCCGCTCGGTCAACTTCTATCCCATAGGCTACGAGAAGCCCGAAGACGGGGTCGTGAAGCTCGCCTTCGGCCTGGGCAAGGCGGTGGTGGACGGCGAGCAGGTGCTGCGCTTCTCCCCGAAGTATCCGCGCAACGTGCTCCAGACTTCCACTCCGGAACTCACGATGCGGGAGACCCAGCAGGTGATGTATGCGCTGAATCTCCAGCCGGACAGGTTCAAGACCTCCGTCGACGATGCCGTCAATCTGGAGCGGATCGCAGTGTCGGACTGCGGACGCTTCCGCTCGTTCTCCAAGGTGGTGTCCACGTGGGACTTCGAAAACCAGCGCATAGTCGACTCGCCGCTGCCTGACGGCCCGAAGTGCATCACCTTCTCGCATATCCTCAAGTATGGGACTTTCCCGCTCGCGGATATTCTCGACGAGCTTCTCGAAATCACCCAGAGGGAGGTCAAGTGCGGGGTGGAGCTCGAGTTTGCGGCCAATCTCGACAGGGGAGGCAAGCGCAGTTTCGACATCTTCAACGTGCTTCAGATACGCCCCATCTCCGCCGACGGACTGAGCAGCGAGGTGGACTGGAGCGCACTGGACGGGAGCGATGCGCTGCTCCGCTCGGGCTGCGCGATAGGTCCGGGCAGGATAGGAGGCGTGAGGGATGTGGTCTATCTGCGCCGCGAGGCTTTCGATGTGCTCAAGACGCGCGAGATGGCCGCCGAGGTCACGGCGCTCAACGCCCGTCTGCGCTCCGAGGGACGCAACTATATCCTGATCGGCTACGGCCGCTGGGGTTCGAGCATCCCTTCGCTGGGAGTTCCCGTGCACTGGAGCGACATCTCCGAGGCCAAGCTGATAGTGGAGTGCTGCCTGGAGGATTTCCGCATCGACCCGAGCCAGGGCACGCACTTCTTCCAGAATATGACCTCGTTCAACGCCGGTTATGTCAATATCAACCCGTATGCCCGCCCGGGCGAGGTATGCGACACGGAGCGTCTGGACGCGATGCCTGCCGAGTACGAGAGCGAGTTTGTGAGGCTGGTACGCTTCAGCGGCGACCTGCTCGTATGCGCCGACGGGCGCGAGGGCCGCGCCCTGGTGTGCCCGCCGTCCGTCCCGGAGGCCTTAAGCCCGGGCTTTGCAAGCCGGACAGGGCGATGATATGTTACCCCAGGAAGCCGAGCAGGATGCCGGCGGCCACGGCGGAACCTATCACACCGGCGACATTCGGGGCCATCGCGTGGGTGAGCAGGTGGTTGGAAGGGTCCGCCTCCAGCCCCACGATTTCGGAAACACGGGCCGAATCCGGCACTGCGGACACTCCGGCGTTGCCGATCAGAGGGTTGACTTTCTTGCCCTCAGGCAGGAAGAGGTTCATAAACTTGGCGAAGAGCACGCCGAAGGTGGTGGCTATTATGAATGAGATGAGCCCGAGGAAGAAGATCTTGACCGAGGTGGAGGTGAGGAACACGTCCGCCTGGGTGGACGCACCTACGGTGAGCCCGATGAGGGTGGTCACGACATCGATGAGCGGGCCTCCCGCAGTGGTGGCGAGCCGCTTGGTGACCCCGCTCTCCTTGAGCAGGTTGCCGAAGAAGAGCATCCCGAGGAGCGGAAGTCCGGACGGCACGATGAATGCGGTGCAGATGAAGCCGGCGATAGGGAAGATGATCTTCTCCCGCTGACTCACGACGCGCGGCTTGTTCATCCTGATGAGGCGCTCCTTCCTGGTGGTGAGGAGCAGCATTATAGGCTTCTGTATCACCGGCACGAGGGCCATATAGGAATAGGCCGACACTGCGATGGCCCCCATCAGCTCCGGAGCGAGCTTGGAGCTGAGGAATATGGCCGTAGGGCCGTCAGCGCCGCCGATGATGCCTATGGCTCCCGCTTCGTTGGGGGCGAATCCCATAGTGAGCGCGAGCAGATAGGCCCCGAAGATGCCCATCTGCGCCGCAGCACCTATCAGTATCAGGCGCGGCTGGGATATCAGCGCCGAGAAGTCCGTCATGGCTCCGATGCCGAGGAATATCAGCGGCGGATACCAGCCCTGACGCACTCCCTGGTAGAGGATGTTGAGTACCGAACCCTGTTCGTAGATGCTTACCTGCAGACCGGGGAAGACCGGGATGTTGCCGATGACCATACCGAAACCGATAGGCACCAGCAGCAGCGGCTCCCACTTCTTGACAATACCGAGCGTGATGAATACGATGCCTATCAGGATCATCACCAGATGCTGCCAGGTGCAGTTGGCAAAGCCGGTGAATTGCCAGAACTGCTGCAGGCTGTCAATGATATTCTCCATCAGCCTATCGTCACGATTTTAGCGTCTTCCAGCACGGAATCCCCCTTGGAGACACAGACGGCCGTGACGATGCCGTCGCAGTCCGCGAGAATATCGTTCTCCATCTTCATCGCCTCGATGACGGCGACCTTCTGCCCGCGCTTCACGGCCTGGCCTTCCTTGACGTCAACGCTGATGATGACCCCCGGAAGAGGGGAGACGATGTCCTTGCCTGCGCCCGCAGGTTTCGGGGCTGCAGCAGGGGCGGCGGACTGTGCCGGGGCCGCAGGGGCGGGGTCGACGGGCAGGGCCTGCCGAGGCTGCACGCCTGCCGGCGCGCCTCCCTCCATCTCCACATTGTAGTCCACTCCGTTCACCGTGACGCTGGCCTTGCCTCCGTCCACGGAATTCACGGCCACATCATATTCCTTGCCGTTGATCTTGAATCTGTATTCTTTCATCTCTGTACGTATTTTCTGAAGTTGAACTGCGGGTCGCCCCAGGCCGAATATGCGTCCCGTCTGATGGTGATGATGCCGGACTCGATGTCGTGGACGCTCTCGCCGAGATAGAGGCTGAGGGCCGCGAGGGCCGCAACCTCCTCGTCAGAAGTGCATTCCGCGCTGAGAGCCATAGCGATGGCGGCTGCGACGGCCTGAGTGTCGTCCGCGGCCTTGGCGGAGGACTTGCGCCTGAACTTGCCGGAGAAGATGTCCCCGGACAGGCTGTAGACTCCGAAGAGTATCAGCAGCGCGACGAACACCACGCTCACGCTGATGAGGGTGAGCGTCCATCCGTGCGGATCGGTCTGCGCCATCTTTTCGGCGCCGGCCGTGAGGAGGCTATAGAGGGATGTTTCCATGCTTTCTCGCAGGCATTTCCTGACGCTTGCCGCTGAGGGCCTCGAGGGCGCGTATCACGCGGAAGCGGGTGTTGCGCGGCTCGATGATGTCTTCGATATAGCCTCTCTGCGCAGCCTGATAAGGGTTGCAGAAGAGGTCGTTGTATTCTTGCTTCTTCGCCTCGGCGAGCGCGGCCTGCTTCTCCGGGTCGGTCTCGGCCTTGAGCTCCTTGCCGTAGATGATGCCCACCGCGCCCTCGGCCCCCATCACCGCGAAGTTGGCCGACGGCCAGGCGTAGTTGATGTCTCCCCTCAGCTGCTTGCAGCTCATCACGATATGCGCTCCGCCGTAGCTCTTGCGCAGGGTGACGGTGACCTTCGGCACAGTGGCCTCGCCGTAGGCGTAGAGGAGCTTCGCCCCGTTGGAGATGATGGCCCCGTACTCCTGCTGCGTGCCGCAGAGGAAGCCAGGCACATCCACAAGGGTGACGAGCGGAATATTGAAAGCGTCGCAGAACCTCACGAACCTCGCGGCCTTGCGGGAGGCGTTGATGTCCAGCACTCCGGCGAGCACGCGCGGCTGGTTGGCCACGATCCCCACGCTGCGCCCGCCCATATGCGCGAAGCAGGTGATGATATTCTGCGCGAAGTCCCTGTGGACCTCGAAATAATCCCCGTCATCCACGATGCTGCCTATGACTCCGTACATATCGTATGCCTTGTTGGGGTTGTCGGGGATGATGGAGTTGAGGGCGTCGTCCACCCTGCCTGGCAGGTCGGAGGTCTCGCGAAGGGGCGCTGTCTGCGTGTTGTTCTGCGGCAGGAAGGAGAGCAGACGCCTGATCTGCGCGATGCCGTCCTGCTCGCAGGAGGCGGAGAACTGCGCCACTCCCGACTTGGAGCTGTGCACCGATGCGCCTCCCAGCTTCTCCGAGTCCACCGTCTCTCCGGTGACGGATTTCACCACCGATGGCCCGGTGAGGAACATATAGGAGGTGTTCTCCACCATCAGGGTGAAGTCGGTCAGCGCAGGGGAATATACCGCTCCTCCGGCGCAGGGGCCGAAGATGCCGCTGATCTGCGGCACCACCCCGCTCGCGAGGATGTTGCGCTCGAATATCTCACCGTAGCCGGCGAGCGAGTCGATGCCCTCCTGGATGCGTGCGCCGCCGGAGTCGTTGAGCCCGATGATCGGAGCTCCGGCCCGGGTGGCCATGTCCATAACCTTGCATATCTTCTCGGACATGGTTTTGGAGAGCGAGCCTCCGTTGACCGTGAAGTCCTGCGCGAACACATATACCGGTCTCCCGTCGATCGTGCCCATCCCCGTCACCACTCCGTCACCGTCGGGGTGGGAGGCGCCCATCCCGAAATCCGTGCAGCGATGGTGCACGAACATGTCGAATTCTTCGAAACTGCCCGGGTCGAGCAGCATCGCGAGCCTCTCGCGCGCCGTCAGCTTGCCTTTGGCGTGCTGGGCGTCTATGCGCTTCTGCCCTCCGCCGAGAGCTGCGGAGGCGCGGCGGGCGACGAGGGCCGTGATCTTTTCCTGTTGTATGCTCATATCAAGTAATCGTCAAACATATTTCCACTATTGACCGGCAAAGATACTGAAAAGATTTAAAACCGCTCCCCGCTACTTCTGCTGATGCGCAGGGCGGAGCAGGTCGAGCACGGTCTTCACCGGGTTGAAGGTCTCGGAAGGCACCTCTACGAAGAGGGTGTTCCAGTCGGACATCGAGCCGTTCCAGAGTCCGGGAAGCTCAAGCGCCTTGAGTTCGCGCCCCCTGTAGCTCTTGCTGCTGATCAGGCCGGTCTCCCCGTCCACATATTCGAGCAGGTTGAATCTCCCGCCCCTATAGTCTCTGAGGCAGCAGACGATGTCCACCGGGTTGAAGTGGGTGGCGCCCCGGAGGATCTCGGCGGAGCGCGGGTCTGAGCTGTCTATCTGCGCGGCTTCCAGTATCTGGAGCGAAGTCGAGCCGTCCTTGGCCCTGACTATGAACGGCCCGCCGCCCGGCTCGCCCTCGTTGCGGACCATCCCGCATACCCTGACGGGGCGGTTGAGCTTGGCGCGGAGCAACTCCGCCCTGTCGCGGCAGTCCTTGGGCTCCGGAATGGTGACGCAGAGGGTGTCGTGCAGGAAAGTCTCAATCTCGTTGCAGAGCTCCTGACACTCCGGGGTGGCGTACGGATCGTCCTGGTTCATAATGCGGCCCGGGATGTAGGCCAGGTCCGACATCTCCCTGCGCACGTCGGTCATCTGGTCGAGGGTGTAGAGATAGTCGCGGATGGTGTCGCGAAGCTGCAGAGCCCTGCCCGTCAGCACTTTCTTCCAGTGGCAGGTCAGCGGCTGCAGCCTCTCGACGCAGACGTTGTCTATGTTCTTGATGGACACGATCTCCTCGTCGAGGGCGTTGAGGTTGTAGATGAGCGCCCCGTGCCCGGCAGGTCGGGTGAGCGGCTGTCCGTCGTCCTTGAGTATCGGGCGGTTGTCGCTGTCCACCGCGACGGTGTCGGTGTTCTTGTCCTGATAGGTGAAGCTGATGTCGTACCTGACCCCGTAGCGGCGTCCGTATTCCTCCCGTATGCTGTCCGTCAGCTCGCGGAAGAGCCCCTCGTGCTCCGGGGAGATTGTCACCACTATCCTGACACTTCCGTCGGAGTTGCGCATATATGCCTGTCCCTCGACGAGATGCTCCGCAAGCGCGGTGCGCACCTCGTCAGGGTAGCGGTGGAATGCGAGCACCCCTTTAGGCTTGCTGCCGTAGGCGAGGCCCTCGTCCGTGAGCAGGCGGTGAGCGGTCTTTACCGGGTCAAACGGGGCTTTCCCGAACACTTCCGGGCTGTAGAATGCGAATTTCTCCAGATTGTCCGTGAGCCGGCGTACGGCTTCGTTGGGACTGTCCATACCCGCGAAGATGTCCTTGAACATCCGCGATGCCGCCCCGGAAGCCGGCACGAATTTGCATTTGCCCTCGGCGTGGGCGGTGACGGCATATTCCGCCGCCTGCGCGGCCTGCTCCTCCGAGAGGACTTCTATGCCTCGCTGAGGGGTGGCGGCCGCGAGGATGTCGAGTCTTGGGAAACCTTTGCGGAAACGCTCGATCTGAGCTTCGATTCTGTCCTTTTCCATATCTGTGGTCTTATCTGGTTATAGGTAAAATTCCCGTCTGTAGCTGTAGTTGGTCCGGAGCTCCACGAATTTGGTCGGGTTCATCCGGAACATAAAGTCATCGGTGAAGATGGGGTAGTTGTACTGTATCATCGCGGCGATCTGGCCCTGGCTCTTGTCGAGCACGTTGAGCCGCACGGCCTGATATTCCATGATGTCGGTCTGCGGGAAAAACTCGTACAGGTCCTGTATGCTCAGGAACCTGGCCACGGACCTTACCGCCATCGAGGTGCCGATCTGCTTGCCCTGGAGGGAGTAGCCGGCGATGTGGGGGGTGGCGATGTCGACGCTGTTCATCAGGGCGGTGTTGACCCAGGGTTCGTGGCTCCATGCGTCGATGGCGACCGGCCCGAGTCGCGGGATGGCTTCCAGCAGCGCCTGTTCGTCGACTATGTCGCCCTGTGCGGCGTTGATGAAGAACGCCCCCGGCTTCATCTTGGCGAAGAATTCCCTGCCGGCGAGGCCGCGGGTGCTGTCCGTGAGCGGGACGTGTATGGTCACGATGTCGGAGTGCTCCAGCAGGTAGTCGAGGGAGCAGAACTGGGTGTACCACTCTATCTCGGCCTTGCGCGGGTCGTGGCGGAGGATCTTAAACCCTAGCCCGCGTCCCATTGACTCCACCCGCTGGCCGATGTTGCCCAGCCCGATGATGCCTATGGTCGCGCCGCCCAGCTCTATGCTCTTGCGTGCAGCCGCGCCGTAGAGGGCCGAGAACACATAGTCGGCCACGGCTCCCGCGTTGCAGCCGCTGGCGTTTTTGAAGAAGATGCCGTTGCGGCGGCAGTACTCGACGTCTATATTGTCGGTGCCGACGGTGGTGGTGGCGATGATCTTGACTGAAGTGTCCTTGAGCAGGGTCTCGTCGCATCTGGTGCGCGTGCGGATGATCAGCGCGTCGGCCCCTTCGAGGTCCGCGCGGTTGATGAGCGGTCCGCTCTTGTAGACCACTTCGGCGTAGGGCTCGAAGACTCCCTCGGTAAAGGGGATGGAGTTGTCTATGACTATCTTCATTTGAGTATCAGTTCTTTGACATATCTGCCTCCGGGAGCTTTGAGCGGGAAGAGCTCGTCCGAGGCGAGCAGGACGTTCATCCTCTCGAGCAGGGCGTCTTTCTGGAAGCCGAGCTGACTCCGGACCACGGAGGAGCTCAGCGTGACATACAGCCTGCCGTCGCGGAAGAAGCGCCGGACGGTGTAGGGGCCCGCCCCGGAGGCATTGTCCCAGGCCTTGAAGACCAGATGGGTGCTGATGCCTTTGGAGAGTCCGCGCTCTCCGAGGTACTCGCGGATGATCTCGGCGAGCGGCTGCGCGTTCTTGCGGCTTATCCTACTCATCGGCTCTGCTGAAGACGCCCCCCTCCGCCTTGAGATAGACCCTGTCCGAGGTGACGGCGTCCACTATGCCCCGGGTGCGCACCTTGTCCGAGTCGGTGATGAAAATCTGGCCGAAACCGCTGTCGGAGACCATCCCGAGCAGATTGCCGACCCTCGACGGGTCGAGCTTGTCGAAGAGGTCGTCGAGCAGCATCATCGGCTGGCAGCCGCAGCTGAGCCTCATCAGCTCGTACTGGGCGAATTTGAGGGCCACGATAAACGACTTCTGCTGCCCCTGCGAGCCGCAGCGCCGTATCGGATGGGAGTTCATCGTGAAGAGGAAGTCGTCCCTCTGGATGCCCGCGCCGGTAAATTTGAGCAGCCTGTCCCGCTCCCTGCGCGAGCGCAGCATCCCGAGCAGGTCCCCGCCCCCGAGCAGGTCGCTGCCATATTCGATATCCACCTCCTCCCTGCCTCCGGAGATCTCGGAATAGTAGCGCTGCACGACCGGCACGAGGCTGGCGCAGAACTCCGAGCGGCGCTTCGAGACCGGGGCGGCGAGCGCGGAAAGCCTCACATCGAAGGTGTCCAGCAGCTCCTCGTCGGAGCAGCCGTCCCTGAGCAGGCGGTTGCGCTGCAGGAGCAGCCGGTTGTACTGCTGCAGGGCGTTGAGGTATTCCCTGTCCATCTGGGACAGCACCGAGTTGACGAAGCGCCGCCGCTCCTCGCCGCCTTCGCTGACCAGCGCGATGTCGGCGGGGGACACCATCACTATCGGCAGCACTCCGATATGCTCGGAGATCCTGCCGTAGGGTTTGTCGTCGCGGCGCAGCCGCTTCTCCCCGCCTTCGCTGACCTGGATGCTGAAGCGGGACTTGGGGCCGTCGCCCATGGAGTATGTCCCGGAGATCGCAAAGAGGGAGGCTCCGTGGCGGAAGTTGAACCTGTCGGAGGCGGCGAACGCGCTCTTGGTCATCGAGAGATACCACACGGCGTCGAGCAGGTTGGTCTTGCCCTCCCCGTTACCCCCGCTTATGCAGTTGAGATTGGGAGAGAACTCGATTTCCTGCAGGGCTATGTTGCGGAAATCCCGGATGACTATCTTGTCCAGAGTCGGCATATCGGACAAATATAGTCATTTTATAACTTATCCGACCACTTTGAAAGTTAAAGTATTTTTCATATTTTTGCGGGCTGAAATGTCGATTATTGAACTTTTTTAGATATGGCCAACACAAATGCTAAGGACAGGGATGCGGTCCGCCAGGAGAATATCGAGAAGACCGTTTCCTCAACAGAACAATTCTTCAACGAACACAAAAAGCTGATCTGGGGCGTGGTGACCGCGGTGGTCGTGGTCTTCCTCGGAGCGCTCGCGTGGAATAAATTCGTCTATCAGCGCCAGTGCAAGGAAGCGCAGGAGCAGGCGTTCCCCGCCGAGGCGAGCTTCCGCAACGGCGAGTATGAGATAGCCCTCAACGGCGACGGCAACAACCTCGGTTTCGCCGACATCATCAGCGACTACGGCGCCAAGGCCGGCAAGGCCGTATATCTATATGCCGGCATCTGCGAGCTGCAGCTGGGCGACTATGAGGGGGCTCTCGCATATCTCAAGAAATACAAGGGAGGCGAGCCTATCCTCGCCTCCCGCGCCAAGGCCTGCCAGGGCGACGCCTATGTCGGGCTCGGGAAGTATCAGGAGGCTGTCGGATGCTTCAAGGCCGCCGTCGCCGGAGCGGACAACGTCTTCGCCGCGGGCTACCTCCTCAAGGAGGGGCTCTGCTGGGAGGCTCTCGGAGACAAGGCGGAAGCGCTCAAGTGCTACAGCTCCATCAAGGAGAACTATCCGCAGTCCATCGAGTCGTACGAGATCAACAAATATATCGCAAGGGTATCCGAGTAAGTTATGGGAAGAGCGTTTGAATTCCGCAAGGAGAGGAAGATGAAGAGGTGGGGGCATATGGCCCGCACGTTCACCAAACTTGGCAAGGAGATCACCATCGCAGTGAAGCAGGGCGGTCCCGACGTGACCGGCAACCCGCGTCTTCGCGCCCTTATGGCGGAGGCCCGTACGGAGCAGATGCCCAAGGAGAATATCGAGCGCGCCATCAAGAAGGCGACCGAGAGCAAGCAGGGCGACTTCAAGGAGCTGGTCTACGAGGGCTACGGTCCTTTCGGCATCGCGTACCTCGTGGAGGCCGCCACCGACAACAACACCCGCACCGTGGCCAATGTCCGCAGCTACTTCACCAAGTGCGGCGGTTCGCTGGGCACCTCCGGCTCGGTGAGCTTTATGTTCGACCACAAGTGCACCTTCAGGATCAGGGAGAAGGAGGGGATGGACCTTGAGGAGCTCGAGCTCGAGATGATCGACTACGGCGTGGACGAGCTCTTCGAGCAGGAAGAGGAGGACAAGGACGGCAACATCAGCAAGGTGGTCGTGATCTACGGTGACTACGCCGCCTACGGCCAGATACAGAAGTATATAGAGGAGAACGGCTACGAACTCGTGTCCGGAGGCTTCGAGCAGATCCCGAACGTGGATCTCAAGGATGTGACCCCGGAGCAGAGGGCCACGCTCGACAAGCTCACCGGGCTTCTCGAGGACGACGAGGACGTGACCAACGTCTATACGACTCTCAAACCGTCAGAAGAGTGATTCTTGGAGTCGAGGATCTTTAGGGGGGTGACTAAAAAGTCGAAAGACTGATTAGCCACCCTCTCTTTTTGTCATCAG
>CAVGLS010000042.1:0-13375 GCA_963630225.1 bacterium
GCAAGTAAAAAATATTGTTGTAAAACAAGCATTGTGCAGGTACTTGCAAAACTTTTTCCTCCCGCACAAGCTTCGCTTGTCATTATGTTACCCTTTCCCTAAATCCCTTTCCTCGGGAAAGGGACTTGGTTTCGGCCCTGCGGGCCTCTAAAACCGTGTTTCGCATTTGCGAAACTCAAAATCAGAAAAACAGTAAAATGATCCTTGCAAGCATAATCGCGGCGCAAAACAGGCTCAGCGTATTGCGGGCCGTGAGCCATCGCATCGCGAACCAGTCGATCCCGGCGCTGCGCACCGCCTCCCAGTCAGGCATCTTGCCCAGCCAGACGGGCGGCCTGGCGGGGACATCCTGCCTCCCGGCGGTGAAGTCCCGCAGCGAGCGGCATAGCCAGACGGCGCGCGGGGCGGCAAGCAGCACGAGCAGATAGAGCGGATGGAGAGCACCGAGGCAGACGGCGGCCGTCATCACCGCGAACGGCAGCAGATTGATCGTATATGCAGCCGCAAGTCCGGCCCTGTCGGACCCGAGCAGCAGGGCGAAGGTCATCTTGCCGCACTCCCTGTCGCCGGCCTTGTCGATGAAGCTGTGGGTGTACAATATGTTGAGAACCAGCAGCCCCACGGGGATTGAGATCCAGACGATCTCCGCATCCATACGCCCGAGGCAGGCATAGTATACGCCCATCATCAGCAGCGGGCCGAAAATGACCCCGATGACCAGCTCTCCGAGCCCGCGGTAGGCGAGCTTGAGCGGCGGGGCCGAATAGAAGATGCCGAGGAATGCCGTGACTGCCGTGATTGCAACTGTCCACCAGCTGCCCGAGGGTCCGGTGAAGCCGTTGTCCACGGTCCTCAGACCGAAGATCACCGCTCCGCAGACGCAGGCCGCAGCCCCGAAGGTGACAATCGCCTCCTTGAGGGTCGCGGTCGTCTCGCTGCCGTCGGTGAGGTAGGGGTATTTGAGCGTCATCGCCCGGAAACCCTTGCGTATCACCCTGTTGCGGTCACCCATCATATCGGCCTTATAGTCGAACAGGTCGTCCGCGAGGTTCATCGAGAGGTGGGCGCAGGCGACCCCAAGCACCGCGAGGACAGCGCAGAAGATGCTGAAATTGCCGCCCCCGACAGCCACGATCACGGCGAGCGCCGCAGGCATCAGACTCTGGACCAGAGACTGGTGCCGGGCGTTGTTGAGCCATTGACGGAGATTTCCCATAAGGAGACCCTATTTCGTGTCGATATTGATCTTGACCGTGGAGTACGGGGCGCTGACGGTGAGGGTCGCCGTACCCTTCTCGCCGCGCAGCGAGCGCACCACGGCGAGAGCCTTGCCGGAGAAGAGGGCCTTGCGCCCGCCCTTGAGGGAGAGGGTGTCGGCCGGGTTGCCGTTGTCCACTCCGAAGAGTTCGCCCGTCCCCTCCACCTTGAAGCTGAGCATATCGTCGGCCACCGGCACTTCCCGCCCGTCGGCGTCGATCGCGTCGACTGTGACGAAAGCGAGGTCATATCCGTCTGCGCTGATGCTGCTCCTGTCGGCGGTGAGCCTGAGGGCGACCGGCTCGCCGGTCGTGTAGCGCCCGTCCCTTGCGACCACCTTGCCGTCCTTATACGACACGGCCTCTATCTTGCCCGGCTCGAAAGGCACTCCGAGCCACTCCGCGTGCAGCACGTCCGAGGTCTTGGAGCGACGTCCGAGGGACTTCCCGTTGACCAGCAACTCCACCTCGTCGGCGTTGTTGTAGTAGGCCCAGATGTCGATGTTCTCGCCCTCGGTCCAGTTCCAGTGCGGGAAGAGGTGGAGGGTGGTCTCCGGAGTCCACTCCGCCCTGTAGAGCCAGTACGCGTCTTTCGGGAAACCGGCGAGGTCGAAGACTCCGAAGTAGGAACTCCTTGACGGCCAGCCGTATGGGGTAGGCTCGCCGAGGTAGTCAAATCCCGTCCATAGGAAGGTGCCCGCCACGAAGTCGCGGTCGCGCACCGCTATCCACGCTTCAGTGTGGGTGTTGGCCCAAGGTGCGCTGCTGACGTCATACGCCGTGCACTGGTGTTCTTGTCTCTGCCCCTCGGCCCAGTCCTTGCCGGGCAGCTTCTGCACCCTGGTGGAAGGCTGATAATAGACTCCGCGGCTGTTGAGCGCGGAGGCCGTCTCGGCGCCGATGATAGGATTGTTCGGGAACCATACCCGGCAGGAGTCATAGAGCTGCGGGTGGTAGTTGAAGCCATAGACATCTATCGCGCCGCTGCGGAGCAGGTTGTTGCCCGGCCATACCCCGTTGCATCCGGCGGTGATGGCGCGGGTGGTGTCCAGATCCCGCACAAGCTGCGCAAGATGCCTTGTCAGCAGGACGTTGGGGTTCTGCTCGCTGCCGTCGCTCTGCCCGAGCGACTGGATGAAATTGAGCAGGGTGTTGGCCTCCTCGGCGCTCAGGTTCTCGATGAGGTCCCCCTTGGAGTCGCTCTGCTCGAGGATTTCGTTGCCTATGCTCCACAGCACGATGCAGGGGTGGTTGCGGTCGCGGCGGACGAAGTCCCGGATGTCACGGGCGTGCCACTCGTCGAAGAAGCGGGCATAGTCATATTTCGTCTTGCGCTTGCGCCACATATCCATCGCCTCGTCCATCACCACGAACCCCATCTCGTCGCAGAGGTTCAGGAGCTCCGGGGCAGGAGGGTTGTGGGAGGTGCGTATTGCATTGACTCCCATACTCTTAAGCTTTTCGAGCTGACGCTGGACGGCGCGCGGGTGCACTGCCGTGCCGATGCAGCCCATATCGTGGTGCATACATACTCCGAGCATCTTGAGACTCTCCCCGTTGAGGAAGAAACCCTTGTCCTTGTCCCAGCCTATGCTGCGCACGCCGAAGCGGGTGGCGTATTCATCTTTCAGCTCGTTTCCGCAGTAGATGCGGGTCCTCAGGGTGTAGAGGTAGGGATTCTCTATGCTCCACAGCTTCGTGCCGGAGATCGCAAGGGTCTGGCATACGGTGTTTTCGCCCTCGGCGAGGGAGACTTTTTCGCTCCCGGAGGCCACTTTCCTGCCCCTGGCGTCGAGCACCGCCGCTTCGATGCGGGCTTCGGCGGCGTCCCCGCTCACGATGGAGGTCTCGACCCTGACGCTGCTCTTCTCCCCGACTTCAGGGGTGGTGACATAGGTGCCGTTGTAGGCTACGCGCACTCCGGAGGTGGCTACAAGCCTGACATTGCGGTAGATGCCGCAGCCCGCATACCAGCGCGAGTTAGGCTGCTCGGCGTTGTCGCAGCGCACCGCTATGAGGTTCTCGCCCTCCCTCAGATACGGCGTGAGGTCGTAGGAGAACGAGCTGTAGCCGTATGGGCGCGTGCCGAGGGCGTGCCCGTTGATATAGACGGTGCTGTTCATAAACACTCCGTCGAACTCTATGCTGCGGACTTTGCCGTCGGCGGGCAGAGTGAAGCTCTTGCGATACCAGCCTATCCCGCCCGGCAGAGCGCCGCCGCCCGGAGTGGACGGGTTGTCGGCGGAGAACTCCCCCTCCACGCTCCAGTCGTGCGGAAGGTGCAGCTCCCGCCAGGATGAGTCGTCGTAGGCTTCCGCCGCCCACTGAGGGTCGTCGCCGAGCTGGAATCTCCAGCCGAAGTTGAAGTCCTCCACAAGTCGCGGGGAGGAAGCGCCGCCGCAGCAGCCGGTGATGGCCAGCGCGGACGCGAGGATGGTGATCAGACTATGTTTCATAAGCGCAATTTTGCTGAAAAGACAAATATAGTTATATTTGTGGGATTTAATAAATATTAAATATCAAGGAATGTCATTTGCATCAGTAATAGGAAAAATGTTCGGCTCCAAGGCCGACCGCGACTATAAGGCCGTCAAGCCGACGCTCCAGAAGATACTCGCCGTCTATCCCGAGATAGACAGCCTCTCCGCCAACGAGCTCCGCGCGAGGTCCGGGGCGCTCAGGCTCAGGCTCCGCGAGGTGGAGGCCCCGTTCGAGAGCCGCATCGCCGACATCAGGGAGGAGCTCAACAGGGATATCCCGATCTCCGAGAAGGAGAAGCTTGCCGACGAGTCCGACAAGCTCGTCAAGGAGGAGGACGAAGCCATCGAGAAGTGTCTGGACGAGATGCTCCCGGAAGCATTCGCCATAATGAAGTCCACCGCCCGCCGCTTCAAGGAGGAGGCGGAAGTCGTGGTGACCGCCACTGAGTTTGACCAGGACCTCTCGGTCGGGCACGACTTCGTCCGCATCGAGGGCGACAAGGCGATATACAGCAACCGCTGGATGGCCGGAGGCAACGAAATCACCTGGGATATGGTGCACTACGACGTGCAGCTCATCGGCGGCATAGCCCTGCATCAGGGCAAGATAGCCGAGATGGCCACGGGCGAGGGCAAGACCCTCGTGGCGACGCTCCCCGTCTTCCTCAACGCGCTCGCGGGCAAGGGGGTGCATATGGTGACGGTCAACGACTACCTCTCCAAGCGTGACTCCGAGTGGATGGGGCCTCTGTATATGTTCCACGGGCTCTCCGTGGACTGCATCGACAAGCACCAGCCCAACTCCGACGCCCGCCGCAAGGCTTACGACTGCGACATCACCTTCGGCACCAACAACGAGTTCGGCTTCGACTATCTGCGTGACAATATGGCCGTTGTGCAGGAGGACCTCGTGCAGCGCAAGCACCACTACGCCATCGTGGACGAGGTGGACTCCGTGCTCATCGACGACGCCCGCACCCCGCTCATCATCTCCGGGCCTATCCAGCGCAACGAGGCCGACGAGGCCCAGTTTATGGAGTTCAAGCCTTTTGTGGAGAAGCTCTATCAGTCGCAGCGCACCCTGGTGAACCAGGTGCTCAACGAGGCCCGCAAGAAGATTGCCGAGGGCGACGAGAACGAGGGCGGCAAGCTGCTGCTCCGCGCCCACAAGGGACTCCCGAAATATTCCCCTCTGATCAAGTTCCTCTCCGAGCCGGGGATGAAGGTGCTGCTCCAAAAGGCGGAAAACTACTATATGCAGGACAACGAGCGCGAGATGCCGGTGGTGACCGACCCGCTCTTCTTCGTCATCAACGAGCAGCTGCACTCCGTGGATATGACCGACAAGGGCCACGAGGTGCTCGCCGGCGCGGTGGGCGACGACAACTTCTTCGTCCTGCCTGACGTGGGCTCCAGGACCGCCGAGATCGAGCACGAGGAGATCTCCCCGCTGGAGAAGCAGCAGAAGAAGGATGCGCTGATGTCGGAGTTCTCGCTCAAGAGCGAGCGCGTGCACACCGTGATCCAGCTTCTGAAGGCCTATACGATGTTCGAGAAGGACGTCGACTATGTGATAATGGACGGTCAGATCAAGATCGTCGACGAGTCCACGGGCCGTATTATGGAGGGACGCCGCTGGAGCGACGGACTGCATCAGGCGGTGGAGGCCAAGGAGAACGTCAAGGTCGAGGGAGCCACCCAGACTTTCGCGACCATCACTCTTCAGAACTACTTCCGTATGTACCACAAACTCGCCGGTATGACCGGTACGGCGGAGACGGAGGCGGGCGAGTTCTGGAGCATCTACAAGCTGGACGTGATGGTCATCCCGACCAACCGCCCCGTCATCCGCGACGACCAGAACGACTTGATATACAAGACCAAGAAGGCAAAATACAACGCCGTCATCGAGCGCATAGCCGAGCTCACCAAGGCGGGCCGGCCGGTGCTCGTGGGCACCACCGACGTCGAGACTTCCGAGCTCCTGAGCCGTATGCTCCGTATGCGCGGCATCAAGCATAATGTATTGAACGCCAAGGAGCACGCCCGCGAGGCGGAGATTGTGGCGCAGGCCGGACAGAGCTCCACGGTCACCATCGCCACCAATATGGCGGGACGAGGCACCGACATCAAGCTCTCCGACGAGGTCAAGGCCGCCGGGGGGCTTGCGATCATAGGCACCGAGAGGCACGACTCCCGCCGCGTGGACCGTCAGCTCCGCGGACGTGCGGGCCGTCAGGGAGACCCGGGTTCATCGACCTTCTATCTCTCGCTGGAGGACAAGCTGATGCGGCTCTTCGGCTCCGAGAGGATAGCCGGGATGGTGGACAGGCTCGGGATGGCCGACGACGAGGCCCTCGAGAACAATATGCTCTCCAAGGCCGTGGAGAACGCGCAGAAGAAGGTCGAGGAGAACAATTTCGGCATACGCAAGCGCCTGCTCGAGTACGACGACGTGATGAACTATCAGAGGGAGGCCATCTATTCCCGCCGGCGCAACGCCATCAGTGGCGACAAGATAGAGATCGACCTCCGCAATATGATGCTTGACGCGGCGTCCCTCTTCGTCGAGAAGAACAGGCATCTGCCGTTCGAGGACTTCGAGGTGGCTCTGATGGCGATGTTCTCCATCGATACCGGCTTCGACGCGGCGTTCTATGAGAAGGCGAAGCGCGACGAGCTCGAAGACAGGATCTGCGGGCATATGATGGAGGTGTACCGCCGCAGGATGGATGTCCTCGTGGAGAAGCTCTATCCTATCGTCAAGGAGGTCTACGAGAAGCAGGGCAAGATGTACCAGAACATAGCCATCCCGGTATCGGACGGCATCAAGCAGATAGGTCTCTCCGTCAACCTTGAGAAGGCCTACAGCTCCGACGGCCGCGAGATTGCCAAGACCCTCAGCAAGAACATAATACTCTATCAGATAGACGAGCACTGGAAGGAGCATCTCCGCGAGATGGACGACCTCAAGCAGAGCGTGCAGAACGCCTCCTATGAGCAGAAGGATCCGGTGGTGGTCTACAAGCTGGAGAGCTACAACCTCTTCGCCGCGATGCTCGAGACGCTCAATAAAGACGTGCTCTCGTTCCTCTTCAAGGCGTTCGTGCCGCTGCGCGAGGCCCCGGAGCAGCCGCGGCGCGCCCTGCGTCCGCGCACCGATATGAGCAGGATGCAGACCGGGCGCAACGAACTCTCCACCAACGGGGAGCAGAAGGCAAACACTCCGGTCAAGGTAGACAAGCAGGTGGGCCGCAACGACCCTTGCCCTTGCGGAAGCGGCAAGAAATACAAGAACTGCCACGGCAGGGGCTTGGTATAGAAGCAATCAAAAGTTCAGGTTCTGCAAATACCTGCACAATGCTTCTATCCTACTTTTTGTCCAGGTGACCTTATTTTACAACGGATTTATTACTTGCGAAAGTCAAAAAGTCAACGATATGATACCTAAATTAATAGACCAGCCGGTCAATGTCAACGACGTGACCCGCATCTCCAAAGGCACCTCCATCAAGGGTGACATAGTCTCCGTGTCCGACATCAGGGTGGACGGAGGAATAGACGGGACCGTATATTCCAAGGGCAAGATTGTGGTGGGCGAGACCGCCGTGCTTTCCGGCAACCTGCTGTGCAGCAATCTGGATTTCTGGGGCAAGATGAACGGCTCCCTCTATATCAAGGACACGCTCTCCGTCAAGAGTGCGGCGTCCGTCACGGGCAATATATATGTCAACAGGATCCAGGTGGAGATGGGTGCGCAGCTCAACGGCAACTGCCGTATGATCAGCGAGCAGGAGTTCGAGAGCCTTGCCTCCTCCATCGTCAAGGCCGCTCCCGGGGACTCTGCCGCAGTGCCGTCTTCCAAGGCCGCTTCCGGGGACCCTGCCGCAGTGCCGTCTTCCAGGGCCGCTTCCGGGAAGAGGGAGGGTTAGAGGATATTCATCGACTGCTCACGGATTTTTTCGAGCTCGTCCTTCATCTGAACGACGAGCTTCTGCATTTCCGCGTGGTTGGACTTTGAGCCGGTGGTGTTGATCTCGCGGCCCATCTCCTGGATAATGAACCCCAGCTTCTTGCCCGGATACGGCTCTGAGACTATGGTGTCCATAAAGTACTTGCAGTGCTGGCGCAGGCGGACCTTCTCTTCGTTGATGTCCAGCTTCTCGAGGTAGAACAGCATCTCCTGTTCGAACCTCTCCCGGTCGAGTTTGAGGGACATCTCGTCCGCCGCTTTCCTGATGCGCTCGCGGATAGCGTCGAGCCTCTCGCTTTCGTGGGACTCCACGGCGTCGTACAGGGAGAGTATCCTGGCGACCCTCGACGTGACATCTCCGTACAGGGCTTCACCCTCGCGCCTGCGGTAGTCGTCGACCATATCGATACATCTGTCTATTGCCGCGCTCACCTCCGGCCAGTTCTCTTCCGTGATGATGTCGGCCTTGCGGCTCTCCACGAGATTAGGCAGCCCCAGCACCGCGCTCAGCAGTATCGCCGAGTTGGTCTGGCCGTACTGCACGCCCATTTCCTTGGCGAGGGTCGAGGCTTGGGCGATGTAGGAGCGGGCGGCTTCCAGGTCCAGCCGCTTCTCGCAGCAGGAGGCGTTCGGCTCGTAGCCGAGGAATACGTCGATAGTCCCCCGGATCAGCCTTGCGGCGATCCTCGCCCTGACCTCCAGCTCTTTGTCCTTCGGGAGCAGCTGGGTCTTGAGCCCGATGTCGGCGCTCTTGCCGTTGAGTGTCCGTATCTCAAGCGTGAGCTTCCCGGACGGGAGCTCGACTTCGGACTTGCCGTAGCCAGTCATTGACCGTATCATAGCGCGATGTTTTTATCAA
Source organism: bacterium (assembly GCA_963630225.1). GTDB lineage: Bacteria > Bacteroidota > Bacteroidia > Bacteroidales > UBA932 > Cryptobacteroides. The sequence goes on from CAVGLS010000042.1 coordinate 8,569, forward strand.
GGCGCAAATTTAGCACGCCCCGCCCACAATTCCAAGCCTTCCCCGGCAGGTGTATCTCGCTCCTGCATCGCGGACGGCGGGCTGCGGCGGTTTTTGCCGGCCCCGCCCCAGACACTGCGGCCCGCCATCCGCAGAAGCTACAGCCCGCCGTCCATCTTGGAGGCTGAATTATGGACGGGACGCTGATTTCGCCCGGCTCGTCCACGATATTGGGGTTTTTATGGATGGGACTCTGATAAAGAAAGCGACCAACAAGTCGAAGGACTGATTAGTCCATCCCTCTTGGTGTTCGAGCAGGATAAGGGAGTCGAACCCTCCTCCTTGGCTTGGGAAGCCAATGCACTACCGATGTGCTAATCCTGCATTCCCGCGCATGACGCGGCTTTTTGCAAAGTTATAAATATTTCTTAACTTTGAGAAATATTTTCGGAATTTTTCCGCCAACACTATTATTAATAATGTATTCTTTAGGTATAGATGTCGGATCTTCATCCGTGAAGGTCGCGCTGCTCGATATCGAGAGCGGCAAATGTGTTTGTTCATCCACCAATCCAAAAGTCGAGGCCCCCATCATCGCCGAGCGCAAAGGTTGGGCGGAGCAGGACCCCGCGTCCTGGTGGGCATATCTCTGTGAGGGAATAAAGGAAATGGCCGCTGCCGGCCACGATATGTCGGCGGTCGCCTCCATCGGCATCTCCTACCAGATGCACGGCCTCGTGGCTCTCGACAAGGACAGCAGACCGGTGCGCAACGCCATCATCTGGTGCGACTCGCGTGCCGTCAGCATCGGGGCCGAGGCCCTCAAGGGCATAGGCTACGACAAGTGTATGTTCCGCCTGCTCAATTCGCCGGGCAACTTCACCGCCTCCAAGCTGGCATGGGTCAAGAGGAACGAGCCGGAGACCTACGCCAAGGTCAGCAAGTTCTGCCTTCCGGGCGACTATATCGCATATCTCCTGACGGGCGAGATAACCACCACCGCCACAGGACTTTCCGAGGGCATACTCTGGGATTTCAACGAGAACCGCAGGGCGGATTTCGTGGCCGACTACTACGGCATCGAGCACGACAAGTTCGCGGAGCTTGTGCCGGCCCTCGGCATCCAGGCCCGCACCACGGCGCAGATCCAGTCCCTGCTCGGCATCCCGGAGGGCACTCCGGTGTCCTACCGCGCCGGTGACCAGCCCAACAACGCATTCTCGCTCGACGTGCTGGAACCGGGCGAAATCGCCGCAACCGGCGGCACCAGCGGCGTGGTCTACGGAGTGACCGACGTGCCGAAGGCCGACCCGCAGTCCAGAGTCAACACTTTCCTGCATGTCACCGACTCCAAGGAGCCGAGGATGGGCGTGCTGCTCTGCATCAACGGCACGGGGATTATGAACTCCTGGGCGCACCGCAATATCGCCCCGGATCTCAGCTACCCCCGGATGAACGAGGAGGCCGCCACCGCGCCTGCGGGTTGCGACGGGCTGCTCGTGCTGCCTTTCGGCAATGGTGCGGAGAGGGTGCTCGCCAACCGCAGCGTAGGCGCCGAGCTATGCGGCATCGACCTCGTAAGGCACTCCAGAGCCCACATACTCCGTGCGGTACAGGAGGGCATCGCATTCTCGTTCCGCTACGGCATCGACATAATGAAGAACCTCGGGCTTGAGCCTAACGTGATCCGCGCCGGCAAGGCGAATATGTTCCTCAGCCCGCTGTTCCGCTCCTCGCTTTCCACTCTCTGCGACGCAAAGATAGAGCTCTTCGACACCGACGGGGCCCTCGGCGCGGCAAGGGGCGCGGCCCTCGGCGCAGGCATCTACAAGTCCTCCAAGGAAGCCTTCGCCAATCTCGCGAGACTCGATGTGATCGAGCCGGCGCGCGAATGGAAAGCCCCTCTCGAGGAAGCCTACGGCAAGTGGAAGTCAGAACTCGAATCAAAATTAAGATAAAATGACCGCAACCAACACCAAAGGTTCTAAAGCCTACCTTTTCAGCATCGTACTCGTGGCGGTGCTCGGCGGCCTGCTCTTCGGATACGACACGGCAGTGATTTCCGGCGCCGAGAGAGGTCTCCAGGCCTTCTTCATGGGGGCTCCCGACTTTGTCTACACTGATTTTCTCCACGGATTCACCGCTTCCAGCGCCCTGATAGGCTGCATCATAGGAAGCGCCATCTCCGGATTTATGGCCGGACGCTTCGGGCGGAAGAAGAGCCTCTTCGTCGCAGGCATCTGCTTCTTCCTCTCCGCAGCCGGTTCCTACTGCCCGGAGTTTCTCTTCTTCCCCAAGGGAGAGCCTTCGCTCGCGCTGCTCGTGGCGTTCAACTTCTACCGCGTGCTCGGCGGCGTCGGAGTAGGTATGGCCTCCGCCATCTGCCCTATGTACATCGCCGAAGTCGCTCCGGCCGACAGGCGCGGCGCGCTCGTGTCCTGGAACCAGTTCGCGATAATCTTCGGACAGCTGCTCGTATATTTCGTCAACCTCGTGATCCTCGGCAACCACATCGCCCCTAAGATGGAGGCGCTCGCCGAGGGCATCAACCGCATCATCAACGCCGACGCGCTGCTCGCGGACGGCAACTGGAGCGTCACCACCGGCTGGAGACTGATGTTCGGCTCGGAGTGCGTGCCCGCAGGGCTCTTCACCATCCTCATCCTGCTCGTGCCTGAAACCCCTCGCTACCTTGCGATGAGCGGCCAGGACGGCAAGGCGCTCGAGGTGCTCACCCGCGTCAACGGCAGCGAGAAGGCCCGCGAGATCCTCTCGGAGATCAAGAACACCGTCTCCGTCAGAAGTGAGAAGCTCCTCGCCTACGGCTGGGTGGTAATCTTCGTCGGCATAATGCTGAGCGTATTCCAGCAGTTCGTCGGCATCAACGCCGTGCTCTACTACGCTCCGCGCATATTCGAGTCTATGGGTATGGGCAATCCTATGACCCAGACCGTGCTGATGGGCATCGTCAACATCAGCTTCACCCTCATCGCCATCCTGACCGTCGAGAAGCTCGGGCGCAAGCCTCTGCTCATCACCGGCTCGCTCGGAATGGCTCTCGGAGCTCTCGGAGTGACTCTCTCCTCCGTGATGCCGGGCCTGTCCGGTGCCGTGGGCGTGGTCAGCATCATGGTCTATTCGGCCTCATTTATGTTCAGCTGGGGCCCTATGTGCTGGGTGCTCATCTCCGAAATCTTCCCAAATACGATCCGCGGGGCGGCAGTAGCCATCGCCGTGGCGTTCCAGTGGATATCCAACTTCATCGTCAGCTCCACGTTCGTGCCGCTCTACAACTGGAATCCGGCATTCACCTACGGGATGTACTGCGTGATCTGCATCGTCGCCGCCGTCTTCGTCTGGAGGCTGGTCCCTGAGACCAAGGGCAAGACGCTGGAGGATATGACCGCACTCTGGCGCAGCCGTATCCGCAAGTCATCCCCCTCCAATCACTTCAGCTGATACTCGGTGACATTCTTCAGCCCCGGTATGCCGTAGTAGGAAGACACGATGTCTCCTTTTATATAGACCTGTCTGCGGTGCAGCGAGGGGTTGCCGGGGAGGTTGAGCGCCGAGCGTATGCTCTCTTTCTTCAGCTCCACGCTCAGACAGTAGTCGCCGTCGGAAGTGCCTGAGCGCAGCCCGAGCAGGATGTTGGTCTCCTTGGAGAAGGGGGATTCGAACTCGAACTTCCCGACGCTTTTGGCGCAGCCGGCCACATAGCCCCGCACCCATACCCCGTCCTCGCCGATATGGTCTCTTGCTTCCATCACGTCCAGTGCGTCTTCGGCATCGCCGCTCCCGCCGCCTCCGCTGACATATCTGTCCGACATCCACTGCCGGCTGGTGTCGAGCTGGATGGAGAGCCCGCCGGAGTCGCCGGACACCGTTGCGGAAATCTTGACCGAGAGCATCTGGGCGGCTTGGAGCGTCCGCGAGAAGAGGGTTTGCCGCATCCCGTCTTCGCTCATCGAGACGCTCAGCTTGCCGGGGTTGAAGAATGCCGTGCGGCTCTCGCCGTATTCGTAGACCAGGCAGCCGTCGTCTCCGCTGATGTAGAATATCCCGCCCGGAAACGCGTCCATGAAGCTTCCGTCGGGGACGAGCCGGATGCCGGCGTTGGTCTGGGCGCAGAGCAGCTCGGCGCAGACCCGCTCGCCGGACTTCACTATGACTTCCTGACGGTCGCCATATTGCGGGCTGTCGAATGCCGCTTCTTCAAACGCTTCCGAGACTGCGCTGACCGTGTAGCTGCCCTTCGCCACCGGGATCTCCTCCGGCGCGTCTCCGAAGCGGCCGCTGTAGATGACGGTCCCGTCCGAGCCGGTGATGTCGAGCAGGAAGTCATCCGTGTCGGGGATGCCCGCCGTGGAGGATGCCTTGTTGCTCAAAAATCTGACGCTGATGCTGCCTTCCTGTCCCGATTCGAGACTCCGGCAAGAGATGAGTCCGGCGCAGAGCAGCGCTGCCGCCGCCGGAAAAGTGATGAATGAAGTTCTCATAATAAATAAAGTTTGCACAAATATAATAAAAAATTCACACCCCTCTTGCATCACTGCGAGAGAGGTGTTACTTAACCTAAACTTAAACTATGAAAAACTTCACCGCTAAAATAGATATTTTTCCTGAATTGCAAAAGATTTCATCAAAAAATCTTACATTTGGCGAGAAATATATCCCGGGAGTTTGACACATAATATTTGAAAAAAATATCGCAGAAGAGGCTCGGGCCTCTTTTTTTTGTCAAATTAAATTTATATATTTGTGGTATATATTAGTATATACCACCATGAGACTCGTTATCAAGCAAAGCGGCCGCTTCACATACCTC
>CAVGLS010000043.1:0-12925 GCA_963630225.1 bacterium
CGTGATAGCGCAGGGTATAGGTCTGCACCACCTCCATCGGCTCCAGCTGCTCCAGGCGGGCCTTCTTCGCTATCTTGTCCTCCCCTGTGTCGGCATCGTGCTCCAGATGCCCCACATCGGTGATGTTGCGCACATAGCGCACCCTGTATCCCAGATGGCGCAGCAGGCGGGCGAGCACGTCATAAGTCACGCCGGGACGGGCGTGTCCCAGATGCGCGTCGCCGTACACGGTCGGCCCGCACACATACATCCCCACGTGTCCCGGATGCACCGGCACGAAAATCTCCTTTCTGTGCGAAAGGGTATTGGTAAGGCTAAGGGTTCTCATTATTGTCCGTTATCGATAATCTCACGAAGATACGAATAAATTGATTATTTTAGCCGTATGAAATTCATAAGCTGGAACGTGAACGGCCTGAGGGCCGTGTCGGGAAAGGGATTCCCTGAAATATTCGAGAGCTTCGACGCCGACTTCGTCTGCCTTCAGGAGACCAAGCTTCAGGCGGGGCAGATCGACCTCGAATTCCTCGGATACGCTTCATACTGGAACTATGCCGAGAAGAAAGGCTACTCGGGGACCTGTATCTATACCAGGCTGGAACCGCTCGGGGTAAGCTATGGCATAAGCGCGGCGGAGCACGACACGGAGGGGAGGGTCATCACGGTCGAGATGCAGGACTTCTACCTTGTCAACGTCTACACCCCCAACTCGCAGGACGGGCTGCGGCGGCTCGGCTACCGGATGAGCTGGGAGGACGCGTTCAGATCCTATGTCCGCTCGCTCGCGGCGAAGAAGGGGGTGGTCATCTGCGGCGATATGAACGTGGCGCACGAGGAGATAGATCTCAAGAACCCCGCGACCAACCACTTCAACGCCGGATTTTCCGACGAGGAGAGGGGGAAGATGAGCGAACTGCTCGCCGCCGGATTTCACGACAGCTGGAGAGAGCAGCACCCGCAGGAGATCAAATATTCCTGGTGGTCCTACCGTATGGCGGCAAGGGAGCGGAATGTCGGCTGGCGCATCGACTACTTCCTCGTGTCGGACAGTCTTGCCGGCCGGATAGTCTCAAGCGAAATCCACAACGAGGTCTTCGGCTCGGACCACTGCCCGGTGGAGCTGGTGCTTGAGGATTAGGCTCCCCCCTTGCGGGACCTTGAGCCGAGCAGCTCGAAGAGCACGACAAGGGCGACACCGATGACGCACCAGAGCACCGCCATCGGGATCTGGAGGTCAAGCGGAGCCGCGCTGCCGGTGCGGAGCAGTTGCGCCTGCTCCAGGGCGGCGCTGTCGTACCAAGGCCAGACCCTTATCAGCGAACCCAATACAAATCCGAGCAGCACTATCAGCGTCTGACGCTCCCATCTTGCGAGCAGCCAGTGCAGGAACTTGGCGAACGCGAGTATCCCGACCGCGCAGCCGAGAGCGAATATGATGATCACCGGCCAGTTGAAGTCCGAAATAGCCTGCATCACATAGTTGTACTTCCCCATCACGAGCAGGATGAAGCTGCCGGAGATGCCGGGGAGGATCATAGCGCAGATGGAGACCGCCCCGCAGATGAATATGAACCAGATGTCGTCGCGGGTCTCGGTCGGAGACAGGGTGCAGACCACCACTCCGATGACTATACCGAGGACGACGAATATCCCATCCTTAAGACGGAAGTCCTTGACATCCCGGAACATGATGACCGTGGAAGCGAGGATCAGCCCGAAGAAGAACGCCCAGGTGAGTATGGGATAGAGCGTCAGGCAATATGTCACGACCTTGGCGAGGGAAAAGACGCTGACCAGCACGCCGACTATCAGAGCGACGAGAAAATCGCCGTTGACAAGACGCCAGAACTCCGCGAAACGCCCCCGCAGGAGGGCCTTCCAGGTCTGCTTCTCGGTCACGGCGTTGAGGGCGTTCACGATATCGGCATAGATGCCGGTAAGGAGCGCGATGGTGCCGCCACTCACGCCGGGCACCACATTGGCCGCACCCATCCCGAAGCCCTTGAGAGCCACGGTAAGATAATGAGATAAGGATTTCATCTGATTATATTCAAATAATTCTTGATTTCCGCAAACACGGCGGACTGGCTCGCCGGAGGGGTGCCCTCCGGAGCGAGGACCACCAGGTCGAATATGTCTCCCGGCAGTTGGCGGCGGCCTACCTTGAAGCAGGCGCGGCTGCATCTCGCCTCATACTCCGCGAAGAAGCTCTCCGGGCGGTCCACCAGCGAGATGAAGAGCTCCCCCGAACCCTGCTCCGCGCGGGGGCCGCGGGCCTTCTTCCTGACAGTGCCGAGCAGGTCGCAATCCCCCTTGGAGGGCGCGAGAATATGGACAGGAATATGTTGATAGTCAAAATATTGCCTTACCGACGCGCGGGCCGCGTCGAGGTCCTCGGCGGAAGAGTCGAGAAGCACCGTGGCGGTGCGGATGCGGCCCAGAGGGCAGAGACCGTGCGGGGCGCGGCTCGCATTGCGCTTCAGGGCAATCAGCCTCAGGAGGTATTGTACGGGGTCTTTCATCTACGCTCCTGCAAACAGTTCCCGGATCTCCTGCTTCGCCGCCCTCCAACGGGGGATATCGATCTTGGTGCCCACCACCTCGACGACCTTGGCGGCGATGATTGAGCCGGCCTCACCGCAGACCTTGAGCGGCTTGCCGAGGGAGTGAGCATAGAGAAATCCGGCGGCGTAGGTGTCGCCGGCACCGGTGGCGTCGACGGTGTCCGCCGGCCACGCCTCTATGAAGTACCGCTCGTCTCCGGAGCGTATCCAGCTGCCGTCCTTGCCGACCTTGACCACCGCAATCTTGCAGAGGGTGGCGATCTCGTCCAGAGCCTCGCCCGGGTCGGAGATCTTTGTGAAGGCCTTGGACTCCGTCTCGTTGGCGAACACTATGTCGACATACTTCTCCACTATGTCGTGGAGAAACGCGAGGTTGGACTCCACCACGTTGTAGGACGCCATATCTATCGAGATGATGCAGCCGGCCTTGTGTGCAAGCTCCACCGCCCTACGGGCAAGAGCTTGATTCTGCACCAGATAGCCTTCGATATGGAAATAGTCGTAACCCTCGAACCACTCCGGCTTCAAGTCCTCCGGGACAAGGTCGAGCGCCGCTCCGAGATAGACCGCGAAGGTGCGCTCGGCGTTGCCGCCGCTGATGAACACCATCGAGCGTCCGCTGGAGTGACGGCTCTTGAGCAGCGTGGTCTTCACCCCGTACTGCTCCTGGTCGCTCTTGAATAGCAGGCCGAGCTCGTCGTCGCCTATCTTGCCTATGAAACCCGACGGCATCCCGAAGATGGAGGTGCAGGTGATGGTGTTGGCGGCGGAACCGCCGGCCACGTACTTCACGCCGAGAGGCTTGAGCGCCGCCCATATCTTGTCGCCCGTCTCCATATCGACGTGCTGCATGCTTCCCTTGGGGAGGTGGTAGGTATTGAGCAGAGAATCATCCGGCAGCACCGCCAGGATGTCAGTAAGAGCGTTACCTATGCCAAGTATCGATTTCATAACTTGCAAAATTAACATATTTATCCGTAAATTTGCGCCCTATGAACAGGAAAGCGGCCAAAGTGATAAGGTACCTGCTGTCTGTCGGACTGGCGGCGGTGCTGGTGTGGTTTGCATTCAAGGGTGTGGACTGGCAGGCGTTTCTCGACGGTCTCAAGGAGACGCGCTGGGGATATGTGCTGCTCTTCACCCTTGTGTCGGTGCTGGCGCTCTTCTTCAGGGAAGAGAGGTGGAGAGTGATGATGGAACCCCTCGACCCGGACGTGAAGATGCTGGACGCGTGGGACGCGTCGAACGTGGGCAATATAGTGAACGTGGTGCTGCCTGGCGCGGGAGAGTTCGTGCGCGGCGGGTACATCCGCTCCAAGAAGATGAGCTACGAGAAGATTATGGGCACCATCGTCTGCGAGAGGGCCTGGGACGTGGTCTCCGTGCTGCTGATGCTCATATTCGCGCTGGTGCTGAAGTGGGACACCTTCGGCTCGTTCTTCATCGCCAACATCTGGAGTCCGCTGACCCACAGCCTCGGGTTTTCGATGTGGTGGGTGCTCGCGCCGATACTGCTTGCGCTGGCAGGCTTCTTCTGGGGCATATTCCACTGGGAGAAAAGGTTCGCTTTCTGCGCCAGGGTCGCCGGCACCATACGCGGGCTCGGCAGCGGCATCGCCAGTTTCATACACATCCGGCGCAAGTGGGCGTTTCTGCTCTACACCATCGGCATCTGGGTCACATATCTGCTGATGACCTACTACAACTTCAAGGCTATCCCGGCGCTGGAGCACCTGACATTCTTCGACTCGATCTTCGTGTCGGCGGTGGGCAATATCGCCTCCGTCATCCCGGTTCCGGGCGGGATAGGGGCATATCACTACCTCGTCGCGCTGACCCTCGAGTCCATCTACGGCGCGACCTGGGAGACCAGCCTGCTCTTCGCGACGCTCAGCCACGAGACCCACGCCCTCCTGCTGATTGCGCTCGGCATAGCCTCCTATGTGCGGCTGGGTCTGAGACGCAGGCGTTAGAGACCCGGAGACCACGGCCCCGCGACAAAAACAGCAGGCAAATAATTGCTTTTTAGTCGGCTAATTTCTAACTTTGCAATCCCTTTCGGGGGACAAGGCCGGTTCCGTAGCTCAGTCGGATAGAGCAACAGCCTTCTAAGCTGTGGGTCGCGCGTTCGAGTCGCGCCGGAATCACGAAAAACGGCAATACAGATACCTACAAGGCTGATTTAGGTAAGCAAAGGGGCAAGAATAGGGGAATCTTTGCCCCTTTTTCGTGTGTCAGAAATCCCACCTTACGCCTGCTGTCACTCCGATTCCGAGGTGTGCGCGTCCGTCCGGGGAGATGAGGAGCCCCGGCCCTGCGGCGATGCCGAAGCCCCACTTCCGGGGAGCCTTATAGACCGTCACTATCCGCTCCGTGCGGTAGATGTCGAGCCGGTCGAGACTTGGCTGGTAGCCGGAGACCACGGCCAGATAGAGGGAGTCCCGATAGACCCTCTCCTCCCTCGGCAGGGAAAGGTAGAGGGTGTCCCTCATCCTCACGGTGTCGGTCACGGCGACAAGCATCGTGTCGGTAATCCGTTTCGTGATGTAGGCGGGCTTTTCGAGGGTTATGGTGTCGCGGACTATCAGAGTGTCCACTCTCTCGCTGACTGGCGGATTCGGGCCGTTTCCGTGCGATTTGTAGCCGATGAGGAAGCCCGCGCCGATGAGGGCGAGGGAGACGAAAAGGTATGCGAGTGCGTGCTTCATATTTTACGAATTTTGATATTATATTTGCATTATGAGAAAGGAATTACAAAACATTCTGCTTATCATTTCGTGGAGACAGTTCGCGCGCCAATATTTCGGCAAGTCGTCATCGTGGCTCTACCACAAGATAGACGGAATAGACAAAATCACTGACGAGGAACGCTTGCAGTTCAAAAACTCGTTGCTATCTTTGGCGCGGGAAATTCAGACAACCGCATCAAATCTTTAAATCCATACCACGGGTCGCATCTTGCAAGGGGTGCGGCCCTTTTTTTGATTGAGGGGACAGACCTCACGGCGTGTCCCCTCGCTGTTATCAATTCAAAAGAGCGTATGGAAAAAGTTTTATAGTCGCTTTCCGGTATATCTTCTGTTGTAGAGTATCTGCCCCCTTTGCTCCCCGTTAAGCCTGTGCGATATGTGGACGAAGTTGGGGTACAGTATCATCTGGTCGAAAGGAAGTTTCAACTCCACCGCGAGCCTCGCAAGTTCGAGAGGGGTGTCGCAGGCCACATCCGCCGCTTCGCCCCGGAGATGCTGCGAGGTCGCCGCACCTCCCACAATCCTGTTCAGCTCCTCGCTCCGGTAGCCGGAGTTTATCGCGAGGGACTTCCCCCAAGCGTCCCGCAGGGGTTGCAGCACCTCCACCACCAACGCCTTGACGCTGTCCCGCACCTCGAAGGACGCTATCGCGTTCGCGATGCCGTAGTGGTCGGCGACGGAGCTCCGCTCGAACTCCCGCCAAGAGAAATTCTTACTTATCGTTCCCATCAGGCTTCACTTTTTGCGTGGTCGCGGTACGGGCTTTCCTTGACCCGCGAGGGGCAGTCGGACTGATAGCACCGCAGACCCTTGAAGTAGGTCAGCTTCGACTTCAATTCCGCTATCTCGTTGCACTTCGCGTCAATCTCCAGCAGGTGCGCCGTCATCGTCTCCCGGTAGCGGGAGGCGAGGTCGTAGTATTCCTGTTGAATCTTGCTCAGCTGCGCGTTCACATAGTCGTACTGGTCTTGGTGCAGGTCGAGCCTGTCGTGGTCGGCTGCGGTCTGTATCTTTTCCGCCTCGGCCTTGCTCTTCTTTTTCTCGTATTGGAGCGTCACGAACCCCACTATCCCTCCGCCGCCCGCGAAGGAAAGAAGGTGTGACAGCAATGTGGTGATGAAATCGCTCATCCTCTTTCTCTGTGATTAAATGGGCGGCCAGATGTCTCCAGCCGCCCGGTGGAAACGAAACTACTCCTTGCCCTTGAGGAACCGGGAATAGATTAGATATAAGCCAAGCCCCTCCGCCGCGAAGTTCACAAGGGAGAAGAATATGTACGCCTTCGGGAGCTCCCCGTTGGCCACCGCGTTCCATACCGCCGCGTGGGTGATGATGCTGAACAGCACGATGACGAAGAACGCAACCGTCAGGCAGAACTTCCTGTTGCTCATTCCGCCGCCCCCTCCTCCGGAGCTGACCAGAAGACGCCTTCGAGGATGGCTTCCACCTCCCCGCCGAAGGCGTTGGACTTGGAGTTCTCCTTCTGGAGCGAGAACCAAGCATCGTAGGGGATAGGACTGACCTTCACCTCGGTCTCGTCCTCATAGAGGGCCTTGCGCGTCCCCGCGAGACGCGTGAGCTTGTCGCGGTGCTCCTCTATCTCCTTCCGTTCCGCTTTGGTCGGTTCGGCGAGTGCGGAGAGTTCCTGCGTGCGTGCGTCGAAAGCTGCCGGGTCTTCTATGCCCGCAGCCTTGATGAGTTCGGCCTCGGCCTCGCGGATGACCTCCACGGCCCTGCCTACCTGCTTCTTGAGGCGGTAGAGCTGATACGCCTCCGCAGGGGAGAGGGTGTACCCCGTGGCCTGTATCACCCCGGCGTTGGCCAAAGTGATGATGTCAATGTTCCTCATACTCACGCCTCCCCGTCAATCGCCCTTTCCTCGTCGGCCAGAGCCTTGAGTGCCGCCGTAGCCTGCGCCGCCCCGTCTTCCGGGCCGTTGACGCTCACATTCACGGTCTCCCCCGTGACCATATAGTTGACCCACCATTGCAGGTCGTTGCCGCTCATCGTCCCGCTCATCGAGAATTGCGAGCCGTCATTGTGCCGGAAGACTTCCAGCTGATAGCGGATACCGCCGCTCTCACCGGTGAGAGTGTAGGCGATGCGTTGATTTGTTCTTTCCATAATCGATTAATTTGTTTGTAAATATACTCATTTATCTTAAGTTCCGCAATAGGTCATCGGAGGGATTTCTTGTACTCCTTCCACCACTTCCCTTGCAGGTCGAAAGCCTCCCTCTCCCACGGCCTTGCCCGGTACGGGGTGTCCTTCGGCCATAGCTTCCCCTTCCAAGAGTATGACCAGTCGGGCATCTTGACGAGGTCGCCCCGCTCGAACTGCCACAGATGCACGCATTCGTGTACGACCATTTCGGGAGTCGGGTTGTCGGTGAACAGCTGATAGGAGTGAGCCGCGGCGGCGGGGAAGAGTGCCGCCCGGAGGTCGTACTCCACGGAGAATTTATGAAGCAGGTCGGGGTTCTCGGCGAGGAACACCGTGACTTCGGTGATGCCCCCTTTTTCGTGGAGGCACCACCGCACGATGTCGGCGTAGTCGCGGCGGGACTTTATGTAGTTCACCACTTTCAGCCCCTCGGGCCATACGCGGAGAATTCTGTCGCGATGCATACCTATTCTGACTCGTAGTAAACATAAGTGAGCGTGGCGCCCGTGCCGCTCTTCCATTCCGTGCCGTCGGCGGAAGCCTGTACCGTGCCGGTGAATGTGTACCTCGTCCCTGCGGCGGGGATGATGCCGAATTCCTCCCAGTTCACAGAGAAGGAAGGCCCATACGAGTCTTTAGGATTGGCGTCGAATGTCATCGTATATATCCCGGAGCCATAGTTGCAGGATATGGTGACGCGCACCTGAAGAGGAATATCCTCCGTGGAGGACGGGAAGCGGACGCTGAAAAAGAGAGCCCGCACGGAGGACATAGCATAGTTGAAGCTGAGCTGCGCCGTAGGGACCACTACAGGGGCCTTCACATTGAACACCTTTCCGGTGAACGACCTCATCGGGAATATCCTGTCATACCAAGTGTCCTTCACCTCCTGCCACGCCCCGGAGTAGTCCGGGTTAGAGCTAAAGTCGATGCCCGTCTGGTCGGCCAGTTTGAGGATGACGCCGAGGGTGATATTGTGCTCCCCGTCCGTTATGCCCCCGGTGATTGCCTCGTTCAGGGCTGCGAGGTCGAGTGCGAAGAAATTGTACCACGCGGTCCCGTCGCTGAGCGGCACCGTGCGGGACGGATACGGACTTATCTCCGGGTAGTAGTACATCACGCACATCCAGTCATCGAAGATGCACACCGGATAGACATACTGGAACACCGCCTTCGGGTCGCTCGCAGTGATGCCGAGAAGGTCCGCAAATATCGCTATGTAGTCAACGCCAAACTGATTGGCGGAGACGGGTGCGGAGAATGTGGCGAAAGTGTCATAATAATTTTTCGGGTTCAGCGTGTCCCCTTCGCCGGACGCGCTCTTCGGGGTGCGGCTGCACTCCACATCGAGGTTCGGTTCGGCAGCGTGCATATAGCCGGCGAACTCGGCGAGCCGCTTGAAGCCGGTGCTCGGCTTGTCGTAGTCGAAACTGTGGGAGTGTATCTGGGTGGGGCTCCGGCTTTCCAGATGCACGCCCCACCAATAGCCGTCGACCGTATCGGCTGTGGAGGAAGGCGTGGCCGGGTTGGTCGGGTCTATCCCGGTCGGCTTATACTTCGCCCACTTGTTAATCATCGACGCGGTGCACACGGCGGCCACATCGGAGGCCACGCCGAAGAACTCCGCCACGCTCTTGAGCCCCACCGGGGCAGTTATCATTCCGTCACTTACTGGCATATCCTTAATGATTTGATTTCGTTTTCAAGTTCCTCTATCCGGGCTTTCAGTTCCTCCACTTTCCTGTCCTCCTCCTGCAAGGCAGCCCCTATCAGAGCCGTGGATGCCGCGTAGTCGTAGGTCAGATGCCCCACTTCATCGTGCTTCCTGACAAGGAAGCCGTACTCCCGCTCTCTTTCCTCCTGCGCGATGATACCCACGCTCTCCGTGTCATCGTCCCTCCAACGGAATCTGCGGAACTTCGTCCCGATGATGTAGCCCAACGCGCCCTCTATCGGACGGAGGTCTTTCTTCAATGAAGCGTCCGAAGATGTGTCCTGCCCCCTCGCGGAGACATAGCCCGTTGAGTAGATGCCCGTGGTGGATGATATAGTCCCCGTCGCGGTAATGGTGGCATATGCATACAAAGAGTACACACTCACCGCTCCGCCGGGCGTTATCTGGAGGTTGATGCGGGAAGAATAATCCCCATAGCCGAGGTAGGTGTATATATCTGTCGCCGCAACGCCGAAATGGCCGAGCCCCCAGAGGAAATTCCCGTCCGTGTCCTGCACCTGCAATGCATAGTCCGCGCGGCCACCGGTACTGGATGCGGCGCGCTTGTTCCTGAAAGTGAACGCCCCGTAGTTGCCTGAGCCGTGGTTGATGACGATGTTCCGGTCGGTGGTTATCAGGTCTCCCGTCAGCGTGCCGCCGGTGATTGGCAATGCGTCCGTTATCCCGTACCCCGCAAGGGTGGTAGGCTTGGAGGTCAGCTCCGAGAAGGCGAGGGAGCTCTTCGCCGCGAAAGTCCCGAAGGCGCCCTTGTTGCAGTAGGCGAGGTTGGAACTCCCGGCGGAGCTGTACGCCCCGTTCCAATAGGCTATCGTGTTCATCGTGGGGACGAGCAGCGCATCGGCGCTGACCGATGTCCAGCCGCAGTGGGTCGCGGTCGTGAGGTTCTTCTTCGTCGTCACCGTCCCGTTCCCCATAAGGAAGTAATTGGCGGAGTTATAGGAGGAGCTGACAAGAGTGGATGCCGTCACCCTCGAAGCGAAGGTCGTATTGAGGTCCGGGTCAACGGTGTAGGGGACGCCCCTCTGCACCATACTATTGATGGCGGCGAAGTTGTATTTCATCACCGCCGTGGCGTAGAGCTGCAACAGTAGCAGTCCGCTATAGGACGAGGTGGTGTGGTTGCCCCCGAAGACCAGCCGGACGTATCGCACCCTGCCGTTCGCGGCGGTGGCATCGCTCGCTATCGTATAATAGCACGGTACGCTGTTCCAGCCGTTCCAGCCGGAGATGCCGTATGTGCCGCGCAGGGTGTAGGTCTCCGTGTCGGACGGACGGGTATAGACGGAACACCAGCAGGCGCCTGTCTCCCGAATGTTCACATCCATATAAATCCTGTCCGTAATGCCGAAGAAACTCCCCGCCGCGGCGTCTATCGTCACGCGGAACTGATGAGTGGTCCCCGTGGACGCGTCCCCGTTCAGAGCGCCGATAATCGCCGAAGTGCCGCTCGTCGCCAGCCGCTTGTTGTCGCCCCAGTCCGTCTCCGTCCAAGTGGCGCCGGAGTCCGAGGAATACTCCGTGACTATCGCGCTCGCCGGAAGCCCGTGGAAGATGTTACCGAAGACCCCCGCAAACCTCGCGCCGAGAGAATTCAACCGACCATTCTCCCCGCCCCCGCCGATGTTGCAGTCGGTGTAGGAGTGCGTATGCACGCTGGCGGCCTTCCCCGCAAGGGCGCTTGCTATGTTGTTGCCGTTGCCGTCATTGACCGCCTGCCCCGCTCTTGTCGCGTATGCCGCAGGCGCGCCGGTCGTGAGCGAGTTCCCTATCGCGGCAGCGGTGATAGAGCCGCCCAAAGAGACGGAAACCCCCGCAATCGTCATCGAACTGTTCGCAAGGTAGGCGTTGGCTATCTTCGTCCCGTTCCAAACGCCCGTGGTAATCGTGCCGAGGGCCTTGATGTTCGTTGAACCATTCCACTCGGAGAGTTTGGTGTTCTCCACATTCCCCAGTCCCACCTGCGCTTTCGTCACTCCGTGAGGGTTGTTCGTGTTGCCCGTGTGGCTCGTAATGGCAGTATTGACGGCCTTATTCTGCACGGGATTGGTCGAAGTGGATGAAAGGGCCGCGTCCACCTTCACCCCGCCGAGGGTGGTCGTAGTGGCCGTGGGAAGCACATACTTGTTCGCCCCCTCTGCAATTCCGTCCAGCTTTGTCTTGTCGGCGGCGGAGAGAAGCCCCATAGCGGTCGTCGTGGCCGCGACGAGGTTGTCCGCGTTGTAGTACACCGCATTCGTTTGCGTCTTTATCGAATCCACATTCGTCTGACTGTGGCCATATTGGTCTATGCCCGCAAATATCTTCATACGCTACTTCTTGTAGAACACGTTTATCGTCATCGGGTAGGTGGAATCGGCAGTGAAGCCCCAAGTGACGGTGTATCTCTTATTGGCGTTGGAGTAGGTGACCTCGCAGATGCACTCCGCGTCTTTGTAGCGGGTGGTCACGCCCACTATCGTCCCGGTGACGGAGTTGGAATACGATGTGCCGGTAGTCACCGTCTTGGTATCCACGAACACCGCACCGGAGATGTCGGAGGTCGTCGCGAAGGTCGCGCCTTTGGTGAGGGTCAGAGTGTGGCCGCTGACGGATGCGGCGGTCACCGCGTTGCCCTCACCGCCCCAAGCCAACGCATTCACGCCGTCGGTGATGCCGTAGCCGGAGAGGGTGGTCGGCCTGCCCGTGAGCTCGGAGAAAGCGAGAGAAGACTTGTACGCGAGAGCCGCGAGACCCTTGACGGAGTAGTCGGTTCCGCAGAACTTGACCGTTCCGTTGCTGGCGCCCGTGCCGAAAGTGATGTCCACCGCCCTGTTCGAATCTGGCTCAAGGTCCACTCCGTTCGCCATAACTATTTCCAGCACATTCGCCTGCGCCCCCGCCTCAATTCCGTTCAGCTTGTTGACAAGAGTGTCGGTGATGCCGGAGTTGATTGCGCTCCACTGCGCCGCCGTGAAGGAGGAGTTGTTGAGGTCATACTCGAACTTCCAATGCCCCGTCTCCGTGGAGGTGTAGGTCGGGTCGTACTTGTAGCGCGAATAGACCGTGTTCCCCGCAGCGTCATCGTGGGAGTAGAAGGCGTAGTCGTTAAGGTCTCCCGTGAGGGCCTTGAGGTCGGCGAGCGTAGTCACCGTCCCCCGGAAGGTAGCCGTGGCCGTGGAGATGGACGAATTCACGAAAGCCTTGTCCGCAAGCTGGTTTGTGGATGATGCCTCGGTCGGAATCAGTGCATTTATAGCCGAGATGCTCTCATTGATTGCGCTCAACGCACTCTCCAAGCCCGTAATCTTCGACTGCGCGAGTGTAGGGATGTGCGCCACATTGATGACCGATGTGGCATAAGGGGCTACCGTCCCCGTGAGTGAATTCCACACCGCCTCCAAGTCGGCGCCCCCGCCGCTTGAGCCGCTGTCGTCCTTCCCCCTCGCGCTGATGAAGCTCGTGGAGTAGAAGCCGGAGTCCGTGTACAGGTTGCCGTCAGCGTCCACCCCGATGAACCTGCCCGTGTCCCCGAAGTATATCTTCTTCCCGCTGCCGAGGGTGATGTCCCCATTCACATCCGCCGAGCCGTTGAAGGAGTTTCCCCACAGTTTTCTTGCCGTGGTGAGCTCCGATGCCGAAAGCACGCTCAATGAATCCTCGTCCAGCTTCGTGAGGAAAGCCGTCTCCTCAGTGGTGTAGCCGTAGTATTTGCCCCCGGAATACCTCAGCTTGCC
>CAVGLS010000044.1:0-11783 GCA_963630225.1 bacterium
GACGTAGGAGCGAAATACCCCTCATAGGGGTCGCAGACGGCAGTCTGCGGGGGTTAAGGAACCTGAAGGTGGTGACTAAAAAGTCCCATATGGACTTTTTAGTCACCCTCATGACGGAGCGCCTAGATGACCCCGCTTCCGAGCATCTCCCCGTCGGAGCCGTACCACACTGCGAACTGCCCCGGGGTGATGCTGCGCTGTGGGGAGTCGAAAAGGATGAAGAGACCTCCCACCCGCATCATCAGGATCGCGTCCTGAAGCGGCTGACGGTAGCGTATGCGCACCCTGTAGCGGCGGTTCTCTCCTATGCCCATAGCCTCTGAAGGGCGTATCCAGTGGATTTCTTCCGGCGCTATCCTCAGGCAGCTGCGCATCAGGCCCTTATGGTTCTCGCCTTCACCCACGTAGATGATATTGCGCCCGATGTCCGTCGCTATCACGAACAGGGGCTTCGCGTGGCCTCCGATCGAGAGGCCGCGGCGCTGGCCTATGGTATAGAACTGCGCCCCCTCGTGCCTGCCGATGATTGCGCCGTAGGGGTTGGCCTTGTATCTTGTCTTCTTGATATGCCGCTTACCCGAGCGGTAGGTCTCGACTTCGAAGCGGATGTCGCCGTAGTCTGTCGGGGTCGAGATCTCGGCAAGTTCCGCATCGCTCATCCCCGTCCCCTTCGCGAGCAGCCCGCAGTCGCGGATGTATTTTTCCGAATCGGCATAATAGGCGTCGAACACCTCGACCACGTCCCCTTCCTTCGATTCGAGCTTCTGCTGCAGGAATACGGGCAGGTCCACCTTGCCGACGAAGCAGATGCCCTGCGAGTCCTTCTTGTCGGCCGATGGCAGGTCGGCTTCACGCGCGAGAGTACGCACTTCCGGTTTGCAGAGATCACCTATCGGGAACAGCGCCTTGGAGAGCTGCTCCTGGTTGAGCTGGCAGAGGAAGTAGCTCTGGTCCTTGTTGGGGTCGCTGCCCTCGAGGATGCGGCAGGTGCCGTCGGGGAGGGTTTCCTTGCGGCAGTAGTGTCCCGTCGCCACCATATCGGCACCGAGCCTTTCGGCGGCCTTGAGGAAGGCGTCGAACTTGATCTCGCGGTTGCAGAGCACGTCCGGATTGGGGGTGCGCCCGCGGGCGTATTCGTCGAACATATAGTCCACCACCCGCTTGCGGTACTCCGGGCTCAAGTCCACGAAATAGAACGGTATTCCGACTTTCCGCGCCACCATCTCCGCCACGAACCTGTCTTCCTCCCACTCGCAGTCCCCGTGCAGCGTCCCCTCGGTGTCGTGCCAGTTCTGCATGAACATCGCGAACACATCATATCCCTGCCGCTTGAGCAGCAGGGCGGCGACGCTCGAGTCCACGCCCCCGGAGAGTCCGACGCAAATTTTCATCCCTGAAACATTTTTGCGCAAAAATAGGGCATAAATCCGCCACAATCAAGACATATCCGGCCAAAAAACAGGATGCCTGTGCCGCAACTTGTTTTAAAATGCCTATATTTGAGGAATTTAAGACAGAACTAAGCACCACAGGCTATGGTAACCAGACAACTTGACATCAGATACTATGAATATTCCTCCCTCGGAGAACTCTCTGCGGAAGACCGTGAACTCGCCTGCGAGGCGATAGCCTCAATGGGCGGAGCCTATGCCCCTTATTCCCATTTCCACGTGGGAGCGGCGGTGCGGATGTCCAACGGGCAGATAGTCCGGGGGGCCAACCAGGAGAACGCGGCCTTCCCGTCGGGACTCTGCGCCGAACGCACGGCGATGTTCGCCGCAAGCGCCCGCTACCCCGACAAGGATATGCTCGGCATCGCGATCGCCGGAGGAGTGCACGGCAGGCTCAGCGGCAATCCCGCCACCCCTTGCGGCGCGTGCCGTCAGGTGATGGCCCAGTATCAGGCCAAGTCCGGCAAGCCTATGTCCGTGCTGATGGTGGCCGACGGGAAGATACTGAAGTTTGACCGCGTGGACGACATCCTCCCGCTGATATTCAACAGCATATAGCGGGCGAGCCGCTGGATGTCGACTCCGGCACGGGTGGATACAACCTGCAGACCGCGTTCTGCACCGGAGCGCTGGCCGGCGTCAGCGCCGCCAAATCACTGCTGGACTAGCTGCAGGCGACACCCCTCATATGCGCGGGACCCTAAAAGACTAGTCGTCGAGACCCATATATTTTGCAAGTATCTCGTCGTCTGTCTTTGAAGTTTCGCGGCGAACCTTGATCATCTCGACAAATCTGTATGCCAGCGCTGCTGCCATAACGGAAAGAATAATGAGTAATGCTTCCATAATATGTCTGTGTTTGAGTTTCTTACAGGGGCAAAGGTACTGCCCCCGCAAGAGTCGTGAAAGCATTGGCTACGCTTTGTTTCGATGACCCCGTTCGCTCCGGTCCATAGTCCTATCGTCCGGTCCGATAGCGGTTATCGGCACCCTATAGGAAGAAGAGTATCATCAGCTGGGCGAAGAGCACCCGGAAGAACATCGTCAGAGGATAGACTGTGGCGTATCCCACCGCGGCGGCGTCGCTGTCCTTGTCCTGTTCGCCTGCATATGCGAGCGCCGGAGGGTTGGTGCTTGAGCCGGCCAGCACTCCGATGAGGGTGTTGTAGTCGAGCTTCATGGCATAGCGTCCGACGATACCTGCTATAAGCATAGGCACTACCGTGATGATTGCTCCGTAGCCGATCCAGACATATCCGCCCTTGTTGATGATGGTGTCCACGAAGCCCTCGCCGGCCTCAAGTCCCACACAGGCAAGGAAAATCGCTATGCCTATCTCGCGCAGCATCAGGTTGGCGCTGGCGGTGGTGTAGGTGATGACCTTGAACTGGGGGCCGAAGTGGCTCATCAGGAGGCTGACGATGAGGGGCCCGCCCGCGAGTCCGAGCTTGATCGGGAGAGGGATGCCCGGGAACCGGATAGGGATGCTTCCGAGTATGCAGCCCAGGGCAATGCCGATGAATATTGGTATGAGGTTCGGCTCGTCGAGGCGCTTGCGCGAGTTGCCGAGCACTTTTTCCACCGCGGCTATGCTCTGCTCGCTGCCGACCACGGTCACCTGGTCGCCGTACTGGAGTCTGATCTCCGGGGTGGCCTTGAGTTCGATGCCGGCCCTGCGTATGCGGGTCACTGTCGCTCCGAGCACGGTGTCGAGTTCGAGTTTGCCCAGCACCATCCCGTTGAGCTTGGGCTTGGAGATGATGATGCGCCGGGAGATGAACTTCTTGTCGCTGAGATGCTCGGGAGCCTCGATGCTTCTGGTGTCGATGGGCTCGTGCGCCTTGTTCTGCCTGGGCTTCCTTGCCGGGGTCAGATTGCCCCGGTAGAAGAGGTCCTTGATCACCATAAAGCTGAGTATGCAGCCGATCACGCCGAGAGGGTAGGCGACGGCATATCCGAGCGCGATGTCGGGGGCGTTGGTCCCGAACGTGTCGGAGTAGGCCTGCTGTGCGGCACCCAGACCCGGGGTATTGGTGACCGCACCGGACATAATACCTGTCATGGTGGTCATCGGGACTTTGGTGATATAGTGCAGGGCTATGGTGGCCCCGATGCCGAGCATCACCACGAGGAACGCCAGAGCATTGAGCCCGAGTCCGCCGCTCTTGAGGCTGGAGAAAAATCCCGGGCCGACCTGCATGCCTATGCTGTACACGAAGAGGATAAGTCCGAACTCCTTGAGGAAATGGAGCAGATTGTGGTCGAGCGTCATCCCGAAGTGGCTGAATACTATGCCTATGAAGAGGATCCAGGTGACGCCGAAGCTCACGCCGGCAATCTTGATCTTGCCCATTATCTTGCCGAGCGCTATCACAAACGCGAGAATGATGATGGAGTGCGCGATGCCGCCGCTCCAGGTACCGGCGGTACCTTCGAAGAGAGAATTGAAGAAATCTGACATTTCTATTCGGAGATTAATTTAGATCCATCGTATGTTTCTGGTCGTCACTTCATTGGATTCGCGGAGCATCTTGAGGAACGCCTTGGCGGACTTCTTGCGGTAGGCCTTGCGCAGCATATGGATGCAGCCCTCCACCTGGTTGCCCGGGAGGTCGAGCGGGATGGCCTTGAGGTTCTCGCGGTGGTAGATGGTCGCTTCGGAGAGGAAGGTGAGCATCTTGCTGCCCTCCACCACGTCGAGGAGCATATTCACCTCGTCGAGCTCTATCTGTATGTTCAGTCCGGAAGCGCCGATGTCGATCATCCTGTCGAGGGCGTTGCGGGCCTGAAGCCCCTTGGCCGGCAGCACTATGCCCTGTCTCTCCAGGTCTCCGAGCCTGAGCACGCTGCGGTCCGAGAGAGGATGGTCCTTGCGGAGGATGACCGAGATCCTGTCGTCGAAGAGGGTGAATGATTCGATCTCCTCGTTGAGGCTGCTCGGCTTGAAAGCCAGCACGAAGTCGACCTCGCGCTTCTGCAGCATCTCCATCAGCTCCTCCATCCTGCGGCTGCAGATCCTCAACTTGACTCCGGGATAGGCGGCGATGAAGTTGTGCAGGGTCTCGGTGAGGATGGGGCAGAAAGAATATGTCGCCCCGATCACCAGTTCGCCCGACACCATCTCCTGAAGATCACGGATCTGATTGATGCAGTCCTTGGCGTCGCGGAGCGTCTTTTCCGCGAGCGGGAGCAGCTTCTCGCCGTTCTCGGTGAGGGAGACGGAGTGGGAGTCCCGTGTGAAGAGGGCGATCCCGAGTTCTTCCTCGAGCTGCTTGATCTGCTGGGAGAGTGTGCTCTGCGTGATGAAGAGGCCTCTGGCGGCTTCGGAGAAGTTGAGGGTCTCGGCGACCCGGACGAAATATTGCAGTTGTCTCAGCTCCATTTTAGCCTTGAATGACGTGAACGATTTTCCGCGCGCAAAGATAAGCCAATAAAACAGTTTTTAAAAATTTTTGATAAGTCTTTGTTTCGATTGCGCCTATCGTGCACGGCGATAGCAGGAGGGATTTGCTATAAGAGATAATTGCCCGGATGATGTCCGTTCATCAGTTCTATCGTCTTCCCGTCCACTTTTATCAGTCCTTCCCTGACCATCCTGTTTATCTCTTTTGACAAAGCCGGTCTGGTGACATTCAGATATTTTGCCAGCTGCACCTGATTGTGCTCGATCCGGATCTGTGGGGAGCCGGATTGCCGGCGCTCGAACAGGTAGGCCGTGAAGCGGTTGCGTATATTCTTGTGGGAAAGCACGTTGAGCCGTGAGAGGGTGGACCTGTTGCAGCGTCCGGTGGTGTTCAGGAAACTGCGCAGTATCTCCGGGTCTTCGCTGATGAGCTTGAAGACGGACTCCCTGGAAGCCGTAAACAGGATGCAGTCCTCCGCCGCGCTGAAGCTGAGCGGCAGAAGGTTGTCCTCCGCCGCGAAGAACAGATACATGGTGGCGAAGGAGCGGGGCGCGTCGATATACTCTATGATGACTTCGTTCCCCGAGTCGTCGATGCTCTCAGCTTTTATCCTGCCCTTCAGGAGGGCATAGAGATGTCTGCAGGCGGTCCCCTGTCCGGCGATTGTCTCGTGCCTGTCGACATAGAAGACCTGGTGGTCCAGCCGCTCAAGCAGCGTCGACTTCACATTGTGAGCCAGCTCCCTGAACAAAGGAATTCGGAATATCTCTTCCCGGTACTCTTCCGTGCAAATGATTCTTTCCATTTTCGGCGGGTATCTGCCCGCGAAGATAAACAATAAATAATCAGTTGTCCGTTTTGCCGCGGGTTTTCGTTGAAGAAAGTGAGTAAGTGTAAGAATGATTACACTTTATGCCTGCCGGATTCAATATCTTTCGGAAAAATCGGACGCTATGAAGAAATCTATGCTCCTCAGCGGTCTTCTGCCTTCCCGCGCTTGGAAGGTGTTCGCCATCGTCATCAGCGGGGTGCTGCTTGGCGGAGCCGCTTTGTTTCTGTATCTGCTGCGTGCGCACACCTATCTTGGAGACGAACCCGCAAGCTGCGTCAATTGCCATATTATGGCCCCGTACTACGCCACCTGGTTCCACAGTTCGCACAGCCGTGACGCGACCTGCAATGATTGTCACGTCCCCGTGGAGAACCCGCTCAGGAAATGGGTGTTCAAGGGCAAGGACGGGATGCGGCACGTGTCCGTCTTTCTCGCCGGCGGCGAGCCTTTCGTGATGCAGGCCAACAACGAGAGTTCCGGAGTGATTATGGACAACTGTATCCGTTGCCACACGCAGTTGAACACGGAATTCGTGAAAACGGGAAAGATGGACTATATGACGGCGCGCGCGGGCGAGGGCAAGGTTTGCTGGGACTGCCACCGGGATGTGCCGCACGGCGGCAGGAACAGCCTGTCGGCGACTCCGGCGGCGCTCGTGCCATATCCTCCTTCCCCCGTCCCTGAATGGTTGAGAGCACTGAAAAAGTAATTGTAAAACACATATACGATGGAAAAGAAATTGAAAACTTGGCAAGGATGGCTGTTGTTCGGCGCTTCGATGGTCATCGTGTTCGTGCTGGGGCTGGCCGTGTCGTCGCTGATGGAACGCAGAGCGGAACTGGCGAGCGTCTTCAACAACAAGAGGGTCGAAATCACCGGGATAGAGGCTCGCAATCCGGTTTTCGGGGAGAACTATCCGCGTGAGTATCAGACCTGGAAAGAGACCTCAAAGATGGATTTTACCAGTGAGTTCAACGGCAACTCTCCGGTCGATGTCCTGGAGCAGCGTCCCGAGATGGTGATCCTGTGGGCGGGCTACGCCTTTTCCAAAGATTATTCCACGCCTCGCGGACATATCTATGCCGTCGATGACATCAGGGCGAGTCTGCGCACCGGCGCCCCTATGAGCGGGACTGAAGGGCCGCAACCGGCCACCTGCTGGACCTGCAAGAGCCCCGACGTGCCCCGTATGATGGAGGAGGTCGGCGTCGAGGCGTTCTACAACAACAAATGGGCGGCTTTCGGCAACGAGATCGTGAACCCTATCGGTTGCGCCGACTGTCACGAACCGGAGAATATGAACCTTCAGATAAGCCGTCCCGCTCTGATTGAAGCCTTCCGGCGTCAGGGGAAGGACATCAAGGATGCGACTCCGCAGGAGATGCGCTCACTGGTGTGCGCCCAATGCCACGTGGAGTATTATTTCAAAGGTGACGGCAAATATCTGACTTTCCCTTGGGACAAGGGGCTCACGGTGGAGGATATGGAGAGTTACTATGACGAGGCCGATTTCGCGGACTACACCCACAAACTCAGCCGCGCGCGCATACTGAAGGCGCAGCATCCGGGCTATGAGATAGCCCAGTCGGGCATACACGCGCAGAGGGACGTATCCTGCGCGGACTGCCATATGCCTTACAAGAGCGAGGGCGGCGTGAAGTTCAGCGACCACCACGTTCAGAGCCCGCTGGCAATGATAGACCGGACCTGTCAGGTATGCCACCGCGAGAGCGAGGAGACCCTGCGCAATAATGTATATGAGCGCCAGCGCAAGGCGAACGAAGCCCGCAACCGTCTTGAGCAGGAACTCGCCAGAGCGCATATAGAGGCGAAATTCGCCTGGGACAGGGGCGCTACGGAAGCCCAGATGAAGGAAGCCCTGACTCTGATCCGTCAGGCGCAATGGAGATGGGACTTCGGCGTGGCTTCACACGGAGCCTCTTTCCACGCTCCGCAGGAGATCCAGCGTATCCTCGGCAACGGCCTCGACAAGGCTTTACAGGCCCGTATGTCGATCTCGAAAGTCCTGGCGCTCAAGGGGTATATGGGAGAAGTCCCTATGCCGGACATCTCCACCAAGGAGAAGGCGCAGAGATATATAGGACTGGATATGCCGGCTGAGAAATCCGCCAAGGACAGGTTCCTGAAGGAGGCGGTTCCGCTATGGCTGGAGGAAGCGAAGGCGAACGGGCGCATTTCTGAAATGTAGCGCACCTCCTTTATGTGGCAAAAGCCGTGGAAATATAAGGAGGGGATGATGACCGGGGCGGGCCTGCTTGCGACGGGTCTGCTCCTGCAGGCGACCATCGGCGGCATAGACTGGGGGCGAATAGCCTTTCCCGTCAATATGCTCATCCTGGCTTTGTTCGTGCTGTCGCTGCTGGCGATGAACGCTTTCCGCAGGAAAGTATATCTTTTCGCCTGGCTCAGCCAACGCTCGACTGCGGTTTCGTCCCTGTGCTATGTGCTCGGGGTGACTGTGCTGATGGGGCTGGTCAGGCAGAGCCCGTCCGCGCATCCCGGGAGCGGCCCGGAACTGCTCGGCTGGGTGTCCGATATGCTCTCTTCGTGGCCTTTCGTGCTGCTTTATGTCTGGATGGCGATAGTGCTGGGAATGACCGTTCTCCGCGCCGGACTGCCTTTCAGATGGCGCAGACTGCCTTTCCTGCTTAACCACATCGGGCTGCTCACGGTACTTGTCGCGGGTACTCTGGGGAGCGGGGACATGCGGCGCCTGCGTATGACAGTATCTCTGGGCCGGACCGAATGGCGCGCGCAGGATGAAAAGTACGGGCAGATGGCGGAGCTTCCGCTGGCTATCGAACTCAAAGACTTCACCATAGAGGAGTATCCCCCTAAACTTATGCTGATAGACAATGCGAGCGGCAAGCTGCTGCCCGAAAAGTCGCCCGAACATCTGCTGCTGGAGGAGGGCCTGGGCGGAGGCCGTCTGATGGATTGGGACATAAGCCTCATCCGCTCTATCCCCGAGGCGGCCTGCGTCGTGACGGCGGACAGCCTGAAATTCACCGAATTCCATTCCGCCGGCTCCGCCTATGCTGTCCGTATCAGGGCCATAAACCGCGCAAGCGGGGAGCAAAGGGACGGCTGGGTGAGCTGCGGCAGTTTCATGTTTCCGTATAAGGCGCTGAAACTCAGCGACGAAGTGAGCGTCGTGATGCCGGACCGCGAGCCGCGGCGCTTTGCTTCCGAGGTTATAGCTTATACTGAGAGCGGCTTGCGGAAGGAAGGGACCATTGAAGTCAACAAGCCGCTTGAGGTGGACGGGTGGAGAATATATCAGTTGAGTTACGACGAGACCAAGGGGCGCTGGAGTGAAATCAGCGTGTTTGAACTCGTGCGTGATCCCTGGCTGCTCTATGTGTACATAGGTATAATCATGATGATCGTCGGAGCCGTGGGGCTCTTTGCCGCCATACGGTCCGCCGGTCCGGAGGAGGAAAGGAGATGAGTTGGGACAGTTTCTTTCTTTTCGCCGTTCCCGCCCTGATCTTTTGGGGCGCCGGGGCGGCACTTGCCTGGAAGGGCAGGCGCAGCGCGTTGGTATGCGGCTTCACTCTGGCCGGCCTTGCCGTCTTCTTCAGCTTCATCGCGGCTATGTGGATTTCGCTCGAACGCCCTCCGCTGCGGACGATGGGGGAGACCCGCCTGTGGTATTCCTTCTTCCTGCCGCTGGCCGGTCTGATAACCTATATCCGCTGGAAGTACAAATGGATACTGAGTTTCAGTTTCGTGCTCTCGACGGTGTTCATCTGCATCAACCTGTTCAAACCCGAGATTCACAGCAAGACGCTGATGCCGGCCCTCCAGAGTCCCTGGTTCGCTCCGCATGTCATCGTATATATGTTCGCCTACGCCATGTTGGGGGCCGCTGCGGTGATGGCTCTCTATCTGCTGTGTCTGAAAAAGCGCCCGCCGGAGGGTCGCGAGCTCGCCCTATGTGACAATCTGGTATATTCGGGACTCGCATTCATGACCCTCGGCATGCTGTTCGGGGCAGTCTGGGCGAAGGAGGCGTGGGGGCATTACTGGGCCTGGGATCCGAAAGAGACCTGGGCGCTCGCCACCTGGCTGGGCTATCTGATCTATATACATTTCCGTCTGGACCGCCCGTCGGACTACAGAAAATCCCTGCTTGTCCTGATATTGTCGTTCGTCTTGCTCCAGATGTGCTGGTACGGCATCAACTACCTGCCGTCCGCGCAGGGGGCAAGCGTGCATATATACAATCTTTAAAGATAATGAAACGATGAAACACACTGCTTTACTTCTTGCGGCGCTCATCCTGCCGGCGGGTCTCGCTGATGCTCAGGAGAATAACGAGTTCATTCTGTCCGCCCAGCTTCGCCCGAGGACGGAATATCGGGACGGGGCCTTGATGCCCCGCGACGAAGGAGTGTCTGCGGCATTCTTCACGAACAGCCGCGCACGGCTCTCGATGGAATACAGGTCTCCGCTCTTGAGTATGAAGTTCTCGTCACAATATGTCGGGGTGTGGGGCCAGGACCCGCAGATAGACAAGAACGGGCGTTTCGTTATGAATGAGGCGTGGGCGAGGCTCGGAGCCGGGGAGGGTTTCTTCGCGCAGCTGGGACGCCAGACCCTGTCCTACGACGACGAGCGTCTGCTGGGCGGGCTGGACTGGAACGTGGCCGGGCGCCACCACGACGCGCTGAAACTCGGCTATCAGACCGCCCGTCACAAGGTCCACCTGATATTGGCTTTCAATCAGAACGACGAGAAGGTCAGCGGAGGCACATACTACAATATGTCGACAGCGCAGCCGTACAAGACGATGCAGACCCTCTGGTATCACTATAAGCCGGACGGCGTGCCTTTCGAGGCTTCGCTGCTCTTTATGAATCTTGGCCGGGAGACGGGCACGAGGGAAAAGCCCGGCACGGCCTATATGCAGACGGCGGGTACGCATCTCAGCTATAGTCCGGGAAGGTGGAACTTTGCCGGGTCGTTCTATTATCAGGCCGGGAAGGTCGGGATGGGTGCGGCAAGCTCCGAGCCCGTCAGGGTCTGCGCCTATATGTGGAGCGTAGTTGCCTCGCGCAGGATCGGCGAAGCCTGGACGCTGACCGCAGGCAGCGACTACCTGAGCGGGAACGGCGGGGAGGCGGATAAGTACACGGCCTTTGACCCTCTGTACGGGACGCACCACAAGTTCTACGGAGCGATGGATTACTTCTATGCCTCCGCTTGGAAAACCGGCTCTCCGGGCTTGTGGGACAACCGCGTGGGCGTATCGTACAAGGCTTCGCCAAAAGTGGTTCTGCAGGCCAATTACCATTATTTCAGCACTGCCTGCCAGGCTCTGCTGGCGGAAAGCCTCGGCAGGGCTCTCGGGTCGGAGGTCGACACCCAGCTGGACTGGTCGATAATGAAGGATGTCAAACTCTCTGCCGGGTATTCCTTTATGCTGGGCACAAAGACCATGGATGCGGTGAAAGGCGGCGACCACAAGAGCTGGCAGGGCTGGGGATGGGTGTCGGTGAACATAAATCCGAGATTGTTCTCCGCAAAATGGTGATGAGCTCCGCCGGTGAGCCGTATTCGTGATTTTTTATTTATATTTGCCCATATAAATCACGAGATATGATACCGGAAGACATCGAGAAATATCAGGACGAGTATTCCGAGAGCGCGTTCTGGGCCAAAATCAAGAAAGCCGCCAAGAAGGCAGGGCTCGGGGCGGTGTATGTGGCGATGATCCTGTACTATGAGCTGCGGGACCCGGCTGTCAGTTCCAAGGAGAAAGCCATACTGCTCGGGGCGCTCGGCTACTTCATCCTGCCGATCGACCTTGTGCCCGACTTCTTCCCGATGGCCGGATATGTCGACGATGCCGCTGCCCTCATCGCCGCCTATTCATATGTCAAGGGACATCTCTCCGACGGAGTCAAGGCGCAGGCGCAGGACAAGATGCGCGAGTGGTTCGGGGATGTGGACTTCGCCAAGATTGACCCGGACGCGCAGTAGCCGGGGTGAGGGTGGATCTCTAAAAAAGGGGATGACTAAAAAGGGTCATCCTCTTTTTTATGTGGTGCGGAGCTCCGCAGCGGCAGC
>CAVGLS010000045.1:0-11747 GCA_963630225.1 bacterium
GCTGCCGCTGCGGAGCTCCGCACCACATAAAAAAGAGGATGACCCTTTTTAGTCACCCTCTTCAGGTTTCTTAACCCCCGCAGACCGTCGTCTGCGACCCCTATGAGGGGTATTTCGCTCCTACGTCGCGGTCCCTACGGGACTTTTCAGTCAGCCCCCCCCCCTTTGCCATAGCCGAGGCCGGACTACTTGAGTTCCTTGACTTCCTTGAGGGTGTACAGATAGCCAGGGGAGAAGGTGATGTCGGAAGTGGGGGTGGCGCTGTAGCTCAGGGTACTGGATGTCGCAGAGGCATCGACGCCGCCTGCCGAGATCGTCAAAGTAAAAGTAGAGGAGATTTTCCGGTCTTTTTGGGTCAGGCTCACCATATATACCGTGACGCAACCGTCGGCATCCGGCTCGATGCCGGTCACAGTAGAGTCTGATAACGATGTATGAGTCGCAGTCCCGAGGAATGTGCGCAGGAAGTACGTTTTATTCCCTGCTTCGAGATTACGCCAGTAAACCCAGGCGTATTGTCCAAGGCCCGTACTATATCCAGAGCTCTTACTATACTTAAGTTGCACATGACGCACATTGCTCAAGCCCGCAACCTTGACCTTCATCTTGACTATGTAGTTGAGCCACTTGAGGCTGACGGAGGCGCTCCCGGACTCGAGAGCGTCCAGGTCAGCCGTGTTGCAGAACATCAGCGACACGTCCTTGAGATTAGGCAGGACACCGTCGGCGGACTGGAGAGTCATATATGCGACATCGTAAGTGGTGGCATACTCTGTGTCCTTCTGGGTGTCTTTGACATAGAGCAGTTCTTTGTCGTAGACCGTCCCGGACTTCCAGGTAGCGGGGTCGACCGCAGGATAGACCACCGTGACGGACTTCGCGTTCGCGTCCCGCGTGAAGGTTCCCTCGAAGTCAACCGTAGCCCCTGAGGTCTTCGCCACGAAGGTCTCGGCCTTAATGGCCTTGCCGTCCGTGTCAAGCTGGACGAGCGATATCTTGTCTCCGGCCTCCCAGCTCGCGCTGATGGTGGTGACGTTGTCGGTGTAGGTCACCTTGGTGTCCGGCGTCTCCGGGGTCGCGGTGCCGACCCTGAGGGTCAGGCTGACCGGCTCGGAGGTTGCCGCGGTTTCTGTCCTCAGCTCCGATTTCTGGCAGGAAGCGAAGGCGGCGATTCCGCCCGCCAGCGCAAGCGCAGTGATAAGTCTTGTTGTTGTCTTCATTGTCTTGTCCTCCATCCGTTAAAAGTCGAATTCTCCTCCGTCCCCTAGTCCGGGAATAGACAGTCCCGGCAGTCCCGGCAGTCCGCTCGCCGCGAGGAACGCGCTCTCCGGAGAGAGGTCGAGCGTGGTGCTCTCCGGCGCGGTGTAATAGACTTTCTTCATAATTGCATATAGTTAAAAGGTTCAATATCTCCCCATCCGCGCCCCGTGCCCGTCCCCGTCTCCTTCTCTTCTTCTCTCTCCGTCTCCTCCGCCGAGCCCTCCGCTTCCCTCCCCGCGCGCACAAGTCGCTGATTTATGCAAATATATAATAGGGGGGGGGCAGATTTCCAAATTTTTTCACACCTTTTTCCAAGAATTTTTCAACAGGTTTTCAACAACTCCGTCAGGCCGACATAGCGCTGCCGCCGTTTGATCGCCCTGCTTTCACCTCCCTCAAAGCCTGTCCGCTTGCCCTGCTTTCACTCCCGGCAATCCTGCTCGCTGGCCCTTTTTTCTCTTCCCGGCAATCCCATTCGCTTGCCCCGCTTTCGCTTCCGCAAGTCTTGTCAGCTTACCCTGCCGTTCGCTTGCCCCGCCGTCGCCAGGTAGGGAACTTTTTGCCCGAGAACATCCCCACCTGGCCCGCACATCAGTGACCGCGACCCGACTCTTAGCAGAAACTGCGGCCTGCCGTCCATCTTGGAGGCCTTGTTATGGACGGGACGGTCAAATCTTCCCTGCCGTCCATCCTGGCGGCATTATCATGGACGGGAGGAGCAAATTCCCCTCGCCATCCATCTTGGCGGCCTTATCATGGACGGGACGGGCAAAAACAGCGTACCGTCCACAAAAAGCCCCATTATCGTGGACGAGCAGAGTCAGCCCAGACAGGAAAACCAAAACGACAGGGGTCGCAGACGACAGTCGGCGGGGGTTAGGAAAATGAAGGGGGCTGACTGAAATGCTTTTCAGTCAGCCCCCCCCCCACCTTAGGGTTCTTAACCCTTAGAGATTCGGGTTGGACTTCTTCCACTCCGCTACCGGAGGGACGATGCCGAGCGAGACGATCTCGTCGCGCATCTTGCAGAGGTGCTCGTAAGACGACTGGAGGTCGGCCATCTCCTGAGCGGTCCCCTCAGGCTTGGAGTAGTGTACGCCGGTAGCGTCGATCACGGTAGGCATAGCCATCATCACGTTCTTGAATCCGCACTTGTCGCAGTTGACATAGCAGCCTGCAGGCCAGGTGAATTTCTCTCCGCCCATTGCCGCCTCGATCATCTTGACCGCGTTGTAGGCAGGGCTCTGGAAGGAGCTGCGCCCGCGGAGCTTGATGATGTTGGAGCCGCCCTGGATGGTCTCATGCTTGATTTCCGCCCACCTCTCCTCGGAGAGATGCTTCTCTGCGAGCGGAGTGCCGTCGACAGTGACCTTGCTTGCGAACACTGCCATAGCCTCGCCGTGGCCGCCGTAGGTGCGGGCGTTGAGCACTGAACTCTGAGGCACGCCGAACTCCTTGGCGAGATTGCTCTGGAGACGGGTGGAGTCGAGTGCAGCGAGCGAGGTGAGCTGCTCAGGCTTCAGTCCGGAGTGGATGAGAGCGGTGAGCGCCGTCACGTCGGCAGGGTTGAAGATGACGACAACGTGCTTCACGTCAGGGCAATACTCCTTGATGTAGTCGCCGAACTGGGCGGCAATCTGGCAGTTGCCCTTGAGGAGGTCCTCACGGGTCATACCCTCCTTGCGCGGAGCTCCGCCGGAGGAGATTATGTACTTGGCATCCTTGAACGCGACCGCAGGGTCCACCGTCCAGGTGACATTCGCGCCTTCGAAGCCGCAGTGGTAGATCTCTTCGGCCACGCCGTGCACGCCGGGCTCGAAAATGTCATAGAGGCAGACATTAGGGGTGAGCCCGAGCATAAGGGCCGTCTGGGCCATATTGGAACCGATCATTCCGCCGGCGCCAACGATGACCAACTTGTCATTAGTAAGATATTTCATAACGATATCGAAAATTTGTCGTGTCCAAAAAGTGGGACAAATATAATAAAAATCATTATCTTTGCGGCGTTATAAAAATTTTATGGCACTATATCTTATAAAGGATCTTGACGACGACTACCACTCGAAACTGGGGGTATGGCAGATCACAGAGACTGAGGAGGAGCTACGCAGACTCTCTTCCGTTCCTTCTGACGAACTTGAAGAAATTTCCTACATCAAGAGCGAATCGCTCAGAAAGCAGAAGCTGGCCGTCAGGGCACTGCTCGACGCCCTCTTCGAGGAGAAGGTGTATCTGAGCCACCACGACAACGGCAAGCCTTACATCGAAAACTCCGCGACCAATATAAGCATCACGCACACAGATAAGTATGTCGCCGTCATCCTCAACGACACCGAGGAGGTCGGCATCGACTGCGAGTCGCTCGACAGGGATTTCTCCGCCGTCGAGAAGAAGGCCCTCTCCGAGGAGGAGATAGACGGGCTCGACGAGGACAAGCGCAACGAGCAGCTCGCCATCTACTGGTGCGCCAAGGAAGCCGTCTATAAGAAGATGTCCCAGCACAACGTGGACTTCGCCGAGCAGATCGAGATCGACGATTTCAGGCTTCGCGGCGAGGGCGAACTGGAGGCCACCTTCATCCAGAAGGACGGTTTCGAGGAGGAGCTGCGGCTGGAGTATATGACCTTCGACCGCCACGTGCTCGTCTGGGTCGCAGGGGAATAAGCCGGATCATCTTGGCCTGAGCCAGCTTTCCGGGTTCTGGGGAGTCTTCTCCTTCCAGACCTGGAAGTGGAGCTGTGTCTGTCCGTCGATGGTGTCGACCTTCCCTATGGTCTGGCCGGTCTTCACTTTGTCGCCCGCCTTGACGCTCACCGCGTCCAGTTTGCAGTAGAAGGTGAAATAGCTGCCGTGCTGTACGAGCACGCAGCGGTTGTAGCCCGGCATCACTATCACCCTGCGCACCTCCCCGTCGAATACGGCCTTCACCTCCGTCCCCGGAGAGAGGGAGATGCCGATGCCGTTGTTGAACGGCATCACCAGCGAGGTATAGACCGGATGGTTGTGCTTGCCGAACTTCTCCACCACCGGACCGTCGGACGGCCACGGGAGTTTGCCCTTGTTGGCCTCGAACTCGGCGGCGAGCCTGTAGTCGACCTTGGCGCCCTGCTTCCCGCCGGCGGATTTCTTGCTGCTCTCGGCCATATACTGCGCGATGATGCGCTCTATCTCCTTGTTGAGCGCCTCCACCTGACGGCGTTTGACGTCAAGCTGCTTCTGGTATTTCTTCTTGTCCCTCTGTAGGTTTGCGACCAGAGAGTCGGAGCGCTTCTCCTCCGTGCGGAGATTGTCCAGCTCGCGCTGTCTCTCCGCCCTGACTCCTTCGGAGCGCCGTTTCATCGCCTGAAGCGAGGCGAGCCGCTGCTCCTGCTCGGACTGCATCTCCTTGATTTTCAGCGCCTGGGCATTCATCTGGGAAGCCATATTCTTGAGGTAGGCGTAGCGCCTGGAGGCCTGCCCGAGGTCGCCGCTGGATAGCACATAGACATACCACAGCCTGGCATCGCGGTTGCGGTATGCCCCGCGGATGAGCCTCTGATAATACAGAGTCATCGTGTCGAGCCTGGCCTTGAGGGCGTCATACTCCCGCTGCGAGACCCTGATGCTGTCGGAGAGGATGCGGATTTCCCTGTCGCTCTCCTGCACGAGCGCCCGGCGGTTGGAGATCTGCTTGCGGACGAGGGTCAGCTCATTCAGTGCGCTGCGGCTGCGGTCGCTGTTCTCGCGGAGCTGCTTCTGTATCTGGGCTATCTCCTTCTCCAGCTGGGCTTTGCGGCTCTCCTGCGCGCCGATGTCCTGCGCCGCTGCGCCGATGCAGGGCGCGAGGGTCAGCACTAGAGGGAGAAGTATGCGTCCGATGAGCTTCATTTGCCGGATTTCTGCTCCGAGAGGCTCTTATAGTAGATGGCGAGTTCCTTCTCGCCGAGGGCTTCAAGCACCTTTGAGTAGTGTTCGAGTATCACGGCGCTGTCCTTGCCGCCGTAGATCATCGCGTGCTTGAAGTAAGGCTTGGCCTCCTTGGGACGGTGCAGCAGATAGAGTATCCAGCCGTAGGTGTCGAGATAGGTGGCGTTGTCGGGTTGCGAATCGATGGCGGAGCGGCTCATTTTGAGAGCCTTGTGCAGATTCTTGCCCTCCACGGAGAGGTAGTAGGCGTAGTTGTTGAGCACTGGGGCGTAGTCCGGGTCGACCTTGAGCGCCTTCTCATAGGCCTTGTAGGCCCGCTTGCGGTCGCCCTGCCTGTATGCGACATCGCCCTCGTATGAACAGGCGAAAAGCTGCCGCTCCCTGTCCCCCTGCCCGGCGGCAAGCTCGGCAAGCGAGCCGCACTCTTCCAGCACCTCGTCCCAGCGGCTCTCGATGGAGAGGAGCTTTATCTTGAGTTCGCGGGTCTTCAGGTCCTCCGGATACTCGCGCCGGCAGTAGTCCACGAGCTTCTTGAGCTGCTCGCCCCAGACCCACCAGAAGCGGGAGTCGAGATTGTCGACTATGGACTCAAGGTAGTCGCTTTTGATGTCGGTGCGCACGCTCTCATTGGCGAGGAAATGCTCCAGCGAGACGAAGAAGGGAGGGTAGTTGCGCTGCATCTTGAGCAGCTCCATCCGCCCGAGCTCCGCCGGAGCGTAGTCGGGGTCGAGCTCCAGGGCCTGATTGTAGTAGGCGAGGGCGAGCGAGTCGCGCCGCTGCCCGTAGCGCACGTCCGCTATGAGAGAAAGGGTGTAGGGCGTGTTGTATAGCGAGGGGGACATCTTGACGAGCTTCGTGCAGATGTCGGCGAGCATCGGACGGTTGCCCTCGTTGCTGTAGAGCGTCGCCAGCGCGTTGAGATACCAGCTGTTGGTGGAGTCGAGCTGCACCGCGGCCAGCAGGTGCTCCTCAGCCGCTGCATTCTCGCCCAGAGCGAGTTCGCAGAGTCCGAGGTAGTAGTTGACGGCATCGTCACCGGGGGCGGTTTCGAGCAGGGAGGCGAATCTGTCCCTGGCCTGCTGATACTTGCCTTCGGCATACTCCGACACGGCATCCAGAAAGAGGCCGCTTTCCGCGACATTCTGCGCACGCAGGCAGACACACAGCAGCAGGAGGGGGATATATGAAATGAAGAACTTTCTCATACCAACCGCAAAAGTATGCATTTTTATGAGAAAAATTGGCTACTTTAGCACTGTTTATTCCAAAACGACGATGCAACTTTTCGGGAACAGGAAGCATCTTGATACTCGGGAAGCGGATTGGATCGAAGGGGCGAGGCAGGGGGACCGCAGGTCTCAGAAAGCCATCTACGACCTCCTGTCCAGGAAGATGTTCGCCGTCTGCCTGCGCTATATGGGCGACAGGGATGCGGCGGAGGATATCCTTCAGGACGGCTTCGTGACTCTCTTCTCCAAGTTGGACAGCTACACGGGGGCGGGTTCCTTCGAGGGCTGGGCACGCAGGATCTTTGTCAACACTGCTCTGATGAGTCTCAGGAAGAAAGACGCGCTCAAGAACACCGAGGACATCACCGTGGCCTGGAACATAATGGGCGACGAGCCGACTCCCGTGCAGAAGATAGGACACGACGAGCTGCTCAAGATGGTCGCGGCGCTTCCGCCGGGGTTCCGCACGGTCTTCAATATGTATGTGATAGAAGGCTACTCCCACAAGGAGATTGCGGAGGCGCTCGGCATTTCGGAGACCACATCCCGCTCTCAGCTACAGAGGGCAAGAGTGCTGTTGCAGTCAAAGATCAAAGAACGGTATTAAGTCAAGATGCAGGAAGAGTTCAATGGATTCGACCTCCGGATGAGGTCAATGCTGGAAGACGCGGAGGCGAAGCCTTCAAAGCGCGTCTGGAAAGGCATATCCTCCCGTCTTGACGGCGCATCGGATCGCAGCACCGGCCAATACGGCCTGATGAGATGGGCGGGGGCCGCTCTTGCATTCGCCGCGGCGCTCGGAGTAGGGTTCTTCTTCGCGGGGACGCGGAGCTCCGAAGTGCAGCCTCAGGAAGTATCCCTCGTGGCGCAGGCGGTCCGGGCCGTAGAGCCCGCAGAAGCGTCCGCCAGGGCTGCGGAGACCGAAGATATTGCAGAGCCTGCAGAAGCGTCCGGACCGCAGAGCGTCGCAGGACCGCGCAGGACCGCTGTCCTTCAGGGCGGCGCAGAGGTCGGCGACGGCATTATGGCATCTGCTGCCGAAAGTGACGAGGCTGACGCGGCCAAGGCCGCTCCGGCCCCCGTAGAGGATGGTGCGGCGGGCGCCGGCGCCCGACAGGTCAAAGACAGACGTCCGTCACCGGACGGTGATGCCGTAGGGGAGGACGGGTTCGCGATACTTGAAGCGGAAGACGCCCGCAGGGCCAGGGCCGCCCGCAGGACCGCCCTCTACTTCAAGGGTGCGGTCGGAGGCAACGACTCCGACTTCCGAGTCTCCCGTCCCTACGCCTCGATGTCGCCGGGCTACGGCGTCTCCGGCATTTCCGAATTGAGCACTTCCACCCACGGAGTGCCGCTCACCGTGGGCCTCGGAGTCCGTTTCTACCTTATAGGGGGGCTCTCCATCGGCACCGGGATCGACTACTCGCTGCTCACCAGGACGTTCACGGGCAAGTACACCGAATATGCCGCCGGCGGCGAGGTGGTGCGCTCGGAGGCGGGCAATGTCTCGCACAGACTCCAGTACATAGGCATCCCGGTCGGACTGTACTACGATGTCCTGAGCTTCGACAAACTCAAGTTCTACATCTACGGACTCGGAGAGGCGGAGTACTGCATTTCCAACCGCTACACCCTCTACGCTTCGCCTGACATCAGATGCGGCGACAAGGTGGAGAAGCTCCAGTATTCCGTGGGGGCGGGACTTGGGCTGGAGATCGGGCTGAGCCGGACTCTCGGGCTCTATCTCGACCCGGGCCTGCGTTACTACTTCCCTTGCGACCAACCGAAGAGCGTCCGGACCGACAAGCCGGTGAGCTTCAATTTCGACGCCGGCTTGAGGTTCAAGTTCTAAAGAATCATAAAAACACATAAAAAACTTTAATTATTTACGGTGTCCGGAAGATATTCCACTTCGGACGCCGTTTTTCTTTGTTAATTGCGGGAAATGACTTATGTGCTATGAAAGCTTCTATGATCTTTTTCGCGGCCTGCCCGCTTCTGCTGGCGGCAGGCTGCACAGACCTTGGCGACGGGCTGGTCCCGGGGCGGTCCAGGACAGACTGCCACAGCAGGGAGCGGAGCGGCGGCAGCCAGGACGAGGGCGGACAGACGGTCGTCAGCACGGACACCACGGTGTATCTGTCGGCCGTCCGCTTCGAGGAGGGCTATGACTGGCGCAGGGACAGCACCTATGGCGCAGTCTCCTACGAAATCGTCTTCTACAAGGACTTCCAGCCGGTGTTACGCATACCCTCCTCCGCCGAGTCCGCGAGCCCCGACCTCGACAGCCACCACATCATAGGCGGCCACCTCTACACCGAAGCCTCCTCGGGCGGGCGCACGGCGCTCGGACGCGACGGAGAGACTCTCTTCAGTTTCGAAGGGAGGGAGATTCTGCGCGGGCTGCTGCCCGTAGGGAGCGATGTCTATACCCTGTCCGAGAGCCGGAGCGGCGACGGATTCAGCCTCAGGAAGAACGGCAAGGTCATATTCTGGCGCGAGAGCGGGAGCGTCTTCGGAGACCTCGCCGACCCGTCTTATAGACCGTACGGGGCGCTGTATAAAGACCAGGACAAGATAAGTTTCTGCTACCGGGCGGGCAAGGACAGGGACGAACACTATTATATGGTGCAGGACTGTGTGGAGACGATGACCTCCCTGGAGTGGAGGTATTGGATAGAGGATGTCAAGGTCTGCGGAGGATATCCCCGCTATGCGGAGCTTTCCTGCCTCTGGTATGAGCTGCAGGACGGGAGGGTCTGGATCGAGGAGGATGGGTGCGTTTCCGTCTCGGGATGGATGTCTTACGGAGGGGATGTGGGGCTCTCGGCGGTGGTGACCGATGGAGATCCGGAGAGAATCAGCGAGATCTGTGAGGGGGCGGGCATCGTATACCACGGGAAAAGCCGTGACTATGCCATACGTCAGTATGACTCCGGAGATGTCGGCATATACTGCGCGGGACAGAGAGACGCACTCTTCAGCGGCGGAGGCTTCCTGTTTATGTCCCCCGACTGCGCCGCGATGGTCGGGGACGGGGAGCTGTGCGCCGCATTGACTTCAGGCTCGGGCGGTGTGCATCTCGTGCTCTGCGCAGGCAGGAAGGAAGAGCTCCGGCTGCACGGCTACCTAAGCTGCATCCGCGCGGAGGTCAGCGTCAGTCAGACCAGGTGAGCTCGCGGGAGCCGTCTTCGTGCGGGACTATGCTGACTCTCAGCGTCTCCTCCGGGAGCAGGGGCTCTATGTTCTCCGGCCACTCCATCAGACACCGGCAGCCGCTGTCCAGATAGTCGTACAGCCCTATGTCGAGAGCCTCTTCGCACTTCATGATGCGATAGAAATCAAAGTGATAGACCGCTTCGTCGGCAGGGGTGCGGTACTCGTTGACGATGGCGAAGGTAGGAGACCCGACCGCCTCGGAGCGGACTCCGAGGCAGCGGCAGACGGCCGAGATGAATGTGGTCTTGCCGGCTCCCATCGGAGCGTAGAACGCTATCAGTCTGTGCCCTCCGGCAAGGCGGAGGAACTCTTC
This sequence comes from bacterium, assembly GCA_963630225.1. Taxonomy (GTDB): domain Bacteria; phylum Bacteroidota; class Bacteroidia; order Bacteroidales; family UBA932; genus Cryptobacteroides. The sequence continues at coordinate 9,931 of CAVGLS010000045.1, forward strand.
AGCCGCCGCGTCTATCTCGGAAAGGGATTTTATCAATATTGTATGCTGCATAACTTCCTAATCGGGAAGCAAAAATAACAATTTCTATGCTTAAACAAATCAGAGCTGCAAAATGCGTGGGGACCGAGGCGGTGGGAGTCACCGTGGAGACGGACATAGACCACGGGATAGGGGTGCATCTGGTCGGGCTGGCCGACATCGCGGTCAAGGAGAGCCTGCTGAGGACATTCACCGCGATGCAGGCGCTCGGGTTCAGGATCCCGGGGCGCAAGATAGTCATCAACCTGGCCCCCGCCGATATGCACAAAAGCGGCAGCGGCTACGACCTGCCTATCGCGATAGGGATAATGGCCGCGTCGGGGCAATATGAGATGGAGGGCGCGGACAAGTACCTGATAATGGGCGAACTGGGTCTGGACGGCAGCGTGCGGGGCATCGAGGGGGCGCTTCCTTTTGTGGAGTACGCCGTGCGGGCCGGACTCAGAGGGGTCATACTCCCGGCCGACTCGGCCCTGGAAGCGGTCGATATCGACGGCCCTGAGATCTACGGAGTCACGGACCTCAGGGATGTCGTCCGCATACTCGAGGGGCGCGAGGGCTGCTCCCTTCTGCTGGCGCGCAACTCCCCCGCAGCACAGAGCCGCTCCGCCGATCGGAGCGGGGAGGAGGAGAGTGTCGACTTCGCCGACATCATAGGTCAGGAAGGGGCCAAGAGGGCTGTCGAGATTGCCGCCGCAGGAGGGCACAACGTCCTGCTGATCGGGGCCCCCGGCTCCGGAAAGAGTTCGCTCGCCAAGGCTATGGCGGGGATACTCCCTCCGATGGACCGGGAGGAGTCGCTGGAGACGAGCCGCATCTATTCCGTGGCCGGACTCCGCAAGGGGCAGCGCGGGCTGATACGGCGGCGTCCTTTCCGCTCCCCGCACTATTCCGCTTCGATGGCGGCCATCATAGGAGGCGGCGCGGGGGAGAACATAGTCCCCGGGGAAGTGACTCTCGCCAACAATGGCGTACTCTTTCTCGACGAGCTGGCCCAGATGCCGAAGAGCGTGCTGGAGGCCCTGCGCGGGCCTATCGAAGACCGCAAAGTCACCATCTCACGCCTGAAGACAAAGGTGGAGTTCCCTTCGTCCTTCGCCCTCGTTGCCGCTTCAAATCCCTGTCCCTGCGGGTATTACGGGGAGGGCGACCGCTGCGTCTGCTCTCCCTCGCGCAGGATTGCCTATCTCTCCAGACTCTCCGGGCCGATCATGGACCGCATCGACTTGCAGATATGGATGCACAGTGTCCCTCCGGAAGTCGCGGCGCGGGGATGCGGGGCCGAGAGCAGCGCCGAAGTCGCCCGCAGGGTCGTGGCGGCAAGGGAGCTCCAGCGCAGGAGATTTCGAGGCGAGAGCATCAGCACTAATGCGGAGATGTCCAACCGCCAAGTGCGCAACTACTGCCCGCTGAGCGCGGACTGCACCGGCGCGCTGGAAAAGATAATGAGCGGCTCGGGGATGTCGCTGCGTGCGTGGTTCAGGATCATCAAGCTCGCCCGGACCATAGCCGACCTCGAGGGGAAGGAGAATATCACTGCGGATCACATAAGGGAGGCGGCGGCATTCCGTCTGCTCGACCGCGACAAGATATGAAGAGGGAGGGGGCCGCTATAAATAATCGTCAAATTCTTTAAAAAAATTTGGCTGAACCAAAAAAGTCTTTTATCTTTGCAATCCCTTTCCGAGAGGCAGGGACAAGTTCATTGATAATACTGGAAGATAAGTACAAGCAAGTACCGAGAAACAAAGAATCGAGAGCGTTGATTTCTTAAGAGA
>CAVGLS010000046.1:0-11457 GCA_963630225.1 bacterium
GGATATGATTATAAATATATTAAATATTAACTGTTAAAATCGAGATCCATTTTTATTTGGATTTCAACTGGAAAGCATTATGAAGACAACATTACGCACAGACATTACTATAGGCGAGATTTGCAATGGCTTCGTTTACAGCGACAGCGAGGGCAAAGGGTTGTTCGGCATGAACGGGAAGCTCATAATTCAGCCCGAATACCAACGTAATTACATTTACAACGATGGGAAGAAAGATGTTGCTGTCATTGATTCCGTATTGAGAGGCTTCCCGCTCGGACTTATCTACTTGACGCTAAGACCTGACGGCTTGTACGAAATTCTCGACGGCCAGCAGAGGGTCACTTCCCTTGGCCGTTTCCTGACGAACAAACTCACCATCAGGCTTGAAGGACACGACCAGAATTTCAATTCACTTGACCCGGATTTGAAAAAGCTGGTTACAGACACCCCTTTGACCATCTATGTCTGCGAAGGGACGGAGAAGGAAATCAAAGACTGGTTCCAAATCATCAATATCGGCGGAGTGAAGCTGGAAGACCAGGAGATGTTGAACGCCATATATTCAGGGCCTTTCGTGACTGCGCTGAAGGCGATATATTCCAATTCTCAAAACCCGATGCAGCAGAAATGGGGTTCCTTTGTATCAGGCGACCCGAAGAGGCAGAAAGTTCTTGAACGTGCCTTGGATTGGATAAGTGGCGGCCAGGACAAGATTGAGACTTACATGGCGGAACACCGGTTTGACACCGACATTTCACAAGTAACAATGTATTTTGACGGGGTTATCGAATGGGCATCCGCCACCTTTGTCAATTATCGGGACTTGGAGCGGGGTTTGCCTTGGGGTGACTATTTTCGCACGTATCACAATACCCCTTACAACACCAATGAGGTGGAGGAGAAAGTGGCCGGCCTCATAGCTGATGACTCCGTAACGGACAAGAAAGGCATATTCGAATACGTCCTCGGCGGCTGCAAGGACACGAAACTCCTAAACGTCCGCCTCTTCGACAAGCCCACATTGCGAAAGGTCTATGACGCACAGACCGAAAAGGCCAAGGCCGAAGGAGTCTCCAACTGCCCTCTCTGCGCCCTCGGCCACGAAGCGGGCCGCACCCGCATCTGGAAACTAGACGAGATGGACGCCGACCACGTGGCCGCCTGGTTCAATGGCGGTTCCACCGACATCTCCAACTGCCAGATGCTCTGCAAGACCCACAACCGCGCCAAGGGCAACAGATAGAACAGGCTATACTTGGAATCTTTAAGGAGCGATGATGTCAACATTCTTAATCTTGCAAAATTCGCAAATCTCTTTTATCTTTTCTTTTTTCTCTCTAGGACTCATAAAAAGCACTCGGATTTCCTACTGACTTCAAGAGTGATGCCGTGCGATGATGTGGACAAAATGTTTGGGGAAGAGATTGCCGGTCGGGGCAGGCAATGACGTAGAGGGTAGGGCAGGCAATGACGGTTTTCGTCACGCCCGCCGCTTTCCTGATGGGAGGGCGGCGGCTTTGGGTGTGGGGCTGTTGTAATTAACCTTTCAGGCAAGCCAGGGGGATGACGTGGACGCCGTCGGGGCGGGTGTAAGCGTATTCGCTGCCGGTAATGACCATCAGGATGTCCGGTTCGCGGAGGGGGACTTGCTTTTCCTTCTGGTTGTGTTTGCGGATGAGGTCTACCAACTCTTTGAGGTGTTTGGCCCCGTCCTCTATCTCCGCGCTGCCCAGCTTGCATTCGATGAGGGCGTAGCGGCCGTCTTCCAGGTGCAGGACTATATCGGCTTCGAGGCCATAGCGGTCGCGGTAGTGGGAGATTTCGCCGTCGAGCGGGGCGGAATAGACTTTAAGGTCCCTCACGCACATGCATTCGAAGATGAAGCCGAAGGTCTTGAGCTGAGTGAGCAACTGGCCGGGGCCGAGGCCCAGGGAGGCCACGGCGACGGAAGGGTCGCAGAAACTGCGCTTCTCGCCGCTGCGGATGGCGGTCTTGGAACGGATGGAAGGGTTCCACGCACCGATGTCCTGAATGACGAAGAGTTTCTCCAGCGCGGCCACGTATTTGTCGAAGGTGCTGCGGGAGAGGGAGTCATTATTGGCGGTGACATCGGAGAGGATGGTGGATTTGTCCACCATAGTGGAGACGTTGCGGGCATAGGAGCGGAGGATGGTCCGGGCAATCTTGGGGTTGAGCTTTTCCTTGGCGGCCTTGGATATGTCTTTGTCGCAGACGGTCTTGACATAATTCTTGGCTACTAGAAGTTTGCCGCGTTCGGTCTTGGGCTGCAGGGCTGCGGGCCATCCGCCACGGCACGCCGCGAAGATGAGGTCTTCGACGCTCATTCTGGAGCGGGCGCCGAGGTCCGTCTTGGGATTGTCGAAAAGGGCCTCCAGAGAGATGTCGCCGGTGGATTCGCCGGATTCGTACAGGCTCATGGGGTACATTGTGAGGTCGGCGATACGGCCGGTGCCGGTGTGGGCGGTCTTGTCCGTATCGGCCGCGGCAGATCCTGTGAGGATGAACTGCGAGGGCTTCTGCCGGCGGTCGCAGGCCACGCGGACGGCATCCCAGAGGGTGGATGCATCCTGCCATTCATCAATCAGGCGGGGCGTTTCGCCTTCCAGCAGGAGGGAAGCCTTGGTGAGGGCGGTGGCCAGGTATTCATCCCGTTTGTCAGTGTCCTGCAATTCGATGATGCTGGCTGCCTTCTGCTTTGCCGTGGTGGTTTTGCCGCACCATTTGGGGCCTTCTATGTTGACGGCTCCGAAGGCGTCCAGGTAGTCTTGCAACTGGTTATCAATGACTCTTCTTAAGTAGTCCATAATCGCGCTGTTTAATTTTGGTGCAATTTAGGCATTTTACGGCTCACTACCAAATATTTCCGCAAAAATTGACGGTAAGATTTGCGGCATTTCGGCGGTAATATTTGTGGTAAAATGGTGGTGAGATTTGCGGTGGGATGCGGCCGTCAGTGGATGCCGAGGTAGAACTCGATGCCGGTGATGTGGAGGGTCGGGGCCGGCAATGACGTGGAGAGTAGGGCCGGCTAAAAAAGCATTCGGCCTCCTACATATGTAGAAGGCCGACTTCGTGGAGCATAGGAGAATCGAACTCCTGACCTTTTGAATGCCATTCAAACGCTCTACCAACTGAGCTAATACCCCGTTTGCGTCTGCAAAGATAGTGAAAATATTTTCCCCCGCAAGCGAAAATGGAGTATCTTCGCGCTATGAAGGCGAAACTCGTGATATTTGACCTGGACGGCACCCTCGTCGACACCATCGAAGACCTCGGCGCGGCGGTCAACTATGCGCTGGAGCTGAAGGGGCTGCCGCTGCACGATAAGGAAGAATACAGATTGATGGTGGGGAACGGGGTGAGCAGGCTGGTCCTCCGGGCCATGCCCGACTCCCTCAAGGGGGACGGCGCCCTGCACGGGGCGCTGCTCGCGGATTTCCTCGAATACTATTCCTCTCATATCGACGTCCGCTCCCGCCCGTATCCGGGCGTCCCTGCGCTGCTGGGTGAACTCCGGTCCCGGGGAGTCAGGCTGGCCGTGGCGTCCAACAAGTTCCAGGCCGGGACCCGGACGCTGATAAGGAGATTCTTCCCCGGAGTGGACTTTGCCTCCGTTCTGGGCGGAGTCGAGGGGAGACCGCTCAAGCCCGACCCTTCCGTGGTGAGGGAGATCCTGTCTGCGGCATCCCTCGCCCCGGAAGATGCGGTGATGGTGGGGGATTCGGCGACCGACACCGCCACCGCCTCGGCCGCGGGGATAAGGAGCATCGCCGTCGGCTGGGGTTTCCGCCCCGAGGAAGCCGCCGCCACTGCGGACCTAAAGGCCGGCAGCGTCGAGGAGCTTCGCGCTCTGCTGCTCGGATAGGATGAGCCGCTCCACGAGCGAGGCGAGCCCATCGGCATCATCGGCATCGGGGACAAGCCAGCGCTGCCCGTAGACCAGCCGCGGAAGCGCCGCCACGCCGTCTGTGGAAGTTCGCCCGAAGAGCTCGAAATCCTTTGAGAGATAGGTGTCGATCCATTCGTCTGCAAGGCTCTCCTCCAGCCTTGCTCCCCCGACAAGCTCCGTCGCTTTCGATACGGCATCCTCGGCGGAGCGGGCTTTCCACTGTCCGGGGGAGCCTTCGCCCCAGAGCCAGAGGTCATAGGCCCGGAAAGCGTCCGCGTCGCAGCGCCACAGGGCCAGTGCGGTCCTGGCGAGAGTGCAGGAGCCCCGGAACAGATCGACTCCGTCCGGAACATAAGGGTTGCATTCCCGGCTGAGAGGTGTCGGGCACAATACGAACGCGACCCTGCCTCCGAACTTCGCGACCAGCTCCGGGAGCATTCCGTGCACCCTCCTGCAATGTGCGCAGCGATAGTCGTACAGGAGCGCGACGCAGTGCTCCGCATCCGGACTCCCTATCACCGGAAGCGTATGCGGGTCGGGAAGAGGCAGCTCCTCGACGGCGACCCCGTCGTCGTAGGCCGTCCGGGGTGTGGTGAGCAGCTGAACCCCTGCAAGCAAGGCGGCTGCACATAGGCCCGCCGCGATGCAGACGAGGCGATGTGCGCCTCTGCCCTCATCGCGGCTTCTGATCTCGTGTGCGATGACGGATGAGGCGAACAGCAGGCCTATGAGATGAGTTGTCATACAATATGGGCAGAAGGCGTGGATCAGCGTCTTCTGCGCTATGATGAACCACACTGCGCTCCCAAGGATCGCCGCCGCTGCGGTCAGAATTATGGAGCGCAGCAGCTTCCGCAGCGACTCGTCCGTCCCCTTGCTGTCCACAAGGAGCAGGCTTGCCAGCAGAATGCTGTATAGGCATAGCGCCAGCCCGCTCACGGGGATGATGCCGAAGAGCAGCGACCACCTGCTGCCGAGCACCTGCCCGCAGCTGCTTGCGGCTCCGCATCCGATGAGAGCGCGCCCGCTGAAGGCGTGGACGGTGAGCACTGTCGATAATGCAAGGGCAATGGCGCATAGAGACACCATTGCCCATTTGAATTTGTCGCCCTTGACCTTCATCAGTATCTGTTAGGCCTGCCCGGGGTGGATGCCGCCGATGTCACCGCATCGCCCCGTTCGTGCGCGTTCTGTGCCGGCCTGGTGAGAGTCAGCCCGGTGCCGCTGACATATTCCCCGGCCTTGGCCGCCTTCTTGAGGGCTGTCCCGAGAGTGACGATATCGCTAGGAGCCTTGCCGTTGCCGCCGGCCCCCGGCCAGTACATTCTCGCTCCCTGGACGGCTTCGACTCTGTATTCATCCCCGCCGATCGTGACGGTCTGCCCTACGGTGAACGATCTTGCCCCCTGCACTGAAATCTTCTTCGCCCCGGGAGCGGCGTCGTCGGTGATGATCGCGGCGCCACCCGTGCCGACTATGGCTATCTGCACGAGCTCAGAGGCGGTGTCGTTGCCGAGCAGGACATACTGTCCTATGTGGAAATTGTGTATGTCTGACACCTTGACATTGTCGTCTCCGGCCTTGACCGGCGCAAGTAGCGTCCCGTAGCCCTGCACCCGGAAGTCGCGCCTGGCGTCGTCCGTGTCGGCTCCGTCCGGATATCGCCCGGTGCTGATGAGAGGCACTTTCTGGAAGTTTGGAGTATAGGCTCCCCAAGGCCTGGTGACAGTAGGGGCGGGGGCGTAGTTGCCGTCCGAATTAGGTGTGGCCTGGTAGCCCTCGCCGAGCCAAGGATCCACGATCTTGCCGTAGTTGACTGCATCGACGATGAGCCCGCGCGAGTTGCGCAGGGTCAGGTTGCCGGCTGAAGTGCTGAGCGCAGGCCCTCCGAAGAGGAGATCCGCCGGCACGTCGCCCTGGTAGCCGGCATCCTTGACCGCCGCATCGTATACCAGATCGTCGATGCTGTGGCTGTAGGAGAGCGGACGGTCGAGCTCAAGCGCATAGACAAGGGCGAGAACCGGCTCGTTGCTCGTGTGGTCGTGCTTGGTCGCAGGCTCGAAACTGATGCCCGTGCCCCATACGCTGAACGGCATATTGCTCGCGTGGTCGTATTTGAGAGGCTCCTCAAGCTCAAGTCCTGTCCCCGGGTCTTCGCCCGGGAGGAGCGGACCGTTGAAAGTGCTGCGCTCAGACGGGGTGCCGACCGCCTTGACCGTCACGGTCTCGATGCCGTGTCCCTCGCTGTCGATGTCGAGCCTGATCCTGTCGCCGACCGAGATGTTTTCGGTGCTGCTGACCTTGATGTTGGTGTCGCCTTTCCGTGCATCCATGGACAGATATGCCTGTGTGCCCGGTTTGCCGACGGCAGTGACGGTGACGACCTCATATTTCTCTGTGGAGTTGGATACCGCAGGGAAGGTGGTGCCGTAGCCGAGCGCCATCTTGTCTCCGACCTTGAAGTGGGCCGTGCTGGTCACGGGCACATTGGTGGAGCCGGCCGGGATGGTGATGACCGGCCCTTCCGGAAGCGGCTGCCAGATGGTGGTCGGCTTGCCAGGGGCTGCGATGCGTCCGAACCCGCGGAACGGCGCCGGAGAGGCCTGAGGCTCCGGAGCGATCACCGATACCACTCTTGCGGTCTCCGCCTTCTTCCCGCTGCCGATGCTGATCTCGTCTCCCGGCTTGATCCCCTTGACGTCGCGGACATAGATCGTACGATCGCCCTTTGCCGCGTCGACTGCGAGGCCGGAGTTGCCGAGCCCCATCAGATAGAAACCCTTGGCCGGTATGGTCGTGCCGGAAGGGATCTTGATGGATGAGAAGTACGGTATCTCGATCTCGTGGCAGGTAAGCGTCCATCCGGAGATGTCGACCTTGGATTCGGAGGAGTTGTAGAGCTCGATGAACGCGTTGGTGGAGTTCCCGTTGCCGTCGGAGGCCTGGAACTCGTTGATGCGCACCGGTGCCACGTTCCTGACTTTCTGCACGGCGGTCCATCTCTCCGTCCCTTCAGGTCCGTTCCACTCCGCCACTGCCGTCATATCGCCGTTGTATTCCTTCCCGGATGTTCTGACGGTGAAGTCCACTACTACGGTCTGCCCCGGCTCGACGGTGTATCCGACGCGGCGCAGCTTCTCCCCGGTGCCGGTGACGGTGCTCTTCCACCCGGACGGCAGGTCGAGCGACAGTTTCAGGCCGTCGATGGCCTTGCCGGTGGTGTTGACGAACTTGACCGACGTGTGGGCGCTGCTGTTGAGTTGGAAGGTCTGGAGACCCGCAGGAGTGTTGATGTCGGCAGTGGCGCTGACGCTCAGGCGCGCCACGTCATAGCCTGCCGCGACGACATTCTCCTGGATCTTCTGGTTGGTCTCTTCGCTCGGGAACGTGCCGGCCGCAGTCATCGCCCCTTCGTAGAATGTGCCGTCGGAGATGTTGGAGTTGTCGCCTCCGTTGCCGAGAAGCACCGCTCCCTGCTTGCGCATAGGGTCATAGCTGCTGCGCTCGTTCTGGATGCGCTTGCCGTCGTAGAGCAGGTCGAGCTTGCCCTCCTGGGCGTTGCCTCCCATCGAGCGCCAGCGGTGCGGGGCTCCGTCAGCCGTGGCGGTGACGAATCTCCAGTTGATGCTCTCGAGGGTCTCGCAGAACTTGTCGTTGGGGTCCTCGTTGACGCAGCCGACCAGATTGTTCTCCTGATCGGTCATAATCCAAGGCCCCGGCCCGTGCCCGCGGTACCAGCTGGTCTGGTTGCCGAAATATGTGGTCTCCATGGTGCCGTCACCGTCGTCGCGGCTGTCGGTCTCGCCGTTGCCGTAGTCGAAGCAGCACCCGGTATTGTAGTGGTGTCCGCTGATCACCCAGTACTGCCCTTCGGCCTGGTCGTCGACCGCAGTCCCGCGCGCGTCGTTCCATCGCAGTCCCATGCCGGGAGCGATGAAGATGCCGTATACCTTATGCCCCATGAGCGTGACCGGAGCCCAGTCTGCGAGCGGGACATTGTTGAAGCCGCCCAGGGCAGGCCCGCTGAAGCCTCCTCTCGGCGCCTGGATGAGGTGGTTCTCCTTGCCGGACTGGTCGTACAGGATGGTCACCCAGCAGTAAGTGTCTTTGCAAAACTCGTCCTGAGCCGCCGCGTCGGCGTATCCGCCCGGGTCTCCCGCGCTCGGCTGCACCACTCCGATGTCGAGGGTCTTGCCGTCCGACTGGCGCATCACCTGATAGAGCGGGCCGTTGTAGCTCTTGAGCAGCGCTCTGGTGGAAGAGTGGGCGGCCACGCAGGGCGCTCCGTTCGCTGCATAGATGTCACATGGGCCTTCGGGCCGTTCTTTGACGCTGCCGCCGCCTGAAGCTATCGCTATCGTGGCGACAAAAGCCGCCGGCACCAGCAGTGCCGAGGCCAGGATGAGTGTAGTCTGTTTTTTGTTCATATCGTGTGATAGTTGTGGTCGCGGCTGTAAAGTACGCGATTTTATCACACAATGCGGGCCGGGGGGCGTTACAAGTTCTTTTTATCTACGAACAAAAATCCCATCAGCGGCAGGGCGATGATGGCCATCGTGGCGCTGATAGGGAGGTAAATCCCGAAATTGACATATTTTACGACAAGATATGTGACCAGCAGCAGCCCCACCCCCATCGCCGAAGAGATGATGTAGTGGGCGCGTATGTCGGTACGGCGGCAGACGATGCGGCTGATGTTCGGCACGCCGAGCGAGATGAAGCCTATTGGCCCGCAGATGCTGACGGCGGAGGTCACGAGAAACATTATCATCAGCAGGTTCAGCGCTTTGCGCAGATTGCTCAGCTCTATCTCCCCCTTGAAATGCCGGGTGAGGTCCCTGTGGGAGAGCAGCGCTGCCGTGAGGCCGACGGCGAAGAGCGCCAGCGAGAACGCGATGTCTCCCCACGTCACCCCTTCCAGCCGGAAATTTGCCGCGCCCCAGAGATAGTACTGCTTGAGCAGGTCTCCGTTGGGGGCGTTGGTCACCACTATGGTGCCGAGAGAGCCGATGAAAGTGCCGAAGATGATGCCGAAAGTGATCAGGTTCTGCGTCGATACCCTGAGGGTCACGAGGAAGCATATCAGGGTGCAGACCAGTGTGCACACGAACGAACCGACGGTGAGCGAGCACCATCCCGACATCGTGGCCGCCGCAGCCCCCAGACAGGCGGCGGAACCCAGCCCGAGGGAGTAGACGTCGCCCAACTGGTTGCGCCAGAGATATTGCATCTGGATACCGCCCACCGGAAGGGCGATGCCCGAGAGGATTACATATAGAAGACTCAGCATCCCTTAGAATCTGAACCCGATGCCCGCGAGCAGCGAGCGTCCCGGCATAGGGTAGTAGCGGACAGTCTCATAGCGGGTGTCGCCGAGGTTCTTTGCGTTGACGCTCAGGTCGATGAGCCCGACCCTCCCGATACGGAACGATTTGTGTGCGAGCAGGTCGAGAGTGCTCCAGGCGGGGAGCTCGCCGTAGCTGTCGCGCCGCCCGCTTCTGCCGGCCCAGTTGAGCCTGAGGCCCCAGCCCCTGTAGGCCGCGTCGGCTCCGAGGGAGACGCTGTGCTTCGGGACATAGTCGATCTGCCGCCCCCGGTTGATGCTGCCTTCGGTCCTGTCGAGGGCGTCCTGCAGCGAATAGCCTGCGGAGAAGCCGGCTTCCCATCCGCCTGCGGAGTATCTCAGTGCGACTTGAGCGTCAAGTCCCTTGGCTTCCACCCGGCCTATGTTGTACGGAAGCCAGATGTTGGGGTCCGCCTCGGTCGGGGCCGAAGCAATCTTGTCCTTGAGGATGTTGTAGAAACCGTCCAGCTTGACGCAGCTCCTCCACCCGCCGGCGAACGCTCTCTTCCACTCGGCTCCGAGACCGGTGAGCCAGGCGTCCTCAGCCTTGAGAGCGGGGTTGCCGTAGCCGGTATAGTAGAGTTCGTTGAAATATGGCGCCCTGTAGGCCCTGCGCCCGAATGCCACTATATCCAGCCCCTCAAGCGCAGTCAGCTTGAGGCTTGCCGAAGGGGAGAGGACATTGCGTGAGAGGCCGTCCTTGTCGAACCAGCCGTCATAGAGCAGGGCGAGGTCCGCCTTGAATCTCTTGAGTCTGAAAGCCGCCGCTATTGAGGAGCTCAGTCCGGTGCGGGAGGCGTTGTAGACATTGGACTTGAGGGCGTCGTGCTGCACTCCCGCCGAGGCGCTGACTCCGAGCCAGTCCGCCACCCGGAAACTGTGCACGCTGTTGATCTGGAACTCCCTCTGATCGTAGCGGCTGTCGCCCCAAGAGCTCAGATAGTCCATCTTGTCGAGGGCCGCCTTGCCGCTCAGGTCAAGGGTGTAGAGAGGCGTGAACGCCTGGTGCAAAGTCCCCTGGACAAATGCGTTGCGGTCGTTCTGGCGGTCTTCTGAAGCATAGGTCGTCGACCCCGGAGTGCCGCGGTGCGAGCCGTTGAGGTAGGCTTTCACCGTCCACTCGCCGCCGCTCAGGATCCCGAACAGGTCGACTCCTCCGCGGACGCGGCTGATGTCGTTGTTGCTGCGGCGCAGCCCGTCGCCATAGGGGAAGTCGCCTTCGCTGATGACGGCGGAGAAGTTTGCGCCGACCGCGAGCCGCTCGCTGAGTTTGTAGTAGAGTTGTCCGCTCGGGAGATAGGTGCCGAACGAGCCGCCCCTGAAGCTCAGGCCGCCGGTGAGCGGGCCGTTATGGAACTGCGGCCTTGCGGTCTTGAAATCCACGCTGTTCTGCGCGTAGTCGATCACCGCCGCGCCGAATGCCCCCATATCCAGGAAGCCCAGGTCGGCCTGTCCGCTCTGCACGTTGCCGACTCTCACGCCGTCGACGTAGATAGCGGTGTGGGCGCTGCCCAGGCCGCGGAGACTGATGCTCTTGTTGCCTGACTCGCCGCCGTAGTCGCTCAGCGAGAGCGCGGGAATCCGGGTGATTACGTCGGAGACCGTCTCCGAACCGCTGATGGTGAGGGTGTCGGTCATCGATACCACCATCCCTCTGTCTGCTACGACAGTGACCGCTTCAAGCGTGTCCGGCACCGCTGTCATCGACAGTGATGCCGCAATCAGAACTGTTGCAAATAACATTGATTCTCCCTTTGGTATTGCTAACTTGTAACTTATTAATGCTCAAAAATAGAAAAATATGGGTAAAAGCCGAATGATCGTCGCTTGGCGGCTTCTCTTTTTCACTATATTTGCAGAAAAGACAGATTTATGTGGGCAACTATTGAGTTTATTTTTTGGGGTGTTATCATATATTTGTTTTTTGAGTGTGTGTTCGGAGAACTCAAGAGAGAGATTGGTAACCCTCTCGACAATATACGCCGGATTCGGGCAAGAAACCGCAAACAGGATTCAGGAGGAGAGGGTGAGGTGTAGATCACACAGATCTGTTTTGGATTGATTCGTGTCCTTTTATAGCTGCCGGAAGGCATCTATTTTCGTGGTATGGCAAAGTTTAAATCATTGAAAATTAAACCGTTGCAAGCTTTTCGCGGAAAGACAGGGATTCGAACCCTGGAACCGCTTTGGGCGGTCACAC
>CAVGLS010000047.1:0-10051 GCA_963630225.1 bacterium
AAATTGTTTCGCGAAACAGATCCCCTGAAGGCTCACGCCGGCGTTGACCGCGCCGGTGCTCGGGATGAGCGGGCAAAAAGCCGCGTAAATTATTCAAAAACACTCCAAAAGCGGGGGACGGTTCGGAATTTGCAGTTTTTTCCTTCGCTCCCGTGCGACCGCGGAAGTATATGATGTAAGGCAAAAAATGCTTACATTTGGGGTTGCCTATAAGATAACAACAAACTAATATTGCGATGGCAGAAGTAAGAGGTTACATCTCGCAGATCATCGGACCGGTAGTCGACGTCCACTTCGACCTGGACAAGGCGGAGGACGTCAAGAGTCTTCCCTCCATTCAAGATGCACTCAAAATAGCGCGTCCGGACGGTCGCGAACTTGTGATTGAGGTCCAGCAGCACATAGGCGAAGACACCGTGCGCTGCGTGGCTATGGACTCCACCGACGGGATGCGCAGGGGGCTTGAGGCTGTCTGCACGGGAGAGCCTATCGAGATGCCTGTCGGACCCCAGATTCGCGGGCGCGTGATGAATGTGACGGGCGAGAGCATCGACGGCCTCGGCAGCCTCAGGATGGACGACTCTCTGCCTATCCACCGCGAGCCGCCGAAGTTTGAAGACCTCAAGACCTCGCAGGAGGTCCTCTACACGGGCATCAAGGTCATCGACCTGCTTGAGCCATACCTCAAGGGCGGCAAGATCGGACTCTTCGGCGGGGCCGGCGTAGGCAAGACCGTGCTCATCAAGGAGCTCATCAACAATATCGCAAAGAAGCATAACGGGTTTTCCGTCTTCGCCGGAGTGGGCGAGCGTACCCGCGAGGGCAATGACCTGCTGCGCGAGATGATAGAGTCCGGCGTCATCAAATACGGGGAAGAATTCGAGAAATCCATGGAGGAGGGCCACTGGGACCTCTCCAAGGTGGACAGAAGCGAGCTGGAGAAGTCGCAGGTGGCGATGGTGTTCGGCCAGATGAACGAGCCGCCGGGAGCGAGAAGTTCCGTGGCGCTCTCCGGTCTGACGCTTGCGGAGTCGTTCCGCGACAGCCGGACCTCCGACGGACCGAAGGACATACTCTTCTTTATCGACAACATCTTCCGTTTCACCCAGGCGGGTTCGGAAGTCTCCGCGCTGCTCGGCCGTATGCCGTCGGCGGTGGGCTACCAGCCGACCCTCGCCACGGAGATGGGCCAGATGCAGGAGCGCATCACCTCCACCAAGAACGGCTCCATCACCTCCGTGCAGGCGGTCTATGTGCCTGCGGACGACCTGACAGACCCTGCGCCGGCCACCACCTTCACCCACCTCGACGCGACCACGGTGCTCAGCCGTAAGATCGCCTCCCTCGGCATCTACCCGGCAGTGGATCCGCTGGAGTCCACCTCCCGCATCCTCGACCCCAACATAGTCGGCAAGGAGCACTACGACACCGCCCAGAGGGTCAAGCAGATACTCCAGCGCAACAAGGAGCTGCAGGACATCATCGCCATCCTCGGCATGGACGAGCTCTCAGACGAAGACAAGCTCGTGGTGGGCCGCGCCCGCAAGGTGCAGCGCTTCCTCTCCCAGCCGTTTGCGGTGGCGGAGCAGTTCACCGGGGTCAAGGGCGTGATGGTCGACATCGACGACACCATCAAGGGGTTCAATATGATACTCGCCGGCGAAGTGGACCACATCCCGGAGCAGGCGTTCCTCAATGTCGGCACGATAGAGGACGCCGTCAAGAAGGGCGAGGAGATACTCGCAATGGCATCATAGTACGATGGCGGACAGGCAGCTCATAGTGACGGTGATCTCCCCGGAGGAGACGCTCTACGGAGGCGCGGCTCTCGCCGTGTTCCTGCCGGGCACTTCCGGACGCTTCGAGGTGCTCCCCGGGCACGCTCCGCTCATCTCCACTCTGGAGGCGGGCGATATCGTCGTGCGGGACACCGGGGGAGAGGAGCGCCGCATCGCCGTGCTCGGCGGGGTGGTCAGAGTGAGCGGCGACAAGATTACGGCCTGCATAGAAGCGGGCGACACCGGAGGGGAGCGGAGATGAAGCGGTGCAAGTTCATATTCGCGGCGCTGATGCTCTCTGCGTCCTTCAACCTTGCGGCGCAGGAGGAGACCGGACTCGATATGAAGTCCTACATCTTCGGGCATATCAGCGACTCCTACGAGTGGCACATCGCCACCGTCAAGGGCAGGGAGATAGCCATCCCGCTGCCGTGCATCGTGATAGACGACGGTCTGAAAGTATTCTCGTCCCACAATATGGCGGAACACGGCTACACCCTCAACGCCTACGGCAAGATGGTCAACGCCTCCACCGGCGAGCGGCCTCTGGACCTTTCCATCACCAAGAACGTGCTGGGACTGATGATAGACTCGGCCCTGCTCATCGCTCTGATACTCTCCTGCGCCGCCTGGTACCGTAGACACGACGTGCTCAAGGAGAAGCCTACCGGCATCGCCGCCCTGCTGGAACCGGTGATTATGATGATAAACGACGACGTGGTCAAGGACATAATCGGTCCGGAGTACAGAAAATATGCCCCGTACCTGCTGACCGCGTTCTTCTTCATATTGATCAACAATCTGATGGGCATCCTGCCCATATTCCCGGGAGGGGCCAACATCACCGGCAACATCGCCGTCACGTTGGTGCTCGCCGTCTGCACCTTCCTTATGGTCAATCTCTTCGGCAACAAGCACTACTACAAGGATATATTCTGGCCGGACGTGCCGGTGGCTCTGAAGGCAATCCCGATAATGCCGGTCGTGGAGATCATCGGCGTGTTCACCAAGCCGTTCTCGCTGATGATACGACTCTTCGCCAACATCCTCGCCGGGCATATAATGATCCTGTCCGTGATAGGAGTGATTTTCGTCACGGCGAAGATGGGGGCGGTGCTCAACGGCTCGATGACGGTCGTGGCGGTGCTTTTCGGGATTTTTCTCGACTGTCTGGAGCTGCTTGTGGCGTTCATCCAGGCATATGTATTCACGATGCTCTCCGCCGTCTTCATCGGCCTTGCGCATCAGGAACCTGAAACCAATTAAAAACAAACGGATATGTTACTTATTTCAATGCTTCTTGAGGCTGCGGCTCTCGCCAAGGTGGGCGGAGCGGTCGGCGCTGGTATAGTCGCTCTCGGCGCGGCTTTTGGTATCGGCAATATAGGCAAGGCCCTGATGGAGGCTTCCGCACGTCAGCCCGAGATTGAGGGCAAGCTGCGCACCACGGCCATCATCATCAGCGCCCTGGTCGAGGGTGTCTGCCTCTTCGGCGTAATCGTCTGTCTGCTGGCTGTACTTTAAACTATGTCACTCGTTACACCTGATTTCGGCCTGCTCTTCTGGATGGTCCTGATATTCGGGACGGTGTTCTTTGTGCTCGCGAAGTTCGGATTTCCGGTCATCACTTCGATGGTGCAGAAGCGCTCCGACCATATCGAGGACTCGCTCCGCAAGGCGCAGGAGGCGCAGTCGCGGCTTGAGGGTCTCGCTGCGGAGCAGGTCAGGATGATCGAGCAGACGCGCCAGGAGCAGCGGCGCATCCTCAAGGAGGCCTCAGACGCCCGTGACAGCATCATCGCGGGCGCCAGGCAGCAGGCGCAGGAAGAGGCCGACAAGATCATCGCGCACGCCAGGACGGAGATTGCCGCCGAGCGGGAGACCGCTCTGCGTGAAATCTGCCGCCAGGTGTCGCTCCTGTCGGTGCAGGTGGCCGAGAAGATAGTGCGCAAAGACCTCGAAACCTCCCCCGAGCAGCTCTCGCTGCTGGACCGTATGGTGACGGAGGCGTCCAAGTCCGAGCGGAGCAACTGACAGTAGGCAGACGATGAACACGGGCATCATATCCACACGGTACGCCAAGGCTCTCCTGATGTATACCGAGGAGAACGGGAGCGGGGAGAGAGTGTGCGCACAGGTGCGGGAGATACTCAAGTCTCCCGACAAGGTTCCCGCCCGGCTTGAGCCGGAGCTGGAGAGATTTGTCGCCCTGCTCGTCAAGAACTCCCGTATGGAGGACGTGCGCTTCATCCTGCGCTCGTTCGTCTCGATGTACTACCGCTCCAAGGGGATACGCCTTGCGACCCTGACCACTTCCGTCCCGGCTCCGGGGCTGGAGGAGAAGCTGCATCCGATGCTCGAAAGGGATTTCAGCTGCAAGGTCATCTTCGAGACCGCCGTGGACCCGTCCCTGATCGGGGGCTTTGTGGTCACGGTCGACGGCTATGTGCTTGACGCGAGCGTCCGCAACCAGCTTGAGACGATCCGCAGACAGTTCATAATACAAACCAACAGAATAGTTTAATGTCACATAATTCAATAAAGGCGAGCGAGATATCCGAAATTCTCCTCAACGAGCTGAAGGGCGTGGACAACTCGCTTCAGTATGAAGAGGTAGGCTATGTGCTGACGGTCAGCGACGGCGTGGCCCGCGTCTACGGTCTTGTCAACGTCGAGGCCGGCGAGCTGCTCGAGTTTGAGAGCGGCGTGAAGGCCGTGGCGATGAATCTTGAGGCGGACAATGTGGGTGCGGTGCTGCTCGGCCCGACCGATCAGGTCAAGGAGGGGATGCGGGTGCACAGGCTGGGACGCATCGCCAGCATCCCGGTCGGCGACGGCCTGCTGGGGCGCGTCGTCGATCCGATCGGCTCTCCGCTCGACGGACTGGGCTCCATCAAGGGCGATATGCTGAGGATGCCTATCGAGCGCAAGGCCCCGGGGGTTATCTTCCGCGAGCCTGTCACCGAGCCGCTTCAGACCGGACTCAAGGCCATCGACTCTATGATCCCTATAGGTCGCGGCCAGAGGGAGCTCATCATCGGTGACCGTCAGACCGGCAAGACGGCGATAGCCATCGACACCATCATCAACCAGCGCTCCGAGTTCCTCAAGGGCAAGCCCGTCTATTGTATCTATGTGGCTGTGGGTCAGAAGGGTTCTACTGTGGCCTCAATAGTGCAGACCCTCCGTTCCAAGGGGGCGATGGACTATACCGTCGTGGTTGCCGCCACCGCCGCCGACCCTGCGGCTCTGCAGTATTTCGCTCCGTTCGCCGGAGCCGCCATCGGAGAGTATTTCCGCGACACGGGCCGCCACGCGCTCGTGGTCTATGACGACCTCTCCAAACAGGCGGTGGCATATCGTGAGGTCTCCCTCATCCTGCGCCGTCCTTCCGGGCGGGAGGCCTATCCGGGCGATGTATTCTACCTGCACTCCCGCCTGCTGGAGCGCGCAGCCAAGATCATCAGCCAGCAGGAAGTTGCCGAGAAGATGAACGACCTGCCGGAGTGCCTCAAGGGCAAGGTCAAGGCCGGAGGCTCCCTGACGGCGCTCCCGATCATCGAGACCCAGGCCGGGGATGTCTCCGCATATATCCCGACCAATGTGATTTCCATCACCGACGGCCAGATATATCTCGAACCTTCGCTCTTCAATGCGGGCTTCCGCCCTGCCATCAATGTCGGCATCTCCGTGTCGCGTGTCGGCGGCGCGGCCCAGGTGAAGTCGATGAAGAAGGTTGCGGGAACTCTGAAGATAGACCAGGCGCAGTTCAGCGAGCTGGAGTCGTTTACCAAGTTCTCCTCCGATATGGACAAGGTCACGGCTATGACCCTCGACAAGGGCCGCAAGAACGAGCGCCTGCTCGTGCAGCCGCAGTACAGCCCGATGAGCGTCGGAGAGCAGGTCGCCATCCTCTACTGCGGCACGCGCGGCCTTATGGCCGACATCCCGGTGGAGAGCGTGGAAGACTTCCAGACTCACTTCCTCGACACTATGCGCTCTTCCCATCAGGATATGCTCGATGCGCTCGGCGAGGGCCGCATCCCTGACGACGCCGATGCCGTGATCCGCAGGGAGGCGCACGAAATATGCCAGTTCCTCTGTAAAGCATAGCGAGACATGTCATCCTTACGCGAAATCAAGGACCGTATCGGTTCGGTGCGCAGCACGCTGAAGATCACTTCGGCGATGAAGCTCGTATCGTCGGCCAAACTTCGCAAGGCACAGAAGGTCATAGAGGGTATGCGCCCGTATGCGGACTCTCTGGAGGAGATACTTTCGGCGGTGGGACCGGCCTCCCAGCAGGAGAACGGGGTGGGAGCCGACGCGCCCGTAGCGGTGGTCGTGATATCCTCCAACTCCTCTCTCTGCGGCGGCTTCAATGCCAACGTGATCCGCACTGCGCTGGATCTGAGGAAGAAGTACCCTTCCATCGTCTATTTCCCCGTCGGCCGCAAGTGTGCAGATGCCGTCAAGAAGGCGGGATACGCCCCGGAGGCCGACTACAACGACATCATCGCCCATACGAACTACGAGAAGACCTCCGCGTTCTCGCGCAGTCTGATAGAGAGATACCGCCGGGGGGAGTTCTCCAAGATACTGCTTGTCTACAACCGGTTCATCTCCACCGCAGTGCAGAAGCCTACCGTAGAGCGTTATATGCCGTATGTGCCGGAGCTGAAGTCGGCGGAAACTTCCGGAGCGACGGGCGACTGCATATTCGAGCCTGACGCCGCGACGATTGCCTCCCGCCTGCTGCCGCAGATGATCTGCCTGAAGTTCTATGCCGCCGTGCTTGACTCTGAGGCGGCGGAGCAGGCGGCGCGGACCATAGCGATGCAGACCGCCACCGACAACGGGGAGCATCTCCTCTCGGATCTCACCCTCGAGTACAACAAGGGCCGCCAGCAGAAGATAACCTCCGAGATACTCGACCTTGTGGGCGGCGCCGGCGACGGGCAGTAGGGCTTCGCGCCCTCCTCGGACCATCGCCCGCAGCCTCTGCCGGGATGTGCCCCGCGACCGCCTGTCTGTCAGTCTATCGAAAACCCGGGAAACGACTTCCCGACGCAGTCCTCGTCGTCGATAGTGACGGGCGATGAGGCGGCGATGGAGGCGATCTTGAGCGCCATCACCATACGGTGGTCGTGGTGTGAGCTATACTCTCCGCCCCGAAGCAGCCTGCCGTTCAGCATCCGGGAGCATAGGGACTCTCCGCAGACCAGCATGTCGTCGCCTTCGATTCTGACTTCCACCCCCATCTTCTCCAGCATCTCCACTATCGCGACGGCCCTGTCGGACTCCTTGCCGGCGAGCCGGTTTACTCCGGCGATCCTGCTCTCTCCCGCGCAGAATGCGGCAAGCACCGCCGTGATGGGGAAGAGGTCCGGGGCGTTGTTGAGGTTGCTCTCAAACGCCTCCAGCGGGGCTTTGCGGGAGCAGACGCCGCCGTCTTCAAGCTGGGAGACCACCGCCCCCGCTTCCACGAGGATGTCGATTATCGCGAGGTCGGCCTGAAGTGATTTGGTGTCGAGGCCTATGACTTCCGCCGAGCCGTAGAGCGCTCCCGCCACGAGGAAGCAGGCCGCCGCGCCCCAGTCTCGTTCTATCTCGAAATCCGCCGCCCTGTACCGCTGGGAGCCGCGTATGCGGAAACTGATGCCGCTGCAGGATGACCAGTCTTCGCTCTCAAGCATCTCGGCGTCGCCCTCCATCTCGCTGCGGGTCTTGATGCCGAAGTGCCGGAGGACGTCGAGGGTGATGTACATATATGGTATGCTCTTGGGTTCGCTGACGTGCAGGCAGGAGTCTTCCGCGCAGAGCGGCAGGGCCATCAGCAGACCCGAGATCAGTTGCGAGCCACCGCTTCCGGGGACTTCCGCCGTGCCGGGGATGAGATTTCCTTTGACTTGCAGGGGCACATAGAGTCCGCGCCCCGCCTGCTGTCCGGCGTTGGAGAGCAACACCCCGTATGCCGCCATTATGTCTGCGGCTCCGCTGAGCGGGCGGCGCAGCAGCGAGCCCCTGCCTGTCACTTCGAAACTGCCCTTGCCGGCTGCCGCGAGAGTCGGGATGAGCAGGCGGGTGAGCAGCCCGGACTCGCCGGAGTCGATGCTGTCCACTTCGAGGCTGCCGGGGGTCGCGCCGATGCCGGTGACGGATAGAGTGCCGCCGCTTTCTTCGACGACGGCTCCGAGCCGCCTCGCGGCGTCAATCGCCGACTGAGAGTCTCCGCAAGGGGTATATCCGCTCAGAGTGGAGCGCCCCTCCGCCAGCGCGGCGGCGAGTATCGCTCTCTGCGCGAAGCTCTTGGATGCCGGCACGCGTATGCCTTCGGCGCTGAAGCCGCTGAATGCTCCGTAGACGGCTTTGCGCATTTCCTCCACCGTCCATTGGCCCGGGGCGGTGGCGTCTTCCCCGCTGAGAGCCGCATAGCTGAAAGGTGCGCCGCGGCGCAGACACTCTATCCTGGACTCGCGTCCCTCGTCTCCGATGCCGAGGGCGATGAGCCTGCCCTGCATGGTGGGGATGTCTTCGAGCACGACGGAGTAGAGCGACTCGATCCGCGCCGCGTCCTCCGGACTGTGGCATCTGACGGCGATCTTGGCTATATCCGCACCGTAGCGGAAGCAGCGGGCGAGCGCCATCTGGAGCATCTCGTCGTCCGGGGTGGAGTCGAAGTTGTGGTATGAGCGGATGATTTCCGTGCCGTGCTTGCGGCAGAGCGTCCGGAACGCCTTGCTCATCGCCGATGGGGCGTCAATCTCGAGGTCGGCGAAGCGCGCGCCGGCTTCTATCGCGGTCCGGAGCAGCTTTTCGGTGGCCGCTTCCCCCACTTCGTCTATCCTGCAGGTGGCCACGAGCGGCGTGTCGGAGTTGCCGAAGAGGTCTTCTATCTCTTCCGCCGAGAGTGGGCAGCGGTCGAGGCGGATCTCCGCCATCTCCGTCTGCGGGGAGGCGAGGATCTCGAGGATCTCGGCGTAGGTCTTGTTCTGTATGCTAGTGCAGATCATTGAGGTCTTTGATTATCACTTTGCCTATCTTCTTTATCAGGACGAAGTGGATGATGCCGCCCTCGGCCTTCTTGTCCTTCCTCAGGGCCTGCGTCAGGGCCTCTTCGGGACAGGGGAGTTCGGTCGGCAGACGGCAGGCGCGGAAGTCTCTGCACAGCTCCTCGGCAAGTCCCGGAGCGGCGACCCCCAGAGACTCGGAGAGCCTTGCGGCGCGGATGATGCCTGCGGCCACGGCCTCGCCGTGGGTCATCGGGTCGGGGATTCCGTTCGTGTGCTGATACCACTCTATCGCGTGCGCGAAAGTGTGGCCGAGGTTGAGCGTGCGCCTCAGGCCCTCTTCGTAGGGGTCTTTCTCCACTATCCGGCGCTTGATGTCGGCTGCTGCCCGCACGAGCGGCCCGAGGGCCTTGAAGTCAGGCCTGTCGCCGGAGAGGGCGTCCACTGCGCGGCGGTAGCTGCCGCCCTTGTCTTCGATGATGAATGTCTTGAGCAGCTCCGCCGCCCCGGAGCGCAACTCCCTGTCCGGCAGAGTCTTGAGCGTATCCGGAAAGATACGGGTGTCGGACGGGAAGCGGATGAGGCCGAGCATATTCTTGTAGGAGTCGAGGTTGACCCCGGTCTTGCCGCCTATCCCCGCGTCCACCTGGCCCAGCAGAGTGGTCGGGTAGTTGACATACCGCACCCCGCGCTTGTAGATGCCGGCGGCAAATCCGACCATATCCATAGTCACGCCTCCGCCCACCGCGTAGATGATGGCGTTGCGGTCAGCTCCCTCCGAGAGCAGCCAGCGGCAGATCGCGAGCACGCTCTCCATCGTCTTGTGCTCCTCGTCGGCGGTGATGGCAAGCGCGGGCCGGCCCTCGGCGAGGCCGAGCGCGAACTCCGCTACGTTGCGGTCGTAAACCACATAGACATTGTTGTGCATACCGTATTCCCTGCCGACTGCGCACCCGCGCGGGGCGGGGTCAAATTTACGAATGATTTTTGATTAATCGTGTTTTTTGGATACCTTTGCACTCTCCCGCATTTGCCCGAGTGGCGGAATTGGTAGACGCGATGGACTCAAAATCCATTATCCTCTAAAGATGTGCCGGTTCGAGTCCGGCCCCGGGCACGGCTGCATATTTTCCGCATAAAATTTTGCGGAAATAAAAAATCTCCATATATTTGCAGTCCCAAGCCGGTAGCGGCGGGAAGATTGCGGAAATAGCTCAGTTGGTAGAGCGCAACCTTGCCAAGGTTGAGGTCGCGGGTCCGAGT
>CAVGLS010000048.1:0-9407 GCA_963630225.1 bacterium
GCCTGTGGCCTCAGATTATCCTTTTTCTCTTTTTCTTAACTGTCAAAGACGGGAAGTTATGAAAATGATTTATCAAATGCAATATTCTTCGTAAATTTGCGGAGTGAAAACGCTTGACAGGACAAAGCTCAGCCGCCTGGACGGGTATTTCGGACGGGGGCGCAGGGTCTGCATAGCGACCCATCAGCACCCCGACGGGGACGCCGTCGGCAGCGCGGTCGCCCTTGCGGAGTATCTCCGGGAGCTGAGAGGCTGCGAGGCCGTGGCGATAGCGCCGGACCGCTATCCCGAGGTGCTGGATTTCCTCACCCGGGAGGGGGAGGTCATCATAGCCTCCGAAGATGCCGGCGGGGCCGCCGCCGCGCTTGAGGGCTGCGAGCTGCTTGTCTGCCTGGACCTCAACGCGCTGGGTCGCACGGCTTCCCTGGAGGAGGGCCTGCGGCACATAAGCTGCCCCAAGGTGATGATCGACCACCACCCCGGGCCGGAGTGCGGGGAGTTCGACCTCGCGTTCAGCGACACGGAGGTCTCGTCCGCAAGCGAACTGCTCTACTCGATATTGATGGAAATGCCTGACATCGGGGGAGATGCGCACAGGCTGCCGCCCCGCGCGGCGCTCGCGCTGATGGCCGGTATGACCACCGACACCAACAACTTCGCCAACTCCGTCTTCCCCTCCACCTTCGTGATGGCTTCGCGTCTGATCGAAGCCGGGGTCGACAGGGACGATCTCCTCTCCCGGCTCTACAACCGCTACAGGGAGAACCGCTTCCGGGCTATGGGAGTCTATCTCCGCGACCGCCTGCGCATCACCCCCCAAGGCGTCGCCTACGCGGTGTTCAGCGCGGAGGACTTCTCCCGCCTCGGACTCGGAGAGGGCGAGACCGAAGGCTTCGTCAACCTCCCGCTGGGGATAGACAGAGTCAACATCAGCATATTCCTCCGGGAGGACGGGGACGTCTATAGGGTGTCCGTCCGCTCCAAGAAGGGATGGTCGTCCAACGCCCTCGCGAGGGCATATTTCAACGGAGGCGGGCACGAATGCGCCTCCGGAGGCAGACTCAAGGTGTGCGGCGCCCTGAAGCGCAGGGAGGACGCGGAAAAATATATAGAGGAGGTGACGGCACGATTCCTGCAAGATGAAGCGCCGTCCGAACAATGACAGATGATGAAGAAGACACTTATATATCTGACGCTTGCCTCGCTCATCCTCGGCGGATGCGCCAAGGCGGTCACGAGCGGCAAGAACGACGCGTCGAAGAGATATTTCGACGCCTGGATACAGGTGAATTATCCGGGTCTCAGCCCGACCGCTCTCGGAGCTTATGTGATCGGGGAGCAAGCGGGGACCGGGGCTGCGCTGCAGGATGCCGAGACTGACGCCTATATCAGGCTCAACTACACGATCCGCTCCCTCGACGGGACAGTGAGCGCGACCACTTACCCTGAGATAGCCAAGCAGATCGGGGACTACAGCGAGACTTCCTGGTGCGGGCCTGTGATATGGAGCCGGGCCGAGGGCAGCCTCTACGCCGGAGTGGACGAGATGGTCTCGTCGATGAAGATAGGCGGCATCAAGAAGACGGTCATCCCCGGATGGCTGCTCACCGGCAGCCGCTACGACACGGCGCAGGAGTATCTGGACAATGTGAGCGGCGGCAACCCTGCCATCTACGAGTTGGAGCTGCTCGAAGCCATCGGCGACACGGACAGCTGGGAGCTTGACTCGCTCGGGCGCTACTTCGCCGCCAACTGTCCGGAAGTGACGCTCGCGGACTCCCTCAAATACGGCTTCTACTACATCCGGAGGAAAGCTCCGGAGACCGTCTCCACCACCACCGACTCCGACGAAGGGGATGAAGAGGAGTCGGATGCCGGATTCCCGAGCGACACCACCATCTACGTCAACTACACGGGCCGCCTGCTCGACGGGCGGGTTTTCGACACCACCATAGCCGACACGGCCAAGATGTACGGGCTCTACAGCAGCTCGAAGACCTACGAACCGGTGTCCGTTCAATATGTCACCGACGACTACAGCCAGATCACCATCACCTCCAGCAAGACCTCCGTAATCGACGGATTTGCATATATGCTCTGGAGGATGGGGGCGTATGAGCAGGGCAGCGGCATCTTCTATTCGAAGCTGGGCTACGGCTCCAGCGGCTCCGGGAGCAGCATCCCGGCGTATTCACCCCTGCGATTCGACATCGAGGTGGTCGACAAGCCGTAGGACCGCTCTCCCTCACAATACAAGCAAGTCCCTTTCCCGAGGAAAGGGATTTAGGGAAAGGAATAGTAGTATTTAAATATTTATGGCAAAATCTGAACTGGCTCCAACGGAGCTCGGAACGGAAAAAATCGGAAAACTCCTGAAGACGTATGCGGTCCCGGGCATCATAGCCCAGACCGCTGCTTCTTTGTATAATATGGTCGACAGCATCTACATCGGCCATATCCCCGGGGTGGGTTCGGCTGCGATCAGCGGCCTTGCCGTGACATTCCCGCTGATGAACCTCTCGGCGGCGATGGGCACTCTGGTGGGAGTCGGGGCGATGACGCTCATCTCCGTTCTCCTCGGGCAGAAGAACTACGAAACGGCGCGCAAGGTGCTCGCCAACGTATTCGCCCTCAATATCATCATCGGCATCCTGTTCTCTGTGGTCACGCTCGGCTTTCTGGAACCCATCCTGCGGTTCTTCGGAGCGAGCGACAACACCCTGCCGTTCGCACGGGACTATATGGTCATCATCCTGCTCGGCAATGTGTTCTCCCACCTCTACTTCGGCTTCAACGGCATCATCCGCGCGGCGGGACATCCCAAGACGGCGATGGGTCTGACCCTTTTCACGGTCATCTCAAATGCCGTGCTCGACCCGATCCTGATCTTCGGCTTCGGGATGGGCATCAAGGGCGCGGCCATCGCCACCATAGCCTGCCAGATGCTGGCCCTCGCCTACACCATCAAGTTCTTCTTCAACCGTGACAGGCTTCTGCATTTCCCTAAACCCTTCCTTCAGCTCGAATGGAGGATCGCGAAGCAGTCGCTGGTCATCGGCCTGGGGCCGTTCCTTATGAATGCGGCTTCCTGTCTGGTGGCTATGTTCATCAACCAGCAGCTCGGCAGATACGGCGGGGATATGGCCATAGGCGCATACGGTATCATCAACCGTCTCACGATGCTCTTCCTGATGATATGTATGGGATTTAACCAGGGACTCCAGCCTATCGCCGGCTACAACTACGGCGCACGGCTCTACAGCCGGGTCAGGGAGGTGGCCCTGCTGACGGCGAAGTGGGAGGTCGGGGTGACGACTCTCTGCTTCCTGATGTCAGAACTCATCCCGGAGCTCGCCGTGAGCCTCTTCACCAACGACCCCGCGATGATAGAGATGGCCTCCAAGGGCATCAGGGTGATGAACGCCGGCATCGCGGTGGTGGGATTCGGCATCGTGACCTCCAACCTCTTCCAGTGCCTCGGGATGGTGAAACAGTCCATCTTCCTCTCGCTCTCCAGACAGCTCATCATACTGTTGCCGCTGATATACACTCTGCCGCTGTGGATGCAGGAGAAGGGTGTGTGGCTCAGTTTCCCGATATCTGATGTTCTTTCAGCCATCATAGCGGCGATATTCGCGATCAGGCTCTTCCGCAAGTTCAACAGGCTCGCGGACGGCGAGGACTCGGCCGCTCTGGGGAGTTCAATCGAATAAACGCAGTGCCATGGACAAGCATATCATAATCAACGTCGGACGTCAGTTCGGCAGCGGCGGCAAGAGCGTCGCCAGCTCACTCGGGGAGAAACTCGGCATCCGGGTCTACGACAACGAACTGATCATCAAGGCCGCGGCCGAGAGCGGCATCAGCCCGGAGCTCTTCCGCCGCACGGACGAGAAGAAGCGCATAGTCGAGCTCGGCTTCAACACCTCGGGCCTGAGCGACAGGGAGATCTTCCGCATACAGAGCAAGGCCATCCGGGACATAGCCCTGGGGTCAAGTGCGATCTTCGTCGGCAGGGCTTCGGACTATGTGCTCAGGGATATGGATTGCCTGGATGTCTTCATCACAGCCCCCGACGAGAACCGCAGGGCGCGGGTGCGCGAGCGGATGGGCATCTCCGGCGACGAGGCCGCCAGACTCATCGTCAAGATGGACAAGGCACGCGAGAGCTACTACAACTTCTTCACCTTCGGCCACTGGGGCGTGGCCTCCAACTACGACCTCTGCGTCGACTCCTCGATACTCGGGATAGACGCTACGGCGGATGTCATCATCGACTTCGCCCGCCGCTCGGGGAAGATTTAAGACCTGTCTCTGCGCGGCAGGGTCTCCACTCGATGAGGCCGACCTGCAAGAGGGGATGAAAGGCATCCGTCACTTCGGATACGAAATGACGAAGCAGGCCCCGCCGAGGGAGAAGGAGCGGGAGTAGCTGATGGTAGCCCCGCACCTCTCGAGGATGCTGCGGCTGATGGCGAGACCGAGGCCGGAGCCGCCGTTCTTGGTGGTGAAGTTAGGGGTGAACAGCTTGCCCACGTTCTCGTCGGACACGCCCGGGCCGTTGTCTTCGAAGACTATGTCGTAGAAGCCGTCGCGCATCGAATTGCGCAGAGAGACGATGATGCGCCCGTCCGGAGAGTCGCCTATCGCCTGCACGGAATTGTTGATCAGGTTGACGAATACGCGGGTGAGCTGAGGTTTAGGGCCGACGACGCTCACGTCGTTGAGCCCGATGAAGTCGAAGCGGATATTGTCCTTGCTGTCGAACATCGACATCTCCTCCTGTATCACCTTGTCGAGAGCGATCACCACCGGCTCCTCGGTATAGAGTTTCGCGAAGGTCGAGAATTCGTTGGCGGTGTCGGTGAGGATGTCTATATGGTCCAGAAGCACCTTGCTCGCCTCATCGAACCTCTCCAGCCAGGCCGGATCGCCCTTCTGCTTGAGACGGATGACCCTCTGTATCTGGAGTTTCATAGGGGTGAGCGGATTCTTGATTTCGTGCGCCACCTGCCGCGCCATCTCGCTCCACGCCTTGTCCCGCTCCGCCTGCGCCAGCTTCTTGGAGCTGTCGGAGAGTTCCTTGACCATACGGTTGTAGGCCTGCACTATTGCGGAAATCTCGTCATTCCGCTCGTAGTCGATATATTCCAGCGACTCAAGCCCGGCGGTATTCATCTTGCGGCTCATCTCGCTGAGCGGGGCGAACATCCTGTCCACCACCCTCGTAACCATCAGCAGCGCCATCAGCAGGAAGACCAGGAACAGCGACACTATGGTCATCGAATGGGTGACCGCATCCTCCTCGAAGTCGTAGTTGTCCTCACTGTAAGGCGAGCAGATGATGGCTATCATATCCCCGGAGCCGTTGATGATCGGGGCGTACATACTGTAGAACTTCACGTTCCAGACCTTCTCCTTCTGGATCCAGTAGCGCCGGTGCTGGTAGACGATATGCCCGTAGGCGCCGCCGTTGATGCGCTCTCCCAGCAGCTGGCGCTCAAACACCATAGGGGTCGTGGACATCAACAGACGTCCGGAAGGAGTGTAGAGGGTGATGTCGGAATAAGTGTCCGAGCTGACCTGTTCGAGCAGTTTGCGCACCTCGCGCCGGTTGATTTCGGATGTACGCCTGATGTCCGCAGTACCCGCCTCGATCATCGCGGTGATGGAGCTGATCTTGTCCGACATCACCGAATGCATATTGCTGTCGTTGCGGGAATAGACGAAGAACACGCTCATCGACGCCATAGCCACAAGGGTGAGCAGGAGCGAGAGCAGCAGCACACCGGTGATGCGCGAGCGGTAGTAGCTCTGCGCGAAAATCTTCTCCCTCTTGCGCCCCACCACCGTCAGCGACATCACCAGGAAGGAGAGAAGCGCAACGAAAATCCCCGACACGGCATAGTTGAGAACCGTCACACGCGGCCGTGAGATCACTATCGCCTCCCGGTCGCCTATGACCGTGAAGAAATGCGTATATCCCTCATTGTTGACATAGTGCTGACGCTTCCCGTAGAGCCTCTCCAGACGCTCCGTGTCCATCTTGGTAGGGTAGGCGTATTTGCCGCGATAAGACTTGAGGTCCGCGCCCTCGTAACGGGCGTAGGAGTAGCCCGCCGGCACCGTAACCTTGCCCGGCGGGGTGATGCCGAAGATGCCGGCATAGCCCCTGTTGCCCCGGGTATCCTTGGACTCCAGCCGTATCAGCACCCTTGAAACTCCGCTTCCCTCAATCAGATAGAGAAACACTCCCACATAGTACGAATGCCCCGCGTCCCGCTTGACATAGAGAAAACGGCTATTGTCCGCAATCGGGATGCCGTCCTTGAGGATGGAGCTGTACTGTGAGGCCGCCGCACGGCTGTTGTTGCTGTCGTTGAAGACATAGGCCGTGACGGTATATTCCCGGTCGTTGCGGGAGAAGTAGTAGTCGGTGATGCGGCTTTGAATGGTCGAGGCGGTATTGTTGAGCACCGAAAGCGCCGAGATGACCATATCGTCCGCTATCTGCGGCTCTATGCTTCTGAGCCTGAGTTCCAGGGAGATGTCCCGGTCAAACGACAGACGGTTGGCGAGCACCTCCATCCTGTTCTGCTCCTTGCGGAAGCCTATCACCGACGAGGAGGTCACCAGGAAGGCGGAGATGACCAGTGCGAAGAACACCCTGTTGTTGAGCGAGAACGCGTCA
Source organism: bacterium (assembly GCA_963630225.1). GTDB lineage: Bacteria > Bacteroidota > Bacteroidia > Bacteroidales > UBA932 > Cryptobacteroides. Next base: position 6,692 of record CAVGLS010000048.1, read on the forward strand.
TAGCGTATGCCGAACTCGCGCTCCGCCACCGGCTGGACGGTCTGCAGAATCAGCGGCACGCTCATCAGCATCGTGATGAACGAGGCATATACCGCCACGCTGAAAGCCGAGAGTTCGGAGAACTTGTAGAGCTCAAGGGTGATGCCCGAATTGAGAATGATGCTGCGCAGCACCGCCTGGGTATAGAAGAGGATGAGGCCCACGGAAATGAGCGCCGACGCCAGCAGGGCGGCGCCCGTTCCCCTGCTCCGCACGATGGCGGCGAGGGTCTCCCGGCACATATATGCGCAGAGCGAGCAGAGCAGTATCGCGAGATTGATGATCACGACCGCTCCGAGCGAATACAGCAGCTCGCCGCCGGCATACAGCAGCGGGGAGAATATGGTGAATTGCTCCCTGATCGTGCGCCCCCAGAAATAGAACGCCGTCAGCACCGCGAGCAACAATACGGACGCTATGCAGAACCTCCTCGCCGAGCGGTCGGCGGAGATGAACACTATGGCTGAGCTGACCAGCAGGAAGAGGGCGATCCAGAGGAGCAGCGCGTCCGCCGAATTGGAGGGGGTCAGAGTCTCGCAGAGGATCTCGAACTGCGGGCGTCCGCCTACGCTGACCATCGGACCTCCGCTCGAAGGCAGCGGACGGATGCTGTACTCCTGCGGCAGATGAAGCCACCGGCTGACGCCGTTGCCCGGCCCCGGCGCCTGGGTGTCGACAATCTGCAGGCCCGCAATCAGTTTGACGTCATCCTTCGTCACCGACTTGGCGAGATACCACTTCGGCCCCATATTGACGAACGACACCGAATCGCTCACCTGCGAGAGCGGGGAGATCGGCGAGGTCCTCGGGTTGGAGAGGAAAGGCACATAGACCTTGAGGCGGATATTGTCGTTGGTGACTGAGAACTCGTTGCACCAGGACTGGAGCGTGTCGCTGCAATAGCGGTAGATCACCATATCCTGGGGCAGATCGCCTATGTCCAACCATCCCGAACTGTCGGTGTCGAGAGAGCGCTGGACGTAGCCGTCCAGCTTCGCCATACGCTTCTCGAGGATACGCGACACCCGGTCCGCGACGGCACGTGTGTCACCGCTGACCCTCGACTCCTTGAGGGAGAGCACGAGCACGGAAGCGCTCGCCACAAGGAGCGCCGCCGCAATCAGGTCAAGTATTCTCCGCTTGGGCTTCATTCGTGATGATACGGTTCTCCGCGCATTATCGTGAACGCGCGGTAGAGTTGCTCTGCAAAAATCGTTCTCACCATCTGATGCGAGAATGTCATTCTGGAGAGCGAAAGCATGCTGTCCGCCCTCGCATAGACCTCATCAGAGAATCCGTAGGCCCCTCCGACCACGAAGACTATGTCGCGTCCTCCCCTGGAGAGCATGCCGGAGAGAGCGTCCGCAAACTCCGCAGAGCGGTACTCCCTGCCGCGCTCGTCGAGCAGGATCACGGACTCGGACGGCTTTATGTTCTTGAGTATCTGCTCCCCCTCGCGCAGCTTGATGTCGTCGCGGGACAGGGCCGAGACATTCTTCAGCTCCGCTATCTCCACGAGCGAGAAGCGCACATAGTGCCCGAGCCTCGCAACATATGTCCCGAGACCCTCCCTGACCCAGGGAATATCGGTCTTTCCCACCGTGAGGAGGCTTATTTTCATACCTCTGCAAATATAGCGACGTGGCTCGATATTTGCAACCTCACGCCCCGTGCAAGCACTGGCTAAAATATCCGCATTCTCCGCGCTGATACTGGTCTGCGCCCAGATGGCGGCACAGACCGAGCGGAACGATGTCTTCTCCCCTATAGGCAAATACATCGCCAAAGGCGACGCCGAATGCCTCGCCGCCTGGTTCGACGACAATCTCGAAGTCAGCGTGGCCTCCCAGGAGAGCAACGCCAGCAAGGCCCAGGCAAAGCAGATACTCAAGACATTCTTCGAATTCTATAATCCGCAGTCTTTCAACATAAGCCACACTGCCGAGAGGGCCAATATGAAATACGCCCTCGGCAGCCTCAGCGCGGGAGGCGAGATGTTCTCTGTCACGATATTCGTGAGTTCCAAAGGAGAGAGCTACAAGATACAGCAACTGAAAATAGAGCGCCTCTAGTCGGAGACGCTCCATTGCCATACTTGACGGTCAGGGGATTATACCCTCTGTCCGTATGAGCGGTCGGTGGTGTTGACCGTGATCTTCTCGCCTGTCTCGATGAAGAGAGGGACCATGATCTTGGCCCCGGTCTCGAGGGTCACTTCCTTGAGGGCCGAGGTGGAGGCGGTGTTGCCCTTGACGGCAGGCTCGGAGTAGGTGACTTCGAGGGTCACATAGGTGGGGAGTTCGCAGGTGAGGCACTTCTCTTCACCCACCACGAACATCATCTCCACGTGCTGTCCCTCCTTCATAAGGTCGGCGTTCTCCACCACGTCCTTCGGGAGCAGTATCTGCTCGTAGGTCTCCTCGTGCATAAAGTTGAATCCGTCCTCCTCGGCATATAGGAACTGATATGGACGGCGCTCGACATCGATGGTCTCGATCTTGGCGCCGGCGGTGAAGGTGTTCTCAAGAATGCGGCCGTTCTCAAGGTTGCGGAGCTTCGTCTTCACGAAAGCCGGACCCTTGCCGGGCTTCACGTGCTGAAACCAGACGATCATGCAAGGCTTGTCGTTGAACTTGAGATAAAGGCCGTTTTTAAAATCAGCTGTTGTTGCCATAAA
>CAVGLS010000049.1:0-8063 GCA_963630225.1 bacterium
CGGCGGGGGTTAAGGCAACGGAAATAGATTGCCCAAAACGGAAAGAGATTGCCTACCAAGTCCCGTAGGGACCGCGACGTAGGAGCGAAATACCCCTGACAGGGGTCGCAGACGCTAGTCTGCGGGGGTTCAGAAACCCAGACAGGGGTGACTAAACTCTTTTTAGTCACCCTCCTTTTCGTATCTTTGCAGCGTGAAAGGGATGAACAGAGAGGTGCTCAGGCTGGCCCTGCCCAGCATACTGGCCAACCTGACCATACCGCTCGTCGGGATGGTCGACATAGCCATAGCCGGACACCTTGACGCCTCTGCAGCGGCTCTGATAGGCGGCATCTCGGTGGGCACGCTGATGTTTGACATCCTCTACTGGAACTTCGGCTTCCTGCGCGCAGGGACCGGCGGGATGTGCGCCCAGGCCTACGGACGCGGCGACTGGGCAGACTGCACCGATAACCTCACGAGGGGCGTCGGACTCGCCTTTGTCATCGCGCTGGCCCTGATACTGCTCCAGTGGCCGTTCCAGAAGCTGTTTTTCCTCTTTGTCGACTGTTCGGACGAGGTCCGCTCACTCGCCCTCACCTACTTCCGCATACGCATCTGGGCAGCTCCGGCCACACTCTCGCTGATGGCGGTCCGGGGCTGGTTCATAGGGATGCAGGACACTTTCAGCTCTATGCTCACCGACCTCTGCGTCAACCTCGGCAATGTCCTTTTCAGCCTCATACTGACTTTCGGCATCCCGGGCACGGGGCTGGAAGGCATAGGATACGGCGGCATAGCCTGGGGCACGGTGACGGCACAATACGGAGGCCTGCTCTGCGCCGGAGCGATCATATTCTTCAAGTTCCGCAGAGTGGTAAACCCCAAAACGCTTTCGCTCAGGACCGCATTCGGCAGCGGCAAGCTCAGGCACTTCTTCACCGTCAACACCGACCTCTTCGTCCGCTCAGTCTGCCTCATCACCGTCTATCTGGGCTTCACGGCGATTTCCGCCCGCTTCGGCGACACCCTGCTCGCGGCCTGCTCCATAATGCTCAAGCTCCTGCTGGTATTCTCCTACTTCACCGACGGCTTCGCATTCGCCGGCGAGGCGCTGACCGGCCGCTTCACGGGCATGCGCGACGAGGACGGAGTGCGGCGGGCCGTGCGCTGCACCTTCGCCTGGAGTATGGGGATAGGGCTGGCGTTCATCGGGATAAACTATTTGGCCGGAGAGAGTGCGCTGCGGCTGATGACTTCAGACGCGACCGTGATCGAGGCCGCTGCGGCGTTCATCCCCTGGCTGGTGTTTATCCCGCCTATCGGCTGCCCCGCCTTCACCTGGGACGGGATCTACATCGGAGCGACTGCCACCGGAACCATGCGCAACTCCAATATAGGCTGCGTAGTGGCGTTCTTCGCCGTGTGGTTCGCGGGGTCCCGCCTGCTGCATCCGGAGGGCGCCGCTGCGGCGCATCTGCTCTTCGCCGCCTACTACGCCCACCTCATCTTCAGGTCGGCCTATCAGACCGCGTGCTACCGCCGCGCCATCATCGCGCCGCTGCACTCCTCGCAGGGGGCGGAATAGACAATCCGGCCTGCGCTGAAAAGATACCGGATATTGGAAGCCTCCGCCACATCCGCTCCGCAGGCGGCCAGGATGAAGTCGGCGCCGACGCCCCGGCTGAAGTGCGCGGAGCCGACTCCGAACGCCTCTGCGGCATTGACCGTGGCCCAGCTGCGGAGCACTGCCATATCGAGAGCCTTCCCGCCCACGGACGAGAGCAGCAGGGCGGTCCTGATCTCCTCCGCGATGCCGTGGCGCGAATCCCCCGTGCCGAGCAGTATCCTGCAGCCCGAGGAGAGCGCGGTCTCATAGGGGAAACGACCCCCGCCGCTGCGGTAGTCTGAGGTGGGACAGTGTATGATATTCACTCTTCTGCGGGCGGAGAGCCGCCACTCCTCCTCGGTAAGACGCGAGCAACCGTAGAGAAAAAGATCGGGGCCCAGCAGACGCAGGCTGTCCAGACGCTTCACGGTACCGCTTCCGGCCGGCATCCGGAGGCGTAAACCCCGCTTGCGGGCCAGGGCGAAAACTCTGGAGAGACTCTCCTCCGGGCAGCCGTCAGGAACATCGACTATCAGCGAAAACATCTCGGGGTCAGGGCTTTCCCAATCCCGCAGCAGCTCCCGCCCGTCCGGAGAAAGGGCGCAGGCGGCCCTTATGCCGAGATCTTCGATGAGGGCAAGAGCGGAGTCAGGGTCCGCAGACGCGAACGAGACGAATCCGCAGCCGTCCCGCAGGCAGAGCGGAAGACAATCCGACGCCGAGCAGAGCGAGTCGAAATAGCTCGGCAGCATCTCCAGTCCGAGAGCGTCGATCTCCTTGTCGGCGCGGACTTCGCCCTGCACGTCGAGGTCCGCGATCAGACCTCTGTCTATCAATACCTTGCGGCGCCCGCCTCCGAGCGCGACTCCTTTCAGCAGGATAGTGTCGGGAGCCTTACAGGCGGCGTCGAGCTGCCCGTAAGCATCTAGCACCGCCTGCGCGTTCCGCAGGAACTCCCTGCCCTTCCGGGTCAGGCTGACCCCGCTGCGGGAGCGGGCGAAAAGCTTCCCGCCGGCGTATTTCTCGAGTTCCGCTATGTTCTGGCTGACCGCAGGCTGCGAAATACCCAGCTCCTTCGCGGCGGCGGAGAAACTCCCGCCAGAGGCCAGGGCGGTGAATACCCGGAGTCGGAAGCGGTCGACCATCGACTATCTGTTGTGGGCGTCCAGCCAGCGGGACAGTATCCGGAAGAAGTCCTCCCTCTGCGTCCCGAGAGCGTCGCGTCCGGAGTTTTCGATCGTAGTGAAACCCCAGCCGTGGCCGCCGTCGGTGAATATGTGCAGCTCTCCCTCGACTCCCTGCTTCTGCATCGCGCGGTAGTAGCGCAGGCTGTTCTCCGGAGGCACCGCGCCGTCGTCGCCGCTCAGCAGCAGGATGGTCGGAGGAGTATTTGCAGTGACCTGATTTTCAAGGGAATAATACTCAATCTCGGACTTCCTGGCTTTAGGGCCGACAAGGCTGTGTCTGGTGCCGCTGTGCGTCACAAACTCCTCGAATGTGATCACCGGGTAGATGAGCACGGAGAAGTCCGGGCGGGTCAGAGCGTCCGTGAAGAGCGTGGAGGCCGAGGCCGCAAGATGCCCGCCGGCGGAAAACCCCATCACGCCAATGCTCTTCACCCCCCAGTCGGAAGCGTGCGCACGGCAATAGCGGAAGGCGTTCTGCACATCTGTCAGCGGCACTCTGCAATGGCCGTTCGGCATACGGTAGATCACGACGCACACTGCGACACCGCGCCTTGCGCACCAGTCTGCGACGCGCGTGCCCTCATTGTCCCCGGAGCAGTATTGGTATCCTCCGCCGGGGCAGACCACGATCATCTGTCCGTTGCAGTGCTTCGGTATATAGATGTCGAGGCGGGCTCCGTCGCCGACGTTGCCGATGTTGCCGCTAGCGCTGACCGTCATCTCGCCGCTGAGGCCGTTGGACTCAAGCGGGCCGAGGGTCACCGCCCGTCCGTTCTCGGTTATGCCCCTGTCCACGCTCTGCCCCTCCGGGTAGAGCTGCACCCTGAAGTCCGGCTTGACCAGTTCGTATGCCTGCACCTCCGTAAACGCAAAGAGGGCCGCTATAGCCCCCATAATAACCTGCTTCTTCATCAGGAAAGTGTATTATTCCCCCTCGGAGATAGCTCCCATAGGGCAAGCGTCGGCGCAGGCGCCGCAGCTGATGCAGACATCCGGGTCGATGGTATAGACATCTCCATCCTTGATGGCCCCTGAAGGGCACTCTCCCTGACAGGTGCCGCAGGCAACGCAGGTGTTCGGATCAATTTTGTAAGCCATAATCTTTAGTGTGTGTGTTTTTCAATCAAAGGACAAAATTAGCAGGAAAATCTGAATTCCCAATTTTTTCGGAGCAAGATTTATTGCTAACTTTGCACTGTATGAAGAGTATTATCACATTTCTGCTCGCGCTGGCGCTCTCCTCGCCGCTGAGCTTCGACAAGACGGTCCACGATTTCGGACAGGTCAGCGAGAGCGACGGACCGCTGAGCTGCACCTTCACGGTGACCAACGACTCCGCGGAGCCGCTCAACATCTTCGCCGTCGTGTCCTCCTGCGGCTGCACCAGGGTCAGCTGGACGCGCGAGAGCATACAGCCCGGCGGGTCCGGGGAGATCAGCGCCACCTACTCCAACGACGAGGGGCCGACATATTTTGACAAGACACTTACGGTTTACACATCCGCGCAGAAGAAGGCCATCCTTCTGCATATGAAGGGAGTGGTGAAGAAGAATGGAAGCAAATAACTACACAGACGACAGCATACGCACCATAGAGGGCATGGAGCACATCCGCCTGCGCCCCGGGATGTATATAGGCAGACTCGGCGACGGCAAGGACCCGGGCGACGGCATCTATGTGATGCTCAAGGAGATAATCGACAATTCAGTGGACGAGTTCTCCGCCGGCTTCGGCAGGGAGATACGCATCAGCATCGAGGACGGAGCAGTGTCCGTGCGCGACTTCGGGCGCGGTATCCCCCTGGGCAAGGTGGTGGACGCGGTGAGCATACTCAACACCGGCGGCAAGTTCGACGACAAGGTATTCAAGAAGTCCGTGGGACTCAACGGAGTGGGCACCAAGGCGGTCAACGCGCTCTCCTCCGACTTCTACATCTGCTCGCACCGGGGCGGGGAGTGCTTCCACGCCGGCTTCTCCCGGGGCAAGCTGCTGGAGAGCGGCGGTGGCGCCACCTCCGAGAAGGACGGCACGCTGATACGCTTCACCCCGGACACGCTGATGTTCGGCGGATATGCCTTCAACCCGGACTATGTCTCGACTATGGTCCGCAACTACTCCTACCTCAACAAGGGGCTGACCCTCAACTTCAACGGCACAGCCTACAAGTCGGAGAACGGACTGCTCGACCTGGTCAACGAGAACCTCGGCGAAGAGCCGCTCTACCCTCCGATCCACCTGGAGGGCGACGACATCGAGATAGTGCTCAGCCACTGCAACGCCTACGGCGAGAACATCTCCTCCTTCGTCAACGGGCAGAACACCCGCGACGGAGGCACGCACCTCGCGGCGTTCAGGGAGGCCATAGCAAAGACCCTCAAGGAGTTCTTCAAGAAGAACTACGAGGCCGCCGACTGCCGCCAGGGAGTCGTGGGGGCCATCAGCATACGCATCCAGGAGCCCAACTTCGAGGGCCAGACCAAGACCAAGCTCGGCTCCAACTATATGTGGGAGAAGACCGTCAGCGAAGACGGCGCGCTGAAGACCGACATCGGCCCGACCATACGCTCCTTCGTCAACGACTTCCTCTCCAAGAACCTCGACAACTACCTGCGCATCCACAAGGAGATAGCCCCGGTCATCGAGGAGAAGATCAAGGCCTCCCAGAAGGAGCGCGAGGAGATCTCCGGCATACAGAAAAAGACCCGCGAGCGCAACAAGCGCACCAACGTCTACAACAGCAAGCTGCGCGACTGCCGCTACCACTACGACGACAAGCGCAACGAGAAAAACCAGGAGAATATCGAGAACTCGTCCATCTTCATCACCGAGGGCGACTCCGCCAGCGGGACCATCACCAAGGCCCGCAACGCCAACTGCCAGGCAGTGTTCTCGCTCCGCGGCAAGCCTATCAACTGCTATAAGGAGAGCCGCCGCAAGGTGGCCGAGAACGAGGAGCTCAACCTGCTCATCTCCGCGCTCGGAGTGGAGGACGACCTCGAGAACCTGCGCTACAACAACATCATCGTCGCCACCGACGCCGACGACGACGGGATGCACATCAGGATGCTGCTGCTCACCTTCTTCATGAAGTACTACCCCGACCTCATCCGACGGGGGCACGTATTCATCCTCCAGACTCCCCTCTTCCGTGTGCGCAACAAGAAGGCCAACCGCTACTGCTACAACCGGGAGGAGCGTGACAGGGCGGTGGCGGAGCTGAAGACGGGAGTGGAGATCACCCGGTTCAAGGGTCTGGGAGAAATCTCCTCCGAGGAGTTCGTCCACTTCATCGGAGACGATATGCGGACCGACCCCGTCAGCCTGGCCGAGGAGGAGTCCATAGCGGAGATTATGGACTTCTATATGGGCAACAACACCGTCGACCGCCAGAACTTCATACGCCGCAACCTCCGCAGCGAGGAGGAGCTCGAGGACATCAACATATGAACTTCTACGCCAGGGTAATGAAACTTTGGGGCTGGCAGGCGGACAGCGGCCCCGCGCCGGAGGAGAAATGCATCATCCTCGGAGTCCCTCACACCAGCATCGCGGACTTCCTCGTGGCCTACTTCTACTACAAGAGCCTCGGGCACACGGCGCATGTGATGATAAAGAAGGAGTTCTTCTTCTGGCCGCTCGGACCGATCCTGAAGCGTCTGGGATGCATCCCGGTGGACAGGAGCAACGGGGCGGCGGTAGTGCGCAGCGTGATCTCCGCCATCGAGGCGACCCCGGGGGAGTTCCACCTCTGCATCGCGCCGGAAGGCACGCGCAAGCCTGTGCGCAGATGGAAGATGGGCTACCACACCATCGCCCGCGCCCTCGGCTGCCCGGTCTATCTCGGCTACTTCAACTGGGGCACGAAGCGCGTCAGCATCGGGGAGAGGTTCATCTGCACCGACGACGCCCGCGCCGACACCGCCCTGATACAGCAGAAGTACGAAGACCTGCATCTTGTGGCACGGCATCCCGACAAGTATTGCACACATTGATTTTTATTGCTATATTTGCAGCCCCTTTTGGGGCTTTTATTTTATAATTAATTATCAACAAAATGATTAAACAGTACGAAACCGTTTTCATTGCAACTCCCGTTTTGTCTGACACCCAGATGAAGGAAGCGGTTGCCAAGTACGTCAAGCTCATCACCGACAACGGTGGAGAGATTGTGTACCAGGAGGATTGGGGGCTCAAGCAGCTTGCGTATCCGATCCAGCACAAGACTTCAGGATTCTATTACCTGATCGAGTTCAAAGCCACCCCTGAGTTCGTGGCGACCCTCGAGACCCAGTATCACCGCGACGAGCGCATCATCCGCTACCTCACCGTAGCCCTTGACAAGCACGCGGTCGCCTATGCCGAGCATCGTCGCCAGACCCGCGCCGCCAAGGCTGCCGCCGCCGTCCAGGCCGAGGAAGCTCCGGCGGAAGCCCCGGCCGAGGAAGTTGTCGAAAAGGAAGAAGCATAATCAGGAGGAAGCACTATGGCAAACATTGTTAACAACGAAATCCGTTATCTGAACCCTCCTACCGTAGAGGTTCGCAAGAAGAAATACTGCCGCTTCAAGAAAGCCGGCATCAAGTATGTTGACTACAAGGACCCTGAGTTCCTCAAGAAGTTCCTCAACGAGCAGGGCAAGATCCTGCCTCGCCGCATCACCGGCACTTCCCTGAAGTTCCAGCGCAAGGTGGCACAGGCCGTGAAGCGTGCGCGCTCCCTCGCTCTTCTCCCGTATGTAACTGACCTCCTCAAATAATTGAAGCGTTATGAAAATCATTCTCAAGAAAGAAGTTGCCAATCTCGGCGAGGCCGGGGAGGTGGTAGAAGTGAAGACCGGTTACGCTCTCAATTATCTCGTCCCTCAGGGATATGCTGCGGTCGGCACCCCGTCGGCCCTCAAGCAGCAGGCGGAGACCCTCCGCCAGAGGGCTCACAAGGAAGCCAAGCTCGTCGCTGACGCCCAGGCTCTCGCAGCCAGGATCGAGGCGGTGGGCATCAGCATCGCCGCCAAGGTCGGCGAGAGCGGCAAGCTCTACGGAGCCGTCACCGCCGCGCAGATCGCAGAGGTTCTCGCCGCTGCAGGCGTGGAGGTGGAAAAGAAAAACATCGCCGTCGGTGACATCAAGGAGCTGGGCGAGTTCGAGGGCAAGGTGAAGTGCTACAAGGGCGTCTTCGCCAACATCAAGGTCAATGTCGTAGCGGCGGAGTAATCCGGCTGCGAGGGAAAGGAGGGTGACTAAAAAGGGTCATCCTCTTTTTTATGTGGTGCGGAGCTCCGCAGCGGCAGC
>CAVGLS010000050.1:0-7997 GCA_963630225.1 bacterium
AAGGCTGCATACTGAAAAGGATGATCGATTCCGGCAGCTTGAGTTCATTTATTCTGTGGGGGCCTCCGGGCGTAGGCAAGACCACTCTGGCCCGGATCATCTCCAATACGCTCGACCGCGGGTTCTACACTCTGTCCGCCGTCAGCTCAGGAGTTAAAGACGTGCGGGAGGTGATCGATTCGGCCAGGGCGAAGTCGCTCTTCTCTTCAGCCGCCGCTCCGGTGCTCTTCATCGACGAGATACACCGCTTCAACAAGGCGCAGCAGGACGCCCTGCTGGGCGCGGTGGAGGCCGGCACGGTGGTGCTGGTAGGCGCGACCACCGAGAACCCTTCCTTCGAGGTCATCACTCCCCTTCTGTCCCGCTGTCAGGTATTTACCCTCCATAGCCTCGAAGCGGAGGATTTGAGGACTCTGCTGGACCGGGCGCTTCGCGAGGACGAAGTCCTCAGGACAAAGAATATCCGCGTCGCGCAGACCGGGGCGCTCTTCCGCCACAGCGGCGGCGACGCCCGCAAGCTGCTCAATATCCTGGAACTGGTGGTCGACTCGCAGCCGGGCCGGGAGGAGGTGCTGATCGACGATGCTGCGGTGACTTCCTGTCTGCAGGAGGGCGTTGCCATCTACGACAAGGACGGAGAGATGCACTACGACCTCATCTCCGCGTTCATCAAGAGTGTCAGGGGGTCCGACCCCAATGCCGCCGTCTATTGGATGGCGAGGATGCTGGAGGGGGGAGAAGACCCTCTTTTCATAGCCCGGAGACTCTGTATTCTGGCGGCTGAAGATGTCGGCCTTGCCAACCCCAACGCGCTGCTGCTTGCCGAGGCGACATTTCGAATCGTTCACGAAATAGGTATGCCGGAGGCGCGTATCCCGTTGAGCGAATGTGCGATATACCTTGCGAGCTCCCCCAAGAGCAACTCCGCCTATCTCGCCGTCAACTCGGCGCTTGAGGCGGCAAAGAGCAACCCACTCGCCGCCGTCCCGCTTTACCTGCGCAACGCTCCGACCAAGCTGATGGCGGACCTGGGATACTCCGACGGCTATAAATACGCCCACGACTTCCCCGGCCACTTCGCAGACCAGGAATATATGCCGAAGGAATTTGTCGGGAAAGCCTTCTACGAGCCGCAGCCCAACCGGCACGAGGACAGCCTCAGGGCCTATCTCCGCGCCTGCTGGCCCAAATACTATTCCAAGTAGCCGATCTCCTAAGGAAGAGGAATCTTGAGCTTCTGCCCCGGACGGATGTTGTCGCTCTTCAGACCGTTGGCAGCCTTGATGTTCTCGGCGCTCACGCCCGGATAGAGTTTTGCGATATTGTATAGCGAGTCGCCCTGCTTTACGATATAAATCCTTGAAGACGACGAGCCGGTGCTGCCGCTCTGCCGGCTCGAAGACGAGCTTCCGCCGCCCTTGTATGAACTTCCGTAGATATAGAGTGTCTGCCCCTCGCGGATGTTGGAGGACTTGAGGTTATTCCACTTCTTGAGCTGGGCCACCGTCACCCCGTGCCGGGAGGCGATTCGTCCGAGGTAGTCTCCGCTCTTGACGCGGTAGGCGATCCTCTGCTGCCCCTTGCGGGTGGAGTTTTGGACATCCTTGAGCACCTTCTGGCTCATCAGGGAGTCCGCCTTGAAGCTGTAGAGCGAGTCTCGGTCGGTTTCCAGGAATGCATTGGTCCAGGTGTAAGGCAGCTTGAGGACATATGCCTTGGTGTTGCCGGGGATGATGTCGTGGATATACTGCGGATTGAGGTTCTTGATGGCTTCCATCGGCACTCCTACCACCGAATTGATCTGCGCGAAATGCAGGTTCCTGCGGATTTCGAAGGTGTCGGTCTGCGCCGGCATACCCACATTCTGGGGCACGATCCCGTATTCCCTATAGTATGTCATCGCGTACATGGCCCCCACGAATGCCGGCACATAGCCCCTTGTCTCGCGCGGCAGATAAGGATAGATGCTCCAGAAATCCCTGCTCCCACCGGCTCTGCGTATGGCCTTGGATACGTTTCCCGCCCCGCAGTTGTATGAGCTGATGGCAAGAGCCCAGTCTCCGAAGATCTTGTAGGCGTCGCGCAGATAGCGTGCCGCCGCGTCCATCGCCTTCTCCACGTCGAGTCTCTCATCGACGAAAGAGTTGATCTCAAGTCCGTAGTTGCGGGCGGTGCCGTACATGAACTGCCATATGCCCCTCGCTCCTGCCCGGGAAGTTGCCACGGGGTTGAGCATCGACTCGATGACCGCCATATACTTGAGCTCAAGCGGAAGTCCGTAGCTGTTGAGCACTTCCTCGAAGAGGGGGAAATAGTAGTTGCTCAGCCCCATCACCCGACCCATCCTGCTGGGCATCCGCTCGGAATAGAGGATGATGTAGTTCTTGACGTTTTCGTTGAACGGGAGGGTGATAAATGAGTTCATGGCCGTGAGTCTGCGCACCATCTCGGCGTCGGAGACATTGGAGGAGAACCTCACGGAGTCCATATCGTATTCGGTGACGGTGTTGAAGTCCCCGGTAAAGGAGTTTTTGTACCAGAGATGCAGGAGGCTGTCGCTCACTTCGGCGGTGTATTCCAGCTCCTCCTCGCCTTCGGAGACATCGTTGCCCTCGATGACCGCGCGAAGCTCGTCGTCTTCGAGATAGCGGCGCTCCTCAAGGCTGTCCACCAGAGCCTGAAGCGAGTCCAGACTGGCGCGGAGCTGGTCGTTCTCGGTCTGGAGAACTTTGCGGGAAGGTCGCTTGAGCAGCTCGGAGAGCTTGCTTTGCGCCTGCAGCGGAGAGAGCAGCAGGAGCGCGGCCAACAATACAATCAATCTTCTCATCATCAAAAGTTTACACCTAATTTAAGCCCCACTGCGGGGTGGCCGGGACCGGTCGATGCGAGCTGCATGTCCGGCATCATCACGGTAGGCTCCATCCTCAGCGAGATGTCGTCGTCCACCTCGAAATTGTGCATATAGGAGAACACATTCGCATCCATCACCTGCAGCAGATAGACTGCGGCGATGGCGAGCAGGGCGTAGTCCCTGTAGCGGCGGTAGATATTGCGGTAATAGAGCGCCTGGTCGGCAGTGATCGGACCTGTGTAGGCGGCGCTGTTCTCGGTGGCCTCCTTGTAGATGCTGCGGAAGCGCTCAAAATTGCGGGCGCAGTCGGAGTAGTAGTGTATCCCGAAGCCCATAGCCCCCAGATACAGAGGGAGTTTCCAGTATTCGCGGTTATATATCTGTCCGAGTCCCGGCACGAGCAGCGAATACATCGTGGCCTTGCCGGCGTGGGGGTAGTCCGCCGGGGAGTAATTGACCGTGCCGTCCATCATCGCGCCCCAGTATGCGACTCCCGCGCCTATGAAGCACCATTTGGCGGCATCGTGCCTGCCTTGCGTATTGAGATAGATTCCGGCCCCGAGACCGCCCCCGATGGCCGTATAGACTATAGGCAGCTTCCAATAGTCCCTGTTGTAGATCTGGCAGCCGCCGACAAGCACGGCGGAGCCTATGGCCATAGTCCCGATCTTTATCTCCCTCTCGTGTCTGAGCCCGGCCATATACTCCTTGATGGAGAACAGCCTGTCGGTCGTGTCTACAGCCGAAGCCGGATCGTCGTTGTACTGCTGGGAGAACGCCTCCTCCCTGAACTGTGCGGATGCCGCGACACCGGACAGGAGGACTCCCGCCGCCAGCGCAAACAATCTGAGATATCCGCTCAGCTTCATCAGAACTGCTTCTCCTCCATCGCTTTAACGAATGCCTTGACCTCCTCGTCGGAGTTGAAGCGAATGGTCATCGTCCCTTTGCCGGAGGCGCTGCGCTTCATCGAGATGCTGCTTGAGAAATACTTCCCGATATGCTCGAGCACGCGGTAGTACTCGTCCGGCAGATTCTGCTCCTTGGCGCCGCCGGAGGTCTTGCCGGACGCCGGCTCAAGGGAAATCTTGCGGGCGAGGGACTCCAGCTCGCGCACGGACAGACCGTCCCTGACCGTGATGTCGCAGAGCTTCTCCTGCAGCTGCGGATCGTCCACGCTCAAGATGGCTTTGGCGTGCCCGGCGCTGAGCAGTCCCACCTTGATGTCGTGCTGCACCTTGGCGGGGAGCTTCAGCAGACGTATGGTGTTGGCGACGGTGGCGCGCTTTTTCCCTACGCGGTCCGCAAGCATATCCTGCGTGAGCGAGCACTCGTCGATGAGTCTTTGGTAACTGAGGGCCAGCTCGATGGGGTCGAGATTCTCCCTCTGGACATTCTCCACGATAGCCATCTCCAGCATTCCCTGGTCGTTGGCATCGCGGATATAGGCCGGCACGGTGGTCATCCCGGCGAGGCGGCAGGCCTTGTAGCGTCGCTCGCCGCTGATGATCTGATAGCGCCTGTCGGTGATGCGGCGGACGGTGATAGGCTGTATGAGGCCGAGAGTCCTGATGGACGAGGCGAGCTCCTCCAGAGCCGTCTGGTCGAAAGACATACGCGGCTGGAAAGGGTTCGGCTCGATCATATCGACCGGAATCCTGAGAATATCGGCGGTATTCTCCTGGCTGCCGCGCGCGCCGACAAGCTCTTTGTTGACGTAGCCCACCGGCTTGCGGAGCCGGTCCACGTTCGGATCGTCTCCGAAGATCGCGCTCAAGCCTTTCCCGAGGCCTCGTGGTTCCTTGCTCATAGCTGTTCTCCATTATGCTCCATCACTTCCTTGGCGAGGCTGAGGTAGTTGTTGGAGCCGTTGCACATTATGTCATAGAGGATGATAGGCTTGCCGTGCGACGGCGCTTCGCTGAGGCGTATGTTGCGCTGTATCACGGTTTTGAACACCATCTCGCGGAAGTGTCCCCGGAGTTCGGCGAGCACCTGGTTGTGGACCTTGGTGCGGGCGTCGTACATCGTCACGACGAAGCCCTCGATGGACAGGTCCGGGTTGTATCCGCCCTGCACGAGCCGTATGGTCTGGAGAAGTTTGCCCAGCCCCTCCAGCGCGAAGAACTCCGGCTGCACCGGGATCATCACAGAGTCAGCCGCAGTCAGCGAGTTGATGGTGATCAGCCCGAGCGACGGGGAGCAGTCGATGATGATGTAGTCGTAGTCGTCCCGGATCGGGGCGAGCGCGTCCTTGAGAACGGACTCCCTGTGTTCGACCTTGAGCAGTTCGACTTCCGCTCCGACAAGGTTGATATGGGACGGGATCATATGCAGGCGCTCGATTTCGGTCTGTATCAGCGCGTCCGCGACGTCAATCTTGCCTATCATCACCTCGTAGAGGGTGCGCTGCTCGTCGTTGTCCGGAGAGAAGTTGAGCCCGGAGGTCGTATTGGCCTGAGGGTCAGCGTCGATGATGAGGACGCGCTTCTCCAGGACCGCGAGCGACGCGGCAAGATTGATGGCGGTTGTGGTCTTGCCCACCCCGCCTTTCTGGTTAGCTATTGCTATGACTTTTCCCATATTCGTGTTGTCGAAGAATACAAAAGTAATAATTTATTCCTACTTTTGCAGTATGTCTGAAACAAAAACCGACTGTTATTTCATAGTCAATCCGCGTGCCGGATCCGGCAAGACGATGTGCGAATGGCTGCCTGCCGAGCGCAGGCTCGAGAGGGCCGGAGTCCCTTTCGTCACGGCCCTCACCGACCACAGGCGGCACGCTACCGCGCTTGCATATTCCGCTGCGGACGAGGGCTACCGCAAGATATTTGCAGTCGGCGGCGACGGCTCCCTGCACGAGATGTTCAACGGCATCTGCGCCTGGTGCTCGGATCATAATGTCTCCACGGAAAAGTTCACCATAGGGGTCGTCCCCATAGGCTCCGGCAACGACTGGATCAAGTCGTTCGGCGTCCCTTGCGATGCCTGTGACGCGGTGGATCTCATCCGCCGGGGAAGCACGGTGAAGATGGACGTCATCAAGGTCACATCTGACGGCCATAAAGTCTCATATATGGCCAACATCGGCGGTGTCGGCTTCGACTCGCACGTCTGCCAGAGGGTCAATTCGCAGAAAGAGAGCGGCAAACGGGGGAAGTTGATATATCTCAGTGCGCTGCGCTATACCATATTCAACATCAAGTCTATAGACCTCTGTCTCGTGGCGGACGGCGCGGTCGTCTTCTCCGGTCCCTGCTTCTCCGTCGCGTTCGGCAACGGACGGTATTCCGGCGGCGGGATGAGGCAGGTGCCTCTGGCCGACCCGGGCGACGGGATGCTGGACTATGCAGTCGTCCCGAAGATGCCGCTTGCCTATGTGGTGCGCGAGATACCGAAGCTATATCAGGGCAACGTCAACGAGTCCAAATATATCCTCAGCGGGAAGTGCCGCACTCTGCAGGTGATGCCGATGAACAAATACTCCGCCGACATCATCGAGCTGGACGGCGAAATCGAGGGCAGAGTGCCTGTAACGCTGGAAGTTACTGGGCAGAAGATAAACGTTATCTCAGCTTCAGCCTTACTATAGCCAGCCTTGCGAGACGGGCGATGCACCAGGCGAAAAGCGAGCCCACGGCAAAGCCCACCAGCACATCCCCCAGGAAGTGCTTCCCGACGAAGATTCTGCTTATTCCCACCAGCAGGGCCCAGGCAAGTATGAAACCGAAATAGGTCCAGTGCGTGACGGGACTGACTTTGCGGGCGTTTTTGAAGACCTGGCTGGAGCATACCGCAAAGCCGATGGCATTCGCCGCGTGCGCGGAATAGAATCCGTATAGATTGCCCTTGCCTTCAAGCATATGCAGGCCGTGGGACATCATATACTCGTCCCAGCACGGGCGGAAGCGTGCGAAGAATTCCTTGGTGAAATTGGCAAACTGGTCACAGGCGACTATGGTGAGTATGCAGGCGAGGGTCGCCAATAGCGCCTTCTTCCAGCCGAGCCGGACGAAGAGCAGCACCAGCACGATGAAGTAGAGCGGATACCATATCTCCTTGTTGGAGAATACCATCCATATCGAGTCGCTCAGCGTGCCGTGCAGCGAGTTGATGGCCAGTGTCGCCGTCTTGTCGGCCTGCTCCAGAGTTTCGAGGAGCGCTATTCTTGCAATGCCTTCCATAATTCGTCTTTGAGTTTGTCAAGTCCCTCTCCGGTGCTGGAGGAGATGAATGCATACGGAACACCCTTGGGGAGCTGCTTTTTGAGCTGGGCCTCTATCTCGGAGTCGATCAGGTCGCACTTCGTGACCGCGAGTATCCTGCGCTTGCTCAGAAGCTCCGGGTTGTACATCTTGAGCTCGTTCAGCAGAGTCATATAGCCTTTGGAAATGTCGTCCTCCTCCACGCTTATCATAAAGAGCAGCACGGAGTTGCGCTCGATGTGGCGCAGGAAGCGTATGCCTATGCCCCTGCCCTCGTGGGCTCCTTCGATTATGCCGGGGATGTCCGCCATCACGAACGAGCGGCCGTCCCTATACCGGACGATGCCGAGGTTAGGTTCGAGGGTAGTGAATGCGTATGAGGCTATTTTCGGTTTGGCCGCCGTGACGGTGCTGAGCAGCGTGGATTTGCCGGCATTTGGGAACCCTACCAGCCCGACATCTGCAAGCAGCTTCAGTTCAAGTATATAGACCCCCTCCTGCCCTTCCTCTCCGGGCTGCGCGAAGCGTGGGGTTTGCATCGTTGCGGACTTGAAGTTGCTGTTGCCCAGGCCTCCCCTGCCTCCCTTGCAGAGTATGCGCTCCTCGCCGGGCTCCATCATCTCGAAAAGCGTTTCCCCGCTTTCCGCGTCTTTCGCTACCGTGCCGACCGGCACGTCGAGCCAGATGTCTTCGCCGTTCCTGCCGCTGCGGTTGGCAGAGCCTCCCTTCTCCCCGTCTTCGGCCTTGATGTGCTTGCGGTATTTGAGGTGGATCAGCGTCCAGAACTGCGGGTTGGCCCTGAGGATGATGTGTCCTCCCCTGCCCCCGTCCCCGCCGTCCGGGCCTCCCTTCGGGATATATTTCGCCCTGTGCAGATGCACCGACCCCGCGCCCCCGTGTCCCGAGGCGCAGTATATCTTCACATAGTCTATAAAGTTGCT
>CAVGLS010000051.1:0-6643 GCA_963630225.1 bacterium
GTTTTGCAAGTACCTGCACAATGCTTGTTTTACAACAATATTTTTTACTTGCGAAACTTGAGTAGGTTATGAAGCTCAGTTACAATTGGCTTAAGGATTATTTGAAATGCGATCTGACGGCGCAGCAGATTGCCGATGCGATGACTTCCATCGGCATCGAGGTGGACAGCGTGGAGGAGAGCGAGCAGATCCCCGGCGGACTCGCCGGGGTGGTGGTCGCCGAAGTGCTTGAGTGTGAAGCGCATCCGGATTCGGACCATCTCCATATTACCAAGGTTGACCCGGGCTTGGGCGAAGCTTTGACAGTGGTCTGCGGCGCTCCGAATGTGGCTGCAGGGCAGAAGGTTCTGCTTGCGCAGATCGGTGCCGTGCTGCCCGGGGACTTCAAGATAAAGAAGTCCAAGATCCGTGGCGTCGAGTCGTTCGGAATGATCTGCGCCGAGGATGAGCTTGGCATCGGAAGCAGCCACGAAGGCATCATGGTCCTTCCTGCGGGTGCCGTGCCGGGCACTCCGGCCAAGGAATACCTCCGTCTCGAAAGCGAGGCCGTGATTGAATACGAGATTACGGCCAACCGTGTGGATGCCGCCTCCCACTGGGGAGTGGCACGCGACCTCTATGCCTGGATGAAGCTCAACGACATCCCTTGCGAGCTCGTCAGGCCGTCGGTCGACGCGTTCGCGGAGGGCGGGGGCGAGGGGCTGGGCATCGATGTCCGCGACAGCTCCGGCGCACCTCGCTACACCGGCATCACCCTCAGGGGCGTGAAGACCGGCCCGTCTCCGGAGTGGCTTCAGAAGCGCTTGAAGAGCATAGGCCTGCACCCCATCTACAACATAGTCGACATCGCCAACTTCGTGCTCTTCGAGCTTGGCCAGCCGCTGCACACCTTTGACGCCGACAAGGTCAAGGGCGGCACGGTGATTGTGCGCAGGGCGCTCGACGGCGAGCCCCTCAAGACCCTCGACGGGGTGGAGCGCAGACTGTGCGGCGGCGATATGGTCATCGCCTGCGAGGACGGCCCTATGTGCATCGCGGGCATATTCGGCGGCGCGGACAGCGGAGTCTCCGAGAGCACCGTCAACCTCTTCATCGAGAGCGCGTACTTCGACCCCGCCTCCATCCGCAAGACCTCCAAGCGGCTCGGACTCCAGACGGACGCGTCGTTCCGCTACGAGAGAGGCGCCGACCCGGAGATCGCGATCTATGCCCTCAAGCGGGCAGTGACCCTGATACAGGAGTGCGCGGGCGGTGAGGTTGTCGGCAAGATACGTGAATCTTATCCGGAGCCTGTCGGGCGGAGGCGCATCGAGCTTGACTACCCGAGGATGGAGCGTCTCATCGGTTATCCGGTCGGGGGCGCGACCATCGAGAATATACTCTGCCGGCTCGGCTACGACTTCATCGAGCGGCGCGAGGGCGGAGCGGTGGTGGCCGCGCCTTCGTATATGGTCGATGTCTGCAGGGAGTGCGACGTGGTGGAGGAGGTGCTCCGCATCTACGGCTACAACAACATCCCGCTTCCGGGGCGTATGCTGATGTCCGTCAACGCCACCCCGCGCCCGGATGCCGAGGCGGTCCGGAACAATATCTCCAACTTCCTCGCGGCCAACGGGTTCGTGGAGACTATGAACAACTCCCTCACCAAGTCGGAGTACTATTCCCACCTCTCTTCCTGTCCGGAAGAGAAGTGCGTGCATATCGTCAACCCGCTCAGCCAGGACCTCAACGTGATGCGCCAGACGCTGATCCTCGGCGGTCTGGAGGTGGTCGCCTACAACCTCAACCGCCAGACGGGATATCTCAAGACATTCGAATACGGCGGTGTATATCAGAGACTTCCGGAGAAGTCTCCGGAGACCCTCGAAGGCTATGAGGAGCACCAGTGTTTCTGCCTTATGCTCACCGGCACTCCGGACAAGAGCTGGAGGACGGAGAGCACGCAGAGCAACTACTTCCAGCTCAAGGGCTATGTGGAGCTGCTGCTGCGGCGCTACGGCGCGGACATCTATAAGATGCGCTGCGAAGCCGCCCCGGACGACATATTCTCCGAAGGGGTGAGCTACAGCATCCCCGGAGCGGGACGGCTCGCCGTGATGGGCACGGTCAATCCGGCCCTCGCCCGCCGCTTCGGCATCAAGCAGGCCGTATATGCCGCCGAGATCGAGTGGCCGGCTCTCTTCGAGCTTGTCAAGAGGGACAAGGTGGCATTCTCCGAGATGCCGAAGTACCCGGAGGTGCGGCGCGACCTCGCGCTGCTGCTGGACGAGAGGGTCAGCTACGCCGAGCTGCGTGCCGCCGCGTTCAAGCAGGAGAAGAAGCTGCTCCGTCAGGTGGGGCTCTTCGACGTCTATCGCGGCGACAAGATACCGGAGGGCAAGAAGCAGTATGCCCTGAGCTTCATAATCCGGGACCCTGAGCGGACTCTTACCGACCAGGACACCGAGAGGGTTATGGACCGTCTGCTCTCCACCTTCGTCAAGGACTTCGGAGCCCAGTTGAGGTGATGCGGGCCGGGAGGGGACATATTCTGCTGACGGCCGCCGTCGCCGCGCTCTGTATTGCAGGCTGCGCGAGGAGCGGCAGGGTCATCCCCAAGAAGGATATGATAGCCCTCTACACCGATATGTTCATCGCCGACCAGTGGCTCCGGGATAACTCTTCGGCGCGTGCCGCAGCGGACACGACGCTCTTCTTCGACCCGATATTCCGCCGCCACGGCTACAGTTTCGCCGACTATGAGAAGAGCATAGAGTACTACTCCGGCAGGACGGAAGACCTCCGCGAAGTGATGGACAGTGTGTCCAAGCGGCTCAAGAATCGGGCGGAGCACTACCGTAAGCTCTCCGAGCGTATCCGTGAGGCCCGGGAGGAGAACGAGCGGCTGCGCGTGGACTATACCGCGGTCGACTTCTCCGACGACTCGCTTGTGTGGGCTCTGGACGGCATACTCTGGCCGCTGCGCGACAGTCTTGCCGTCTCCGACAGCTTGGCGGCGGCTGACAGCATCGCGGTCTCCGCCGACAGCCTCGCCCGGGCCAAGGGCCTCCGGGAGATGCCGGACAGCGTCGGCCCCCACAGGTTTCTCCGGCACGAGCCCGATCTCAGACCGGAGCGGCGGTCGGGGCGCGAAGGGTTCGAAGAGAGGGAATTGAAAAAAGAGCTATAAAACGATAGATATATGGATTACTTGCAGAAATACGGCTACACTCCTTCCGAGGAGGAGATAGCGTCAAAGATTGAGGCGATCGCCTCCAACCTGTCGGCGGCGGAGTCGCCGGAGGTGCTCAGGAAGTGCTTCGCGATGATGGACCTGACCACGCTGCACACCGGCGACACTCCGGAGTCCGTCAGGGCTCTGGTGGAGAAGGCCAATGAGATCCCGGCCTGCTTCGCGGGCTATCCGCTCCCGGCGTCGGTCTGTGTCTTCCCCAACTTCGCTTCAGTGGTGCGCGACTCCAGGAAGTCCGACGAGCTCCACGTGACTGCTGTCTCCGGCTGCTTCCCGAGTTCGCAGAGCTTCCTGGAAGTCAAAGTCGAGGAGTGCCGGCTCACGGTGCGTGCGGGTGCGGACGAGATTGACATCGTGCTGGCTCTCAATTCCTTTATGGCCGGCGACTACGAGGTCGCCGCGGCTGAGATCAGGGCGATGAAGGCCGCGATTGACGAGGAGGCTGCCGCGTGCGGGCGTAGGGTCGTGCTGAAGGTGATACTCGAGACGGGGCTTCTCGGCACCGCCGAGCGCATCGCCCGGGCATCCTTCCTTGCGATGGAGGCCGGCGCCGATTTCATCAAGACTTCCACCGGCAAGGTTGAGGTCAACGCCACCCCGATGGCGGCCCTGGTGATGTGCGAGTGCATCCGCGCCTATTGCGCCAAGACCGGCCGCAAGGTCGGGTTCAAGGCCGCGGGCGGCATCTCCACCGCCAAGGACGCACTGGGCTACTACTGCATCGTCTCCTCCGTGCTCGGCGAGCAGTGGCTCGACAAGGAGCTCTTCCGCTTCGGAGTCAGCCGTCTGGGCAACAGTCTGATGAGCGCGATAGAGCAGAAAACGATAAAGTACTTCTAAAAAGAGGCGTTTTCTGCCTTTTTTTAGCTGGGGCGGACTAAAGTTTCAGGGACCGCGACGTAGGAGCGAAATACCCCTGACAGGGGTCGCAGACGGCGGTCTGCGGGGGTTCAGGCAACGGGCAGGGGCGTCCCTCCCGGTGAAAGTAAGCGATTATCCTTGAGATAAATCGGATAACTTTCTCCACCTTTGCATCGGACAAATACTACACTACTATGAAAAGCTTCTTTAAACTTATCGTACCGCTGCTCGTGGCGGTCTCCTGCTCGGACAGGCTTTCCGATGGCTGGGGAGTGCGTACTGACATTGAAGACAATGAAGTGCGACACGAGATGATAGTGCTCGGGGAGCAGCTGGAAGACCCTTATTCCGTCGAGAATGTGACCAAGGCCCTCGACCGGCTGTATCCTACCCGGGCCGACAGGACCCCGCTGGAGCCGACCGACCTCTATGTGAGGTTTCTGCCGGAGGACGAGCAGCAGTACGAGACCCTCGTGTCTGCGGGCCTGCAGCTCATAGACCATCCCGTGGACTATACGATCGTGCGCGAGGGCGACTACTATCACGACCCGTCGATAGACGAAGACAGGATCACCTGGCAGTATGCCGTGGTCAGCAAGGACTTCGACTTCCCGGCAGATATACGCTACGAACTGCTGGACGAGTGCTATATAGCGGAGCACAGCGAGTCGACCAAGTCGGACGGGCTGGACTGGGAAGCGGTGGAGCGGATGTCGTTCGAGCTCACCGGCAACGCCGACCTGCTCGCCCCGCCGACCAAGGGTTCGGAGAAGGGCACTCCGAGCGGGCGCATCACCATCGTTGACCCGGCTCTCGGCGGCGAGGCCATAGGGGTGAGCGGAGTGAGGGTGTCGTGCAACTGTTTCGTGAAGTTCGCCCACAGCTACACCGACAAGGACGGCTATTACCAGATGTCGCGCCAGTTTTCCTCCAACCCCCGCTACCGTCTGGTTTTCAAGAATAAACATGGTTTCGGGATAGGATTCAACCTGCTTTTCTGCCCGGCTTCGTTCTCCACTCTCGGCAAACACTCCCCTCAGGGGGTGAGCGTGGAGGTGAGCTCCTCTTCCGACCGCAAGCTGTTCACCCGCTGCGTGGTCAACAACGCCGCCTACGACTACTATGAGCAGTGCCGCGACGGGGAGAAGACGCTCAGCACCCCTCCCGGCAATCTCAGGATCTGGCTCTTCCAGAAGATGCGCTGGAGTTCCGCCCCGATGCTGCAGCAGGGGGTGCTGCTCGACGGCGGCATCGTCTCGAAGTTCCTCGGAGAGTATTCGTTCCTCGTCCGGATGTTCCTCCCGGACATCACTATGGGACTCGCGGACGCAGACGACTACGAGTCGATCTATTCCCTCACGGTCCACGAACTCGCGCACGCCAGCCACTTCAGGCAGGTCAGCAAGGACTATTGGAACAGCTATGTGACCTATATGATGACCTCGTTCGTGACTTCCGGCTTCGTCACCTACGGGGTCGGGACCGAGGAAGGCTTCGGCTACTGCGAGGTGGGGGAGATGTGGGCCTACTATATGCAGACCGTACTGCACAACGAGCGCTATCCGGAGCGGGAGAAGGTCTATGGGACCGGTTACTGGTTCTATCCGCAGATATTCCTCTATCTTGGGGAGAGGGGACTGACGCGCTACAGGATATTCGACGCCCTCACCGGCGACATCACGGACCGCAATATGCTCAAGAAGAAGCTGATCAGCCTCTATCCGAGTCTGAAGTCCAAGATCAACGAGGCATTCAACAGATACAAATGATTTCGGGTGCACAATACCGACAGTTTTCCATAATTATTCGAGCTTTTATGTTTAAAAAAATATTTCCGGCTTTGGCCGCAGCGGTATTCTGTGCACCCGTTTTAAACGGACAGGAGTTCGCGCTCTCGACCAACTTCGCCGACTACGCCGACTTCGGCACATTCAATATCGAGGCTTCCTACGGCCTTGCACAGCACTGGAGTCTCAATGCCGGGGTGAAATACAACCCGTTCACCTACAATCCCGACGGGGAGACCCTGCAGAAGCGCCAGCGCACTCTCAGCACAGGTGCCAGATACTGGCCCTGGCATATCTATTCGGGGTGGTGGCTCTCCGGGGCGGTGAGGCTGCAGGAATACAATATCGGCGGCATATCCTCTCCGGAGACCACCGAGGGCAACCGTTTCGGCGGCGCTCTCGGCCTCGGCTACACCTATATGCTCTCCCCGAAGTTCAACCTCGACATCGGGGCCGGCTTCTGGGCGGGGTATGACATCTATACTACCTATTCCTGTCCCAGCTGTGGGCGCAAAATCGCCGAAGGACGAAAATTTTTCTTCTTGCCAGCCGACATATTGCTCGCACTGTCGTATATTTTTTGAAAATGTTGTATATTTGCACTCCATTATCCAGCGCGGGTGGCGAAATGGTAGACGCGCTAGTTTCAGGAGCTAGTGTCAATTGCGACGTGTGAGTTCGACTCTCATCCCGCGCACAGACTGAAGAGGGTGACTAAAAAGTCGAAAGACTGATTAGCCACCCTCTCTTTTTGTCATCAGGC
>CAVGLS010000052.1:0-6589 GCA_963630225.1 bacterium
AGACTGCCGTCTGCGACCCCTGTCAGGGGTATTTCGCTCCTACGTCGCGGTCCCTTCGGGACTTGTTAGGCAATCTCTTTCCGTTGCCTTAACCCCCGCCGTCCGCAGAGACTGCTGCCCGCCATCTGCAGAAACTACAGCCCGCCGTCCATCTTGGCGGCCTTATCATGGACGGGACGGGCAAATCTCTCTCGCCGTCCATCCTGGCGGCCAAATCATGGACGGGGCGGGCAAATTCCCCTTGCCGTCCATCTTGGTGGCCTTATCATGGACGGGGCGGGCAAATTCCCCTTGCCGTCCATCCTGGAGGCTAAATCATGGACGGGGCGGGCAAATTCTCCCTGCCGTCCATCCTGGAGGCTAAATCATGGACGGGGCGGGCAAATCTTCCCCGCCGTCCATCCTGGAGGCTAAATCATGGACGGGGCGGGCAAATTCTCCTTGCCGTCCATCCTGGCGGCTGAATTATGGACGGGGCGGGCAAATTCCCCCTGCCGTCCATCCTGGAGGCTAAATCATGGACGGGGC
The DNA here is from genome assembly GCA_963630225.1 of bacterium. GTDB lineage: Bacteria > Bacteroidota > Bacteroidia > Bacteroidales > UBA932 > Cryptobacteroides. Next base: position 529 of record CAVGLS010000052.1, read on the forward strand.
GCTGATTTCGCCCGGCTCGTCCACGATACGGGGGTTTTTATGGATGGGACTCTGATAAAGAAAGAGACTGACAAGTCGAAGGACTGTTTTTTATATTTGAGAGTTCCGAGCCGTCAGGCAGCGGCCAAGAACAAACAGATCACCGTAGAGAGTGCGGAGCGCGGCAAAGCGGTCTGCAGCCTGCCTCTGAGAGGCGTGTCCACCCCCGGACTCGGGCAGGGGGCGGGGCCCGTTGGATACGAGTTCAGCGCAAGCTGGACGAAGTAGACAATGGGAGGGGCCGGAGCGAACAGAGTGAGCGGAGCCCTCTCAGAGGCAGGCTGCTGCCGCTGCGGAGCTTCGCACCACAAAAAAAGGGGATGACCCTTTTTTAGTCGCCCCTTTACTTTCGGCCCTATGGGCCTCTAAAACCGTGTTTCGCATTTGCAAAACTTAAATTAGTAATACAAAAAAGAATTAGTATATTTGCGCTTCGGAATCGCCCCCTTAGTTTAATGGATAAAATTTAGGATTCCGGTTCCTACGATAGGCGTTCGATTCGCCTAGGGGGTACAAGATATGGACAGTCTGGATGACATCAGGCGGAGGATCGACGGGATAGATTCCGCTCTCGCCGAGCTTTTCGAAAGGCGTATGGCCGAGTGCCGCCGTGTCGCGGGTGTCAAGAGGCGCGAAGGCCTTCCGCTGTCTGACTCCGCAAGGGAGGAGGAAGTGATCGAAAGAAACGCCGCACTCATCGTAAATTCGACAATCAGAGAATATTACCCCGGCTTCGCAAGGAAGCTCATCGAACTTTCCAAGGCATATCAGCAGCGCCTTCTCGAAGCAGAAGCAGAAGCAGAAGCAGAAGGGGAGTAAGAGAGGCAGGGAGAAGAAATGGGAGAGGCAGGAAGAAGCAGGGAGTAAGAGAAGCAGGGAAAGAGGCAGAGAGGCAGAGAGGCAGAGAGGCAGAGAGGCAGGGAGGCAGGGAGGCAGGGAGGCAGGGAGGCAGGGAGGCAGGGAGAGGGTCAGGGGGAAGTTTTGCAGAATGAAGAACTCGATAGGGACAAGCGTCATCCTGACGCTCTTCGGAGAGAGCCACGGCCCCGCGGTGGGGGTCGTGCTGGACGGTCTCGCGCCCGGCATCAGGGTGGATGAGGACTTCATCGCGGAGCAGCTCCGCCGCCGCCGTCCCTGCGGGCCGCTCGACACGGCACGCTCAGAGAAGGACGATTACAAGATCCTGAGCGGAGTCTATGATGGCCGCACCACCGGCTCGCCGCTCTCGATAGTGATCCCCAACGAAGATGTCCGCAGCGCCGGCTACGACACCCGGATCGCACGTCCCTCGCACGCCGACTATGCAGCGGCGATGAAATATCACGGCTTCGAAGACCCGAGGGGCGGCGGGCATTTCTCCGGCAGGGTCACCGCCGGGATAGTGGCAGCCGGAGCCGTATGCATCAAGGCTTTGGCCTCCAAGGGGATAAGCATAGGGACCCATATACTCGGCTGCGGCGGAGTCTCCGACAGACCGTTTAGCCTTGACCCCGCTCCGGAGATAGCCCTCGTCAGCGGGAAAGACTTCCCCGTCCTTGACGAAGAGGCCGGAGAGGCGATGCGGAGGGCGATACTCGCAGCGAAGCAGGACGGAGATTCCGTCGGGGGAGCGCTCCAGACGGCCGTCTGCGGTCTGCCCGCAGGAGTGGGCGAGCCGTGGTTCGACTCGCTGGAGGGGATGATATCCCGGGCCGTCTTCGCCATAGGCGGCATCAAGGGGATAGAATTCGGAGACGGCTTCGCTCTGGCCGGCATGCGTGGGTCGCAGGCCAACGATCCGTTCCGCCTCAGGGACGGCAAGGTGGTGACCCCGAGCAACCGCAGCGGCGGCATAAACGGCGGGCTCAGCAACGGCATGCCGCTGATATTCAATATGGCAGTGCGCCCGACTCCGTCCATCGCGCGGGTGCAGAAGAGCGTGGACACGGGCAGCGGACGCGAAGCGGATCTGGAGATCCGGGGCCGCCACGACCCCGCCATCGTCCGGAGGCTGTGTCCGGTTGTGGACGCTATGGTGGCGGTGGTGCTCTGCGATGCGCTTGCGTGGCGTTTCGGAACCGATTATCTCAGGTAGCGTTATGGAAAATACCGGAATGAAGAATATGGTTTTCAAGCGGAAACTCATTATTCCGAAGGAAATCAAGGATATGTATCCGCTCTCCGCAGAGGGCTTCCGAGCCAAGGCTGCCAACGACGCGGCTATCGCGGACATATTCTGCGGCAGGAGCGACCGACTGCTGCTCGTCATCGGCCCCTGCTCCGCCGACAGGGAGGATGCGGTGCTGGATTATGTCTCAAGACTCCGCAGACTTCAGGAAAAGGTCGCCGACAAGATCGTGATGGTGCCGCGCGTCTATACCAACAAGCCGCGCACCACGGGCGAGGGCTACAAGGGGATGCTCCACCAGCCCGACCCGATGGCGGGCTCCGATATGCTCGGGGGGCTCGTCGCCGCACGCAAGATGTTTATGCGGATAATAGACGGGACCGGATTCTCCGCCGCCGATGAGATGCTGTATCCCGACAACTACAGGTACTTCTCGGACATACTCTCCTACGTCGCCGTGGGCGCGCGCTCGGTCGAGAACCAGGAGCACCGTCAGACGGCGAGCGGACTGGACATCCCGGTGGGGATGAAGAACCCGACCGGAGGCAATCTGTCCGTGATGATGAACGCGGTCAGGGCGGCACACCATCCGCACACTTTCATCTACCGTAACTGGGAGGTGCAGACCGGGGGCAACCCTCTCGCTCACGCTATATTGAGGGGATTCGTCGACTCGCGGGGCCTCAGCCATCCCAACTACCACTACGAAGACCTCCGGACGGTCTGCAGGCTCTATGCGGAGAGCGGGCTGGAAAATCCTGCCCTGATAGTGGACTGCAACCACGGCAATTCCGGCAAGAACTGCCTTGAGCAGATACGCATCGCCAAGGAGGTCCTGCACAGCACCAGGCACAGCGCGGAGATCCGCTCCCTCGTGAAGGGGCTGATGATAGAGTCCTATATCGAGGACGGGGCCCAGAGCGCCTCCGACGGGGTCTACGGGCGCTCGATCACAGACCCCTGCCTAGGCTGGGAGAAGACCGAGCGGCTCGTGCTCGACATAGCGGAGCTCCGCTAGTCTTTCTTCTCGTAGAGGAAGCGCTTGATCTTGTGGGTCGCCGTCTTGATGAACGGTTCGCGCTGGATTTCCACGGACTTTATATTCGAGAATTTGCTCACCTTGGCGTTGACAAAGTCCAGGATGGCCTGCTTGCGGGCTTCGAGATCCTCGATAAACTTGTCCTGACCCTCGAGATCCCAGTCGATGATATTGTCGTTGAACTGCACCAGGGCCACGAGCTTGCCGTCCCTCTGCACGACGAGCGACTCGCCGATGCCGTCGATGCCGTTGATGACGGTCTCGATATCTTCAGGGTATATGTTCTCTCCGGAAGCGCCGATGATCACGCTGCCGAGCCTGCCCTTTATCGAATATCTGCCCCGCTTGTCGATGCTGGCGAGGTCGCCGGTGCGGAACCAGCCGTCCTGGGTCATCACGGAGCGGGTGCGATCGTAGTCTTTGTAGTAGCCGAGCATCACGTTGGAGCCCTTCACGCAGATTTCACCCTCGCCGGTGGCCGGGTTGACATCTTCGAGCCGGACCTCGCAGCCCCTGACAGGTCGGCCCGTGGTGCCGAGATGTGTTTTGAAAGGAGCCGCGGTGCATATCAGCGGCGCAGTTTCCGTGAGCCCGTAGCCTATCGCGTAAGGGAAACCGGCCTTGCGGAGGAAACTCTCCACTCCGCTGTCGAGCTTGGCCCCTCCGATGCCGAAAAACCTGATCCTCCCTCCGAAAGTCTTCTTGAGCTTCATCCCCACAAACGCATACAGCAGCCAGGCGGCGTGCTTCTCCAGATATGAGAGGAACCTGCTGCCCCTAATGGTCGGCACTATGCTGCTGCGGTAGATCTTCTCTATGATCAGAGGTACCGAGAGCATGATGGTGGGCCGTATGCTCGCGAGCGTGGCTACCAGGACTGACGGCGTGGGGACTTTCTGGATATACTCCACCCTCGCCCCGACGGCGAAGGGGTAGAGCATCCCGATGCTCATCTCGTAGGTGTGGGCCATAGGGAGTATGGAGAGGAAGACATCCCTCTTGTCGGCCTTGAAACTGTACCACGAGTTGAGGACATTGGTGCAGAAGTTCCTGTGGCAGAGCATCACTCCCTTGGCGCTGCCGGTGGTGCCGGAGGTATAGAGTATCGCCGCGATGTCAAGGGCCGTCGGGCGGCTGACCTTGCCGTCGCAGGTGTAGGATGAGCCTTCCGCCTTGATGAAGCTCAGGTCGCCTATGGCGATGACGAGCTTGAGCCGCTTCATCGAGGCCTCGCTGAGCTTCGGCAGCTGCTTCTTGGAGATGAATATCGCCTGTGCCTCGGAGTGGACGAGTATGTTCTCCACCTCGCCGGGGGAGAGCTCCGGAAGCATAGGCACTGCAATGCGTCCGTAGACGGTGGTCGCGAAGAACGCGGCGCTCCAGTGCGGGGAGTTCTCCGAGAGTATCGCCACCTTGTCTCCGGCCCCGATGCCGAAGTTGGAAAGTATGCGGGAGATGTTGTCGCAGCAGTCCCTGAACTGCGCGTAGGTATAGCGCTGACCTCCACCCACGAACTCTACGGCCGTCCTTCCTGCGAAGGAGGCCGTGGCGCGCTCGTAGAGTTCAGCAAGGGTGCTGAATTGCGGCTTCATCTCGCGGCGGTATATTGGCGGAGACCCTCCGCGAGTATATTGAGAGCTTTGCGGAGCTCGGGCACTTCCAGCACATATGCGAGGCGGATATGATTGCGTCCCGCTCCCGGCGTCTTGTAGAACGATGCGGCAGGGGTGACCATAGTGGTCTCGCCGTCCAGACGGAAGTCCGTCAGCATCCACCGCGTGAAGTCTTCGGCATCCTCCACAGGCAGCTCCGCCACCGTGTAGAACGCGCCCATAGGCAGCGGGGCGTACACGCCCGGGATGTCGTTGAGCATCTGCACCGCGCAGTCGCGGCGGCGTATATACTCCTCCCTGACTTCATCGAAGTAGCTCTGCGGGGTGTCGAGAGCGCCGATGGCGGCATACTGCCCCAGCACCGGAGGACAGAGCCTGGACTGGGCGAACTTCATCGCGGCGGCCATCACCTCCCTGTTGTGCGAGGCGATGATGCCTATGCGCGCGCCGCAGAGGTTGTATCTCTTAGAGACGGAATCCACCAGGATGACATTCTGCCCGCAGCCCGGGATGTTCATTGCGGAGAAGTGCGGCTCGTCGGTGTAGCAGAACTCGCGATAGACCTCGTCGCAGATGAGGAAGAGGTCGTGCCTGAGACAGAACTCTCCCAACGCGAGCATCTCGGTCTTGTCGAAGAGCTTGCCGGACGGGTTGCACGGATTGCTTATCAGCACCGCGCGGGTGCGCGGGCTCAGCACTCTCTCGAACTCGGAGATGTCGGGGATCGCGAAGCCCTGCCGGATGTCGCTGTGGACCGCCTTGAGGGTGATGCCGTTGAGAAATGCGAAAGTCTGGTAGTTGGTGTAGTAAGGCTCCACCACGATGATCTCGTCGCCCTCGCCCGCCGCAATCTGCATCGCGCAGGAGAAAGCCTCGCTGCCCGCCACTTCGACCAGCATCTCGCTCACCTCGATGTCTATGCCTATCTTCCTGTAGTATTTGTGCACGAGCCCCTCCCTCAGCTCCATCAGTCCTGCGGAGTTGGTGTAGGAGAGATGGTGCAGGCCGGCGCATCTGTCCGCCACGGCCTTGACCGCGCAGTCGGGAGACTTGATATCAGGAGCGCCTACGTTGAGGTGATATACCTTCGTGCCGGCGGCCTTTGCCGCATCGGCGAGAGGGACCAGCTTCCTGATGGCGGAAGCGGGCATGGTCCTCGCTTTTTCCGATATTGTCAGAGCCATAAAATCAGTATTAGTACGGGGGCAAAGGTAAGTGAATAAAGCCAATAAAGCAAATTATTCCCCGAAGCTCTCCAGCTCG
>CAVGLS010000053.1:0-5389 GCA_963630225.1 bacterium
ATTTAGAACAAAAAGACCAGCAAAAGTACCAAGTTATTTTTTAGGAATTACTTAAGAGGTTTCTAACAGGTTTTTCAACAGGTCTCCAACAGGTTTCCACCAACGCCGGCGGGCCGACATAGTGTCGCCGCAGTATGATTGCCCTGCTTTCGCTTCCCGGCAAGCTTGACCGCTTGCCCTGCTTTCGCTTCTCGGCAATTCTGTCCGCTTACCCTTCTTTCGCTTCCCGGCAATTCTATCCGCTTACCTCGCCGTCCGCCGTCGCTGTCCAGGTAAGGAACTTTTGGCCCGGAAACATCCCCACATGGATTTGGCGGATGCCACTTAAGCCCCTCGGTGGCAGGTGCCGCCGCCAGGTAGGAACTTTTGGCCCGGAAACATCGGCCCGCACCTCGGTGACTACAGCCCGCCGTCCATCCTGGAGGCTAAATCATGGATGGGACGGGCAAATCTTCCCCGCCGTCCATCCTGAAGGCCTTATTATGGACGGGATGGGTAAATCTTCCCCGCCGTCCATCCTGGAGGCATTATTATGGACGGGACGGGCAAATCTCTCTCGCCGTCCGCCGTCGCTGTCCAGGTAGGGAACTTTTGGCCCAGAAACATCCCCACATGGATTTGGCGGATGCCACTGAAGCCCCTCGGTGGCAGGTGCCGCCGCCAGGTGGGAACTTTTGGCCCGGAAACATCCCCACCTGGCCCGCGCCTCAGAAACTGCGGCCTGCCGTCCATCCTGGAGGCTAAATCATGGACGGGGCGGACAAATCTCCCCCGCCGTCCGCCGTCGCTGTCCAGGCAGGGAACTTTTGGCCCGGAAACATCGGCCCGCACCTTGGTGACTACAGCCCGCCATCCATCCTGGAGGCTAAATCATGGACGGGACGGGCAAAAACAGCGTCCCGTCCATAAAAGGCCCCATATCGTGGACGAGCCGAGTCAGCCCAAACAGAAAAACCAAAACGGAAAAAATTGCCAAGACGAAAAGAGATTGCCTAAATGGAAAGAGATTGCCTAACAAGTCCCGAAGGGACCGCGACATAGGAGCGAGATACCCCTGACAGGGGTCGCAGACGGTAGTCTGCGGGGGTTCAGAAACCCAGACAGGGGTGACTAAACTCCGTTTAGTCATCCCCGCAGGGACCGCGACGTAGGAGCGAAATACCCCTGACAGGGGTCGCAGACGGCAGCCTGCGGGGGTTAAGGGGGAAGAAGGGGGATTCAGAGGAAAAGTCAGGGTGACTTGTGGGATAAAAGGAGTGGGGTGACTAAAAAGTCCCATATGGACTTTTTAGTCACCCCACTCCACGGGCCGCTCCGGGACATCCGGAAGCGAGTCTTGTAGTCCCTACAGGAATCGAACCTGTATTTAAGGTTTAGGAAACCTTCGTTCTATCCGTTGAACTAAGGGACCGGTGCCGGAGGCTGTCTTACTCGGCGTTCTTGACGACGATCTGACGGCCTCTGTAGTAGCCGCACTCTGGGCATACGCGATGATAAATCACCGTAGCGCCGCAGTTGGAGCAGGTGCCGAGGGTAGGAACCGGAGCAAAGTCGTGGGTACGACGCTTGTCCCTGCGCTGCTTTGAAAGTTTGTGTTTCGGATGTGCCATTTCTTTATCTTTTAAATATTATTTACTTAAATACTTGGTAGTCTCGCCGTTGCATCCTCCGTCAGGGTGGACTCTCCGGAGCGGGAGAGAGAGACAGACATAGTCGTATATGTCCTGGCTCAGGTCCAGCTCCGCGCCCTCCGGGGTGTAGCTCTCCTCAAAGGAGGTCTCCACCTCCAGCACCAGAACCTCCAGACATCTGTCGCAGGCGACCGTCACTGTCCCGACTATCTCGCAGGAAGCGCTGGCCGTCAGCCCCTTGTTGAGGACGGATGCGGCCACCGAGATGTCCGCATCGAGGATTTCGGTGTTGCCGAAGGATTCAAAGAACTCGCGCCCGGCCTTCCACTCAAATCGCTTCGCCCCGGGCCCCAGGTCAATCAGTCTGACTACAAAGGGTTGCAAAGGTAGTAAAATTTTTTGCTTTTGTCAATCTTCGTTATCGCTATTTCTTTTTCTTGCCAGCGGATCGAGCAATATCTTGCGTATTCTCATATGGTGAGGGGTCACCTCCACGAGCTCGTCTTCCTGAATATACTCAAGCGCCTCCTCAAGAGAGAACTTGATGGCCGGCGGCAGGACTATCTTCTCGTCCGAGCCCGCCGCACGCACATTGGTGAGCTTCTTGGTCTTGCAGACATTGATATTGAGGTCCTTCTCGCGGGTGTGCTCGCCTATGACCTGCCCGGCATAGATTTCCTCGCCGGGCTCCACGAAGAAGCGGCCGCGGTCGAGCAGCTTGTTCATCGAGTAGGCGATGGCCTGTCCGGTCTCAAGGGAGACGAGCGAACCGTTGTTGCGGTGCTCGATCTCGCCCTTGTACGGCTGGTATTCCTTGAAGCGGTGCGCCACCACGGCCTCGCCCTGGCTCGCCGTGAGCAGGTTGGAACGCAGTCCCATCAAGCCCCGGGTCGGAATCTCGAACTCCAGCAGAGTGCGGTCTCCGCGCGGCTCCATATGGATCAGAGCCCCCTTGCGCCGGGTGGAAATCTCGATGGCCGCGCCCACGAACTCCTCCGGGACCTCGATGGAGAGCTCCTCGACAGGTTCGCAGCGCTGTCCGCCGATTGTCTTGTCGAGCACTTTCGGCTGCCCGACCTGGAGCTCGAAGCCCTCGCGCCGCATTGTCTCGATGAGTACGGAGAGATGCAGCACGCCGCGTCCGTAGACCACGAAAGAGTCAGCGCCCAGACCCGGCTTCACCCGAAGCGCGAGATTCTTCTCCAGCTCCTTCTCAAGTCTCTCCTTGATGTGGCGTGAAGTCACATACTTGCCGTCCTTGCCGAAGAAAGGAGAGTTGTTGATGGTGAAGAGCATACTCATCGTGGGCTCGTCTATCGCGATAGGCGCGAGCGCCTCCGGGTGCTCGTAGTCGGCGATGGTGTCGCCGATTTCGAAGCCGTCTATGCCCACGACCGCGCAGATGTCGCCGCAGTGGACCTCATCGACATTCGTCTTGCCGAGACCCTCGAAGACCATCAGCTGCTTGATTTTCTGCTTCTGGACTATGTCGTACCTCTTGCAGAGGCTGATCTGCTGACCCGTGCGCAGACTTCCGCGTGAGATTCTGCCGACTGCGATACGGCCCACATAAGGGGAATACTCCAGCGAGGTGATGAGCATCTGAGGCGTGCCTTCCACCACCGCCGGCGCCGGGATTTCCTTGAGTATCGTATCGAGGAGCGGCGTGATGTCTCCGGTCGGATGCTTCCAGTCGAGTGACATCCAGCCCTGCTTCGCCGAGCCGTAGACCGTGGCGAAATCCAGCTGCTCCTCGGTGGCGTTGAGATTGCACATCAGGTCGAACACCTCCTCCTGCACCTCGTCCGGGCGGCAGTTCGGCTTGTCCACCTTGTTGATGACCACTATAGGCTTCTTGCCGAGCTGGAGGGCCTTCTGGAGCACAAACCGGGTCTGGGGCATACAGCCCTCAAACGCGTCCACGAGCAGCAGCACGCCGTCCGACATGTTCAGCACCCTCTCGACCTCGCCTCCGAAGTCGCTATGGCCCGGAGTGTCTATAATATTGATTTTGACATCTTTATAGGTGACCGACACATTCTTGGCGAGGATGGTGATGCCTCTCTCCCTCTCCAGGTCGTTGCTGTCCAGTATCAGCTGTCCGAGGTTCTCGGGCTGGCGCACCAGCTTAGCCTGATAGATCATTCTGTCGACGAGGGTCGTCTTGCCGTGGTCGACGTGCGCGATAATCGCTATATTTCTGATTTCCTGCATAATTCGGCAATACTTCCGGGAAGCGGCAAGCGGGGACGGACGGCAATCCGGTGCGATTGCGGTCCCGAGCAGGCGCGTCACTTCCGTAATAATCGCGCAAAGTTACGGATTTCTTAAAAAAAACATAATTCAAATAATTCTTATATTTGCCAGTTATGCGCAACCACCGCCTCATAGCGCTCATCTCGGCCCTCTCCCTGCTCTGCTCCTGCGGGAGCGGCGGAGTGCAGCGTGACCGGGAAGACCTCCCCGACCTGCTTGCCGCGGTGCCTTCGGACGCTCTGGCCCTGTTCTGCTCATCCTCTCCGGAGGGGGCGCTCCAGCCCCTCGACTCCGCCGACGTGCTGCGCAGCCTCAATCTCGGCGCATTCAGGACTTCGCCCGCCGTCCTCTCGATGAGCTACAACGGCTCGCTCGTCTCGCTGCTTGCCATCGGCACGGGGAGCGCCGCCGAAGCTCCGGACTTCCCTGCCCGCAGGGGAGTGTTTGTCAGATTCTTCCCTCCCGACCCCGCACACGGCAGGCAGGGTATCCTCGCATTCACCGCCTCCGAGTCCCAGATGGTCGCGTTCAGCAGGCATATCTCAGAGGGACGGTCGATATTGGACGCTCCCGGTTTCCCCGCCGCGGCAGCCCTCACAAAGGGGGACGACTTTGCCATCATCCGCAACTCCGGCGCTTCCCACCTGATACCCAAGGGCTTCCTCGGCGATGTCTTCCCGCGGCGCGCCCTCGCCTCTTTCCTGCACAGGGCGGCGGACTGGACGGTGCTCCAGCCGGACGGAGACGATGTGCTTGAAGTCAAAACCTCTCAAGGTGAGGGGGATACATATTTTGTAAACATACTCGCCTCGCTCCCTCTTTCGGACAGCCGTCTGGGAGAGATCGCGCCCGACAGCACCGAGTTCGCGCTCGCCCTGCCGCTGCCCCGGGACGGCTGGCGAGAAGCCTACGGGCGCTATATGGACGCTTCGGTCAATATGACCCGCTATCGCAAGCGGCTTGCCTCGCTCAAGGCCGAATCCGGCAAGAATCCGCTGGACTGGGAGAAGGAACTCGGAATCCGCGAAGTTGCGCTGATCCGTTGGGAGGGGCGCAGCGCAGTGCTTCTGCGCCCCTCCAAGCCACTCCCCGACAGCGCGGTGGAAGACAACCCGTACCGGGGCTTCGTCCCGGTGCTCTACGGCGAGGCGTTCTCGCTCAAGGACGACACATGCCGGGGGACGGCGCTCGGCTGGCATATCATAGGGAGCAGGGAGGATGTCGCCGAACTCCTCTCCGTCAAGGAGAAGCGCAAGACCCCCCTCTGGCCGGGGAAGCCCAGCCATTTCGTACTGTATAGTTCCGGGAAGGTGTTGGTCTGGGACGAAAAAGCTATAAGATTATGGAATTTGAGTTTCGCAAATGCGAAACACGGTTTTAGAGGCCCATAGGGCCGAAACCAAGTCCCTTTCCCGAGGAAAGGGATTTAGGAAAAGGGTAATATAATATAAGCGAAGCTTGTGCGGGAGGGGAAAGTTTTGCAAGTACCTGCACAATGCTTG
>CAVGLS010000054.1:0-4873 GCA_963630225.1 bacterium
TATTCTATCGTGCCGCTCAGCGGCGCAGCTTACATGGCTTGTGCAACGGCAACCGCTACGGCGACGGTCGCGCCGACCATAGGGTTGTTGCCCATTCCCATAAAGCCCATCATTTCGACATGGGCCGGTACTGATGACGAACCTGCGAACTGGGCGTCGGAGTGCATACGGCCCATCGTGTCGGTCATACCGTAGGAAGCAGGGCCTGCCGCCATATTGTCAGGGTGCAGGGTGCGGCCGGTGCCGCCGCCGGATGCCACGGAGAAATAAGGCTTGCCCGCGAGGGTGCGCTCCTTCTTGTAGGTGCCGGCCACCGGATGCTGGAAGCGGGTAGGGTTGGTGGAGTTGCCGGTGATGGAGATGTCCACATCCTCCTTCCACATGATGGCCACACCCTCGCGCACGTCGTCGGCGCCGTAGCAGCGCACTCCGCCGCGCACTCCGTCGGAGTACTTGGTCTCGGAGATGACCTCGACCTTGCCGCTGTAGTAGTCAAACTGAGTCTGGACATAGGTGAAGCCGTTGATGCGGGAGATGATCTTGGCTGCGTCCTTGCCGAGTCCGTTAAGGATGACGCGGAGAGGCTTCTTGCGCACCTTGTTGGCCATCTCGGCAATCTTGATGGCGCCCTCGGCGGCAGCGTAGGACTCGTGTCCCGCGAGGAATGCGAAGCAGCCGGTCTCCTCGCTCAGGAGACGAGCGGCGAGATTGCCGTGTCCCAGACCCACCTTGCGGTCGTCGGCCACGGAACCCGGGATGCAGAATGCCTGCAGACCCTCGCCAATGGCTTCGGCGGCCTCGGCGGCGTTCTTCACGCCCTTCTTGATGGCGATGGCAGCTCCCACCACATAGGCCCACTTCGCGTTCTCGAAGCATATCTTCTGGGTGTCCTCGCACATCTTGTACGGGTCGATCCCCTTGGCGTCGCAGATGGCCTTGGCCTCATCGATGTCCTTGATTCCGTATTTGTTGAGTGCGGCATTGATCTGATCGATGCGGCGCTCGTAGCTTTCAAAAAGTGCCATAGTGTCTCTTACTCTTTGCGTGGGTCAATATACTTCACTGCATCCTTGAAGCGGCCGTAGCTGCCCTTGGCCTTCTCGATGGCCTCCGGACCGGTCGCGCCGCCCTTGAGGGCGTCCATCAGTTTGCCGAGGTTGACGAACTCGTAGCCGATGACCTCATTGTTGGCGTCGAGAGCCATACGGGTGCAGTAGCCCTCGGTCATCTCGAGGTAGCGGCTGCCCTTGGCGCGGGTGCCGTACATCGTGCCGACCTGGCTGCGGAGGTTTTTGCCGAGGTCCTCAAGTGAGCCGCCGACAGGAAGCCCGCCCTCGGAGAAGGCCGACTGGGTGCGTCCGTAGACAATCTGGAGGAAGAGCTCGCGCATAGCCGTGTTGATGGCGTCGCAGACGAGGTCGGTGTTGAGAGCCTCAAGGAGGGTCTTGCCCGGGAGAATCTCGGACGCCATAGCGGCGGAGTGGGTCATACCGGAGCAGCCGATGGTCTCGACGAGAGCCTCCTCGATGATGCCGTCCTTCACATTGAGCGTGAGCTTGCAGCATCCCTGCTGAGGTGCGCACCAGCCGATACCGTGGGTCAGACCGGAGATGTCCTTGATTTCCTTTGCGTGCACCCATTTCCCCTCTTCAGGGATAGGGGCGTTGGCGTGGTTGGCGCCTTTTGCAACGCAGCACATCTGCTGCACTTCTTTCGTGTAAATCATATTGTTATATCTGTAAGTTTTTCGCGTCGCAAATATACTGAGAAAGTCGGTATTTTCCAACCTCACGGTGATTATCTCTCCCCTACACGCGCTTCAGCTCCATATAGGTGGCCCCTATCTGAGCGCCGAACACGCCGCCGATAAAGCCGATGAGATCGCCCTGCGATATCTTGCCGTCGCGGGTCAGGATATCTATCGACTTCGCGGAGAACTCCTCCTTGTCGTTCACTCTGGAGAAGGGATAGGCCTTGACCCCGAACACGAGGGCGAGTTCCCTCATCGTGTAGCTGTTGTAGCACATGGCATAGATCGGGACAGTCGGACGGAAAGTGGACAGATAGCGCCCAACACGTCCGGTGTAGGTGTCGAACACCAGGGCCTTCACCGGCAGTTCGTGGGTCGCGTCCACAAGCGCCCTCGCCAGCACGACGGCCACGGGCTTGATCGCCTTGCGCAGATTGAGTTCCAGATTGACGTCGACGGTCTTCTCGGTCTGCAGCGCGATTTTGGTCATAGTCTTCACCGCCTCATCGGGATACTTCCCGAATGCGCTCTCGCCGCTCAGCATGATCGCGTCGGCGCTCTGGAAGATGGCGTTCGCCACGTCCGTCACCTCCGCCCTTGTGGGACGGGGATTGTCTATCATGCTCTGAAGCATCTGCGTGGCGATGATGACAGGTTTCTTCCTCTCCCGGCACGCCTTCACGATGTCTCTCTGTATCAACGGGATGCGCTCGGCGGGAATCTCCACGCCGAGGTCTCCGCGGGCGACCATTATACCGTAGCTGTAGGTCAGTATCTCGTCCAGGTTGTCGATGCCCTGCTGGTTCTCTATCTTGGCGATGATCTTCAGATGGCTGTTGCGGGAGTCCAGAATCTCTTGAATCTCGTGCAGGTCGCGGGCGCTGCGGACAAACGAGTGCGCGATGAAGTCTATGTCGGCATCGATGGCCCAGCCGATGAACTTCCGATCCTTCTCCGTCACGGCGGGCAGGTTTATGTGCACCGAAGGGATGTTTACGCTCTTATGACCCTTGATTGCCCCCTCGTTCATCACCTTGCAGACGAGTTTCCCCTCCTCTTTCCCGATGACGGAGAGGTCCACCGCGCCGTCGTCGATGAGTATGTCGGAGCCTACCGGCACATCATCGGCCAGATGCGGATAGGTCGTGCTTAACACACCCTTGCGACAAGGCTGCTCCGGGTCGTCGATGATCTCCACCGTCTCCCCCGTCCTGGCGACGAAGCCGGCCTCATCCTCCATCCGGGTCAGCCGGACCTCCGGTCCCTTGGTGTCTATGAGTATCGCTATCCTGTCGGAAACTTTCCTCACGTTGTCCACAACCTTCTGCGCCCCCTCAAGCGTCGCGTGGGCGGAATTGATCCTGACCACGTTCATCCCGTTCTCGTAGAGCCTGCGGATGAAATCAGGGTCGCAGCGGTTGTCGGCTATTGTGCATATGATTTTAGTCTTTTTCTCTACCATAATGTCCGGTAAATTGTCCTTTTTGATTCGGGATGCAAAATTAACTAAAATCGAAGATATTTCCCTTAAATTTGCAGTATGAACCTTACTTTTGCAGACGATATCATATGCGCGCCGGCGACTGTCCCTGGGACAGGAGCGATTGCGGTGGTCCGGATCAGCGGGAAAGGGAGCATTGAGCTTGCCGACAGGGTCGTAAGCCTCAAAAAGGGCAGGCTTGCGGACGCCGCGGGATACACACTGCACTACGGCACCGTATTCTGCAGTCCGGGAGACGGGGCTTCAGGGGACGGGTCTTCGGGAAGCGGCGGTCCGGGGGACGGCATTCCGGCGGACGATTTTTCGGGAAGCGGCTGTTCTGGAGGCGGCTGTCCGGCGGAAGGCGGATGCGGAGGGGAAACTCCCGGGGACAGCCTGCCCGGAGGAGGAACCCCCTGTCTTAAAAGAGGAGCGGAGGAAGTGCTGGACGAGGTGGTGGTGAGCGTGTTCCGAGCCCCGCACTCCTACACCGGGGAGGATTCCGTGGAGATCTCCTGCCATTCTTCCACCTATGTCGTCTCCACCCTGCTCGGTCTGCTGACAGCCGCAGGGGCGCGGCTTGCCGAGGCCGGAGAATTCACGCGGCGGGCGTTTCTGGACGGCAAGATGGACCTCGCCCAGGCCGAGGCGGTAGCCGACGTGATCGCTTCGAGTTCGGCACTGCAGCACCGGGTAGCGATGCACCAGCTCCGCGGCGGGTATTCCGACTCCCTGCGGACGCTGCGCTCCGGGCTGCTCGAGGTCGCCTCGCTTATGGAACTCGAACTGGATTTCAGCGAGGAGGACGTGGAGTTCGCGGACAGGGGCAGGCTGCGCGGGATGCTGATGGAGGCTATCGGGCGCTGTGATGCGCTCGCGGCCTCTTTTCGCGAAGGCAACGCGATACGCAGCGGACTCCCCGTGGCAATCGTCGGGGCGACCAACACCGGCAAAAGCACGCTTCTCAATGCGCTGCTTCGCGACGAACGGGCCATAGTGTCCGATGTTCCGGGGACGACCCGCGACACGGTCGAGGAATGCTGCACCATAGGCGGGGTGCTGTTTAGGTTTATCGACACGGCCGGGATACGGGATACGGACGAGACGGTGGAGCGGATGGGCATAGAGAGGACGTTCCGGAAAATCGCCGGGGCGGAGCTGGTCCTGGGCGTGACGGACATCAGCCGGGGTGCTTCCGCTGCAGCGGAGGAAGTGAGGCGGATACTGGATGCGGCCGGCCCGAAAAGACTGATAATTTTGCTGAATAAGTGCGATAACAAAGATGTTAATATTATTGACAATATTGTTTCATCGCTTAATAATGTGGCCGTTGGCTGCAAGGTGCTGCCGATCTCGGCCCGCAGTGGTCAAGGACTGGAAAACTTGACCGCCGCCCTGTCGGAAGTGGCCGCCGACCTCGCGTCCGATGCCGGCGGAACCCTTGTCACCAACGAGCGCCACTGTCAGGCGCTGAAGGCTGCCTCCGCCTCTCTGCGCAGAGTCCTTGACGGGCTCGGGGTGCATCCCTCCGACCTCCTCGCCGAAGACCTCCGCGAGGCTATCTCTCATCTCGGAGAAATCACCGGAGAGATCACATCGGACGAGCTGCTCGGGGAGATTTTTGGAAGGTTCTGCATCGGAAA
>CAVGLS010000055.1:0-4052 GCA_963630225.1 bacterium
TCCTCGATGTACGGATACTCCTTCGTCTGGGTGGAATTCGACTGGGGGATGGACATATTCCGCGCGAGGCAGATCGTCTCCGAGAAGATGGTCTCCCTCGGCGAGTCGCTGCCTTCCGACGTGACGCCCGTGCTCGCGCCCCAATCCAGCGTGATGGGCGAGATCATATTCCTCGGACTCCAGTCCGAGAGCGGCGAGACTTCGATGATGGAACTCCGCGACCTTGCCGACTGGGTTGTCAAGCCGGCGATTCTCGCCACCGGCGGCGTGTCACAGGTGACGGTGGTCGGAGGCGAAGAGAAGCAGTACCAGATCGTCGCCGACCAGTCCAGGATGGCCGCCTACGGGGTGAGCATGGCCGAGCTTGAGGCCGCCGGACGCTCGCTGAGCGTCAACACCGAAGGAGGCATAGTGCGCGACTGGGGCAACGAATATGCGCTCCGGGGCATAGCGCGGACAACCGACCTCGAAGAGCTCGGACGGACGCTCGTGAAGATGGCCCCCGGAGGGCCCGTGACACTCGCGGACGTGGCGGAGATCAAGACAGGTGCGGCGGTGAAGCTCGGCACGGCCTCCCAGAACGGCAGGCCGGCAGTCATCATCTCCATCAGCAAGCAGCCCGACATCAACACCCTCAAGGTCACCCGCGCCATCGAGGACAACCTCAAGAGCGTGGCCGAATCCCTCCCGGATGACGTCAGGCTGGACACCCGCATATTCCGGCAGGCCGACTTCATCCAGGCTTCGGTGGGCAATGTGGGCCGCTCGCTGCTCGAAGGGGCCGTGTTTGTAATCGTCATCCTCTTCCTCTTCCTGGGCAACTTCAGGACCACCATCATCTCGGTGGTGGCGATACCGATTTCGCTGCTCGCCACCCTCATCGTGCTGTACGCCCTCGGGATGGACATCAACACGATGACGCTGGGAGGCATGTGCATCGCCATCGGCTCGCTGGTGGACGATGCCATCATCGATGTGGAGAACGTCTATAAACGCCTGAAGCAGAACCACCGCAAAGAGCCGGGAGAAAGGGAGAAAGTCTTCGAGGTGGTATTCGAGGGTTCGCGGGAGATCCGCTCCTCCGTCATCAACGCCACCCTCATCATCATGGTGGCGTTCACCCCGCTGTTCTTCCTCGGCGGGATGGAGGGCAGACTGCTCAAGCCACTGGGCGTCACATATATAATCGCCCTCTTTATGTCGCTCATCGTGGCGATGACCCTCACTCCCCTGCTCTGCAAGGACCTGCTCACGGGCGAGAAATACCTCACCCGCAACGACCGCGAGAGCTGGACCAGCCGGCATCTGGGCGCCGCCTACGGCAAGGCTCTCGGATGGGTGCTGCACCACAAGAAGCCGGTGATGGCCGGGACCGGAGCCCTGCTCGTCGCTGCGGTGATAGTCTTCACGCAGATGGGAAGCAGCTTCCTGCCCGACTTCAACGAGGGTTCGATGACCATCGCAGCCGTCACCCGGCAGGGCGCTTCGCTGGAAGTGAGCGACGAACTCGGGGCGCTGATGGAAAGGGAACTGCTCAGCATCCCGGAAGTCACCCACACCTCGCGACGCACCGGAAGGGGCGACCTGGACGAACACTCACAGGCCACCAACGGTGCGGAGATGGATGTCAGCTTCAAGTTGAAAGACCGCCCGAGAGAGGTGGTGTTCAATGAAGTGCGAAGCAGGCTCAACGCCATCCCGGGAGTCGCCGTCAGCGTGGGGCAGCCGCTCGGGCACCGGATCGACCATATGCTCTCCGGCACAAAGGCGGCGATCGCCATCAAGATCTTCGGCCCCGACCTCGGCACGATGCAGATGATGGGCAATACGATCAAGAGCCGCATCTCCCTCATCGAGGGCCTTGTGGACGCGTCCGTCGAGCAGCAGGCCGCCACGCCGCAGATACAGATCCGCGCCGACAGAGCCGCCCTCGCGCAATACGGCATCAGCATGCAGGATTTCAACAATTTCGTCGAGCTCGCGTTCTCGGGCGAGAAACTCTCCGATATCTACGAGGGGCAGCGGCGCTATGATGTGGTCCTCAAGCTCGGCGACGACGGCGCGAGAAGCCTTGAAGGGGTGCGCAACGCCTTGATAGACACCGGCACGGGCGGCAAGGTCGCGCTTGACCAGGTCGCCGACATCGTATCCACCTCAGGCCCCAACGCCATCAGCCGCGAGAATGTGCAGCGCAAGCTCGTGGTCTCCGCCAATGTGAGCGGACGCGACGTGGGCAGCGTGGTGGAAGACGTGCAGAGAGCCGTCGCCGAGTCGGTCCGGCTTCCTGAAGGCTACCGCATCGAGTACGGCGGGCAGTTCGAGAGCGCGCGCAGCGCGCAGCGCACCCTCGCCCTCGCCACCATACTCGCCCTTTTCGCCATCTTCCTGCTGCTCTATCTCGAGTTCAGGGATGTGGCCCTCTCCGGCATCGTGCTGGCAAGCCTGCCCCTCGCGCTCGTGGGCGGCGTGTTCGCGGTGTGGATAAGCTCCGCAGTGGTGAGCATCCCGTCCATCATCGGCTTCATCACCCTCTTCGGCATCGCCACGCGCAACGGCGTGCTCCTCATCAACCGCTACCAGCACCTGCGGCTCGATGAGGGGGAGAGTCTCCGGGAGAGCGTGATCGACGGCTCAGTGGACAGGCTCAACCCTATCCTGATGACGGCGCTGACTTCCGCGCTGGCTCTTATCCCGCTGATATTCAACGGCGACAAGACCGGCAACGAAATCCAGAGCCCTATGGCGGCGGTGGTGCTCGGCGGACTTCTGACCAGCACCCTGCTCAATATCTTCATCATCCCGATAATGTACGAATGGTACGCAAAAAGGAGGAAAAGCAAATGCAAGTCAGATACTCAAGCATAATTCTCGCCGTTCTTTTCTGCCTGCCGGCAGCGGCACAGGACTACAGCGGCATCATCGCTTCGATCGAGCGTAACAGCACCGCGCTCCGCGTGCTCCGCGCCGAAACCGAGGCCGACAGGATGACGGCGCGCACCGGTCTCACCCCGGACGACCCCGAAGTGGAGTTCGGCTATCTCTGGGAGACGGCCGACCCCGGCGGAGGGCACAGAATAGACCTCAGCGCCACACAGAGCTTCGCATTCCCGACAGTCTATTATTGGAAGAAGCGCATCTCCGACGGGGAATGCGCTGCGGCGGACTACCGCTACGCGGTCGGACGCAAGAGAGTCCTGCTCGAAGCGAAGCGTCTCTGCATCGAACTCACCTACCGCAACGCCCTCCAGAAGGAACTGGACAAGTGCCTGAAGCACGCCGAGACCATACTCGGCAGCTGGCAGGAGAAGTTCGACTCCGGCTCCGCGGGCATCATCGACCTCAACAAGGCAAAATTCGCCCTTCTCTCCGCCTCCCGCGCGGCAAGGACTTCCGCTCTTGAGAGGGACGCGCTTCTCTCCGAGCTGCGCACCCTCAACGGCGGCGGTCAGCTGGACTTCAGCTTCGACGAATTCGCCGCTCCGCTGCTCCCTTCCGACTTCGAAAGCTGGTACGGGGAGACGGTCGGGACCTGCAGCGAGTTGCAGGCCGTGGAGAATGACAGGCGCACAGCCGAGGCCGCGAGGAAGCTCGCCGCATCGGAGTGGCTGCCCAGGCTTTCAATAGGCTATGTCTCCGAACGGGTCGGCGGAAGCACTCTGCAGGGGGTCGCAGCAGGGGTTTCCATCCCTCTCTGGGAGAACAGCGGCAGACTCCGGGCCGCAAGAGCCCGCTACGAGGCCGCCGGCGCCAAGGTGGAGGACGAATACCTCCGGTTCCGCAATTCGCTCAAGACAAAATACGACAAGGCCCTCGGCCTCGTGGAGCTCTGTGCGGAATACCGGGAGGCGCTCTCTTCGCTGAGCGCTTCGGACCTGCTCTACGAGGCTCTGGAAGACGGGGAAATCGCCCTTGAGGACTATGTCTACGGCATAGAGCTCTGGAACTCCGCTCTCACCGACGTTCTGGAGAGCGAGCGCGACTGCCACAGTCTCATCGCCGAGCTGGAGAGCTTCGGGGAATAATTTGCTTTATTGGCTTTATTCACTTACCTT
>CAVGLS010000056.1:0-3448 GCA_963630225.1 bacterium
AAAGCGGACAAGTTGTCCCGTCATCTTGCGTGACTTCGGATAAATTGCCTATATTTATGCGGTTCAGTGGATATATGATGTCAGCAGACAAGCGCAAGTTTTACGAGTCCGCCGATGACAGGACGCTTCTGAAAGGGCTGAGGGATTCAGACCGGGACGCCTTTGCCGCCATATATGAGCGACACTATGCCATGCTGTACACATTTGCGCTGAAATTCCTGAAATCGCGCGAAGACGCGGAGGACATACTCCAGTCGGTCTTCGTGAAGCTGTGGACCTCGAGGAGCGCGGTCTTCATCACCGCGAGCCTGCGCAGCTACCTCTTCGCCATGGTCAAGAACGCGGTGATGAACCACATCCGCAATTCCAACAGTGCCGTGCGGCACAATTACCGCATCGCCCAGCAGCAGCCCGACCGCGACGAGGACCTGTACACCTACGCCGAGCGTAACCACGCCTCTGAAGTCCTGCTGATGCTGATGGAGACTTTGCCGCCGCAGCAGAGGATGGTCGCGAGGTTGCGCTGCGAGGGCTATTCCAACGCGGAGATCGCGAAGATGTCCAAACTCTCCATCCACACCGTCAATTCGCACTACCGCGCCTGCACGAAAGCCCTCCGCGAGCGGCTGGAGAACATTTCGGGCACCTTGGTC
The DNA here is from genome assembly GCA_963630225.1 of bacterium. Taxonomy (GTDB): domain Bacteria; phylum Bacteroidota; class Bacteroidia; order Bacteroidales; family UBA932; genus Cryptobacteroides. The sequence goes on from CAVGLS010000056.1 coordinate 654, forward strand.
ATACTTTTTTTATTGATTACTTCCTGATTATGAAACGACCGGATGATATAACGATAGAGCGTGTGCTGAACGGGAGAGCGTCCCGGGAGGAAGCGGCGGCAGTCGCCGGGTGGTTCGCTACGGAGGAGGGGCAGCTGTGGCTCGACTCCAGAATGAACAGGGCCGCACGGGACATTGCCGACGGCACAGTGCCTCTCGCGGAAGATATACCGTCGGACAGGATATATGCCGGGATCGAGCGCTGCATCCGGCGCAGGCACCACCGCAACATTCGGATCGCCGTCGCTGCCGCGCTGCTGCCGTGCATCCTTATAGCGGCCATGTGGGCCGACGTCAGCGACAGGCTTGGCGGCGGACTCTTCGCAAAGGCGGAGACCTCCGAGGTCAGGGCAAGCTACGGCGAGCGCAAGCAGATAGTCTTCCAGGACGGGACCAAGGTCTGGCTCAATGCGGGGTCAGTCATCAGTTATCCGCAGCGCTTCTCTCTTAAGGAACGCCGCGTGAGGCTTGACGGGGAGGCATATTTCGAGGTGGAGCCGAATGCGAGAAGGCCGTTCGTGATCGGGACCGGCGGCCTGACCAGCGTGCAGGTGACGGGTACCGAGCTGGATGTCCGCTCATTCGGCGACGAACCTACCATCGAGGTGGTGCTCGTCAGCGGCAAGGCGGATTTCGTGAGCGGGGAGGAGACTTTCAGCATATCCCCGCGCCAGAGGCTCACCTACAATCGGTCGGACGGCAAGGTCAGCCTGTCCGTCGAGGAGGGGACCGCCGGGGCCGGGCTGTGGAAGGACAATGTCATAGCGTTCCGCGACGCGCCGCTGCAGGAGGTCATCGAGACTCTCGGGCGCTGGTACGGCATCAGCTTCGAGGTGCGTGACTTCAGCGCTTACGCCAGCCGCTTCTCCCTAAGGACCAAGGAGATGCCTCTGCGGGAGCTGCTGGACGAGATGCAGCACATCTCCGACCTCTCGTTTTCGGTCCGCGGCGACAAGGTTATCGTCTCCACGAAACCGGGGAGCGTCTCCGGGTCGAAATAGCGGGCAAGCGCTCTGGTTGCTCAGCTGGTGACACTGCGCGCCGATATCTGCAAGGATGATGGCTATGATGAGTCCTATATAAGTGTCTGGCAGACACAGGGCAAAGGCCCAGGCGGCGAATTGCAGGGCGCTCCCCGCGCAGCAGAAACGTTCAACTCCGAAGCGCGGGAGGAATTTCCCTATGCCGCTTGCCGCCATTGCGCCGGCAAGCCCGCAGAGACCGAGCAGGCCCACGGCGTCGCTTCCGGCATAAAACGGAGCCCCTGACAGGTGAAATGCCATACACGACCAGATTGCCATCATACTGGCGAAGCTCAGCCCGCCCCGCAGCGCATAGATGCGTCTGGGCGGGTCTTCTTGAAATCGCGGATTAGCGTGGGTTGACAAGTGGGGAAGAGATTGCCGGTCGGGGCCGGCAATGACGAAGAGGGGCCGGCAATGATGTGGTGAGCAAGCGGCAATGACGGAGAAGTTTGAGCCGGGCATGACGAAGGATGCAGGCGGGCTATGCCCGTGGGCTTATACTTCTCGTACCTTTTCATTGTCCGGAGTCTTTAAGCGAGTCAAGAAGCAGCAGTCCTTTTGCCGTCAGATGGTACTTCTGGCGCGGATGCCGGGGGGAGTCCGGATAAGACGGCTGCACGAATCCGGAGCAGATTGCAGGATTGAGAAAGAGGTCGCTGAAGTTCTTGCGGTCTTTCAGACCGAGTCGGGGAAGCAGTTCGTTTATTGAGAGTTTCTCCCCGCCGATTGTGCATACCAGCCGCTTCGTATTGGCTGTCACATCACCCCAACTTGTGGGGTACTTGCGGGGTACTTGCGGGGTGCTTGTGGGGTCGCTGTCCCGCACTTGTCCAGTCTGCTCTGCAAGATTGGGCTGGACTCTCCACTCGGGAGACGGATTGACGTGAAGATAGCGGTTGCGCAGATCCCACTGCTGCCCCAGAAGCAGGTTCCGGAAGAAACGCTCCAGATAGACAGGGGAATAGTCAATGCCCTTGACGAGATTCTTGTAGTTGGCCCGGACAAGAGCATTGCGGAAGTACCAGGAATGGTCCGCGAACAGGCTGTTGTCTATACGGAAGCCGGCACTGCGCAGGTATTGTATGGCAAACACGGCTGTGGTGCGGGTATTCCCTTCACAGAAAGGATGAATCTGCCATATCCCCGAGACAAAACTGCTTATGTGGGATATCATCTCATCCTGCGAAAGCCCCTTGTAACTGAATGAGCGTTCTTTTGCGAGGTCGTACTCCAACGCTCGGCGCAAATCCTCCCAGTTCAGATAACTCACGGAGTCTCCCTCAAGCACCCATTCTTTCTTGGAGATGTCGTAATCGCGGATTTTGCCGGCGTGGCAGAAGATGCCGGTGAAAATCCTTCGGTGTAAAGAAATAATCCCCTCAACACTGAAATCCAAGGTGTCTGTAGAAAGTATCTTTGCGATGTTCGCCGAGACTTTGTCCGCCTCCTGCTTCTCATCCTCGTCAGGCTCGCGGTTCTGTCTGGACTGGTAGTAGGATTTGATCAACTCCCGCGCCTGGTCGATGCTGATTTCTCCTTCGATGTGCCTTCTGGCCGTGTCCCTAAGATACTCGGACGTGGTGAGACCATCCACAGCCTGCAGCCCGATGGCTATGCGCCAAGTCTCGGCCCGCTCCCTGCTGGCCGGTTCTCCCTGGCGTATGTACCTGTCAAAGTCCAGATATTTCGATTTTTGCTCTTCTGCCATATTCCTTTGTGTTATCGGCCCGG
>CAVGLS010000057.1:0-3296 GCA_963630225.1 bacterium
CGGGGTGTAGCTGCGTGTTTTCTTCAGTGCTATTGCCATGGTCGATTCTGTATAACTGCCAGTAATGTCCTGTGCGGTATGTTCCTGTCAATCAATATTTGCCAAGATACACTAATTTTTGCGTATCCGCAAGATTCCTCCGGGTTGCCCGCTTCGTCTGGAACCACCACGCGACTTGCTGGGGGAGAGGAGTGTGATGTTGGTTTTAGTTACTTTGCAGACAAGGCGCTCCAGTTTCCGGGAAGAAGGTCTGCTTTCTGCTCTTTTCTCGCCCATAGAATGTATTCGGCGAAGTCCCCACAGAGGATTTCCACCTTCTGAAGGAGTTCGTGGTCGGATTGCAGTGTCGCCTCATCACATATTCTCGGGTTCGGGTATTTCCCGTGAGGCACGTTGAACTCTCCCTTTGAATTCACTCTGTACAAGCCGTTGAAACAAGTTCTGTTAAGGAAAATGAAAAGAGCGGCCGTCTGAATGTCTGAAGTGTTTTTTGAATAAGTTCCGTATTGATGTCGTTGATGACCGCCTTTGTAATATTGGGATATTCCTGAAGGATCCAGAACAAGACAGCGCCGCCGCCCACGAAAGGTTCGACATAGGTCAGGTACTACGACTCGCGTACTCATTCCCCCTCTTCTTCGAGTTCGCAGCCTCTGAAATGGAACTCTTCCCGGGCCTTGTCCTGCGGGACGGTGTAGTAGACGATCTCCGCCGTGGTGCAGACCTCGCCGGCGCAGCTGATGCTGCCCTCCATCACGGCGAGATTGCGTTTCATCTCCTTGAGGCGCACGCGAATCTCGAGGGTGACGTCCTCCCCGACCGGAACGCTCTTGCGATAGCGCAGGTTGAGGTTGGTGGTGACTCCGGCGGTCTGCAGCCTGCGGGTGACGAACCAGCCGCCGACCTCGTCTATCAGCGTGGCCTGGATGCCGCCGTGGAGGGTGTTCGTCCAGCCTTGATAATCGGGGGAAGGATGCCATAGCGAAACCACTTCCTCCCCGTCTTCCCAGAACTGCATCTTCAGCCCGCGCGGATTCCAGGGGGAGCAGGCGAAGCAGTTGTATCCCTCGTCGCGGAGGTCGAGGTAAGGGTTTTTGATCTTATTCATTGTGATTAAATTAATTCTTCTATGATGGCGTCTGAGACAAAAAACCGCTCCTCTGGGATACGGATGCGGGTATTGCCCGCTCGCACGAGCGCCCCTTCACGGATGAGCCGCCCGGCAGTCTGCGGGGTGCACAACGCTTCAGGGATGCCCTCCGCGGTACGGAGACCCAGCATTATCCTCTCTTCGCGCTCTTCCTGCGGAGAGAGCGTCTCGGTCGAAGCTTTCCATCCGCTGAGGGTCTCGCTGTTGGCTCTCCGCCGCACTCCGTCGAAGGAATGTGCCCCCGGACCGAAGCCGACATAAGGCCGGCGCGTCCAGTAGGCGGAGTTGTGCTTCGCCTCGCGGGAAGGGAGCGCCCAGTTGGAGACCTCGTAATGTCGATAGCCTGCGGCGGCGAGCGCCCGGCAGATGTCCCGGTACTGTTCCTCGCAGAGGCTTTCAGGGGCCTCGACGAAGTGTCCGTCCGAGGCCATCCCGGCAAGGACGCTGCCTTCCTCGATGCTGAGCTGATAGGCGGAGACGTGCTCGGGATGCCAGGAGGAGACAATCTCGTCCAGCGTCATCGAGAGCAGCTCTCCGCTCAGCATAGGGAAGCCGAATATCAGGTCTATGCTGATATTGTCGAAGCCCCCCTCACGGAGCATACGGAAAGCCCTCCTTGCGCCGGCGGCATCGTGGCGGCGGTTCATCCAGCGCAGAACCCCGTCGTCGAGGGACTGCACCCCCATACTGATGCGGTTGACGCCCATAGAGCGCAGAGCCCGCACATATCCGGCCCCACCCTCCACGATGTCTTCCGGGTTCACTTCGAGGGTGAATTCTTCATAGTCCCCGCCCGGCAAGGCTTCCAAGATGCGCCCAAGCAACGCCGAAGGCAGCACCGACGGGGTGCCGCCTCCTATATAGAGGGTGTTGAGCGCAAGCGTCGCGTCCGTCTCGCCTCGGCGGGACTCAATCTCGGAGAAAAGCTCTCCGACATAGCGCTCCATCGCCTTGTCGCCCTTCCCGGCGCACACTCTCTCCGAATAGAAGCCGCAGTATGTGCAGAAACTCCTGCAGAAGGGGACATGGATGTAGATCATCCGCTAGCGGAGCAGGAGCTCGGCGGAACCGAGCAGGGCCTGTGAGGTGTAGGCGTTGACGCTGTACACGCCCTTCTTGAATGAAGGTATGTTGTTGATGTAGATGCCCATCTCGACCTCTGCGCCCTGATAGTCCACCTCACGCGACGCGGTGGCCTCCAAAGTCTCTTCGCCGAGGGTGAAGGTCGTGCCGTGTCCGTCGTCGAGCAGGTTGCCGTCCGGGTCGGTGATGCGCACATAGACGCGTACCGGGCCTCTCGGGGTGAGCTCGTTCTCAAGCAGGCTGAGGGTGACGAGCATCCTCTTGACCCTCCCGCTCCTGTCGGTTATCTTGTCGGAGGAGTTGTAGGCTTCCAGCCTGATGCCGCGGGCCTTGAGCACCGCTCCGGCGGTGACGCGTCCGGTCAGGTCCTCCACCTGCTGGGTGAGTTCGGCATTGAGCTTCCTGCTCTCGGCAGCTTCCTTGCGTGCGCTCGCCGCCTCGGCGGTCAACTTGTGGTTGAGGGTATTGAGCGAGTCTATCTGGACTATGTAGCTGCGCATTATGGAGCGGAGCGTGCCGAGCTCCTTCTCGTATTGGCGGATCTTCTTGCGGTTGGTCGCCTCGGTCTTCTTGACCCTCTCCACGAGCTGCGCTATCTCCTCGCGGGAGGAGTCGAGCTGAGCATTGATGGAGTCGTAGTCCGAAGACAGGCCTTCGTAGTCGCTCTGAAGCGCCTGGATCTGCTCCGTCAGGTCATTCTTCTCAGCGTTCAACTGACTGACCAGCTTATTCTTTGAAGACAATACCAGGACCAGAGCGACGGCGAGCGCCGCAGCCACGGCAATCATCGCAAACATCACGGTCCTCAGTCCGCCGTTCGCCTTCTTCTCGCTCTCCTTGCGTTCGAGTCTCTCGAGTGGATCTTCTCTTTCCATAATCTGTCGTTTTAAATTGCAACCCACAAAAGTAACAAAAATTGTGCTAATACACTCGACGGCAAGTCTGCGAGGGTCAAGAGAGGGAAAAAGGTTACTAAAATGATAGGGGTCGCAGACGACAGTCTGCGGGGGTTAAGGAGAGAAAAAAGGTTACTAAAAAGTCCCTGCGGGACCGCGACGTAGGA
>CAVGLS010000058.1:0-3235 GCA_963630225.1 bacterium
CAAAAAAGGCCAAAACCGCCATTACAGCGGCCTGTGGCCTCAGATTATCCTTTTTATCTTTTTCTTAACTGTCAAAGACGGGAAAATAGATATTTTTCCTGAATTGCAAAAGATTTCATCAAAAAATCTTACATTTGGCGAGAAATATATCCCCCTGCAGGGCCGGGAAAGCGCTTACCGGAGCAGTTGCCGCCGGCCCTCCCGTCCCGAGGGAGTCAAACGATTAGTGGTGGAAACAATGGCAATAAATATAATGTTATGAGGAAAGTCTTATTATGTGCGGTCGCTTCGGCGGCCCTGCTCTCCCTCGCTTCTTGCGGACACAAATACGAAACCGTCGCAGGCGACCCGCTGGAGACCAAAATCTACACTCTGGACAACGGACTCAAGGTATTTATGTCCGTCAACAAAGAGACCCCGCGCATCCAGACCTACATCGCCGTGAGGGTCGGAAGCAAGAACGACCCTTCGGAGACCACCGGTCTCGCGCACTATTTCGAGCACCTGATGTTCAAGGGCACGCAGCAGTTCGGCACCATCGACTACGCTGCGGAGAAGCCTATGCTCGACGAGATAGAGTCGCTCTTCGAGGTCTACCGCAACACGGTCGGCGACGCCGAGCGCAAGGCGATCTACCACAAGATTGACTCCGTGAGCTATGAGGCTTCCAAAATCGCGATCCCCAACGAGTACGACAAGCTGATGTCCATCATCGGCGCGGACGGCACCAACGCCTGGACCTCTTCCGACGAGACAGTCTATACCGAGGACATCCCCTCCAACCAGATCGACAACTGGGCGCGGATCCAGGCCGACCGCTTCCGCAACGTGGTGATCAGGGGCTTCCATACCGAGCTCGAGACCATCTACGAGGAGAAGAATATGTCCCTCACCCAGGACAACCGCAAGGTCTGGGAGGCTCTCGACAAGGCTCTCTACCCTAACCATCCTTACGGCAGACAGACCACCCTCGGCAGTCAGGAGCACCTCAAGAACCCTTCCATCACCAATGTAAAGAAGTATCACGACGTCTATTACGTGCCGAACAATATCGCCATCTGCGTGTCGGGCGACTTCAATCCGGACGAGATGGTGGCCTCCATCGAGAAGTATTTCGGCGACTGGCAGCCGACAGAGTCAGTGCCGGCGCTCCAGTACGGCAAGGAGGCTCCGATCGAGTCGCCGGTAGTGATGGACGTATACGGGCAGGAGGCCGAGATGCTCGCGATGGGATGGAGGCTTCCGGGCGCATCCGAGCTGGAGGAAGCCGCCGTCGCGGAGATAGCGAGCTACATCCTCTCCAACGGGAAGGCCGGCCTTATCGACATCGACATCAACCAGCAGCAGAAGGCCCTCTATCTTGCGGCAGGCACCAATCCGCGTCCTGACTACGGCCAGTTCATCGTTATGGGCCGCCCTAAGGACGGGCAGAGCATGGAGCAGCTCAAGGACCTCGCCCTTGAGGAGATGGCCAAGCTCCGCAACGGCGACTTCGACGAGTCGCTTATCGAGGCCACCATCAACAATATCAAGCTCTCCAAGATGCGCGAACTGGAGCACAACTCCGCCCGTGCGCAGTACTATGTGGACGCTTTCATCAACGGAGTCGACTGGAAAGACGCCGCCCGCGAGCTTGACCGCTATCAGGCCGTGACCAAGGAAGATGTCGTCGCATTTGCGGGCAAATATCTCACCGACAGCTCCTGCGCCATCATCTACAAGCGTCAGGGAGAGGACAGGAGCGTGCAGAAGATAGCCGCTCCGAAGATCACCCCTATCGTCACCAACCGCGACAGTCAGAGCGAGTTCCTCAAGGAGATCCAGGCGACCGCCGTGAAGCCGATCGATCCTGTGTTCGTGGATTTCTCCAAGGATATGTCCGCGTTCGGTCTGGCCGGCGGTGTGGATGTGCTCTACAAGCGCAACGAGCAGAACGATATCTTCAACCTGCAGTTCATATTCAACTACGGCACCGAGAACTGCCCGGCTCTGTCCGTGGCAAGCGATTACCTCGGCTACCTCGGAACCCCGACCAGAAGCGCGGAGGAGATTGCCTCGCAGATGTATTCCCTCGCCTGCAACTTCGGAGTGTATTCCGGAGCCAACCAGAGCGTCGTGTCCCTGACGGGTCTGAGCGAGAATATGGGGGCGGCCCTCGAAATCCTCGAGGACCTCATCCTCAACGCGCAACCTGACGAGGACATCCTCGCCAACGTCAAGTCCGATATCCTCAAGTCCCGCGTCAACGGCAAGAAGTCGCAGAGCAGCTGCTATAGCGCCCTGTCGAGATATGTCTACTACGGCGGAGATTTCATCAGGCGCACCACCCTCAGCAACGAAGCCGTCCTCGCCCTCACTTCCGACGAGCTGCTCTCCAAGCTGCGCGAGGTATTCGGCTATGGACACGAGGTCATGTATTACGGGCCTATGTCCCGCTCAGCTCTCAAGGACTGCCTCGCGCAGCACCACAAGGTGGGCGAGGGGGCGGTCGCTCTTCCGGAGACTTATACCAGGATGGTCTCCACTGCTGGCGACAATGTGGTCATCGCCCCATATGACGCCGCCCAGATCTACTACTTCCAGTATTCCAACAGGGGAGAGAAGTTCGACGCTTCAGCAGCTCCGGGACTCAGCCTCTACAACGAGTACTTCGGCGGCGGGATGAATACCGTCGTGTTCCAGGAGATGCGCGAGGCCCGCGGCCTGGCCTATTCGGCCTGGGCCCGTCTCTACTCTCCGTCCTATGCCGACGCTTCCTACTATTATACGGCGTTCATCGCCACCCAGAACGACAAGATGCGTCAGGCCATAGAGGCGTTCGACGATATCATCAACGATATGCCGCAGTCCGAGGCCGCGTTCGCAGTGGCCAAGGATGCCCTCATCAGCCGTATGCGCACCCAGCGCACCACCGGCATGCAGGTACTCAGCTCCTACCGCGCCTGCCGCAGGCTCGGCATAGCCGAACCGCTCGACAGGCTCATCTTCAGCAAGGTGCAGGATATGACGCTCGACGACGTGGTCGCAATCCAGCAGAAGTGGGTGAAGGACCGCGACTATACCTATGCCATCCTCGGACGCAAGAGTGACCTTGACACCAAGTTCCTCTCGACTCTGGGCCCGGTGAAGACCGTCAGCCTTGAGGAGATCTTCGGGTATTAGGTCCACAATATAAGGAGGGGGTGACTAAAAAGTCGAAAGACTGATTAGCCACCCTCTCTTTTTGTCATCAGGC
>CAVGLS010000059.1:0-3143 GCA_963630225.1 bacterium
TGCTTTCGGCCCTATGGGCCTCTAAAACCGTGTTTCGCATTTGCGAAACTCAAATCCCATAACTCGCAAAATTAGTCAATCTTTGGATATGCTCGGCGTTTTTCCTGCGACCCGGCATCAATTTTCTGCAAGGAGTTACAAGTTTTTGTCATTGGAAATAATAAAGGTTATTTTTGCGATGTTTTCCGGACGGGTCAGGGGCATAATGGCGCTCCTCTCCGTCGGGAAAGGAGATTACGATATGGACATCAGAATAGGACAGGGATACGACGTGCACGCGCTCTCCGAGGGGCTGCCGATGCGGCTCGGGGGAGTGGACATAGTGTCGGGCAGCGGCTTCGTGGCGCACTCCGACGGGGACGTGGCGATCCACGCGCTGTGCGACGCCATCCTCGGGGCGCTCGCCCTCGGCGACATCGGGAAGCACTTCCCGGACTCCTCCTCCGAGTTTGCGGGCATCGACAGCCGCGAGCTGCTTCGCCGGGTGATGGACCTCATCAGGCGGGACCTCTGGACAGTGGGCAATGTCGACCTTACCATAGCTCTGCAGGCCCCCAAACTTGCCCCGTACATCCCGCAGATGCGTGCGGAGCTGGCCCGCGTGATGGGGGTTGATCCTTCTCAGGTGAGCGTCAAGGCCACCACCACCGAGCGTCTGGGTTTCGTCGGGCGTGGCGAGGGTTGCGAAGTATGGGCGGTGGTCCTGCTCCGGCGCGGCCCCGCAAAAAGATAGCTTGACAAAAGTATAGGTAACAGCCGGAGTGGGATTATCCGACGGGAGGGTGATATCTTTGCGTCAAACGAAATACAGGGTTATGACCGCACTAAAACAATCACTCATCTTCACGCCTCTGCTCCTCGCCGGCCTGCTGTGCCTCGGGGGAGGACAGGCGTACGCGCAGGAGGGCAGCACCGCCCTCGAAAATTACTTCACCCCTTCGACCCCGGAGGCGAGCTCTCCGGACGAAGACGGGTTCATCCGCAGGTGGCTTCTGCTCGAACCGATCAGCAAGCCTAACCGCAGCAACACGGTCTTCACCGACAGCTATGTCGTGGAGAATCTCTGCCCGGAGAGCTACCCGGGCAAGTTCGGCAGCGTCCCGAAGCGCGGGTCCCGGACCAAGGTCGACGGGAAGAAGCTCGCCTGGCACGCTTTTGATAGCAAACTCTTCAATATTAAACTCTTCCGCTTCGCAAGCAACCTCAAGACCGATGTCTATGGAGTCATCTTCTGGGCGGTGACGATAGTGGACTGTCCGGAGGAGATGGAGGGAGTGAGGATGGCCGTGGGCTCCAATTCGGCGTCCCGCTGGTGGCTCAACGGCGAAGAAGCCGTACTGCTCTCCGGCGACAGGAGGATGGTGATGGACGACTGCGTCTCGAAGCGTCTCACCCTCAAGAAAGGCAGGAACATAATCTGCGGAGCCGTGATCAACGGCCCGGGAATGAGCGACTTCTGCCTCCGTTTCATCGACTCCGACGGCAAACCCGTCACCAATATCAAGATCAGCTATGAATAGAAAGATAATCCTCGCCGTCCTCGCCTCGCTGCTGCTCCTCGGCGGCACGGCCTATGCCCAGAGCAGCACTTCCCGCAGCGGCAAACCGTTTATCCACGACCCGTCCACGATTATGTACTGCGACGGCAAATACTACACCTTCGGCACCGGCGGAGGCGGCCTCATCTCCGAAGACGGCTGGCTCTGGAACAAGGGCGCGGTCCGTCCCGGCGGCGGTGCGGCCCCTGACGCCATCAAGATAGGTGACCGCTACCTCATCGCCTACAGCGCCACTGGCGGCGGTCTGGGCGGCGGGCACGCCGGCAAGGTGCTCACGATGTGGAACAAGACCCTCGACCCCGACTCTCCTGACTTCAAGTACAGCGACCCTATCGAAGTCGCGCACTCCCTCGACGACGAAGACTGCGACGCCATCGACGCCGGGCTGCTGCTCGACCCGACCGACGGCAGGCTCTACCTCAGCTATGGCACCTATTTCGGGTTTATCCGTCTGGTCGAGCTTGATCCGGCCACCGGTGCGCGTGTCGAGGGCAACGAGCCTGTCAACATCGCCATAGACTGCGAGGCTACCACCCTGATGTACCGCAACGGCTGGTACTACCTGCTCGGCACGCACGGCACCTGCTGCGACGGGGCCAACTCCACCTACAACATAGTGGTGGGACGCTCCCGCAAGGTGACTGGGCCGTATCTCGACAATATGGGCCGCGATATGCTCAAGGGAGGCGGCAAGATGGTGCTCGCCGCCCACGGCAGAGTCACCGGACCCGGGCACTTCGGGCGCTATGTCGAGGAAGAGGGCGTGGAGAAGATGTCCTGCCACTTCGAAGCCGACCTCGACAGGAGCGGACGCAGCGTGCTGGGTATCCGTCCTCTGCTCTGGGTGAACGACTGGCCGGTGGCCGGCGAACTCTTCCGGGACGGGACTTACGAGATCGAGTCCGTGCGCCGCGGCTATGCCCTCGAACTCGCGGTGGACTTCAACCGTATGCCGGGCGGGATGCGCGGGTTCTGGATGAAGGACGACGAGCCGGAGGTGGTGGTCGAGGATCAGAAGCTCTCCGATGTGGAGGGCGAATGGCCTGAGGGAGAGATAGATATACGCATCGGCGACTATATGTTCCGTCCGCACCAGAAGTGGACCGTCACCGCTGTGCCTGACGCGGGCGGCTACCTCGGAGCGCCATACTACAAGATAACTATCGAGGGGACGCAACGCGCGCTGGCCGCCACCGCAGACGCGGAAGTGGTTGCCGTGCCGGAGTTTACCGGAGCGCCGGAGCAGCTCTGGAGGATCGAGCAGCTGATCGACGGTACCTACAGGATAATGCCTAAGCTGGTGCCGGGCAGGGATGAGCAGTACGCCCTCATCTCCATCGGCGACAGCACCCCTACGCTCGGCAAGTTCGACGCGTCGAGCGACAACTCCAAGTGGAACTTCCGCCGTCCGTAGACACCTCCGTCCCGGGGCTGAAGAATGTCCCCGGGTATCAGTTGAAGTGATTGAAAGGGGCTGACTGAAAAGTCCCATATGGACTTTTCAGTCAGCCCCTTTCGTTGCCTTAACCCCCGCCGTCCATCTTGGTGGCCTTATCATGGACGGGACGGACAAATTCGCCCCGC
>CAVGLS010000060.1:0-2693 GCA_963630225.1 bacterium
ACCAAGCAACGTGCTATGACTAAAAATCAGCAATCCATAGCCGCCAAGGCCTTCGCAGAGCGTTGGGAGGGGAAAGGATATGAGAAGGGCGAGAGCCAGCCATTCTGGCTGGAGCTGCTCCAGACCGTGTTCGGGGTGGAGCGCCCGTATGATGTCATCTCCTTCGAGAACCAGGTCAAGCTCAACAACACCAGCTTCATCGACGCTTACATCGAGCCGACGCACGTCCTGATAGAGCAGAAGTCCATAGACAAGGACCTGAACACAGGCATAAGCCAGTCCGACGGCAGCTTCCTCACCCCGTTCCAGCAGGCCAAGCGCTATGCGGCGGAACTACCATACTCGCGCAGGCCGCGATGGACAGTCGTCTGCAACTTCAGGCAGTTCTACGTCTATGACATGGAGAATCCGCAGGGAGAGCCGCAAATAATTGAGCTGAAGAATCTTGAGAGGGAATACTACCGCCTGCAGTTCCTCGTGGACACCGGCAGCGAGCACCTCAAGAAGGAGATGGAGGTCTCCCTGCAGGCCGGAGAGATCATAGGCGAAATCTACGAAGAGCTGCTGAAGCAATATATCAATCCCGACGACCCTCACACGTTGAGGAGCCTCAACATCCTGTGCGTCAGGATGGTATTCTGCCTCTACGCGGAGGACGCCGGACTCTTCGGGGAGAAGAGATGTATGTTCCACGATTACCTCTCCCGCTTCAAGCCGGGTCAGGGAGAGATGCGCCGGGGTCTCATCGAGCTGTTCGAGGTCCTCGACACTCCGCCGGATAGGCGCGATCCGTATCTGGACGACACCCTCAAGGCCTTCCCGTACTGCAACGGCGGCCTCTTCGCCGACAGGGACGTGGAGATACCGCGCTTCAATGACAAGCTCGCCGAGCTTCTGCTCAAGCACGCCAGCGACGATTTCGACTGGAGCCGGATAAGCCCGACCATCTTCGGGGCCGTGTTCGAGAGCACCCTCAACCCCGAGACCCGCCGCAGCGGCGGAATGCACTACACCAGCATCGAGAACATCCACAAGGTCATAGACCCGCTGTTTCTGGACGCTCTCAAGTCAGAACTGGAAGCGATAAAAGCCGAGCCTGTGGAAAAGAAGCGCATCCAGATGGCCCGCGAATACCAGGACAGGCTCGCTTCACTCAGATTTCTCGATCCCGCCTGCGGCAGCGGCAATTTCCTCACGGAGACCTATCTGTCATTAAGGCGGCTGGAGAACGAGGTGATGCCGTTTATCGGCGAACTCTTCAATCCCATCAAGGTCGATATCCACCAGTTCTACGGCATAGAAATCAACGACTTCGCCGTCACCGTCGCCACCACGGCCCTCTGGATAGCCGAGGCGCAGATGAAGGCCGAGACGGAGAGGCTGCTGCACATCAATCTGGATTTCCTGCCGCTCAAGACCTACCACAACATAGTGGAGGGCAACGCCCTGAAGCTCGACTGGGGCGAGGTCGTGCCGGCATCGGAACTGAACTACATAATGGGCAATCCGCCGTTTGTGGGCGCCCGCCTGATGGACGGGAGCCAGAAAGCCGATATGGCAGCCGTCTTCGGGAAGGAATGGAAGAATGTGGGCAACATCGACTACGTCGGGGCTTGGTACAAGCGTGCCGCCGACTATATGAAGGACTCCCGCGTGGAAGCAGCCCTCGTCTCCACCAACTCCATCTCGCAAGGCGAGCAGGTGGCAAACCTCTGGCAACCCCTCTTCGCCGAAGGCATCCGCATCCGCTTCGCCCACCGCACCTTCCGCTGGGACAGCGAGGCGAGCCTCAAAGCCCACGTCCACGTGGTGGTCATCGGATTCTCGTATGTGGAGCATAAGGAAAAGTATCTTTTCGACAACGGACAGGCGAAGGTGGCGGGCCACATCAACGCCTATCTGATAGATGCGCCCGATACCTTCATATACAGCAGGAGCAAGCCGCTGTGCGACGTACCCCCGATAAGTATTGGTAATCAACCGATAGACGGAGGCAACTATCTCTTCGAGAAGGAGGAGATGGAGGAATTCGTCCGGCGGGAGCCGAAGTCCGCCACCTTGTTCCATCCTTGGTACGGCTCGGTGGAGTTCATCCACCGGAAGCCCCGCTATTGCCTGTGGCTCGGAGACTGCACTCCAAAGGAAATCAAGGAGATGCCGCTCTGCTATGAGCGGGTGGAGAATGTGAGAAAGGTGCGGTTGGAAAGCACAAGTGCAGGTACTCGAAAGTTGGCTGACACGCCTACCCGTTTCCATGTGGAGAATATGCCCGACGGCGACTCCATCATAGTGCCGAAGGTATCTTCTGAAAAGCGGAAGTATGTGCCGATGGGATTTATCCCGAAGGGAACTTTCGCAAGTGATCTCGTATTCCTCATCCCCTCCGCCACACTCTACCATTTCGGAGTCCTGACTTCCAATGTCCATATGGCCTGGATGCGGGCGGTATGCGGTCGCTTGAAGAGCGACTACCGCTACAGCAAGGACATCGTCTACAACAACTTCCCCTGGCCCCAGCCCACCGCCGAGCAGAAAGCCCGCATAGAGCGGACCGCCCGGGCCATCCTCGACGCCCGCGCCGCCTACCCGGACTCTTCGCTTGCCGACCTATATGACGAGGTGACGATGCCAGCCGACCTGCGCCGCGCCCACCAGGACAACGACCGCGCCGTGATGGCCGCCTACGGGATGGA